>NZ_JADN01000002.1:0-2559 GCF_000518405.1 Tenacibaculum sp. 47A_GOM-205m | reverse complement strand
GATACCGCTTTTTTATTTTCTTTTTGTTTACAAGAAACTATCAAAATCAGAACAAATATCGAAGTAAGTAGGTGTCTTTTCATATGTTTGCCAACGGTTTTGGCTATGGTTTCGTTACGGAATGGTACGCGAGTATCATTCCGCCGTAACCATAAATTTAGCAAAAAGGCTCGAAATTCCGATTAGGAATTTCAGCCGTAATGAACTAGCCGTTGTTGTGTTTAGTTATTTAATTCACTTAATATTTTTTCTTTGTCTTTATTCCAAATCGTGTATGTAAAAGTCCTTTTATTATGGAAAAACATTTCATCTTCTAATATTGTCGCACTCGATAGTATATAAAATGCTATGCTGAAAAGTTGCAATAAGTTCTTAATAAATGATGTCAAAAATGATGGATTACCTCCGAAGTCGTCAATGACTCTCATTCCAAAAATATATTTTCCAAACGTTCTTCCAGTTAGCGACTCGAAAATCGGATTAATGACAAACAAAGCGAAAAATGCCACCAAAAATGGGTAAAGTTTTATTTCTGTCAGGTATCTGTCAATCAAATAAAAAATACCCAAATAAATTCCGTAGTCGAATAACTTAGCAAAAAGTCTAATCCAAAATCCGTCAATATTTGGATTCAGTGGGAATTCATAATCATATTTTTCGCCACGTCTTGTTATGGTTTTGTATGTTTTTGCGTTTGATATTCTGTTAGTCTTTTTCTTTTTCAACTCAATTTTTATTATCCATTCAGACAAATAGTATAAAGCCAAGTACAAAAGTAAAAGTCCTCCAAAAGCAAGTATTTCAAATGGTAAGTCGTTCATAATTAAACACAACGTGTTTGTATAAGATTAGTTGCGTGGTTTAAGTACCTAATTTAGCAAATACAAACCGAATAGAAAATCCGCAGGATTTTCGGAAGTAGGCTTGCACTAGCAATTAATTTTATACGGTGTTACCTGCTGGCTTTTCTTAATTCAGTTTTCCAAGTTCTTTTTCAATTTGAATATGTATTTGTTCTAATTGTTGGGCATATTTGTCTGTATCTTCTATGATTGCCTTTCTAAATAATTCAAACGCTTGGACTCTAAGTTCTGAATATTTTAATAATATTTTGTTTTGTTCAATTAGTTCGGAAGGTAAATCTTGAAATTGATTTGTTTTATTAATTATTGCAATATTTTCTTTCCATTTCGGGATGGTTTTTTCATTCAATTCTTGAAGTAAAGAATAGTTCGTTCCTGTATTTAAATGGTCATAAAAAACTAAAGTTTCATTTTCATTTTTTGAGAATTGAGCAAGTTCTCTATCATATTTTTCATTTAGCTTGTTATCTGTAGAGAGAAATGCATATCCAAATATTCCAATTCCAATTATTAATAATGAAATAAATCCTATTCCAGCAGCTCTCCAGTCAGAAAAA
Organism: Tenacibaculum sp. 47A_GOM-205m; assembly: GCF_000518405.1. Lineage (NCBI taxonomy): Bacteria > Pseudomonadati > Bacteroidota > Flavobacteriia > Flavobacteriales > Flavobacteriaceae > Tenacibaculum > Tenacibaculum sp. 47A_GOM-205m. The sequence goes on along the minus strand of NZ_JADN01000002.1, from coordinate 1,139 downwards.
AAAGAATTATTATTTTCTTTATGAGCCTTTAGAATATCACCTTGTTTCCACTCAACAATTCCCCAAATAATTCCAGTATATATAAGTGGAATAATTTGTCTTGGAATTTTGTCAATCATTTTTTCTGGTAGCATAAATATTCCGCCAAAAAGAACTATTGTGGTTATAACTCCAATGATTAAAGATTTTCGTCCTTCATCAGGTTGGTCTAATGCTTTGAAATTTTCACTAATCATATATCCAGCAGCTAATGGTCCGCCTAAAAAAGTCGCTCCACTTATAGCTTTTGATGAATATAGTTTAATTTCTTTTGTCGTATTTTCTTTTTTATTATCTGTTTCGGTCATTTTTTTTCAGCTTGCAGGTAACGGTTGGTGTATGATTAGGTGCGGTGGCTAGCACCTAATTTAGTAAACAAACTCGGACCTGAGAAAATTCCGAAGGAATTTTCCAAGTAATTACTTGCCAAAGCAATTAATTATACACGGTGTTGGCGGTAGTTATTATTTTTTTTGCTCTTTCAGAAATGTCTTTGTAAAATTCAAAGTCCTTTTCTATCTCAATATTTTTCTTTCCTAAAATCGGTCGTCTGTTAGTTTTGTCAAAAAGTTGTGTTTCGGAAATGATTGATTTTATTTTTTCAGAGTTCAATTTGTTCCATTGAAAATCTTTTTGGGTTATTTTATTCTCAATTGCATTAATGAGTTCTTCTCTAAATTCCTCTTTTAGTTCTTTTTCATTAACCACAAGTAGTGCACAAGCAGTAGCAATTTCGTCAAGGTTTTCGGAATCGATTATTAGATTGATTAATTCTAATTTTCTTGGGTCTGGTAATTTGAATAAAACAGGATGTCCGCCTCCGTGATATTCAGTTTCAACATATATTTTTTGCCACTTTTCATTTGTTTTTGGGCACAAATAAAGAGTTCCCCAAGTATTAGAATCAGTTTCCGTTTTGACAAAGTCGGCAGTCAACTTTTCAATTAATTCAGGATTAGATGTCAATCGTAGTTTGTTCATTTTCTAATTACCGCCAACGGTCTCGTATAACCGTCAGTTACGGGTTAAATTAGCGATTATTTTCGGTTTAGAACTGGCGTTAGCAATTCCGAGTGGATTCGGACGTAGTCGAATCCGCC
>NZ_JADN01000001.1:0-4171 GCF_000518405.1 Tenacibaculum sp. 47A_GOM-205m | reverse complement strand
TCCAAAGTCAATACGAAGCTATAGTAAAGGTTCACGGGGTCTTTTCGTCCCGCTGCGGGTAATCGGCATCTTCACCGATACTACAATTTCACCGAGCTCATGGCTGAGACAGTATCCAGATCGTTGCACCATTCGTGCAGGTCGGAACTTACCCGACAAGGAATTTCGCTACCTTAGGACCGTTATAGTTACGGCCGCCGTTTACTGGGGCTTCATTTGATTGCTTCGCCGAAGCTAACAACTCCACTTAACCTTCCAGCACCGGGCAGGTGTCAGGCCTTATACATCATCTTTCAATTTAGCAAAGCCCTGTGTTTTTGATAAACAGTCGCCTGGATCTTTTCACTGCGGCCCTACCGGAGTAGGGCGACTCTTCTCCCGAAGTTACGAGTCTATTTTGCCTAGTTCCTTAGCCATGAATCTCTCGAGCACCTTAGAATTCTCATCCCAACTACCTGTGTCGGTTTACGGTACGGGTTCTTATAACCTGAAGCTTAGAGGTTTTTCTTGGAAGATTTTAGGCACACTATCCACGCATCCGAAGACTTGTGGTACTATCACACTTCAGCTAAACCGGCGGATTTGCCTACCAGTCTAATACCTAAATGTTTCAACGAACTATTCCGTCAGTTCGCGGTGCTTTCAGTACTCCGTCACCCCATCGCAGTTATAAGAAGTACAGGAATATTAACCTGTTGTCCATCGACTACTCCCTTCGGATTCGCCTTAGGTCCCGACTAACCCTCAGCTGATTAGCATCGCTGAGGAAACCTTAGTCTTTCGGTGAGGGGGTTTCTCGCCCCCTTTATCGTTACTTATGCCTACATTTTCTTTTCTATACGTTCCAGCATGCCTCACAGCACACCTTCAGCACATATAGAATGCTCCCCTACCACTTTTAAAAGTCCATAGCTTCGGTAATATGTTTATGCCCGATTATTATCCATGCTCGACCGCTCGACTAGTGAGCTGTTACGCACTCTTTAAATGAATGGCTGCTTCCAAGCCAACATCCTAGCTGTCTGGGCAGTCAAACCTCGTTTTTTCAACTTAACATATATTTGGGGACCTTAGCTGATGGTCTGGGTTCTTTCCCTCTCGGACATGGACCTTAGCACCCATGCCCTCACTGCTGAAAAACATTTTATAGCATTCGGAGTTTGTCAGGAATTGGTAGGCGGTGAAGCCCCCGCATCCAATCAGTAGCTCTACCTCTATAAAACTTTTAATCAACGCTGCACCTAAATGCATTTCGGGGAGTACGAGCTATTTCCGAGTTTGATTGGCCTTTCACCCCTACCCACAGGTCATCCAAAGACTTTTCAACGTCAACTGGTTCGGTCCTCCACTGTGTGTTACCACAGCTTCAACCTGCCCATGGGTAGATCACTCGGTTTCGCGTCTACTACTACTAACTAAAGTCGCCCTATTCAGACTCGCTTTCGCTTCGGCTCCGATCCTTAAAATCTTAACCTTGCTAGTAACAGTAACTCGTAGGCTCATTATGCAAAAGGCACGCCGTCACACAGTAAATGTGCTTCGACCGCTTGTAGGCGTACGGTTTCAGGTTCTCTTTCACTCCCTTACTTAGGGTTCTTTTCACCTTTCCCTCACGGTACTAGTTCACTATCGGTCTTTCAGGAGTATTTAGCCTTACCGGATGGTCCCGGTGGATTCATACAGGATTACACGTGTCCCGCACTACTCAGGGTACTGCTATATCCTCTTCGATTACCTATACGAGACTATCACTCTCTTCGGTTCGTCTTTCCAAACGATTCTAGTTCTCTAAGATTCTAATGTCGCAGCCCTACAACCCCAATATTGCCGTAACAACATTGGTTTGGGCTAATCCGCGTTCGCTCGCCACTACTAACGGAATCACTTTTGTTTTCTCTTCCTCTGGTTACTTAGATGTTTCAGTTCACCAGGTTTGCTCACCCGAAGGTGTGACATGTCTTCAACATGACGGGTTGCCCCATTCGGAAATCTACGGATCATAAAATATGTGCTTCTCCCCGTAGCTTATCGCAGCTTATCGCGTCCTTCTTCGCCTCTGAAAGCCTAGGCATCCTCCATACGCCCTTATTTAGCTTATTGTACTTTTTGCTGTAGTATCTCTACTACAACGAGCTCTTTATAATTCTTGTTCTTATAAAAATATTTTGTTAGATTACTCTAACTCTCTATCTTGATTCTTTACGATATCATTTTACCAATATGTCAATGAACGTTGTGGCGAGTCGCCACTGACAAGTATTTAAACTTGTTAGTCACAATCTGCCTGCAATACTCATGAAGATAAAATTAATTATCTCCAGGCATCGCCTGGTGGAGAATATCGGAGTCGAACCGATGACCTCTTGCGTGCAAGGCAAGCGCTCTAGCCAGCTGAGCTAATCCCCCATTTCTTTTCAGTAGTCAGCTATCAGTTAACAGTTATCAGTTAATTGATGACCTATACGTCAACTTGGGATACCCAACTTCTAAAATTTCCTTTAACTAATCTCTTTAAAATTGTAGTCTCGGGCAGACTCGAACTGCCGACCTCTACATTATCAGTGTAGCGCTCTAACCAGCTGAGCTACGAGACTGTCTTAGACAGCTTAGATATTTATATCAAATATCTAAAAATTCTCTTTTTTTAAGATCTTAGTCTATTTTTTAAAATTAACAGCAAAGAGTAAAATTAACCTCTTATGTAACTCACCATCTTTCTCTAGAAAGGAGGTGTTCCAGCCGCACCTTCCGGTACGGCTACCTTGTTACGACTTAGCCCTAGTTACCAGTTTTACCCTAGGCAGTCCCTTGCGGTAACCGACTTCAGGCACCCCCAGCTTCCATGGCTTGACGGGCGGTGTGTACAAGGCCCGGGAACGTATTCACCGGATCATGGCTGATATCCGATTACTAGCGATTCCAGCTTCACGGAGTCGAGTTGCAGACTCCGATCCGAACTGTGATATGGTTTATAGATTCGCTCCAACTCGCGTTGTGGCTGCTCATTGTCCATACCATTGTAGCACGTGTGTAGCCCAGGACGTAAGGGCCGTGATGATTTGACGTCATCCCCACCTTCCTCACGGTTTGCACCGGCAGTCTCGCTAGAGTCCTCAGCTTTACCTGCTAGCAACTAACGATAGGGGTTGCGCTCGTTATAGGACTTAACCTGACACCTCACGGCACGAGCTGACGACAACCATGCAGCACCTTGTAAAGTGTCCGAAGAAAAAGCTATCTCTAGCCCTGTCACTCTACATTTAAGCCCTGGTAAGGTTCCTCGCGTATCATCGAATTAAACCACATGCTCCACCGCTTGTGCGGGCCCCCGTCAATTCCTTTGAGTTTCAATCTTGCGATCGTACTCCCCAGGTGGGACACTTATCACTTTCGCTTAGTCACTGAACTATTGCCCAACAACTAGTGTCCATCGTTTACGGCGTGGACTACCAGGGTATCTAATCCTGTTCGCTCCCCACGCTTTCGTCCATGAGCGTCAGTATATACGTAGTAGACTGCCTTCGCAATCGGTATTCTAAGTAATATCTATGCATTTCACCGCTACACTACTTATTCTATCTACTTCCGTATAACTCAAGTCAACCAGTATCAAAGGCAGTTCCATAGTTAAGCTATGGGATTTCACCTCTGACTTAATTGACCGCCTGCGGACCCTTTAAACCCAATGATTCCGGATAACGCTTGCACCCTCCGTATTACCGCGGCTGCTGGCACGGAGTTAGCCGGTGCTTATTCTTACAGTACCGTCAAGGCCGTACACGTACGACTGTTTCTTCCTGTATAAAAGCAGTTTACAACCCATAGGGCAGTCTTCCTGCACGCGGCATGGCTGGTTCAGAGTTGCCTCCATTGACCAATATTCCTCACTGCTGCCTCCCGTAGGAGTCTGGTCCGTGTCTCAGTACCAGTGTGGGGGATAATCCTCTCAGACCCCCTACCTATCGTTGCCATGGTAAGCCGTTACCTTACCATCTAGCTAATAGGACGCATAGTCATCTTGTACCGATAAATCTTTAGTTAGATAGTGATGCCACTTCCCAACATTATGGAGTATTAATCTTCATTTCTAAAGGCTATCCTCCTGTACAAGGCAGATTCTATACGCGTTACGCACCCGTTCGCCGGTCGTCAGCGGTGCAAGCACCCTGTT
>NZ_JADN01000012.1:0-8197 GCF_000518405.1 Tenacibaculum sp. 47A_GOM-205m | reverse complement strand
CGTTGCCAACAATTATGAAAAACGCACTTCTAATAACATTTCTATTCGGGTTTTTGACCTGTTATTCTCAAAATAAATCCGAACTGATTATTGGAAAGTGGAAGTTTGAAAAAAAAGTTGACTTAAGAACAACCCAAGAAAAAATAGCGGACAAAATTAATGAGCCACAAATCATTGAATCTGACGAAGAATCAGATACATTTTTGACATTTAATAAAACTGACAATTATTATAATGAAAAAGAGTTCGGAAAATGGGAAATCAAAAAAGATTCTTTATTAATTTATCGAAAAGTTTCAAAAGATAAGGAACATCTTGACAAAAAAATAAGAGATAAGTACTTAAAAGACAAATTCCTTATCCTAAAAAAAGACGGAATATACTTTTCTAAGCCATATTCCTTGAAAATAAAATACTTATCGAAAGAAAAGTTAGAGTTTGGGACTGAAAAAAGATTTACGATATGGAAAAGAATAAAATAACTGTTGGCAACACCGTATATAAAAAATTGCTAGTTTTGGCTTAACCAATGTAAGTTGCTTTGTTTGCTAGCTTCTGATTTTCCTTCGGAAAATCCTCGCACACAAACACGCAACTTTTCATATACAAACCCGTTGTACGTAATTTTCGCAAACCGTAAACCGAGAGAAAATCTATGAAAAAATTGACAAATCGGATTTTAATAATCTCAAGCGGATTTTTGATTTTGACAATCGGAATTTCTTACTTTCTGTATAGTTTTAGCAAAGCTAAATATCCTGGTTGTGCGACTGAAATTCCACAGAATTTTTGCGGAACTGTTTCACCAAACTTAACGGATAATGCAACTGAAGGAAAAAAAATATTCAATATTAATTGTGCTGCTTGTCACAAATTAGACAAAAACATGACAGGTCCTGCATTACGCGGAATTCATAGCAGACGTGAATTTCCTTATGAGAATTACTTGTTTGACTTTATAACTAAAGAAGATTCACTGAATAAAATTAATGACAGATATACAAAAATTTTGAACGAAGAATATAATTATAAATTTGACCATAATTTTCAACTGACAAAAATAGAATTTGAATATTTAATGGAATATATAAAATAAAAAACTACGTACAACACCGGCTATAGTTCATTGCTTCTGACTTTCCTCTCGGAAAGTCCTCGCAAATTTGCTATCTTCGGTTCACGGCGGAAAATCCTCGCGGATTTTCACGCAACGAAACCATAGCCAAACACGTTAGGCAACATTTGAAAAAAAAATTATGGTAGAATTTATAGCAGTAATTATTATCATCATCGTAATTGCTTATTTCATTGGGAAAAATAAGTCGAAAAAAAGCTCGAATGTTCAAAGAAAAGTTGTTCCACATAAACAAAACTTATCAAAAAACACAAATGGGATTGACATTACAGAAGAGAAAATTCTTTACAAGAAAAAAGGAATTAAAACCTTCGATATGAAAGGAATGTTTTATCAAAATCTAAATCCAAAAGTTCATAGCGGAGATTTTATCGGAATCGCAAGATGCGAAGACAATTCTCACGATATGTATGCTGTTGGAATTTACAATCAAAATGACGAATTACTTGGTTACACGCCAAAAGGAAACAAACGACTAAATAATTCTCTGAACGAATGGAATAACGGAAAAGTTCCTGTTTGGGGAGGACTTTCTCACGATGATTATGATGACAGATGGTATGGAACTGTATATATTCCAGTAGGACTTACATCAGAACAAATAGAAAAAGTTGAGAGAATTTTAAAATTAAAATCTGACAATCAAACCCAAATAAAGAAAAAGGAAAAATCGACCGAAAAGTACTTTGAGATTTTAAATAGGCATCGAGAAATAAAAAAACTATTAGCCGATTTAAAAAACCCAGAAGAATTTTATTATTCCTTTCCAAAAAATCTTGTTCCATCAATTTCAAGTCATTTAGAAAAAGAAAAGAATTGGGAGAAATTAGTGGAACTGGAAAAACATCAAGATTTGATTTTGGAATTAAGTGAGAAATTTAAAGAGACAACATTAAAACGAATCGAAAAAGCAAAAAAAACGTTGCCTAACAATGTATAACCGCAATTACGGCGGATTCGACTACGTCCGAATCCACTCGGAATTGCTAACGCCAGTTCTTAACCGAAAATCATTAACTTTAAATCCGTAACTGACGGTTATACGAGACCGTTATGGGCAATTAAAACAGAATGATAAAAGACATTAAAATACAATTTGGTTCACATCCAACTGGAGAAAAACTTCTTATTGAAACTTCCCCTGTAACGGTATTTGTTGGGCCGAATAATTCCGGAAAAAGTAAACTCTTGACTGAGATTCAGCAATTCAGTCAAAATGGAGTCAAGAATCATACTTTCAAACTGATTGATGATATCAGTTTTAATGAACTCAGTGAAGAACAAAGGACTAGAGAAATAGAAAATCACACTCTAACACCAAGTGCAAATGAACGTATAAATCAAGGTAACATACTTTTTGGAGACGGTCGTTCAAGACATCAAGTTAATGAACAACTGCCAAATCAGATATTGACTAACCCAAACGGACAAAAGAATAATTTTTGTAGATATTATCTATCATACAAAACTCTAAAACTTGATGCTCTCAATAGGATTTCGTTGATAAACCAGCAACCACTTGGTGATTTACAGTCTTCACCATCAAACAATTTAGCTATTCTATTCTCTGATGATGAAAAACGATTAGAGGTTCGAAGAATCATTGAAGATGCATTTGGATTGTATTTTGTCCTAGACCCAACAAATGCAGGTCAGTTAAGAATTAGACTTTCAAAAACAGCTCCTGCAAATCATCAAGTGGAAAGGGGACTTCATAAGGAGGCCGTTGATTTCCATAAAGAAGCACTTGAAATTACCTTAGCGAGTGATGGCGTGAAGGCTTTTACAGGTATTATAACATCAATAGTAGCTGGAAGTCCAAAAGTTACCATTCTAGATGAACCAGAGGCATTTCTTCACCCATCTCTGTCATTCAAGCTTGGAAAAGAGATAGCTACTTCGGCTAAAATTGATTTGAATAGACTATTTGTGTCTACACATAGTTCCAATTTCTTAATGGGTTGTATACAAAGTGGTGCTTCAATCAACATCGTGCGACTAACATACTCGAATGACGTTGGTACCGCTCGTTTATTGGACAAAGAAAAAATAAGCACTCTAATGAAGGATCCTTTACTTCGTTCAACAGGGGTGCTTAATGCTTTGTTCTACAAGCATGTAATTGTTACGGAAGGAGATTCAGATAGAGCTTTCTATCAAGAAGTGAATGAACGGCTTTTGGAGTTTGACTCTGACAAAGGGGTTGACAATTGTCTTTTCATCAATGCTGTTGGTAAGGATACAATTTGGAAAATTGTAAAGCCATTAAGAGAAATGGGGATTCCAGCAGTTGGAATTTATGATATTGATATTCTGAAAAATGAAGGAAGCAACTGGACTAATGCACTTAAGTCTTCTTTTGTTCCTGAAATAAGCCACCAACCATTAGGTCAGACTAGAAGCTTACTCAAGAACAAGTTTTCAGAACTAAGTATTAATATGAAAACAGATGGTGGTGTAGACGCATTACCGCAAGAGGAAAAAGAAGCAGCAAATAATTTATTTAATCAATTAGAGGAATATGGAATATTCACTGTTCGAACTGGAGAGGTCGAGCATTGGCTGCAAAACCTAGGTGTAACTGCTCATAAGTCAGTATGGCTTTCTCAAATGTTTGAAAAGATGGGCTCTGACCCAAATGACCCAAGTTTTGTTAAACCTAGCGAAGGTGATGTCTGGGAATTCATTGGTCGAATAAATTCATGGATGTCAAACGAATCACGAAAGGGAATTCCAAAATAAAAGCCCATAACAAAGTGTATAGTGCATACCCTTCGGGATACGCACCATACACAAAACGTTGGCGTGCATTTGAAAAAACATAATGGATAAAAAGGCAAAATCAATTTTATTTAAAACATATTGGACTTCTCAAGGTTGGAAACGTGAATTTGAAGCTGACCCTACAGATTTTGAATATGCCAAATCAAAAGGTTTGATGTTTGACCCAATTTCAATGTCTATGAAAGAGGTCAAATCTAAATTGCAAAAATTATTGAACATCATAGATAAAAAGAAAATTACTGATGGATTTTTATCTAGTTTGACCAATAAAAGACTTGATTGGCGTTCAGCTATTGCTAGTTATTTCAATGCCAAATTAATACTTGAAGGAAAAAGGGAATTCTATCGTCCCGAAATTTTCGAATATAAAAATGAAGACCTTAATGTTCTAAACTTTGAGAGAATTAAATGGAGCGGAGTTAGACATTCAGATTTGTTGTATAATTATCTTGACTTAAAATTATTTGAACAAGAAAACATATCCGAGCCAACAGAATTGGACATTCAGACCTTTAAAGACATTTTAGAATGTATCAATAATTCAGAGTTTGGAGAATATCCAGGTAAACTAAGAGATAGATTAAAGGATGTTATGAAAGGAAGTAAAAATGAACGACATACAATAATGGAAATTCTTGGATGTTGTGAAATTTTAGAACCTAAAAGTTATGACAGACCAACGACAGGAAGACACGATTGGGCTTTTGTTGAATATTGGAGAGGAGAAGATAAGTTCAATAAAAAAATAGTTGATGAATACTTTGGACAGTATTTGAAATAAAAAACGACACGCCAACACCGGCTATAGTTCATTGCTGCTGACTTTCCTCGCGGAAAGTCCTCGCAAATTTGCTATCTTCGGTACACCGCGGAAAATCCTCGCGGATTTTCACGCAACGAAACCATAGCCCAAAACGTTGGCAACAAGCTGAAAAAACCAAGAATGGAAACAAAATCAATCGAACAATTGGAAAAAAATATTTGGAAAAATCCTTCTGAATTTCCGACTAACTTGGTTGAAAAGTGCTATCAATACAGAAAAATAAGTATCGCCGAATTGACCAACGAACAAATAAGACTTTTGATTTCCCAACAAATCGGAACTGAATATCTAATCGGAGTTGCTCTTGAAAAACTTGAACGGAATATATTGACTGAAGGCGATTTTTATGAGGGCGATTTACTTGTCGCTGTTTCTGGATTGCCGACTGAATTCTGGACTGAAAAACAAACCGAGTTTTGGACTTTTAAAAACTTGATTGAACAGAATGCTGAACTGATAAAGACCGAACTTGGAGAGAAAAAATTTGACCAAATAAAAAACCGAATTAAAAATGGGACATAAGAACGTATGTTTTAATTGTAGAAAATCATACAATCAAGGTACAGACTGGGACAACATTCGTGAATCTAAATGTCCTGAATGCGGAGCTTTAATGAAGCAGGTTACTCACAGATTTAGACCGCCAAAACAAAGTGATGTTAAGAAATGGAATGTGGCTAAATTTCTAATGGAACAAGGATTTTTATACCATCACGTATGGGAAAAAGTATTCAAAAATGAGAAAGGAGAAATTTATGCTTTAGCTAATTACGCTGAATATCCTCAATCTATGAGAGAAGCAAAAGAGTTTGTGGAAAAGTATAAAGAACAAGCAATAATTGAATAAAGCCAGTTGCCAACAATGTATAACCGCAATTACGGCGGATTCGATTTCGTCCGAATCCACTCGGTAATTACTAACGCTAGTTTTTAAACAAAATATGTAACTTTAATCCCGTAACAACAGTTATACAAATACGTTAGCACATATTGAAAAAAAATAAATATCTTTAAGAAAAAATTATAGATGTCTCAATAGTTTAAATGGAAAAACATGGCGGCATTTAAACAAGGAGCTAAGATTTTTAACCATCATATGTAGGTTCGAGTCCTGCTTGAGACACTAAAGCTCCTTGTTCAAGACTGACTCTTTTTGGAGTCAGTCTTTTTAATTCCAAAAAATTATGAGTAATTTAAATAATATTCAGAGAAAAATAAGTGAAGGAATATCTGGATGGCTATTGTTCGAATTCAACTGCTTTAGAGGATATTTGTTTAATGAGAAGTATTTATCATACCCCATTGGACAAATACTTAATAGTATTACAGAATATAAAACCTTAACTGAAATTAACCATCCATGTAGTAATAATGAACAAGGAAGACCATTACAAATTGATTTTGTAATGACAGACGATTCTTCTAAATGGAAATATGCTTTTGAATCAAAATGGATAGGAAATAGCAACATTTCTTTAGGATCAATGATTTGGGATTTAATCAGATTACAAAATCTGTTTATAGAACAACCAAATGTAAAATGCTATTTTATTCTTGCAGGGTTTGATAAAAAAATTAATCAATTAATTGCGGATTTTGATATTTGCTTTCATGAAGATTCTCAAAAGAAGAATGAAATAGTAGAGATTAATAATACATTTTTAGTTTTTAATCTCTTTAAACTTGATAAAGCAACAAAATCATATATAAACAAGAGATTAGAAAAATATCCGAATTTCAAATTATTCTCAAGAATCCGTTGTAGACCAGCACATAAATTCCCTAAAAATGATGTTATAAATATGACATTCTCTACATATATTTTTGAGGTTAAAAAACCAGATTTGACTCATAAAGTAAAAGAAATATAAAAAACATGTGCTAACACCGTGTATAATTAATTGCGGCTGAATTTCCTTAACGGAAATTCAATCTTATTAATTATCTTTCCGCAACAACGGAAAACGACTCGCGTCCTTTTCCCGCAAAAAATCATACACAAATACGTTAGCACCAATTTGAAAAAAATGATAAAATCGATAATTATAGTAATAAGTGTTTTTTTAATTCTAACAGGTTTTAAAACCTATAAGTTTCTAAAAGAAAACGTCAAGAAAATTCCAAAAGTAAGTTTTGAGGAACAACTTAAAACTTACAAAGAATTGGGATACAAATTGAATAGCGGAATTACTAAAGAAACGCTACTTGAATCATACGATAAATCTGATTTTGAAGATGATACTTGGGTTCTAATGTATGTTGCTTTAGGTTCTACAATAGAAAGAGAACCTTGGACACCAATTACGAATGATTGTTGGCATTTCGATGCTGAATGTATCGAAGACAATGGTTCTTATATCGACATACTTAAAAACATCAAAAGAATATCCAAAACCAAACTGAACTTTGAAAACATTAAAGATTTCGTTGATATAGACAACGAGAAAGCTTGGGTTTCTTTTGACTTAAATGGAAAAAATTATAAATGGAATTTGAGAATCGATAACGATTGGGTTGATGGTTCATTATTTGATAAAATACAGGAGCTAAACTCTGAATTAAAAAATAGTGAAAAGTTGACTTTTATTGGGTTGGGTCAAAATGGAGTAATTGACTATATGACAGAACAAGAAATGGCTGAATTTAAGAAAACCACTAATATCGGAATAAAGTGGTTGAACGGAATTAAAGATATTGGAGAATAAAAACTGGTGCTAACAATGGCTATAAGTAATTGCTCGTTCTCGCCTACTTCTGAAAATCCTCGCGGATTTTCAGTTTGGTGTGTACTTGTAAAGTTAAGTGCTAAACCACACAACTACTCATAGCCGAGACCGTTGTAGGTAATTTAAGAAACCGTGATAATACGAAAAGAAATTAAGGACGATAATGAGCTTTACTTGTATTTCAATGACAAATTGATTTACAAAAGATGGTTGAATTATGGATATTCCAAAGTGTTTGACAAAATGGCTTATGGAAAAGACACTTTCGTTAGTATTATCGAAGATGAATACGGAAAAATTCGACATAGAAGAAAGATTTTCATAAACGGAGAATTTTGCGAAACCAAAGAAGACTTTTGGAATAAATATGTAGCGGAAATTGACTCTGAATCTGGAAAATTATTCGGAAAGAATCTTGACGCTTTTAATGACGCAATAACAGCGGAAGGACCTGGATTTCCAGGAGATTGTATAATTGAAATTATCGGGACTGAAAAACTTGAAAAAGTATTTGGGAAAGAAGATTTTGACTTTATAATCGGACTATTGAGAGATGCAGAATTTGTTGACCTGATAATTGAAAAAGAAAATATTGAATAAAAAACTACCTACAACAATGTATAACCGCAATTACGGCGGATTCGACTACGTCCGAATCCACTCGGAATTGCTAACGCCAGTTCTAAACCGAAAATAATCGCTAATTTAACCCGTAACTGACGGTTATAC
>NZ_JADN01000011.1:0-39059 GCF_000518405.1 Tenacibaculum sp. 47A_GOM-205m | reverse complement strand
GTAAGTTGTGATGCAGTTCCAGCAGCCGCAGTTTTAACAGCAACTGACAACTGTGATGCTTCAGTAGCAGTAAATTATTCAGAAGGAATTACTAGAGAAGAAGGAGCATGTGCTTCAGCATATACAATTACTAGAGTTTGGATGGTGGAAGATTGTGCAGGAAATGAGACTTCTCATACACAAGTAATAACTGTAGAAGACAATGAAGCCCCAGAATTAGTTTCTACTTTAGAAGATATTATAGTTGAATGTGATAATGTTCCAGAGGTTCCTACTTTAGAATTTACGGATAATTGTTCAGCAAACGTAACACAAACAAACTTTGAAGAAACAAGCACATTTGATGGAAGCGATAGTGACTATACAATAACTAGAACATGGACAGTTACAGATGACTGTGGGAATGTAGCAGACTTTACACAATATATTACAGTAACAGTTAATACATCGGTAACAGAAATAGCCGATTCTAAATGTATAGACGATGGTGAAATCAATTTAAATGATTATGTAGCTAACCCAAGTGAAGAAGGTAGTTGGGAAGTTACACAAGGAAATGTAGTATTATCAGACGATGCAAGTTTCGATCCATCAGGTTTAAGTTTAGGAGATTATGTATTTACCTATACAGCACCAAATAATGGATGTTTAACGTCAACAAAAGTTACGATTAATATAAATGATGACTGTATTGTATTACCATGTGGACAAGAAGATGTGGTAATATCAAAAGCAGTAACCCCTAATGGAGATTCATGGAATGAATTCTTTGAAATAACAGGAGTAGAATCTTGTGGATTTATAGTAAATGTGAAAATATTTAACCGTTGGGGAGCACAAGTCTTTGAGTCTAACAATTATGCCAATAATTGGAATGGAGTTTCTGATGGAACTACGTTTGGAGGGGCTAAAAGATTACCAGCAGGTACATATTACTACATTGTAATATTAGAAAATAGTGGTTTAAAACCATTTACAGGAGCAATTTATTTAGGAACCAAATAATATTATTAGCTATGAACCATAATTACAGAATATTACAAGCAATTGTTGTGTTACTATTTGCAGGTATTTTTACCGCACAATCACAACAGTTACCGCAATTTACTCAATACATGTACAACACAATTTCCATAAACCCCGCTTATGCAGGTAGTAGAGAAGTGTTAAGTATTGTTGGGTTGCATAGAAGTCAGTGGGCAGGATTAGATAGAGCACCAGAAACACAAACCTTATCTGTTCACTCACCTCTAAGGAATGATAAAATCGGTCTAGGCTTATCGTTTATTAACGATAAGCTTGGATACGAAAAGTTTACCTATTTGTACGGAGATTTTTCTTACACTATTAAACTAAATAGTACCGTAAAATTAGCCTTTGGTCTTAAAGCAGGTTTTACTCAATATAATATTGATGATGCTTTAATAGCTGCTGAACCATCTGATCCAGGTATCTCAGGAATTCAAAATAGGTGGGAACCTAATATAGGTAGTGGGGTACTGATGCACACCAACAAATGGTATGTTGGATTATCAGCTCCGAGATTATTAAATATTGACCATAATGACTTAGAAGTTAATGGAGTGAATTATGGAGTAGTAGATAAGGTGAGTTATTACTTAACAGGAGGTTATGTGTTTGATTTAAGCGATAATGTAAAATTTAAACCAGCAACTTTAATTAAAGCAACAAACGGAGCGCCTTTATCGTATGATATTACAGCAAACTTTTTGTTTAATGAAAAGCTTTGGTTGGGTGGATCTTATAGAATTAATGAGTATACAGGAGCATTAGGAGCTTTGGTAGATTTCCAAGTCTCTCGTCAGTTTCGAATAGGGTATGCTTACGAGCATCCATTATCAGATATTAACCAATATTCAAATGGTACTCACGAAGTATTATTGATGTTTGAGTTACATCCTAAAGCTTATAGAACAAAATCACCTAGATACTTTTAAAAAGCACAATTATGAAAACAAAAATTACATTAATATTACTTTTTTTATCATGTTTTGCTTTTTCTCAAAGAAAAGTAGCTGATAAATTCTATAAAGAATACTCTTACATAAAGGCTGCTGAATTCTATAAAAAAGCGATTGATGCAGGTGATGATGGAGTAGATATGATAACGAAGTTGGCAGATTGTTATTATAATAATTCGAACTCTAAACAAGCAGCTTATTGGTATGGGGTTGCTTCCAATAGAAATGAAGGTTTAAGTGATGAAGCAATATATAAGTATGTACAATCACTTAGAAGCATTGGTGAATATGAAAAAGCAGATAAATGGCTACAAAAAATACCTGATGCAGTTTCAAAAATTGGAAATGTTGATTATGATAAGCTAAAAACACTTAATAAAGATTCTGTAGAAATAGCAAATTTAGACATCAATACTAAAAACTCAGATTTTGGTTCTTATGTACAAGGTGAAAAGCTGTATTTTGCTTCTACAAGAAATGATAAAGGTGAAATTTATGAATGGAATAATCAGCCATATTTAGATATATATCAAGCTAAAATTATTACAAAAGATAATAATAAGGTTGATTTAGAAGATATCATACCAATTGTTTCTTCAAAAATTAATACTGGCTTCCATGAATCAAATGTTACTATTACTAAAGACGGAAAAACATTGTATTTTACTAGGAACAACCTAGATGAAAAAGATAAGCTAGAGTACGATAAAAAAGGTACATCAAACTTAAAAATTTTCAAAGCAACTTTAGTTAATGGTCAATGGGATAATATTGAAGAATTACCTTTTAATGACAAAGTATATTCTAGTGGGCACCCAGCATTAAGTCCAGATGAAAAAACATTATATTTTACTTCAGATAGACCAGGAGGTTTTGGAGCAACCGATATATATAAAGTTGCAATTTTGCCTAATGGAGGTTATGGAAAGGTTACGAATTTAGGAGATAAAATAAATACTATAGGTAGAGAAATGTTTCCGTTTATAGCAAAAGATTACACATTGTATTTTTCTTCAGATGGCTATCAGAATTTAGGATTGTTGGATATTTATAAATCAGATTTGCTAAAAAATAATTCTTCTGAAGTAGTAAATATAGGAGCTCCGTTTAATAGTGGTTATGATGATTTTGCCTTTTTTTATAATGAAGATGGAAAAACAGGATATTTTTCTTCCAATAGACCAGATGGTAAAGGAGAAGATGACATTTATGGATTTCAAACTTTTAAATGTAAACAATTTATAAAAGGAAGAACATTTGATAAAAGAACAAAAGAACTCTTACCTAACACTTTAGTAGAATTAATAGATACTGATGGTAAGGTAGTTAAAAGGTTTGTTACTCAAGAAGATGCTTCTTATATTTTTGAAGTAGAGTGTGAGAAAAAATTCACATTAAGAGGTACAAAACTAGATTATAAAGATGATTTTATAGAAAATGTTGAAACGACCGATATAAGAGGAGTAGAAATAGAACGTGATTTATATTTAACACCGTTAATTATTGGAAACGAGATTGTAATTGATCCCATCTTCTTTGATTTTGATAAATGGAATATCAGACCAGATGCTGCTTATGAGTTGGAACACATAGTAAGAGTGTTAAAAAATAATCCGAAAATGATTATTAAGATAGAAGCCCATACAGATAGTAGAGGAAGTGATCGATACAATGAAATTTTATCTGATAAAAGAGCAAAATCTACTAGAGATTATATTTATTCACGTGACATAGCTAAACACAGAATTCAAAGCGCTATTGGTTATGGTGAAAAGCAATTGATAAATAAATGTTCTAACGGTGTTAAATGTACCGAAGAAGAACATCAAGAAAATAGACGATCAAAGTTTATAATCATTAATGATTATAAAAGTGAAAATAAGTAATTAGTCTCCCGTAGAGTAGTTTTCTTTTGCCCTGATTCAATCTCGCACATTGAATTGGGGTTTTTTTTATTTTTTTTCACTATTATCTTAATGATTATAAAAGTGAAAATAAGTAATTAGTCTTCCGTATAGTAGTTTTCTTTTGCTCTGATTCAATCTCGCACATTGAATTGAGGTTTTATTTTCTTCACTATTGTTTTACAAAGATGTTGGTAAAATACCATTTACCATCAACACTTTTTTCAGCAGTAATGTCAAAATGAGTAAAGTCACCTTCAATATTTTTCTTGTGACCATCACTTTTAACCCATGCATTAACAACAGATTCAGCTGTTGAATAACCGTAAGCTACATTTTCAGCAACACTTACAGCGCTAGCATTTTGCGTTAAGTACTCTTTGCGTTGGTAAAAAAAGTCATGTGAAACCTCATTCTTTTCAATCATATAGTTGGTATGATTGTTAGTTTGTGATTTAATAACTTCTAATTTACTTAATGAAGAAAAACCATTATTAACTCTATAGTTATTAATAAGGGTCAAAATGTCCGATTCTATTGATTTTTCACTTACTGTAATTGACATTTCTGGGTTGTTGTCAACTATTTCAGTTTCATTAGACGAACAAGACGTCAATATTAGTGCACAACAAAGCACTAATAACTTGAGGGGGTAGTTATTCATGATTAGGGGGTTAAGGGGTTAATCAAAAACTAGCCAAATTTATGTTAAAAAACCAATTAAAAGCAAATTTTAGGTGCTTTAAGTAAGTAAAAAGGGTGTTTTTCCTGTGTTATATGGCTTGCTTGATAAAGTCTTCATACTCATAAAAAAATAGTTCAAACTGTGTCATAGTTTCAACATAAAATTCATAGCAATCTCGCCAAGTATCTTTATTATGGATGCTAAATTTTTTATCAAAAGGAACGTAAATTCTTCGGATAATTTTATGATTGTCTAACTCAAAATTATCATCGTAGATTACTTCTGGTAAATACTCACTTTCTAGTATTTTTTTTAAAGAAAGTAATTGATCATAAAGTAGTTCATTAGCAACATCTTCAGGGTGTTCAAAATCTAAACATACTGAAGCTTTTTTTCTGTCAGCTTGAAATTTAAAAGCAAACCCTTTTATTTTAGTATTATACAACAACCATTTTCTTGGAAAAGATTTTCCAAAGCTTGTCCAAAATTCTTTACGTAACCGGGCAGATTCTTCTTTACTAAACACTTACTTAAGATATTTATTTAAAATTGTTTGCAGTTTATTTATTATCCGTGAACTCTTGCTTCTTTTCCTCTTTCGCACATCATTTTAGCTTCAAAAGCTAATAAACTGTTCCATTTTTCGTCAACAAGCTCACGATCCATATATTGACGGGCATATCCTAAAAATAAGGTGTAGTGATTTGCTTCTGAAACCATCAAATCTAAATAAAACTTAGAAAGCTCTTCATCTTCCATATTATCTGCAAAAACCTTAAAACGTTCACAGCTACGAGCTTCAATTAATGCAGCAACTAACAAGCGTTGTATTAGGGCTTCAGTTCTGTCTTTAGTATGTGGAAAAAATTTTTGTAATCGTTGAGCGTAATCATTTTTACTAGCTTGCCCTAAAACCATTCCTCGTTCAACCATTAAATTGTGTACCATTCTAAAATGTTCCATTTCTTCAATGGCAATATCACTCATATCTTTAACAAGTTCAGTTTCCTCTGAATAGTTGATGATAATTGACACAGCATTAGAAGCAGCTTTTTGTTCAGCAAAAGCATGATCGGTTAATAATTGTTCTAATCCGTTTTTAGCAACTTCAACCCATGAAGTTTTTGTGTCAAATTGTAGTCCAAGCATAATGTTTTATTGAGACTGTAAAAATAAAAAATATAAAAACGAATTGTGTAATAAATAGCTTAAAAAATAGCTAGTTTTGTTATTAAAAAATTCTCTTAGAAAATTGCTGATAAATACCGATTCTAATTACGGATACTAAACAAATTGCTACAAATTCTAAATAGATCATCTTTTAAAAAGATTTTTCAGTAGTTTTATAAAGAATAGAGAAAGTTAAAACTTCAAAAAAAATGAAATTACAGCTACTAAAAAAAATGAGAAAAACTTTAGGTTCTCTAGCATTAATCTTCTTAGTGCTTATTGCTAATTCGTGTAAAAAATCAGTTACTACAGAAAGTAATGTTAATGAATTTAGTGAGTATATTAGTGTGTTTCCTGATAAATTAATATCGGTAACACCAAATTTAAAATTTGTATTAAAAAGGAAAGCCGCTACAAATTTTGATGCGAATGAAGTTATAACAGTTTCACCAGAGGTTAAAGGTGAGGTTGCTGTAAACGAAAACGAAATTACTTTTATACCGGCAGAAAAGCTAAAAAGTAATCAAGAGTATTTGGTAACACTTCACTTATCAAAGTTATATGAAGATATTGATGATGAGTTGAAAGACTTTACCGTTAAGTTAAAAACCAAAGAACTACTTTTTAATGTTTCTTTACAATCGCCAACTGTATATACTAAAGATTTGTATGCTGTAGAAGGTGAAATTATAGCTAGTGATGTTGTAGAAACAGCTAAATTAACTGATTTAGTAAAAGCAACTTATAACGGTAAGTCAAAGAGAATAAAATTTAGTGAAGTAGGTGAACTTAGTTCAAAAATATATTTTAAAGTTGATAGTATTCAACGTTATGATGACGATAAATCATTATCAGTAACTTGGAATGGGAGTTCTATTCAATCAGAGTCGAAAGGTAAAAGAGAACTTACTATTATAGGAAAAAATAACTTTAAAGTGTTAGATATTGATGTTGTAGATACAGATAAGCAACATATAGAAATAAGTTTTTCAGATCCGTTACAAAAGTCTCAAAATTTAAAAGGTCTTATTCAGTTTTTAAATACTCAAAAAAGAGAGTTTACATACAAGGTAAATAACAACAAAGTTACTTTATATCCAAAAGCATCTTATACAGAAAAGATAGATATTGAGGTTTTTAAAGGAATTAAAAGTGCAGATGGATACACTTTAAAAGAAAATATTATTAAAACAGTATATTTTGAAGAGTTGAAACCTGCTGTTAGCTTTATTAAAAGTGGATCAATATTACCAAACTCTAGTAATTTAAAAATCAATTTTAAAGCGGTTAACTTAAAGGCAGTTGATGCAACTATTTACAAAATATATAAAGACAATGTATTACAGTTTTTACAATACAATAATTTAAGCAATCAGGGTAATTTACGTTATGTAGGTCGTCCAATTGCAAAATATACTGTAAATCTTGGTAATCAAGGAGTCGATTTAAGTAAGGAAAATGCTTTTGCTATCGATTTAGCTGAAATTGTAACTGTTGAAGATGGAGCAATGTATAGAGTAGAATTTTCGTTCAATAAAGATTATTCTACTTATTTATGTGCTGAAGGAACAGAAACAAAAACAATTGTTTTTGGGAAAAAAGATATAAATACAAAAAGTTATGATAATCCTCATTATTATGAAGATTATTACGACGATTATAGCTGGAGAGATAGAGATAATCCATGTACTAACTCTTATTATTACAATAAACAAATTAGCACTAATATTTTAGCAACAAATATTGGTGTAATTGTAAAGAAAGGAAATAATAATAAAACGTTGGTTGCAGTAACTGATATACTTACTACAAATGCAATTGAAGCTGCAAATGTGACTTTGTATAGTTTACAAATGCAACCAATAGAATCAGCTTCTACAAATAAAGATGGAGTTACTACTTTCAATAATGTTTCTAACGCGTTTTTTGCTGTAGTAACTAAAAATAAAAACACAACATACATTAAATTAAATGATGGTGAAGCATTGTCGATGAGTAAGTTTGATGTATCAGGAGTTAAATTACAAGAGGGAATTAAAGGCTACATTTACGGAGAGCGCGGAGTTTGGAGACCTGGAGATCAGTTATTTTTAACTTTTGTTTTGAATGATAATGCAAATCCAATTCCAAATGACCACCCAATAAAGTTTGAGTTAATTAATCCGCAAGGAAAAATTATTGATAGAAGCGTACTTCCGAAGAAATCAAACAACGTGTATGCATATACACCTACAACAAATCCCGAAGCAATTACAGGAAATTGGAAATTACGTGTAAGTGTAGGTGGAGCAGTTTTTAATAAAGATTTGAAAATTGAAACTATAAAACCTAACCGATTAAAAATTAAACTTAACACCACAGAAGAGTTTATCAAAGCTAATTCTGAAATTACAGGAAATGTAGAAGTTAAGTGGTTGCATGGTGCTATTGCAAGAGGTTTAAAGTTAGATATCAACGGAAAATTCTCACAAACTAACACAGAGTTCCCAAAATTTAAAAATTACAGTTTTGATGATGTTACTCGCCGTTTCGGAACTGAAGAATTTAAGGTTTTAAAGGGCAGTTTAAGTAATGAAGGAACGATAAGTTTTTCTGTAAAACCTAAGCTTGATAATAAAGCTCCAGGAATGTTAAAAGCGAGTTTCGTAACTAAAGTTTATGAGAACGGAGGAGATTTTAGTACCGATGTATTTTCTAATAAAGTATCTCCATATGTTTCATATGCGGGATTACAAGATGCTGAAGAACCTCAATCTAAAAATTACTTATTTACTGATGAAGAATATACATTTAATGTTGCTTCAGTAAATGAAGATGGGGTAGGAGTAACAAATAATTTAGAAGTAAACGTATATAAATTATCATGGCGTTGGTGGTGGAATACCTCTGATAATGGTTTGTCTAGTTATGACGGAACACGTTATCACGAACCTTATAAAAAATTAAAAGTAGGTACGAATGCAGGAGGTAAAGGAACTTTCAAATTAAAAGTTGATGAAAATGATTGGGGACGCTACTTAATTAAAGTAACCGATTTAAAAAGTAAGCACGTAACTTCTAATGTAGTGTATTTTGATTGGCCTTCTTGGTATGCAAAGAAAAAAGGAAATCAAGATAAAAGTAATGCTACCATGTTGGTATTTACTACCGATAAAGAATCGTATGAAGTAAACGAAACAGCAACGGTTAAATTTCCATCTTCTGAAGGAGGAAAAGCTTTCATTACTATTGAAAATGGAACTGAGGTGTTAGATCACTTTTGGGTACCAACTCAAGCACAACAAACATCGTTTAGTTTTCCAGTAAAAGCGAGTTATACACCTAATGTTTTTGTAAATATTTCTTTATTACAAAAACATAGTCAAACGGTAAATGATTTACCGATTCGTATGTATGGCTCTATTCCTATGTTGGTAAATAATCCTGACACTAAACTAGTACCTAAAATTCAATTAGCAGACGAGTTACGACCAGAGTCTACAGCTACCATTCGTGTTAAAGAAGAAAAAGGAAGACCAATGACCTATACGATTGCACTAGTAGATGAAGGTTTGTTAGATTTAACTCGTTTTAAAACTCCGAATCCTTGGGGAGTATTCTACGCACGTCAATCGTTAGGAGTAAGAACATGGGATATTTTTGACGATGTTATTGGAGCTTATGGTGGAAAAGTAAGTCAAATATTAAGTATTGGAGGAGATGAATCGGAAGCAGGAAGTAAAAACAGAAAAGCCAACCGATTTAAACCAATGGTTACTTATTTAGGTCCATTCGATTTAGAAATGGGAGATATTAAGGAACATAAGATTAAAATTCCTAAATATGTAGGATCTGTTCGTGCAATGGTAGTGGCTACTGATACAAAAAAAGATGCGTATGGTAGCGATGAAAAAACAGCTTTTGTCCGTAAACCAGTTATGATTTTAGCTTCACTACCTCGTAAAATAACGCCACAAGAAACTGTTACCTTACCAGTTACTGTTTTTGCAATGAAACCAAATATCAAAAATGTAAAAGTTACAGTACAACCAAACGAGGCATACACAATTGTAGGAGATAAAACAAAGACAGTTTCATTTAATCAGCCAGATGAAAAAATGGCCTACTTTACTTTAAAAGTAAATGATTTTAAAGGAATAGGTAAAGTAAAAATAGATGCAAGTTCAGGAAGAGAAAAAGCATCTTACGAAGTAGAAATAGATGTGTTAAATCCAAATCCTGTAACTACTGAGGTAAAAGACATAGTATTAAAATCGAATGAAGAAGGGGAAATCAACTTTACAAGTTTTGGTACAAAAGGAACTAACGCGGCTACAATCGAATTATCGACATTGCCTCCAATGAACTTTACCAAACGTTTGGGGTATTTAATTCGTTATCCACATGGTTGTGTAGAGCAAACCACATCAAGTGCATTTCCACAATTGTTTTTACCAGAAATATTTGAATTACCGAAAGAAAAAATAGCTTCTACGGAAAGAAATATTAAAGCAACAATTCAACGATTATCAGATTTTCAATTGTCTAATGGAGGACTTTCATATTGGCAAGGAAATAGTACCGCAGATAGCTGGGGAACATCGTATGCAGGTCATTTTATGATAGAAGCTGAAAAGAAAGGATATGTATTGCCTATAGGTTTCAAATCAAAATGGGTAGGATATCAAAAACAACAAGCACGTAATTGGAGAAATAGCTCACGTTATTACAATAACTCACTTTCACAAGCATATAGATTATACACGTTAAGCTTAGCAAATAGTCCTGATTTAGCTTCAATGAACCGTTTACGTGAATCAATGGGAGTTTCAGATGAAGCAAAAATGAGATTAGCTAGTGCGTATGCTTTAATAGGTAAAAAATCTATTGCTAAATCTATTTTAAAAGAAATAACAGGTTATACGTATACAAAGCGATATTATTCAAATTATGGGTCTGAAACGAGAAATAAAGCAATGTCGTTAGAAACCTATATGTTGTTAGACGACGAAACTAAATCAATAAAATTAGCAAAAGAAATTGCCGAAAACCTATCGAGTGAGCGTTGGATGAGTACACAAACTACAGCTTATAGTTTATTAGCAATGAGCCAATATGCTTTAAGAAATGGAGGTAGTAATGGAATTAGTGCTAGCTATATTTTAAATAAGGCTTCAGGAGAAGCAAGTACTTCAAAATCGTTGTTAGCAAAAGATTTAATAGCTATTCAAAAAGAGAACTCATTAAAAATAACAAACAAAAATAACGGAGTTTTATACGTACGTATACTAAACAAAGGAATTTTACCAGTAGGTGAAGAAAAAGTATTCCAAAAGAATTTAGAAACAGCTATTACATATAAAACAAAAGATGGAGCTCGTATTACTCCAGATAACTTGTCACAAGGAACCAACTTTGTAGCTGAAGTTACAGTAAAGAATCCAACGAGTGAAACGATTGACAATGTAGCATTAACACAATATATTCCTTCAGGATGGGAAATTGTAAATACTCGTTTTACTGATTTTGGTAACAATACAATGTCTTCAAAAGTAGATTATACAGATATAAGAGATGCAAGTATTAGTAACTATTTTACATTAAAAAAATACGAGACAAAAACATTCCGAGTATTGTTAAATGCGTCGTATTTAGGTGAGTATTATTTGCCAGGAGTACAA
Organism: Tenacibaculum sp. 47A_GOM-205m; assembly: GCF_000518405.1. Lineage (NCBI taxonomy): Bacteria > Pseudomonadati > Bacteroidota > Flavobacteriia > Flavobacteriales > Flavobacteriaceae > Tenacibaculum > Tenacibaculum sp. 47A_GOM-205m. The sequence continues at coordinate 27,658 of NZ_JADN01000011.1, read as the reverse complement.
GTAGAAGCGATGTATGATAACGATTACATTGCACGTACGAAAGGTGAATGGATTAAAGTGGTGAAGTAGTTTATAAATAATTAAAAGGGATAAATAAAGCTTACTGATTTCAGTAAGCTTTATTTATTTCTAAAATACTTAATCTTTCCTTGTGTAAGACTACCTATCTTTGCCCATCAATATAAAATTCATAGATATAAAAAGATTATGGTAAATACAGTTAAGACACAAGAAGATATTTTAGCAAAGCTAAATATCTATGAATTAAATGAAATGCAACAAAAAGCCATTTCAACTATTGATAAAACAACCAATACAGTAATATTATCACCTACAGGAACAGGTAAAACATTAGGATTTTTATTACCAACATTAAAGTTAATAGATCCTAATAATAAAGAGGTTCAAGTTTTAATTTTAGTACCCTCAAGAGAATTGGCTATTCAAATAGAACAAGTGATACGTGAAATGGGCACTGGTTTAAAAGTAAATGCTGTATATGGTGGACGTTCAATGGCAAAAGATAAAATTGATTTAAAACATACACCAAGTATATTAATAGGCACACCTGGTAGAATCTCTGATCATTTTGCGAACGATCGTTTTTCTAAAGAAAGTATTAAAACCTTAATTTTAGATGAGTTTGATAAATCGCTAGAAGTTGGCTTTGAGTATGAAATGCGTGGAATTATTAATCAATTACCTAACATTAACAAACGTATTTTAACATCAGCAACTCAAGAAGCTGAAATTCCAGATTTTGTACGTTTAAATAATCCTACTGTATTAAACTATTTAACAGATAAGAAGCCAAAGAAATTAACTTTAAAAACGGTTGTTTCTCCATCAAAAAATAAAAATCAAACCTTAGTTGAGTTATTACATCACATAGGAAACCAACAAGGAATTATTTTTTGTAATTTAAAAGATAGTATTGCTAACGTAAGCGAGTTTTTAACGAAGAACAAAATAGCACATAGTTGTTTTTCTGGTGGAATGGAGCAAAGAGATCGCGAACGTTCTTTAATAAAGTTTAGAAACGGAACAAGTCAAGTACTATTAGCTACTGATTTGGCTGCAAGAGGAATTGATATTCCAGAAATGAAATACATTATTCATTATGAGTTACCACAAAGAATAGAAGAGTTTACGCATAGAAACGGGCGAACAGCAAGAGTAAATGCCAAAGGAACTGCTTATGTTTTAAAGTGGCAAAAAGAAAGCTTACCTGAATTTCTTAAAAACATACCCAATGCGGATATTTCTCAGAAACAAAAGTTAAAGCCTGCTTATTGGGAGACTTTATTTATTTCAGGAGGAAGAAAAGACAAAATATCTAAAGGAGATATTGCAGGTTTATTCTTTAAAAAAGGAAATCTGACAAAAGAACAGTTAGGAGTTATTGAACTAAAACAAGATTGCGCTTTTATTTCGGTTCCTGTTACTGAGTCAAAAAGATTATTAGAAGATTTAAACAATACACGTTTAAAAAACAAAAAAGTTCGTATTAGTGTTGTGTAAAGTAAATAAAAATAAACTATAAGTTATTACTGTTTGTTAGGGGAAAGTAATGTTATTTTTCACTATCTAAAATATCCTTAACAGCCGCTTGATACTTCTTAGGATTTGTCGCTTTTTTAATTTTTTTATAAGTTTTACGAGGATCAGAAAACGATTGAGAAAAATACTCCCAAAAACCTAGCATTTTCATTTTTATAGGCGTTGGTCCAGATAAGGCAGCATCATATTGCTGGTATATTTCATCATGAAACTCTCCAAATATTTTCCATCTGTCTTTTGGATATTCAGTAGTGTTATCTTTAATCATTTGTGGTAAAAACGGATCTGCAATTAAACCACGTCCAATCATAAAATGTGTAATACTAGGAAAACGCTCTTTCATGGCTTTAAAACCTGCTACTGTAGTAATATCACCATTATAATATAATTGATGTTTGGCAACATCTATACATTTTTGAAAAGCATCTAAATCAACACCTCCTTTGTACAATTGTTTTCCAATTCTTGCATGAATAGCTACGTTTTTTAACGGATACTTATCTAAAATAGGAAAAGTGTGCAATATTTCTTCACTGTTTTCATAACCCATTCTCATTTTCATTGATACTAGAATGTCGGTTTCGTTATGAGCGCGATGTAGTATTTCATCTATACGAGTAGGATTACAAATTAAACCAGAACCCATACCTGATTTTGTAACCATAGGGTAGGGACATCCTAAATTCCAATTCAACTCTTTATATCCTAAACTTTGTACATATTTGGCAACAAATAAAAACTCTTCAACATTATTGGTTATAACTTGCGGAATAACCGTTAAAGTTGTGTTATTTTCAGGGAGTAAATCACGTTCATAACTCGATTTTATTTTAAACTTCCCATTTAATCGAATGTAAGGAGCATAAAAAGTATCAATACCACCAAAATATTTTTGTTGGGCATTCCTAAAACGAAAATCGGTAAACCCTTGTAAAGGTGAAGAAAGTAAGTTAAAACTCATAGTATAATTTGAGTTGCAAATATAACAGACTTATCGACTAAATGTTTGCTGTAAACTTTATACTTTTGAGATATATAAGTTGTCTTTGAAAATTGTTTTGTTGATGACAATTGTGTTTCTTAAAAAATATAGAGAATCATTACTATACAGTGGTGATTTTTTATTAACATAATATTAAGAGTATTAAGAGGTAGGGGATAGTATCAAAAAAAGTATCTTTGTTAGCAAGTGAGAACAACAGCTATCATATTATCTATTGTAATGCTTTTTCAAAGTTTAAATATTACATGTACTAATATTTTAAACTTAGATAAGTTAATAGAGCATGCACAGTTTCATAAAGAAACCTATAGTGATAGTTTTATTACTTTCTTATCAAAACACTATGGAGAATTAAAAGTAGCTCATTCAGAAAAACATCAAGAGGAAAAAGAAGAACATGAAAAGCTTCCGTTTCAATTTGAGTATCACGTAGTAGATTTCCATAAAGTAACATTTGAAGATATAGAAGTCCCTTTGCCTTCTATATTGGCTTTTGTAGAAAGAAAGCAACTTTTTTATTACCAAAATTTTTATAACTCACCAGACGCATTAGGGGTGTTTCAACCGCCTAGGTACATATAATTCACATACAGTTAGTAATTAAAATTATCGATTTACTTCTTGATAAATCGATATAAAATATGTAATTATTTAAATGATGAATTATGTTATCAAAAATTATAGAATTCACTATAAAGAATAAGTTTATAGTCCTATTATTTACAAGTTTTATTGTAGGCTTTGGAATTTATTCGTTATCACAACTCCCAATCGGGGCTGTACCTGATGTAACCAATAACCAGGTACAAGTAATCACAACATCACGAAATCTTTCAACACAAGATATAGAACAATTTATAACTTATCCTGTAGAGCTAGAAATGGCAAATCTACCAGGGGTAAAAGAGATTAGATCCATCTCTAAATTTGGCTTATCGGTAGTAACCATTGTTTTTGAAGAATCTATGGGAACTTATTTGCCGAGGCAATTAATAGCCGAAAAAATTAAAGCTGCTTCAGAAAAAATACCAGAAGGATTTGGAAGCCCAGAAATGGGACCTATTACTACTGGACTTGGAGAAATATACCAATACATATTAGATGTAAAGCCAGAGTTTAAAGATCGCTATAGTACAACAAATTTACGAACTATTCAAGACTGGGTAGTAAAAAGGCAATTGTCAGGTATACCTGGAGTTGTAGAGGTTAATACTTGGGGAGGTCATTTAAAGCAGTATGAAGTAGCCATTAATACCCAAAAGCTGAATGCAATGAATATTTCTGCTAAAGAAGTATTTACAGCGTTGGAAAATAATAATAGCGTTGCAGGAGGAGGATACATAGAAAAAGTAAATCAGTCTTACTTTATACGTGGAGAAGGATTAGCTAAAACGCTTGAAGACATAAAAAGTATTGTTGTAACAAATAAAGAGGGAATGCCTATTTATGTTAAAGATGTTGCAACAGTAGGTTATGGTAGCGCTACACGATTCGGAGCCATAACCGCAAATGGAGAAGGAGAAAAAGTGTTAGGGCAAGTAATGATGTTGAAAGACGCTAGCTCAAAAGATGTAATTGAAGCCGTAAAAGAAAGAGTAGCAAGCATTGAAAAATCATTACCTGAAGGAGTATTCATTAATGCATTTTTAGAACGAAGTGAACTTATAGGAAAAACCACATTTACAATTACCGAAAACCTAGTACTAGGATGTTTAATTGTAATTTTTGTGGTAGTTCTTTTATTAGGAAACATTCGCTCAGGATTGGTAGTAGCATCTGTAATTCCTTTATGTCTCTTATTTGCTCTATCGTTAATGTACATTTTTGGGATTGATGCAAACTTGATGAGCTTAGGAGCGATAGACTTCGGAATTATAATAGATGGAGCTGTAATTATTGTTGAATACATTACTTTTAAAATCACCCAGCAAAAAGACACCTTCGTTACATTAAACAAAAAAGATCAACAACAAGTTAAAGACTCAGTTAGTAATGAAGGAGCTTCAAAAATGATGAGTTCAGCAGTATTTGGACAATTAATAATTCTCATTGTTTTTATACCAATTTTATCCTTAAGTGGTGTTGAAGGAAAAATGTTTAAGCCTATGGCTTTGGTATTCAGTTTTGCATTGATAGGGGCTATTTTACTATGTTTAACTTATGTTCCTGTGATGGCATCTATATTTTTAAAACCTTCAAACATTACAGATAAAAATATTTCAGTAAGGCTTATTAAAAAACTGAACGAATGGTATGCACCAGTAATCAATTGGGCATTACATCGTAAAAAGGTAGTATTAGGAATCGCATCATCTATGTTATTACTCACTGTTATTATTTATACAAGAATGGGGGGTGAGTTTGTTCCTACATTAGATGAAGGAGATTTTGTAATTCAACCTGTTTTAAAAACTGGAACAACGCTAAGTAATACGATTGAAACTACTACAAAAATTGAGAAGATTTTAAAAGATAACTTTCCTGAAGTGAAACAAGTAGTATCTCGTATCGGTGCAGCAGAAGTACCGACAGATCCTATGAGTATGGAAGAAAGTGATGTAATGATTACATTACGACCTAAAGGTGAATGGACTTCTGCTCAAAGTAAAGATGAGCTGGCAGATAAGTTTAAAGAAGCGCTAGCGGTAATTCCAGGAATGGAAGTAGAGTTTACACAACCAATTGAAATGCGCTTCAATGAGTTGATTACTGGAGTTAGAGCCGATATTGCAATCAAGATTTTTGGAGAAGACCTATCAGTTTTAGCTCAAAAAGGAAATGAAATTAAAAAGCTAGTAGAAAATGTAGAGGGAGCTTCTGATATTATTGTTGAAAAAATTGAAGGTTTACCTCAAATGAATGTTGCTTACGACAGAGCTAAAATTGCCAGATACGGTCTTAACATAAAAGAAGTTAATGAAATGGTATCTATGGCATTTGCAGGAAAAACAGCAGGAAATGTTTTTGAAGGAGAAAAACGCTTCGATTTGGTTGTGAGGTTAGATAAAACTAACCGTACAGATATTAGCGATTTAAAAGAGTTATATATAGATTTACCTAATGGAGGAAAAGTACCGTTAGATGAATTAGCAACTATTACGTATCAAAAAGGAGCAGCAAAAATTTCAAGAGACGATACTAAACGTAGATTAGTAGTAGGAATCAATGTTCGTAACAGAGACTTACAATCTGTAGTAGATGATGTTCAACAATTGATAAATAAAAATGTAAAGCTACCTACTGGGTATACAATTACGTATGGCGGACAGTTTGAGAACTTACAAAGTGCTTCTAAACGCTTAATGATAGCTGTTCCTGTAGCGTTAATATTAATATTCATCATGTTATATTTTGCTTTTAAGTCAGTAAAAGAAGCATTGATTATTTATTCAGCAATACCATTTGCAGCTATTGGTGGGGTATTATTGTTATGGATACGCGATTTACCTTTTAGTATATCAGCTGGTGTTGGTTTTATTGCGCTTTTTGGAATAGCAGTACTCAACGGAATTGTATTGATAGAGCATTTTAAAGAATTAAGAAATAAAGAATTCTCTTCTATTGAAGAATTGGTAAAACAAGGAGCAGCAGATAGGTTAAGAGCTGTACTACTAACAGCATCGGCAGCAGCATTAGGTTTTTTACCTATGGCGATATCAACTAATGCAGGAGCAGAGGTACAACGTCCTTTAGCAACAGTAGTTATAGGAGGTTTAGTAACTTCTACAATTTTAACATTGGTAGTGTTGCCTGTATTGTACACAATTTTTGATAACCCAAAGAAATTAAAAATTAATAAAAAGGTAGCGAGTTTAGGTGTTGTACTTTTTATGGGATTGTGTACTGTTCAAGCACAACAAACTCCTAAAGAATTACAAAATTTAATAGATTTAGCTGTAGAAAATAATAAAGGCTTGCAAGCTCAACAATTAAAAGTAGAAAAAGCTAAAGCAGCTATTACTTCAGCTTATACTTTTGATAAAACAGAAGTTTATTATAGTCGAGATGAAAACAATACAGTAGCAGATCATCCTTTAGACATTTTCGGTATTCAACAAACATTCGCTTTTCCAACAGTTTATGGAGCTAATAAGAAAGTACAAAGATCAGCATATAGCTTAGAAAGTAATCGATACGAAACAGCTAAAAAGAAGCTGATAAAATCAGTTGTAAACGCTTATTACACCTATCAATACACGAAAGCGCAAGAGAATATTTATAGGAGTTTAGATAGTCTCTATAATAAGTTTTCGTATGCAGCGAAACGACGATTTGAGTTGGGAGAAACTAATTATTTAGAAAAAATAACAGCAAAAGCAAAACAGAAGCAAGTAAAAAATGATTATCGAAACACAATAGTTGCTTCCCGCATAGCTTATCAAAAAATTAAAGCGCTAGTTCAGGTGAAAGATAGTTTGGTGGTAGAAAAAGAAACTATTATTCAACCAATGCAAGTACAAAGCATTAACCTAAATAAAATTACAGAACTTCAGGGTTATTATGAAAGAGAGCAGTTAGCAAAAAGACAATTGTCTCAACAAAAACAACAATTGTTACCAGACTTATCTTTAGAAGTCTTTAGAGGAAGTAATCAATATGTAGCTAAAGACTTTTACGGATACCAAGTAGGAATTAAAATTCCATTATTATTTAGTGGAGAATCTTCTAAAATAAAGCAATCAAAAATAGCAAAAGAAATTGCTGAAAATGAAACTTTAAATTATCAAAAACAGTTAGAAACCTACTATACAAACCTTAAAAATAAGTTACAAGAACAAACAGTATCATTAGCTTATTATCAAGAAGAAGGTATGCCTTTGGCGAATGAAATCCTGAAAACAGCAAACATGAGTTTTAAACATGGTGAAATAGATTTTTTTCAATACATACAAAGTGTTGAAAATGCATACCAACTAAAGTTAGCTTATGTAAACAGTATAGAGTCGTACAACAATATTGTGATAGATATTAACTACTTAACGTATTAAAAAAATAAAGATGAAATATATAATTTATAGTATCCTATTTGTAACTGTATTAGGATGTAAATCGAAAGAAACAGAAAGTACTACTGAAGAATCAGCAGTAGTTACAGATAATAGAGTTTTTATAACGAAGGAACAATGGGAAAAAAACAGTATGAAATTAGTTACTGTTGAAGAACAAGATTTTCCAACTACAATTAAAGTAGTAGGAAAAATAGATGTGCCTCCTACAAATAAAGTTGTGGTAACCGCTAAAATAGGGGGATTTATTAAAAGTATTCCATTATTGGTTGGTGATAAAGTTAAAAAAGGACAACGTTTGGTAACAATAGAAAACCAAGAGTTTGTGGCAATGCAACAACAGTATTTAGAAACAAAACAAGAAATAGCTTTTTTAAAATCTGAATTTGAACGACAAAAAGCATTATTTGATGAAAAAATAACTTCAGAAAGAAATTACCTAAAGGCTAAAAGAGATTTTGAAGTAGCACAAACTACATTAGTGAGTTTACAAAAACAGTTACAAATGATTAATATATCGGCAAGTAAACTAAATAGCAGTTCAATAACTTCCGTTACGGGTATTTATGCTCCTATTTCAGGAAATGTTACCAAAATCAAAGCAGTTACTGGTTCGTATATATCCCCAGCTGATGAAATTTTAGAAATTATAGACAATAAGCATTTACATTTAGAGCTTTCAGTTTTTGAAAAGGATGCTTTAAAATTAAAAGTTGGTCAAGAAATCAGTTTTAGAGTTCCAGAATTATCATCAGAAATTTATAAAGCGAAAGTTCATTTGATTGGAAAAAGTATTAACGAAAACAGAACGGTAGATGTACATGCACATATTGAGGAGGAACAAAAAAGAAACTTTCTGTCAGGTATGTTTGCAGAAGCTATAATAAAAACGAATAGTAATAAAGTTAATTCATTACCAGAAACATCAGTAGCTGAGGTAGAAGGAGGAATGTTTGGGTTAGTTTTAGATGAAAAATCAACTGATGGTTACTATTTTAAAAAGAAAAAAGTTGAAGTTGGAAATACTTTTGAGAAGAATGTAGAATTAAAAAACTCAGAATTTAAAAAAGAAGAAAAATTTTTAGAAAAAGGAGTATTTAATTTATTAACCGAGTAGCTAAAGTGAAGTAAATTAAAACTTTTATATATTTTTTATAATAAAAAAGCAAAGAAATGTATGAAAATATATATTTCTTTGCTTTTTGTTTAAAGAAGAAAAATGATTCAGACTAAGAAAAAGAAAATAGTATTGATTTTGGCTTTTATAGGAGTCATTTTCTATTATTTCTGTCTGCCTAAAAAATTATTTGACAATCCAACATCAACAGTAGTTACCTCAAAAAATAATGAATTGTTAGGGGCTGTTATTGCTGATGACGGTCAGTGGCGATTTCCTGAATTAGATTCTGTTCCAACAAAGTTTGAACATTGTATTTTACAGTTTGAAGATGCTTATTTTTATAAGCATTTTGGATTTAATCCTATTTCGATAGGAAAAGCAATGGTAGAGAATATTAAAGCAAAAAGAGTTGTAAGAGGAGGAAGTACATTAACACAGCAAGTAATTCGATTATCAAGAAAGAATAAAGAGCGTTCGTATTTTGAAAAACTTCAGGAGCTTATTTTAGCTACTCGGTTAGAATTTCGTCATTCTAAAAAAGAAATTTTAAATCTGTATGCTTCACATGCACCATATGGAGGAAATGTTGTTGGATTAGAAATGGCATCGTGGCGTTATTTTGGTTTAAAACCACATCAACTGTCATGGGCTGAAACAGCAACTTTAGCAGTTTTACCTAATGCTCCATCGTTGATTTATCCAGGAAAAAATCAACAAAAATTAAAAATCAAAAGAAATAGGTTATTACAAAAATTACAAGAGGAGGGAATTATAGATCAAATTACCTATGATTTAGCTATTGAAGAAGAATTACCGCAGAAACCATATCCGTTACCCACAGTAGCACCTCATTTTGTACAAGAAGTAACGAAGCAACATAGAGGAAAACGCATAAAAAGCTCTGTTGATATTCATTCGCAAAAACAAGTAAATAATTTAGTAAAGCAACATTATTTCCGTCAAAAACAAAATGAAGTTTACAATATGGCGGTCTTAGTCTTAGATGTTGAAACAAGAAAGGTAGTATCTTATGTGGGGAATTCTCCAACCGATAAAATGCATCAAAAAGATGTTGATAATATTGTAGCTCCAAGAAGTACAGGAAGTGTTTTAAAACCGTTTTTATACGCTCAAATGTTACAATCGGGTGACTTATTACCGACTCAGTTAGTTGCAGATGTACCAACAGAAATAGCAGGATATTCTCCTAAAAACTTTAATTTAACTTTTGATGGAGCAGTTCCAGCAAATGAAGCATTAACACGTTCGCTGAACATTCCTTCAGTACGTATGTTACAGAGATATGGATTGGAAAAATTTAGAGAAGATATTAAAGCGTATCACATTAACGATATTAATAAATCAGCAGATTATTATGGGCTTTCATTAATTTTAGGAGGAGCGGAAGCTAGCTTATGGGATTTATGTAAAACTTTTGCTGGATATGCAGGTATTGTAAATCACTATGAAGAATTAAAACATAATTATTATCAAAATGAATTTATAGAACCGAGTTTTTTGTTTGAAGGAACTCCAGATTTTGGTAAAGTTCAAAAAGACTATACAACTTTAGATGCAGGATCTACATTCCTAACTTTGAATACATTGCTAGATGTGAATAGACCATATACAGATCAAGCTTGGAAGTATTACGATTCGTCTCAAAAAATTGCATGGAAAACAGGAACAAGTTTTGGTAATAAGGACGCTTGGTCTATTGGTGTAACACCTAAATATGTTGTAGGTGTGTGGATTGGAAATTCTGATGGAGAAGGTCGTCCTGATTTAACAGGTGTAGGTAGCGCAGCCCCATTAATGTTTGATGTTTTTGATGTGTTACCAAAATCTAATTGGTTTTTAGAACCTTATGAAGATTTGATAGAAGTAGCTATTTGTGAGAAAAGTGGTTTTTTAGCAAAACCTATTTGTTCGTCTGTAACAAAAAGAGTTCAAAAGAGCGCAATGAGAGCACAATCGTGTCCATATCATCAACAAGTTATGGTTGATAAGCTTGAAAAGTTCAGGGTAAATTCAAATTGTGAATCTATTTCAAATATGAAATCAAAATCATGGTTTGTTTTACCTCCGTTAATGGCTTATTATTATCAACAAAACAATGCTGATTATAGACCATTACCTAATTATAGGTCTGATTGCAATCGATTAGAGAGTAATTTAATGGGCTTCGTTTTTCCGTCAAAAAGTATAACAAAAGTTTCGTTAACCAAAGGAGAAGATAATCAGTTAAATCCTATAGTTTTAAAGTTAACACACAGTAATTCAGAAACAAAGGTTTACTGGTATTTAAATGAACAATTTATAGGCATTACACAACAATATCACGAACAAGCAATTTTACCTAAAGAAGGAACTCATATTATTACGGTAATCGATGATTTTGGTAATGAACTAAAGAAGGTTTTAGAGGTAAAAAAATAAGTAAATGTAAAAGCAGTTTAATTAAAAACTGTATTTTTAGTTTTTTAAAAATAAACTATGTTAGAACTAGCGGGGATAATTATACTAGGAATTTTAGCCCAATGGGTAGCTTGGAGATTTAAAATTCCAGCAATTTTACCTTTAATTTTAATTGGACTACTTGTAGGGCCAATTGCAGCAGAATTTTTTAATGAAGATGGAAGTAAATGGATAGAACCCGTTTGGAATGGTGAAAAAGGATTATTTCCTGGTGATGGTTTATATTACTTTGTGTCATTATCTATTAGTATCATTCTTTTTGAAGGAGGTTTAACTTTAAGAAGGGGTGAAATAAAAAATATAGGCCCCGTAATTACTAAACTTATAACTTTAGGAGCCGCAGTTACCTTTTTTGGAGGCGCTATTGTTGCACATTATGTGTTTGGTTTAGGTTGGGAGTTATCCTTTTTATTTTCAGGGTTAATTATTGTTACAGGTCCAACTGTTATAACCCCAATTTTAAGAAATATACCATTAAAGAAAGATGTTTCAGCAGTTTTAAAGTGGGAAGGTATTTTAATTGATCCTATTGGAGCTTTAGTAGCCGTACTTGTTTTTGAGTTTATTAGTGTTGGAGGAGGTGCTGGTTTTACGCAAACCGCCTTATTAGAATTCTTAAAAATTATATTATTCGGAACTACTTTTGGGTTCACATTTGCTCATGCTTTAATTTTTGTTATTAATAAAAAATGGGTACCTCATTATCTGCTAAATGTTGTTTCTTTATCTACTGTTTTATTAGTATTTGTTGAATCAGAATTATTTGCTCATGAATCAGGGCTATTAGCTGTTGTGGTTATGGGAATGGTACTGGGTAATAGTAAGTTAAAAAACTTAAAAGAAATTTTATACTTTAAAGAATCGCTAAGTGTATTATTAATTTCCATATTATTTATCTTATTATCAGCAAACATTGATTATAAAGAATTAATGCTTTTATACGATTGGAAAACATTACTACTATTTGCATTAATCGTCTTTGTTATACGTCCTATAGCGGTATTTTTAAGTACATCAAAATCCAATTTAAAAACTAACGAAAAACTATTTATTAGTTGGGTAGGACCAAGAGGTATCGTTGCTGCAGGTATTGCTTCGTTATTTGGAAGTAAACTATTAAAACAAGGAATAGAAGGTGCTGAATATATTACTCCGTTAGTATTTATGATTGTGTTAGGAACGGTATTGTTGAATGCAACCACAGCACGATTATTTGCGAAAATAGTAGGTGTATTTTTAAAGCGATCTAATGCGATTATGATTGTAGGAGCATCTGATGTAGCTAGGTTAATAGCTAAATATTTAAAAGATAACAAGCGAAGAGTAGTTTTAATTGATGCTAACAATGAAAATGTAGAGAAAGCAAAAGCAGAAGGTTTAGAGTCGTTAGAAGTAAATATTTATGACGAAGAGCTTACTGATAATATTGAGTTGAATGATGTAGGTTATTTAGTAGCTATGACAGGAAGTGATTCAATAAACAAGTATGTAATTTCAAACTTTTCATCAATTTTTGGTGAACAAGGCGCTTATCGTTTAGCTACATCACAAGAAGTAATTACAAAAGATTACGAAGATGAAGATCATCTATTTACAATTGAAGATGATTATATCAATATAATGGAAGCCGTAAGAGAGTTTCCAGAAATTCATGAAACTCCAGTAAACTCAGTTCAAGAGTATAAGACTAAAATAGAGAAAATACATAATGAAATTAAGTCTATTCCTATTCTAGTTAAGAATAAAAACACGAATGAAATTTTGTTAATTTCTGAGTTTGAGCATGATGTAAAGAAAATTGAAGGTTGGATAGTTGTTTATTTAGGAAAAAACCTAAACATCTAAACCAAAAGTACTTTTTAGTTTTTCAAGTAACGGATTTTTTTCTTTGAGTTTGTCATACTTCTCTTGAGGAGTATAGGCAAACTTTTTTTCTATAGTTTCGTTAACTTTTACATTAATTTGTATTCCGTAATTATTAAGTTTTTCACGTAAAAATCGTAATAATTTTGGTTTTCCTTTTTCTAATTGTGATTTCATTAAATCACTAGGTACAGCAAATATGATGGTAAAATCTTCTTGTAACTTAGGTTCGTCAGAGGCTATAATTGCCGCCATACTTTGTTCTCCTAAACGTTGTAGTTGAAAGTAGTACTTTTTCCAAGCATCTTTCAACTCATCAAGAGAAAAAGGTGTTTTAGGGTGATTATCATAGTTTTCTTCCTCATCTAAATTTACTTTAACATCTTTCTTTTGATGTAAGCTTTTTAAAGATAAAGCAGAAGTACGACGTTTAATATTCTTTAAAGTCGGCTTTGGAGTCTCATTTGTAGTAACAACTGGTTTTTCTTGAGCCTTTTGTGGTTTGCTAACAACAGAGGTAGCTGGTTTTACTTCAGTTTTTTTAACTGAAGGAGATAAAGAAGTAAAAAATGTAGCAGGAATTATGTAGTTGCTAGATTTTTTTTTTGCTCCATCAAAAGTGATAGAGGCAATTTGCATTAAAGTAAGTTCTACCAATAAGCGTTGGTTTTTACTTCCTCGATATTTTAAATCGCAATCGTTTGCCTTATCTATTGCAGGCATTAAAAACTGCATGCTTGCTTTTGTTGCTTGTTCTAAATATCGTTTCTTAGTATTATCACCAACTTCTAATAAAGCAATAGTTGCTTGATCTTTGGCAACTAACAAGTCTCTAAAATGAGAAGCTAAACCATTAATAAAGTGATGTCCTTCAAACCCTTTACTTAATACTTCATTAAAAGCCATTAAGACTTCTGGAATTTTATTAGCTAATAATAAATCGGTAATGTTAAAATACACATCGTAGTCTAACACATTTAAGTTTTGGGTAACCGCTTCACGTGTTAAGTTATTACCAGAGAAACTTACAACCCTATCAAAAATAGAAAGTGCATCACGCATTGCACCGTCAGCCTTCTGAGCAATTACATGTAAAGCATCATCTTCCGCAGTAATATTTTCTTTGTCGCAAATGATTTTTAAATATTCTTTAGCATCTAAAACACCAATACGCTTAAAATCGAAAATTTGACATCGAGATAAAATCGTTGGTATAATTTTATGCTTTTCGGTAGTTGCTAAAATAAAAATAGCATGTGCTGGCGGTTCTTCTAAAGTCTTTAAAAAAGCATTAAAAGCAGCCTGAGAAAGCATATGAACCTCGTCAATAATATACACTTTGTATTTACCCGTTTGAGGTGGAATTCGAACTTGATCGGTAAGGTTACGAATGTCGTCAACCGAGTTGTTTGAAGCAGCATCTAATTCAAAAATATTAAAAGCAAAATCTTCATCATCTGTAGTTGCATCTTCTTGGTTAATACGCTTAGCCAAGATACGAGCACATGATGTTTTACCAACTCCACGAGGTCCTGTAAACAATAAAGCCTGTGCTAAATGGTTATTTTGTATAGCATTTTCTAACGTATTGGTGATGGCTTGTTGCCCTACCACATCCGCAAAATTTTGAGGACGATATTTACGTGCTGATACTATAAAATGCTCCATTAAAACTTTATCTTTATCTTTATATGAACAAAAATAGAAAACGCAACGGCAACACGCAAACAAAACTATTAAGGAAATATTAAAGTTGTAAACAATTGTAAAAAAAGAAATCCTAATACGACAAAGACAATATAAATGATAAACTTATGAAGATAGTAAAACTAGTAACAATATTAGTAGTCCTTTTTTTAATGGCTATTTTATGGAGTTTTTCTTTAGAAAATGAAGATCAACAGAATTCAGATATAAAACAAGAACAGAGAGGCACTAGAGTAGCATACTTTGCCAGTGGTTGTTTTTGGTGTGTTGAAGCAATTTTTGAAAGTGTAAATGGTGTAGAGGAAGTAATATCTGGATATGCAGGAGGTCATACTGAAAATCCAACCTATAAAGTTGTAGGAAGAGGTAGGACTGGACATGCAGAAACAGTAGCAGTGTATTACAAACCGGAAATAGTTAGTTTTCAAACATTGGTAACTGTTTTCTTTGGTTCACATGACCCAACTACGAAAAACGGACAACATCCAGATTATGGGTCACAGTATAGGTCAATAGCGTTTCATAAAACAAAAGAAGAGAAGCAGATAATAGATAAGACTATTAAAAGGCTAAATAAAGATGTTTATGACGGAAAAATAGTTACAGAGGTTAAAAAGATTAAGAAGTTTTATCCGGCAGAGGAGTACCATCAAAACTTTAAACGTTTGAATCCAGAACATCCGTATGTAAAAAAAGTGTCAGTTCCTAGGTTGAATCGTTTTAAACATAAGTTTCCGGAATTGCTTAAAAAAAGAAAAGACGGGTAACTTTATTAAGTTAAAGTTTGTTTATATAAAAGCTCCCCAGTAATATTATTACTGGGGAGTTATTTTTTGATTAAATAGTGAAATTTATTCCTAAAACAATATTTCTACCAGGGTTAAAGATGTTATCAGGTTTTAACCTTGATAAGTGATTAATATATTTCTTATCAAATAAATTATTTACAGTTAATGATGTTGTAAAGGTATACTTGCTAATTAGTATATCACCACCTACACCTAAATTAACAAGGTTATAAGCAGGAGTAGCTGTTTCAAATTCACTAATATTATCTTGTTTAAAATATGAGTGTAAGCTTACAGAAGCATATCCATTTGGTAACCATTTTTCGTTAGAAAATTCAGTTCTTAGCGTATTTTTTAACGTGTTAGCAGGAATTAACGGTAAATAGTTACCATTATCTTGTTTTCCAATAACCATTTCAAAACTACTTTCTAAATGTAGCCAATCTAGAGGGTGAGGGTGTAAATGAAAACCAAATTCACCACCATATAATTTAGCATTTTCTTGTAAGTAAGTGTAAACAGGGGCACCATCCTCAACTTCACCAGTAGGAGATAAATAAATATAATCGTTTAATTTATTGTAAAATCCGTTTGCGAATAATTCAAAGTGTTCAGAATTGTAATCTAAAGATAAGTCAAACTGTAAATTTTTCTCATTTACTAAGTTATTATTACCAACTTCAAAACGATTTGTACCATGATGTACCCCATTAGAAGTTAATTCAGCAAGGTTTGGGGCTCTAAATCCACTAGCTACATTAAAGCGAGAAGTTATAGTGTTAAAAAGCATAGTTTTTGCTCCGAAAGAAGCGGTAAAACTATTGTAAGATTTATCTATAGCTTCAAAAACGTGTATTTCATCTTCATGAGCTACTTCGTGTCGTTCTGTAGTAATTCCTCTGTTATCGTAACGAATTCCGGCTTGTAAAGAAGTATTGTCATTCCATTCGAAATTAGCAGTAGTAAATACACCAAAATCGTTTACAGTTGCATTCGGAATTAACAATTCTTCACCAAAGTTTGTATTGGTTTGATGCAACCCTTGTGCTCCTAATAAAACTTCAAATTTTCCGAATTTAGGAAGGTGGTATTTAGTATTGTAGCTAAAAGTTTTTAGCTTCATATCTAAAGCAGCTTCAGCTTCTTCATGCTCTTCTTCAGTTTCACCTTCTGCATGATCGTGATGTTCTTCAAACTCTTGACGATTATTAATCGTGTACCCTAAATCGATGTCTAATTTTGAGTTTTTAAAGAAAACATGATTATGTAAGCTAATAATATGATTATCGATGTCTTGATACGGAGTTTCTAAGTGAGTTTCTTTAGTTTGTTCACCAATTCCTTCAGTTAACCCTAATTTAGAGTTATTGAAGTTATAACGTAATTCAGAAGAGAAGTTTTTTTCATGAAAACCAATACCTAGTTTTAAATCTTTTTCATTAAAACGAGTATTTGTAACTCTGTAATCAGGTGTTTTATAGTCTGCATGTTGTGCATAGGTACCTCTGGCTAAAAATTGCCAATTTTTTAATGAAGATTTAAAACCAAGAGAAGTATTTGTACCTAAGGTGTTGCTAAAATAACGTTGACTAACATTTAGTTTTGTAGTATTTTCAGGGACAAATTTTTCTGGTTGGATGTATAAAACAC
This sequence comes from Tenacibaculum sp. 47A_GOM-205m, assembly GCF_000518405.1. Classification (NCBI taxonomy): domain Bacteria; kingdom Pseudomonadati; phylum Bacteroidota; class Flavobacteriia; order Flavobacteriales; family Flavobacteriaceae; genus Tenacibaculum; species Tenacibaculum sp. 47A_GOM-205m. Next base: position 10,483 of record NZ_JADN01000011.1, on the reverse strand, counting down.
CACCCAAAGCATCAGAACCATATAAAAGAGAGGCAGGGCCTTTAATAACTTCTACACCGGCAACACCAGCATCGTTAATTCCTAAACCGTGTTCACCACCAAATTGTTGATTTTCTAATCGAATTCCTTGAGTATAAACTAACACTCTGTTTCCGCTTAAACCTCTAATAACAGGCTTTCCAATAGATGTTCCTGTAGAAACTTGAGATACCCCTGCAATGTTTGTAATACCTTCAGCCAATGTTGTAGCACCAGTTTTTTGAATCGCTCTAGCCGAAAGACGTTCAACTTTCATTACATTTTCAGACTGTAATTTGTTGAAAGGGGTAGAGATAATAACTTCATCAATTTTAAAAACCGATTCTTCTAATTGTACATCAAAAGAAATATTTTTATTGTTAAAAATAAACTCTTTAGCTATTGTTTTAAATCCTAAAAAAGAAAAGTTAAAAGTTACTTTTCCATTAGGGATGTTTTGTAGGTTGTATGTACCATCTTCATTGGTAATGGTTCCTTTATGTAATTGGTCAGAGTATATTTCAACTCCTAAAAGAGGTTGGTTATTAGTATCTGTAATTTTTCCTGATAAGCTGTTTTGTGCATATACAGCAGATATTCCTATAAAAAATAGGAAATTAAAAATTGTCTTCATTAAAAATGAATTTTACTGTTTTAACTATAATTTTTTGTTGGTTGTTTGTAACAAATGTTTAAGATACAGTAAAATAAGGTGGCGCTCTTGAAGATTTTTTATCAGTATATACAAATGAGATTAACTGTGGTTGTGTGTTGTAATCTAATTTGTAAAAATGTTGTGGAATTATCGCATAGTTTTCTACGGTTTGATATGTAAATGTGCTGAATTGAAAATGAGCAAGAGAACAATCAAGCTCTTGGGCGTGATAGTGTTGTTCATCAGTAGACGTACATACAACATGCTCGTGATTTTCAAATAAGTGGATTGTTGCTATTACCGTAGGTAATAACAACATGAATATACTGAGTACAGCAATATGTTTTTTGAATTGAGCCACTGGCAGCAAAAATAGAAAAAATAAAAAAACCGATAGCAATAAGACTATCGGTTTTTATTTTATATAATCATAATATTTTCTTAACTCTTCTTTGAATTACCTCTCATTTTCATGTTTAGCATTTCTACAAGAAGCGAAAAAGTAATAGCAAAATATAAATATCCTTTAGGAATTGCACCCACTGATTGTCCAAAAACAACTGTGTGAGATAAATGCGCACTTTCTGTAATTAGCATAAACCCAATTAAAATTAAAAAGGATAAAGCTAACATTTGAATTGTAGGATGCTTGTTTACAAAATTACTAATAGGAGTAGCAAACATTAACATAATTAATATTGATACAACCACAGCAATAATCATAATAGTTAATGCTCCTTGTATTCCGTTTGTCATACCTACAGCTGTTAACACAGAATCAAAAGAGAAAACAATATCAATTAATACTATTTGAGTTACAACATTTAGTAAAGTAACTCTCTTTTTAGAGTTGTTAGAAGCATGTGTTTCATCTCTTCCTTCAACTTTATGGTGAATTTCACTAGTACTTTTGTATAGTAAAAATATACCTCCAGCAAATAAAATTAAGCTTTGACCTGTAACACCTACTTGTAACCAAGATAAATCAATATTCCAGATTGGATCTTTCATACTAATTAAATAAGAAACTCCTAGTAAAAGAAGGATTCTAAAAATCATTGCTAAAAGAAGACCTATTCGAGTAGCTTTTTTTTGCTGATGTTCTGGTAACTTATTAGATGCAATAGAAATAAAGATAATATTATCAATACCTAATACAACTTCTAAAAAAGTTAGGGTTAGTAAGGCAACCCAGGTATCAGCTTGTAAGAAAATTTCCATAGTTAATTTACTTTATAAACAGTTCCTTCTTGTTTAAAATTAGAGTAACCAATTCTTGCGGTAAAAGTATAAGAACTATCAGTTACTTTAGTTATTTGAACAAATATAGGATCTTTATCTAAATCAGTTTTCGGATTTTTCATTCGCAAAGTATATGCGAAGTTATTTTTCCACTTGATGTAAAGCGTATCTACGTGTTTTATTTCTTTTTCAGTAACCAAGCTGTCAGTTGAAATACTTACTTTTTTAGTATACTCTTCAATTTGGATACTATCTTTTCTTACGATAGTTGTTTTTCCGTAGCTGTCACCAGCAGGAATTTCAAAGGTTCCGTGAACAAAACGTGTAGGGTCTCCTTTTTTTTCTGGAGTACACGAAATAGTTAAAAATAAAACTAAAAAAGTAAGTAAATATCTCATTATATACCTGTGTAATTAGATGGTGTAATTTGTTTTAATTCATTCTTAATCGCATCAGAAACTTCTAAAGTATCAATAAAATTAGCGATAGAATCTTTGTTGATTTTTTCGTTGGTACGTGTTAATCCTTTTAACGCTTCGTATGGATTAGGGTACGCTTCACGACGTAAAATAGTTTGAATAGCCTCAGCAACTACCGCCCAGTTATTTTCTAAATCTTCAGCAAATTTAGCTTCGTTTAATAATAACTTGTTCAATCCTTTTAACGTAGAAGCAAAACCGATTAACGTGTGTCCAAAAGGAACTCCAACGTTACGTAATACCGTACTATCCGTTAAATCACGTTGTAATCTTGAAAGAGGTAATTTAGCAGATAAATGCTCAAAAATTGCATTGGCAATACCTAAGTTTCCTTCAGAGTTTTCAAAATCAATAGGATTTACTTTATGTGGCATTGCAGATGAACCTACTTCACCTTTTTTAATCTTTTGTTTGAAGTAGTCGTTAGAAACATACGTCCAAACATCGCGATCTAAATCAATTAAAATCGTATTTACACGCTTTAATCCGTCGTATAAAGCTGCCATGTGGTCGTAGTGCTCAATTTGCGTAGTAGGGAATGAGTGGTGTAAACCTAAAACTTCCTCTACGAAATGAGTACCAAAGTTTTTCCAGTCGATATCTGGATACGCTACTTTGTGTGCATTGTAATTACCGGTAGCTCCACCAAACTTCGCAGCATGTGGTGTATGTTGAATGTGAATAACCTGATTGTTAATACGTTCTACAAATACAAAAAACTCTTTACCTAAACGGGTAGGAGAGGCTGGTTGCCCGTGAGTTCTTGCTAACATTGGTACGTTTTCCCATTCTTCAGATAAATCAGCTAATTTGCAAACTAAAGTATCTAAAGTAGGGTAGTATACTTCTTCCATAGCATCTTTAATAGATAATGGAATAGCAGTGTTGTTAATATCTTGAGATGTTAATCCGAAGTGGATAAATTCTTTATATTTATGTAAGTTTAAAGCGTCAAACTTTTCTTTAATAAAGTACTCAACAGCTTTTACATCGTGGTTGGTAACGCTTTCAATTTCTTTAATTTTTAGCGCATCCTCAGCAGAAAAATCTTCATAAATTTTACGTAAATCAGCGTATAAATCTTTGTTGAAATCGGCTAATTGAGGTAATGGAATTTCACATAAAGCAATGAAATATTCAATTTCTACCTTTACACGATATTTTATTAAAGCTTCTTCTGAAAAATAGTTCGCTAAGCTTGCTACTTTGTTACGGTATCTACCATCAATAGGAGAGATGGCGTTTAATTCTGTTAAGTTCATGTTTTGTTGTTGTGTTGAAAGGCACAAAAATAGAAAATACTTCCCTTTTTTTAGAGATAAACTACAGGAATTTTAGTACTAAATAAAAGCAATCTCATTTAGGGACAAAGAAGTATGCCGTTGTGTTAACAGAGCATGCCGTACTATCAGCGCCCCATGCCGTGGTGTTAACGGAGCTTGCCGTAATATCAGCGACCCATGCCGTGGTGTTAACGGAGCATGCCGTAGTATCAGCGACCCATGCCGTGATGTTAACGGAGCGTGCCGAGAGTATTCAATAAAGTGTGTAGAGAATTGTATAAAAGAATTGTAGCTAACGTTCAGTATAATAAACGTAGGGTGGTAGGTGATAAGCTAAATATAAATATTTTGCTTTTATCTTTTTTCTCATAAACCCCAAATTTTATATTTGGCGGATTTGCAAAATAAATACAGACCTTTTAATTACCCATGAAGCTCTATATTTTCTTATATATTGTTAGCATTAGTTATTTTATCAATTTTTGATTGAATTTCTAATACTTTTTGATTCCAATATTTTTGCGCTTCTTTAGCATTAAATAGGGGTTTCTTTTTAGAGCCAGTTTTCATTTCTGGAGGTATTTGACTTAGATACTCCCAATTATGATCTATATCCCTAGCTATTTCGTTTTGATTTTCTGGGTCAGACTTTCGTCTAGACCAAAAGTTTTGGTGTTCAATATAATCAGCTTTTATTTTAGAAAAGTGACTAATCAATTCATCAGAATTTGATGGTATATACCCAGGTCCACTAGAACCACAAGAATGGAATGTAATTCCTACTTCATATAGAGTTGCAATGTGTTCCCAAGATTTTATGTCTTTTTTCTTAGGCGACTCAAAATCTAGTCCCATATTAGCCATTAGTTCACCACATTCAGGACATTTAGCAGGATTCTGTTCTTTAGAGTTATTAAATCCATCATAAATATCTTTTTCTAATTTCCTTTTAAATGTTTTTCTACACTTAAAACAAGCATAATGAGGTTTATATGTTGTCATTCCATATCTACACATGCTTAGATTTTATTTATTATGATAAGTTCCAGTTTCATCAGATTCTAAAGATTTAATAACTATTCTTTTACTGATAAAATTTTCATATTTAGTTAATAAAGCTATAGGTTTATCATTTATGAAAATAGTATCGTTACTCAGTTTATGCCTTTTAAAATCTAAGACATCACCAATGTAGTAACCTTCTCCATATTTCCACCAACCTTTTTCTAATTTTTTATCATTTGTTGAGCAAGAAATTAAAAATAAAGGGAGTGATATATATATAAATATTTTTGTCAATTTTTTCGTTTCTAATTAATGTTGACGGATTTGTATATGGTTTGTTGCATGTTTAAGCACTAAATTTAGCAAATAAAACGCCAATAGAAAGTCCGCGAGGACTTTCGTAAGTAGGCTAGAACTAGCAATTAATTTTATACGGTGTTGGCAGTAGTTATTTTATTTCTATGTTAAATTTTTTCGCATATCTCGTGGGATATTTTTTGTTTAATTCATCTTTATTATAAAATCCAATTGTCAGAATATATTTTCCTGGTTTGAAATCCGCAGAAAAAGAAATAATATTTCTCAAATCTTTAATATCATATTGTTCACTCCATATTTGATAGACACTGTTTTTTGTTTTAGGTTCAACAATATCAATAAATACAGGTGTTATTTTCTGTAATGTTTGTTTATTGAAGAAATCAAGATTAATAATTACTTTCTCTTTTTTCTTAAATTCATTAGAGTTGATGTCAATTGTTGCAAAAGAGTTTATTTTATTTTCAACGTAACCCTCAACAATTTTAGGCAATCTGAAAAGAGGACGTTGTAATTGGGAATTACTGCTTTTCGTTTCTGGTGAAGATGAAGATGTTATTTTATTATTTATTTTGGGATTAGGTATTTCAGAAACTTTCAATCTTAAAGAATCAAATTTTAGTTGATAGTCTTTAACAATTGCTAAGGTTAACGAATCAATTGTTTCTTTTTTATTGGAAGGTTTATTATTAGCATATTCCTTTTTAACAGACTTAGAGGTCATTTTGGTAAGTTTTTCAAAATATTCTTGGTCTGGTTTGAATTGAATGATTGTAACTGTTGTATCTTTTTCAGTTTTATTATTTAAAACTAGAACTTCATTTGGACCATTAATATTTTCCCAAAAAAGCCCGCCAATAAAAGCGAGTAATCCAACAATAATAGCCCAAATAGTAGGATATAAATTTGATTTACTAAAGAATTTATCATTACTCATAATGCATTCGGTGTCTGTTTTTTTTATTACTGCCAACGGTTAGTATAAGAGCTGTAGCGGATTAACACGCGCTTGCTTTTCGATTAGCAATATACTTAATAAACACAAAAACGGTGCGAGTTTTCACCCGAACCGCTATTGCTTTTATATATTGTTGGCTGCTGGCTTTTTTCTTTAATTTGAAAGATTGCCTATCATTATCTAACAGCCTGTTCCTTAATGTCTGTTCGATCAAAATGAGCGCGTTTTTCTATAATTTTGCCATCTTCAATCGTTAGCCACATCATCAATGAAAACCGGATAATGTTTCCTTTGGGTTCCAATCCCATCAATGGATTTTTATTATGTGTGCCTTCGTGAATCATATAAACCGCTACTTTGTTACCTTCGGCGATAAGATCTATGATTTGGAATGAGAAATCTCCAAAAGCATCAAAATTTTTCTTTTCCGAAGCGACAAACCCGTCAGCCCCAGGTATAGGGTTGTCTACTTGAACATAGAATGTGAAATCCTCGTGTAAAAAGGCACTGGCAGCATCATAATCTTCGCGGTCAACAGCAGTGTAAAAATCACGTACTAACTGCTTGTTATATTCTAAATTGTTTTCCATTACAGTTGTATTGTTTCTCCGTCTTCCGGAATGATGATGCTATTGCTAATTAATTTTTGATTTACAAATTGTCTTAAAGCTTGTCTTGTAAGTGTATTATGGTAAACCCCTTCCATATGCACAACAACAATATCTGCTAGTGGTGCTGCTTGATGTGTTTTATAAATATCTTCTTTACTCATAATCAATTGGTCTCCAATAACGAATCTGTTATCGCCACCATTAACAACTATGACTTCTGGATTAAATTTCGTAATGGTATTTTCAACCTCTTCGTACCAAACGGTATCTGCAGCGATGTAAAGTGTTTTTTCTGACGGATGTTGCATCACCATGCCTGTTACTTGACCAGCTAGTTTAAGAATAAACCCTTTGCCGTGTTGTGCCTTCGTTCGACTTAGTTGAATGTCTTCAAACTTTGAATTCTCGCTTAAAATTTCAAGGTTAGTAAACCCAGCTTTGGCAATGACTTTTCTGTCATTCTCATCCTGAACAAAAATTTTAATATCTTTTGGTAAAGCTTCTTCTGCAGCTTTATCCCAATGGTCAAAGTGAAGGTGTGTTAAAAACACAAAATCTATGTCTTTAATAATGTCTTCAATAGGAAGTGGAAGATCATTGTTTGGATTTTTTTTCCAATTCCAATCTTTGGCAGGCATAGGGCCACGAGCCAATGTTCCTTTTTTAGAAAACATAGGGTCAACCAACATTTTCTTTCCGGCATACTCAACCACCATGGTAGCGTTTCTTATCAATTGTATATTCATAATTCTAGTGTTTTGATTATGGTACAAAATTACGAAGACAATAAGGGTATGTTTCTACCTATCAGTTATGATAAACTACCATTTTGATAACTCGATTGAAATTCACTAGCGGTAAATCCTGTTTGTTTTTTAAAAAAACGCATCATATGATTCGGTTCTGAATACCCCAAACCAAAAGCAATTTCACTTATGGTTTTGTTTGAGTATAGTAACTCATTTTTAATTTCTGTAAGCAGTCTGTTCTTTAGAAGTTGGGTTGCAGTTTGATGAAATTGTTTTTTTACGGCTTTGTTAAGTGTTATTCTGCTTATCCCAAGTAAGTCGCTATAGTCTTCTATGCGCTGTTTTTCTTTAATGTGTTCTTCTAACAATTTTTTAAAAGCATAGGCATAATTAGAGGTGTCAATTTGAAAAGGCAAATGGTTCTGGTTGGCATAATCTCTATTAAGACGGTGCAATACATAATAAATAAGAGAACGGATAATATGGGCACTATCTAAGTTGGGAGAAACGAGTTCGGACTTGATTTCTTGTAAAATATTACAGGTACCTTGAATTTTTTCAAAGTCTAAATCTAGCCGCATTGGATGGTCATATTGATAAAAGTATAAAAGTTTATACGTGAATAGTTTATCGTTTAAGAACTCATTTAAAAATTCTTCTTTAAAAATTAAAATCGTAAAATCCAGCGCTTCAATATTAACCTCCCATTTCTTGAGTTGATAAGGTGAAATAAATAAAATACTATTACTTTTTATTTCTATTTTCCTATTGTCAATATATACGCAACCATTCCCTTTCTTAAAAACGATGATTTCAAAATAATCAGCATTATGAGTTTCAGAAAGCATATAAGATTGAGCTATTCCTGAATCATGTATTACATTGAGTAAAAAATCAACGCCGCATTCTGTTTTATTAAAAAGTATGGTTTTCAATGCTTTAATTTTTTAAGACTATTAAACGAGATGCTCTTGACCAAATTCGGCTAACTTGTCAACAATAGGTAAGGTTTGTAAGCCAACCTTTGTTAATCGGTATTCCACTTTTGGTGGAATTTGTGGATAGACTTTTTTACTAACCAATTTATTTTCTACAAGCATATTCAATTCCTGTATCAGCATTTTTTCACTAATGCCAGGTATAGCTCTTTTAAGCTCGCCATATCGCATGACATTTTTGTTTATTTGAAACAAGATCATTAAAGTCCATTTGCCACTTAACAAGGTTAAAGAGGCTCTTACAGGACAGTTATTATCACAAGGTGGAATTATTTTTGATTTTTTTGTCATTGATTTTCAGTATTTCTAACTATTTAGTAAGTACTTGACTAAATAGTAAGTACTTGTACAAAAGTAAGTGTTAATCTATTTTTGCACAAATAATTTTAAATAAAAGTAAAATGAAAATATTAGTATTTGGGGCTACGGGTTCACAACAATTTAATGTCATTTCTGAAGGAATAAAAAAAGGAGCAGAAGTCATTGCGGTAACAAGCTCAGAGGAAAATTTTGAGAAATTAAAACAGGCAGGGGCTACTCCGGTTTTGGCGAACATGAAAGATGCTGATAAAATGTTAGAGGTTAGCAAAGGGGTTGATGCGATAGCTTTTATGATTCCTGTGTCATTACAAAATCCATTTGACGGTTTGCAGTATGCCAAAAATGTAATTGATGCAGCAAAGGAAAATCATGTAAAGAAATTGGTTTGGAATACAAGTGGGTGGTTGGAAACGCAAAAAGTAGGATCGCCTGTAGATGATGTAAAGTTGGATGTAAAAGATTATCTTATTAACAGTGGTGTAAATTATGTAATTATAGAGCCCACTATTTATATGGAAAACTTAATGGGACCCTTTTGTGCACCGTTTATAACAAATGAAAAGAAATTGGCCTATCCAACACCCGAAGCCATGCCTATTGGTTGGATAGCTTCCCGAGATGTTAGTGCATTTGTAGTAGAAGCTATTTATAACGAAGATTTAAAAGCGGATAGTTTCCAGATTAGTGGTTTGGAAAATTTAAAAGGTAACGAATCTGCTGAACAATTTTCTAATGGCGTAGGAGAAAAAAATGTGTATTATAGTCAATCTCCAAATGAGTTTGAAGAGATTATGGCGCCATTTTTAGGTGAGGCAGGTGCAGCAAGTGTGGCGTCATATTATGAAAGTCTTCAAAACGGAAATGAATATCCTAAGAAATTCAATCCTAACATGAACGCCGTGTTAGAAAAATTACCGGTTAATATGACGTCATTGAAAGATTGGGCTGAGGAGAACATATCTTATTTTTTTAAGTCTTAAAAAAAATAGAAGGTATTATAGAATATAGTATTGGTTATGATTGAGAGGTAGCTTTCTAGTTAAAAAGATGAACCGTAAGCTACCTTTCAATATTTAAATCTTAATAGTTTAATACTGGTTAGATGACTTCATTTTTTTTACGGCATTCCTTTTAAAAATACAATTAGATTGCGTGTGGTGTTTTATATTCTTTTTTATGCACTTAATTTATGAAAGGTTAGAATTTCAGCTTGCTGCCAACGTTTCAGTATAACCGTCAGTTACGGGTTAAATTAGCGATTATTTTCGGTTTAGAACTGGCGTTAGCAATTCCGAGTGGATTCGGACGTAGTCGAATCCGCCGTAATTGCGGTTATACATTGTTGTAGGTAGTTTTTTATTCAATATTTTCTTTTTCAATTATCAGGTCAACAAATTCTGCATCTCTCAATAGTCCGATTATAAAGTCAAAATCTTCTTTCCCAAATACTTTTTCAAGTTTTTCAGTCCCGATAATTTCAATTATACAATCTCCTGGAAATCCAGGTCCTTCCGCTGTTATTGCGTCATTAAAAGCGTCAAGATTCTTTCCGAATAATTTTCCAGATTCAGAGTCAATTTCCGCTACATATTTATTCCAAAAGTCTTCTTTGGTTTCGCAAAATTCTCCGTTTATGAAAATCTTTCTTCTATGTCGAATTTTTCCGTATTCATCTTCGATAATACTAACGAAAGTGTCTTTTCCATAAGCCATTTTGTCAAACACTTTGGAATATCCATAATTCAACCATCTTTTGTAAATCAATTTGTCATTGAAATACAAGTAAAGCTCATTATCGTCCTTAATTTCTTTTCGTATTATCACGGTTTCTTAAATTACCTACAAC
>NZ_JADN01000010.1:0-102846 GCF_000518405.1 Tenacibaculum sp. 47A_GOM-205m | reverse complement strand
ACAACGGGTTTGTATATGAAAAGTTGCGTGTTTGTGTGCGAGGATTTTCCGAAGGAAAATCAGAAGCTAGCAAACAAAGCAACTTACATTGGTTAAGCCAAAACTAGCAATTTTTTATATACGGTGTTGCCAACAGTTATTTTATTCTTTTCCATATCGTAAATCTTTTTTCAGTCCCAAACTCTAACTTTTCTTTCGATAAGTATTTTATTTTCAAGGAATATGGCTTAGAAAAGTATATTCCGTCTTTTTTTAGGATAAGGAATTTGTCTTTTAAGTACTTATCTCTTATTTTTTTGTCAAGATGTTCCTTATCTTTTGAAACTTTTCGATAAATTAATAAAGAATCTTTTTTGATTTCCCATTTTCCGAACTCTTTTTCATTATAATAATTGTCAGTTTTATTAAATGTCAAAAATGTATCTGATTCTTCGTCAGATTCAATGATTTGTGGCTCATTAATTTTGTCCGCTATTTTTTCTTGGGTTGTTCTTAAGTCAACTTTTTTTTCAAACTTCCACTTTCCAATAATCAGTTCGGATTTATTTTGAGAATAACAGGTCAAAAACCCGAATAGAAATGTTATTAGAAGTGCGTTTTTCATAATTGTTGGCAACGGTCTCGGCTATGAATAGTTGCGTGGTTTAGCACTTAACTTAGCAAGTACACACCAAACTGAATTCCGATAACTATCGGAACCGCGAGTATTTTCAGAAGTAGTCGAGAACAAGCAATTATTTATAGCCATTGTTGTACACTGGCTTTTTCTAATAATTTAATCTTTACATTTTCAATTTCTGACTTTTCTGCAAAACGTAGCTTAATATTCGTTCCATAATCTTTTAAGTCAGAAAACAATATATCTTTGTCATTCCACATTTTCCAAATCAAATTAACTATTCCATTTTTTTCGAATCCGTATGCAGTAAAATCGTCCGTAAATGTTGAGCCACGAATTAAATATTCATCTCGGTTTTCTTTGTTTTCAAAATGTTCAAATAATTCCGATTGGGTTAGTTTATCAGACTCAAAGTCAATTTTATTTACGTTGATTAATTCTTCAAGTAATGAAATCAGATAACCTTGGAAATAGATTAGGTCTTCATTTGTTCCATAAAACTCGCTTTGTATCCACACTTTTCCGAATCCCATTTTTGGGTCAGATTCTGATTGAGTGAATTCAACGGCAAACGATTTTTTATTTCCGACTATCATTTTTTCAGCTTGTGTACAACGGTTGGTATAACCGAAGTTACGGTATTTAGTTGGTAGGGTTAGGGTTAAGCACAGGTTTTAGCAATTCGTGCTGGATTCGGACGTAGTCGAATCCGCCGTAATTGCGGTTATGCATTGTTGTGTGTAGTGCTTTTTTATTCAGATTCATATAGTTTTACAGGATAATCTTTTATAAAATTCCAGTCAGAGTCATTTCGATAATCCAATTCAAGTTTTTTGTCTGAATGTTTATCTTTTAAGTCATGGAATGTTTTGAAAAAGAATTTCGAGTCAATTATGTAGAACCAATAGTTTCGAGCTCCACCATAAGTTTCTACTAAAAAAATAATTCCGTTTTTATTTGAGTCAAATAGATTTACAACTTCTCCGTCAAAGTCAATTAGCGATTCATTGTACTCAGCTGTCGGTAAACCGTTATCTTTTACACTATCAAATTCGTGCGTAATGCAAATCAGTTTAGGGAATTTTGATTTGAATTCCCATACGTTTTGATAATTCGGAAGTCGCAAGTAGAGTGGAAGTCCATCGTATTCAGTTTCGGTTGTTAACCATTCCATTTCTTCTATCGTATTATTTTGGCTGAAAGAAACGACTGAAAAAGTCAGAAACAGTAAAGTCAATATTTTCTTAATTTTCTTGTTCATTTCGTTTTTTTCGGCATTACACACAACGTGTTTGTATAAGCGCAGTAAGGAGTTGACACGCTTGTACTTTCGGTTGTGTGATTAATTTTGCTGTTTACTTTATCTTTGGGCTAAACAACTTCTCCCTTATTGCGTTTATACGGTGTTGGCGGTAGTTATTTTACTTCTATGCCTTGTTTTTGAATGTATTTTTTGAAATTATCTAAATTTTTCACAGCCATTTTGTAATCATTCTCCATTATAATTTCAAAAGTTTCAAAGTCTGAAACTATACCATCATATCTCGATGTTCTTGAGTAATTTAAAAGACTTTTGTACTCCATCCAAGCTCCTTGTTTTATTCTCATAGAAGCGTTGTTTTTCTTTGGATTTACATTTTGTTCTATTTCGTGATGGGTTTGTCCAATATCGATTCCTCGTTTTGCAGCTAAAGCTTTTAAGTAGTGAATTGCAATATAAAAGAGTGTAGTGATTTTCCAATCATAAAATTTATCAGAAAAATTTTCGCAAATGCATTGATGAAACTTCTCATTATGAGAAGCTTGATTTAAAAACTTATCCATATTTAATTTTCGAATTTTATCTCCTCATTGTAATTGATTTTATCAATTATTTGCTTAGGTATAAATTGAAAATATATTGGATGTTTTTGCGAAATATCCATTAAATCAAAATTGTCCAAAAAAGAAAACATTTTAGTTCTGTTGTCTATATTATCTTCTTTTAAAACAATAGAGTAATGTAAATCGTCAAGGTTGCTTTTAGTTTTAAAAGCTTTTTCTACAATATTTGAATTTTTCTTTAAAAATCCTCTTACAACTTTATCAATAATGTAGTTTACCTGATTATCTATTTTAGAAGAAAACTCAAATATATCTTTTATAGGGTTATCCATTTTTTGTTCTATTTTTTTAGATAAAGAGGTTTTTTCTCCTATTTTTAGGAGTTCATAACTCGAATCCACTTCATCTTTAAACTCTTCTAAATTTGTTTGTAACAAATATAAAATAGCCTTTAATTGACCAAGCTTATTGTCTTTTTTTATATCTAAAACAGAATCGCCCATAATGAATTATTCCAATTATTTACAAATATAGTAAACAAATTTTATTCCAAACGATTTTGTTTTATAATTACCGCCAACGAGTTTGTATATGAAAAGTAAAGGTTTTTGAAACTTCACTTTTCGGTTTGAAACTGTTGTATATGTTTGTGTTTTCACTTCGGGCAGAAAACTACTCCTTTATTTTTTATATACTGTGTTGTACATAGGCTTTTTTGGTTCTTTTTATTGGTTATTCCGTTCAGATTGTTAATTTAGTCAAAAACTTTTAAATATGTCAATCACTCATAATTTAGAAACTCTAACCGACAAACAAAAATCAGATTTAGAGTTGGCTCAAACACTTTCCAATAACATTGACTCTCTAAAACCTTCTCACGTAAATAAGATAAGTCTAACATACAACGGTGAAAGATTTCATCCAATTACAGGTTACTTAAATAGGTTTTTAGTAGATGATATTCATTTAGCTATCGAAGCTGATTTTGAAAAACATAAATCCTTTATGATTGAAACAGTACGTTCTTTTTTTAAAGATTACGATTCAAGTAATAAGTCAAACGAATCTTTTAGTCAACTTGAAATGCACACAACTGCCTTTTTAAAATACTATGGTTTTAATAGTAACATAGTTTATCCACTATATTTAGGCAATTCAGAATTTAAAGTTTATTTAGAGGACTTGGATAAATCTATTAAAAAAGGATTAGCCGAGTCTTGATTTTTCTTCTTCGGTTAGTTCTATTGTATTTATAAATACATTCATATTATCAGCGTAAACTATTCCTTTTTCAGGATGATTTACATAAACTAATCTACCTTCTGCGAGGGTATAAAAATCTCTTTGATTAGGATTTAGTTTTACTAAATTCTCAAATTTAATTTCTTCTTTTTCTTCTGTGTTCATACGCTTTGTTTAGCTTACGTACAACTCGTTATATGTAATCAAATATATTGTATTTTGGTTATATATTTCGGGATAACAAAACTTTTTTGTTGTCTTTATTGTTTTTGTTCAATTTTTGTAGAGCAATATCTAAAGGGTTTTGAATCTCCATTAAATCCTTTCTTTTAACATGTGTGTAAATCATAGTTGTTTCAGGTTTTGCGTGCCCTAATAAAGATTGTATGTATCTAATATCTACACCATTTTCTAATAGATGAGTAGCATAGCTATGTCTTAATGTGTGTGGTGTAACAGTTTTTTTAATTCGAGCTTTAGAGCAACTTTTTCTTAAAAAATGTCTTACACTTTGAGCGCTATATCTTTCACCCTTTCGGCCTTCAACAAAATATTTTTTTGGTTTGTAAGAATGATAATAATTAGATAATAGTGGATAAAAACTATCTGCTAAACTTACATATCTGTCTTTCCTTCCTTTTCCATTTTTAATAATTAGCTGCTTTCTTTCGAGAAGAAAATGTGCTAGCTTTAAATTGATTAGTTCGCTTATTCTTAACCCACAAGAATAAATTAAAGCTATAACAGCTCTGTGTTTTAAATTTTGAGTACAACTTATAATGTTTAAAATTTCCTCTTGAGATAAGACACTTGGGAGGTTTCTTGTTTTTTTAGGTCTCTCTAAAGTTAGGTTATTTATTTTTGTGTGGGGATAAAAGATTATGAATATCTTTAAGGCACTAATAAACTGTCTTTGTGAGCTAATAGAATAGTTACGCTCTATAAAAACAGTTTCAATAAAAAGCTCAACATCCCTATTGGTTAATTGATTTAAAGCTCTCTTAGAATTGTAGTTTATAAAATCAGCAACAAAGAAAGTATATGTTCTTACAGTACTTTTACTGTATCTCTTGCCTTTTAAATATATATAGAAGCTATTTAGTAACTTCTTTTGGTTGTCGGTTAAATTTCTTCTTAAAGTATCTTTTTTTGATAGGTTACTAGTATCAATAGTTGTTATGTTTTTAAAAGTGTTTAAAACTAATTCTAAATTTTCTTTTGTGTCTTTAAAATACCAAGACTTTAATGAAGAGCTCCAGCTAGCATTTGGAATTTTTCTTACTAAATTAATTATAGAATCATTGTATTTAAATTTAACTAGAAGCTGAGGAGCTTTTTTGTGAGTTTTACGCTCTAATATAATTATAGGCAAGTTTTCCATTTTTATAAGAATTTAGACTCGTAAGTAAATATAATAAAAGTGGAGGATATAGTTTTATATTTGTAGTATACAAAAAATCCCGAGTTAATTAACTCAGGATTTTTGATTTTATGCTGTTTGTGATTTAGTAACTTACGTAATCAACAATTTCTAATCCGTAACCAATCATACCCACACGTTTGGTTTGTTTGGTGTTAGAAACTAAGCGTAGTTTATGAATGTGTAAATCGTGTAAAATTTGAGCACCAATACCAAAATCTTTGTTATCCATTACCACATTCGGAGCTTTCATTTCTCCTTTCGCTTGGTTTTCTTTCAATACACGAAGTCTGTTTAATAAGTTTAATGCTTGCATTTGTTGGTTAATGAATAAAATAGCACCTCTACCTTCATCATTAATAACCTTAAACATTTGGTCTAGCTTTTTGTCAGCATTATTGGTAAGTGTTCCTAAAATATCGTTGTTAACTAAAGTTGAGTTTACACGAGTTAAAATAGGTTCGTTTTTACTCCAAGTTCCTTTGGTTAAAGCAATATGCACTTGGTTGTTAGTCGTTTGTTGGTATGCGCGTAAGCGGAAATCACCAAAACGCGTTTGAATATTAAAATCTTCTTTCTTTTCAATTAAAGAATCGTGCTCCATACGATATGCTACTAAATCTTCAATAGAAACGATTTTTAAATCGAATTTTTTAGCAACCTCTAATAGTTGAGGTAAGCGTGCCATTGTACCGTCTTCATTCATAATTTCAACGATAACTCCGGCGGGCTGTAAACCAGCTAAACGAGCAAAATCGATAGCTGCTTCGGTATGCCCTGTTCTACGCAATACACCACCGTTTTTAGCTTTTAGCGGAAAGATATGCCCTGGTCTAGCTAAATCAAAAGGTTTGGTATCTGGATTTATTAAGGCTTCAATAGTTTTAGCTCTATCTGAAGCAGAGATACCAGTAGTAACTCCATTTCCGCGTAAATCAACAGAAACGGTAAAAGCAGTTTCCATAGGATCGGTATTGTTACTAACCATCATACCTAGTTCTAATTCTTTACAGCGAGTTTCGGTAAGTGGCGTACAAATTAATCCACGACCATGGGTTGCCATAAAGTTGATCATTTCAGGAGTAATTTTTTCAGCCGCTGCTAAAAAGTCACCTTCATTTTCACGATCTTCATCATCAACAACGATAATAACTTTACCGTTTTTGATGTCTTCTATAGCTTCTTCAATTGTATTTAATTGAATATTTGTTGATGCTTGTGTTGTCATTATTTTGTTGTTTTCTCTTTTTTAGAGAATATGTTTTTTACAAAGTTTCGTATTGGGGCTAAAAAACTATTAATGTCGAATAATCCTTTGTCTTTAGTAGCTCTAATAGTTAAAGTAATAGCCAAAGGTAGCATTAAAAATACACTTAACCAAGCTCCAATAATTGCTGTTAGTGAGCTTTCTTCTGCTAAATTTCTACCAAAAGTATTGGAGAAAAAGTATAAAACGTAAATAGCAATTGCTAAAATCATAGGTAATCCCATACCACCTTTTCTAATAATAGATCCTAGCGGAGCTCCGATAAAGAAGAGTAATAAGCAAGATAAAGAAAATGCGACCCTATTGTAAAATTCAATATCGTATAAGTTTAAATATTTTCGTCTATTTTTTAAGGTTTCTTTGTAATCTGTATTATTGTTTATTGTGCGCTCTAATTTAGAGGTGGCTGTAGTGAGGATAGTTTGTTTTTCCTTTATTTCAAAATTATCGAGAATGTCTACTGAAAGTTTTTTGTTAATTAATGAATCTGGATATTTGTATAAGTCTTCTACATCAATACCTAAAAATAGATTTTTAGCTCTACTAGTAATATACTCATCATAATTTTGTTTCATGGTTGGCAAGGTATCTTTTAACTGAGCCAAACTTAACATGTTGTACTGCGTTTTGTATTTTTCTTCTTCAAGATCGTCATCACTAAAAGAAGAAATATCAATATTGATAGTGTATTCATCAAAATTAGCATAGGATGCAGGCATTTTTTCGCGTTCTTTAAAAGAAGCACCATTTTTTATATGGTGTTCAAAAAAATGACCATCTTTCAAAATCAAAGTCATATAGCGGCTACCTTCTTCTGAAAGAATTTCTCCTCTTTTGGCTGTAATGATTTTATTGTTTCCTCTTTTAGAGGATAAATCGTAAATCATTACTTCTTTTAAAAGGTTGTCTTCTTCTCCGTATTTTTCTTTAAACTTTATTTGAAAGTTAGGAAGTTCGGTATTAAAACTTCCTGCAACTAAAGCAATAGCAGGTTGTTTCTTTTTTATATTAACCTTCATGTTAAGCTGTTTAAGCATAGCATAAGGGTATACGTAATTGAGAAATAAGAAGTTAATTCCACTTAAAAAAATAGCAAGAAAAACAATTGGACGTACCATTCGCTGTAAGGAAACACCAGCAGATTTTGCTGCAGCAAACTCGTAGTTTTCAGATAAACTACCTAGTGTCATAATAGAAGAAAGTAATACTCCAATAGGTAAGGCTTGTGGAGTTACTATTAGCGTAGTGTACCACAAAAATTTTAAGACTATTTCAACGCTAATACCTTTACCAGCAAGGTTGTCAAAAACTAACCATAATGCCTGCATTACCAACACAAATAAGATGATAAAGAAGGTTGCTAAGAAAGGTATTAAAAAGCTTTTTAGTATATATCTGTCTAGTGTTTTCACAGATGCAAAGGTAGTAGGTTAGTGGCATATAAACACAAAAGTTTTGTTAATGATTTTAATAGCAAATCATTGACAAAACTTTGTGTAATTTTTTAATCGATATAGTAACCTTGTTTAGTGTATTTAGTTCTATCAAAAGAAAAAAGTTTTTCTGAAATAGGTTGGTTACTTTTAAACTTGGTAATAGTAAACGTAGTTTCAGCACCGTTAGAACCTATTTGAGTAAGTTTGTAAATGTGCTTTGTTTTAGCATCAATACCTAGCTGTACTTTTACAATATCAGAATTGCTATCAATAGGAGTTAAGTTAATGTACTGAACATTGCGTCCATTACTGTTTTTTAGTGCACCCATGGTGTAATTGTAACCTTCCTTGTAAAAAGTCAATAACTTAGAAGGATAAATAAACCCATCTTCTTCTTCAATATTACCATTGGTAATGGTTACTTCTTTTTCGTCTTGATTGATTACAACTAATTTTTTTCCGTCAAAAATAAAAGTGTTTCCTAAGTAGTCTAAATTATATTTTTCTCCAGATAAGGTTATTTCTCCTCTAATAGGTGGGTCGTTAGTAATACCTGCAGCTTTGTTTACTAGCGATGAGTTAAAACCTATCACCATGTTTTTATAAGCTCCCATTTTAGAAGATACTTCATCAAGCAATTTTTTTGCTTCAGAAGATTTCGATTGTCCCATAGCACTTACGCTAATACATAATCCAATAAATAATAATCCTATTTTTTTCATCGTCTTTCTAATTTCCACTTTCGGAATAGTTTATAATTATTAATTCTTTTCGTTTTCTAGTAATTGCTCTAGAGCAATTAAATCGGTTACTAAAACTTGTCTTGCTTTACTACCTTCAAAAGGTCCCACAATACCAGCAGCTTCTAATTGATCTATTAATCTACCTGCTCTGTTGTATCCCAATTTCAATTTACGTTGCAATAAAGATGCCGAACCTTGTTGTGCAGTTACAATTATTTCAGCAGCGTCATTAAATAATTTATCTCTGTCTGCTATATCAATATCAAGATTTGTGCCACCTTCTTCACCTACGTATTCTGGTAATAAATAGGCTTCAGGATAAGCACGTTGAGAACCTATGAAGTCAGTGATTTTTTCTACTTCTGGAGTGTCAACAAAGGCACATTGTATACGTGTAATGTCATTTCCTCCTGAATATAATAAGTCTCCTCGTCCAATTAATTGATCAGCTCCAGGAGCATCTAAAATCGTTCTAGAATCAATTTTTGAAGTTACTCTAAAGGCAATCCTAGAAGGGAAGTTGGCTTTGATAATACCTGTAATAACATTGACCGACGGACGCTGTGTAGCTACAATTAAATGAATACCAATGGCACGGGCTAATTGAGCTAATCGAGCAATAGGAGTTTCAACTTCTTTACCCGCAGTCATAATTAAATCGGCAAATTCATCAATAACTAAAACGATATAAGGTAAAAAGCGATGTCCGTTTTCAGGGTTTAATTTACGAGCTTTGAATTTTGTGTTGTATTCTTTAATGTTACGAACCATTGCTTCTTTAAGTAAATCGTAACGATTGTCCATTTCAATACATAACGAATTTAGGGTATTAACAACTTTCGTAGTGTCGGTAATAATAGCATCAGATTCATCAGGTAGCTTTGCTAAATAATGACGTTCTATTTTGTTGAATAATGTTAATTCTACTTTTTTAGGATCGACCAATACAAATTTTACTTCTGCAGGATGCTTTTTGTATAAAAGTGATGTAAGAATAGCATTCAATCCAACCGATTTACCTTGTCCTGTAGCACCTGCCATTAATAAGTGAGGCATTTTAGCTAAATCGACAATAAAGGTTTCGTTAGAAATCGTTTTTCCTAAAGCAATAGGAAGTTGCATTGGTGATTCTTGGAATTTTTTTGATGAAATCACCGAGTGCATAGAAACCGTGGTTGCTTTCTTGTTGGGTACTTCAATACCAATAGTTCCTTTTCCAGGAATTGGGGCAACAATACGAATTCCTAAAGCAGACAGTGAAAGGGCAATATCATCTTCTAAATTCTTAATTTTTGAAATACGAACACCAGCTTCTGGTACAATTTCATATAACGTGATTGTTGGTCCAACCGTAGCTTTAATTTGAGCTATACCAATTTTGTAGTTTTTTAAGGTTTCTACAATTTGGTTTTTATTAGCTTCTAATTCGTTAGGGTCAACCGAAATACTTTCATTGTATTCTTTAAGTAAGTTAAAGGTTGGGAATTTGAAGTTTCCTAGCTCTAAAGTAGGATCAAATTCTCCAAAATCTTTTATTAGTTGATCCGATAAATTTTCGGTAACACTTTTTTCTTCTGCAATTTTTTCAATAGCAACTTCAACTTCGTTTTTACTTTCTTCAGAAACTTTAAGAGTAGGTTCTTTTGTTTGGTTTATGTCTAAAGAAATTTCTTCTGTTTCTTTTTTTTCTGTATTGTTTACATCAGAATAATTTGAAATAGTAGGTTGTAAATTTTCTACAGATAATTCGAAGTTAGATTTATCTGTTTTTGGTTCTATAGTCTCAGAATAGTCTTCTTCTACTATAGTAGAGTCATCTTGAGTTGTGGTGGTTTTTTCATTAAAAATAGCTTTACTCTTCTCTTTTTGACTTTTTACTTTTTCGCTAATCGCTTCAGGTGTGATACTAAAACGGATGATTAAATAAGCAACAAAAAAGAATAACAATAAAATAGTTAAACCTGTTTTGCCTAAAAATGTTTGTAAATATTCATTCAATTCAAAACCGATAACTCCAGATAGTAAAGCATTTTCTTTTTCTACAAATCCTAGTGAAGTAGAAAACCAGAGCATAATTAAAATCCCCCAGTTCCAAGAGGTGATAATACGCTTTAAATTTGTTTGTAATAAAATACGAGCACCTGTTAAAAATAAGGTTATGGGAATAAGAAAAGCACCTAAACCAAAACCTTTATACACAAAAAAGTTACTTAGTTTAGCACCTATTTTACCTAATAAATTTTTAGTTTGAACAGTTCTGTCTGCAAACTGGGTTAAAGTACTTTGATCTTCTTGCCACGAAAAGAAAAAAGAGATAAAAGCAACAGTTAAAAAGATAGAAAACAGTAATAGAAAAAAACCTAGAATAGTTTGATTTTGTCTATTAGAAAAAAAGGAACCTATTCTTTTAAAAATAGATTTTTTAGGTTGTTTTTTTTGAACAGTTGTCTTTTTTTTTGCCATGTATTTTTGTTAGAAATAAATTGAACGCTACAATATAGCTATTATTTTAGGAAGGTAAATTATACCCGCGATAATTAATGAAGTTATAGCAGCAAAGGTAGGAGCACCAGCAGCTATATCTTTTATAAAACCTATTTTTTCATGATAATCGGGGTGTATAAAATCAGCAACTTCTTCAATAGTAGTGTTTAAAGCTTCTGCAACTAGAACAAGTCCAATAACCAAGCACTGAATCATCCATTCAGTAGCAGAAATATGAAAACAAAACCCTAAGATAGTAGCAACTATAGCAAATGTAAGCTGAGCTTTTATGCTATCTTCAGTGGTTATTAATAACCACATTCCTTTTACAGCAAACTTAATACTACGTATACGTCCTTTTAAAAAGCCGTCATTAGGGTTCTTCATAGGTAATTACAATGCTTTTAAGGCAGCTTCGTAATTAGGCTCATCAACAGTTTCGTTTACTTGTTCTGTGTAAGTAATATTTCCATTTTCATCAATAATAATAACAGAACGAGAGTGTAAACCTGCTAAAGGTCCTGTGACAATTTCTAAACCATAGTCTTTACCAAATCGACCAGCTGCAAAATCAGACAGCATAACTACATTTTCAATGCCTTCGGCTCCGCAAAAACGCCCTTGTGCGAAAGGTAAATCTCTAGAAATACATAAAACTTTAGTGTTTTCTAGGTTAGCAGCCTTTTTATTAAATTCTCTTACTGAGGTAGCACACGTTCCTGTATCAACACTAGGAAAAATATTAAGAATTAAACGTTGCCCATTAAAATCACTTAAGTTTTTAACAGATAAATCAGTTGCAACTAATGAAAAATCAACTGCTTTAGTTCCGGTTTTAGGTAGATTACCTATTGTTTCAATAGGGTTTCCTTTTAGTGTTATTGATGCCATTTTATTCCAGTTTTAATAAAAATCAAAGGTAGTTAAATAAATTAAAAAATGAAGAAGATAAAGTTAGAGCACCCTTAAAAAACTTATCTTCGCAGCTTGAAAAAAGGACATAAATTGAATTTACAACAATATACTTCGGAGTTTAAATATAACTTGAAACTTGCAGCGCCAGTAATGTTGGGAATGCTAGGACATACGTTTGTAAGTTTTATAGATAATATTATGGTGGGGCAACTTGGAACAGCTGAATTAGCAGCAGTTTCATTAGGAAATAGCTTTATGTTTATAGCAATGTCGTTAGGTATTGGTTTTTCTACCGCTATAACCCCTTTAATAGCAGAAGCAGATTCATCAAATAATTTTGATCAAGCAAAATCAGCTTTTAAGCATGGGCTTTTTTTATGTACGATGATGGGAATCATGCTGTTTTTAGCAGTATTCTTTTCCAAACCTTTAATGTATTTAATGAAACAACCTGTAGAGGTGGTTGAGTTGGCAATACCATATTTAGACTTGGTAGCCTTTTCGTTAATTCCAATGATTGTTTTTCAGGCATTTAAACAGTTTAGTGATGGAATGTCAATGACACGTTACCCTATGTATGCAACATTAATAGCTAATGTGTTAAATGTATTGTTGAATTATTTATTAATCTACGGAAAATTTGGTTTTCCTGAGTTAGGAATCGTAGGTGCTGCTTATGGAACCCTACTGTCAAGATTTGTAATGGTAACTTATTTATGGTGGCTGTTAAGTAAAAAAGAACGTTCAAAACGCTTAGTAACCAATATTAAATTTTTTGTTTTAGATACGTTAATGCTGAGAAAAATTATAAGTTTAGGTACACCGAGCGCCATGCAAATGTTTTTTGAGGTAGCTATTTTTACTGCAGCTGTTTGGTTAAGTGGATTGTTAGGAAAGAATCCGCAAGCAGCAAATCAAATAGCATTGAACCTATCTTCTATGACATTTATGGTAGCAACAGGGTTAAGTGTAGCTTCAATGATTAGGGTAGGAAATCAGAAAGGGTTACAAGATTATAAAGAGTTAAGAAGAATAGCATTTTCTATATTTTTCTTAGGAACTATTTTAGCCGTTATTTTTGCTACTTTCTTCTTTGTTTTTCATAAATCATTACCAAATTTATATATGGATTTAAGCGATGCTGAAAACTATGTAGATAATATGGAAGTAATGAGTATTGCAGCTAATTTATTAATTGCAGCAGCTATTTTTCAAATTAGTGATAGTATACAAGTAATGGTGTTAGGGGCTTTACGTGGTTTACAAGACGTTAAAATTCCTACATTAATTACGTTTATATCGTATTGGGTTGTAGGTTTTCCTATTAGTTTTTATTTTGGAGCAGCAGAAAGGTATGGTAGTTTTGGAATATGGCTAGGATTGTTAGCAGGATTAACTACCGCTTCAATTTTACTTTTTATACGATTTAATAAATTAACTTTACAATTGATTAAAACCAAACATAATGAACTTACCTAAATTTTTATTAGCAGATAATAGTAATCATCCAGAAGATATTTTTGTTTTACATACTGAGTATCCTCGTTTTTTAATCAATTTAAAAGATGATGAAATAGAGTGGTTTGAAGATTTATCTGATGAAAATGAACAAGATTTAGCGAATGAGCTTGAAGGACTTATTGAAGCTGCAGGATTATTTTATGATGCTGAAATGGAAGGACTGGAATAAAATTTATTGAGAACACTACAATAGATTCTATTTTAAATAGAAAAGCCATAGTGATTAAACAATCATTATGGCTTTTTTTGTTTATTTAGTTATTTGGTGTGTCCAAAAAGCACCACTAATGTCTGTTATTTTTACAGTATATGTTCCATTAGAAAGCTGTGAAAATGTTAGATTACTAAAAGTCATTTTTGCTTTGGCTCCTAAAGGAACAATCAAACTGTGTTTACCGGGTTTTATTTTAGCAACATAATAGTTTGATATACTTTGATTAGCTAAAGAAGCTAATTCTTTTTGCGAATACTGAACAATACTATTGTTATTCTGATCTAATAACTCTATTGCAATAACCCATGAACCATATACATCAACACCTTCTGTTCTAAAAACATCAAAAGAAAGTGTGTCGTTGTTAATTTTTCCTTCTGTTATTTCTAATTTAGGTTTAACCGATTTGTTATGAAGTGTTCCCCAAACACCACCATGAAATACTTGATTGGTAAATAAAGTCATTCCTAAAATAGCTAACGATCCTATTAAAACAAACCTTGGGAAAATGTTGTTTTTAATTGGTAAAATCCCTGATCCTAACCATGCAAACCATTTCTTTTTGGTAAAGGAATAGTTGTTTTTTATAAAGTAGTTGTCTAGTGAGTATTTACCGCTTCCTGTTAAAAAGAGTACGTAACCAGTAGCGATTCCAAGCACTCCAATTTGCCACTCATCAAGACAGGTTGTACCTATCCAACCAGAACCTAAAAGAATCCCCATAGCAAGACCGAATACACCAATACTTATTATTCTAGTAAATAAACCAAAAATGATGAAGAGCCCTACAATACCTTCAATTATGGTAAATATTACCATATTTAACCATAGGATGTCTGGATTTTCTACTAAATATTGAATTAGAGGCTTAATACCTAATGCATTTGGAAGAAAATGGTTGAACTTCTCTCCGATGTATCCTGCTACTTCAGGATCTAGTTTGTTGGCTAAAATAGTTCTTCTCCAAAAGGCAGAGAAGTAGGTCCACCCAATAACTAATCGTATTGCCAGCGCCAAAAGCCCTGAATCATTTTTTATATTGTTGCTTATCATAATATTTTGTTTTGGAATTAAAGCTGATGCTATTTTAAATTTGAAGCATAGCTGATGAACTACATAAAATAGTATTATGTAGATTATTATTTTTAATTGTTAGGGAGGGAAGGTTTAAAGAGAGACTTTAAAGTTTTTAAACAAAATATAAAGAGGGATAGAAGATGATCTAAATCTCTTTTTTTGATAATTAGTTTGTTTACTCTGTAAGCTTTCAATAAAATAAAAAGAGAAGTTAAAAGCTCTAGTTAGAAAAACTGGTAAAATTTTGATAGAAGATGCTACTTGTATTAATGAAGCATCTGTAATTTTACTATCATAACAACTTATTTGGTTGTATGTTGTTTGACTTTTATTAGAAACCTCTGTTTGCGGAACGTTAAGTTCTGCTTGTACAAAGTTTCTAACCTTACAAGGAGAAAATAGTAATAAAAAAATCAACCCTATTATAGGAAATAGAGTTGATGTATTTGATATTTTAGTAAGCTTTCTCACGTTGTAAACTTATAAAATAAACTAAGTAGTATTTGTTATAGTTTTCTTAATAAAGTTATTGTATTTGTAAGTGCTCCATTTTTTTTCCTGTTAAAGTTTTCTCTCCAACAATGTCAAAACCTAGTTTTAAATAGAGTTTTTTAGCATTAGGGTTATCTTTATCCACAAGAAGTCCTAGCGTTTCATTTTGTTTGTAAACATATTCATCAATTAAAAAGTAAAGCATTTTAGATCCAAGTCCTTTACCTTGATAATTAGGGTTTACACCAATACAATCTATGTAAAATTCACCTTTTTGAGTTTCATCTTCACATTGAAAAGATTTGTTAAACATAGTTTTTATTAAAGAAGCTACAGGGTGTCTTAAATCTTCCAAATTAGCACCATTATAAACATTTGCCATAGCAATAACGTTGCTGTTATCTTCAATTACATAGCAGTTTTCATAAGAGTATTGATTGTTTTTTTGGGTAATTAATTTCCTTAGGAAATCAAGAGCTTTTTCTGTAGACTTTTCTCCTATGAACTCGTACACAATATCTTCCATAGCCAACATCATATAAATAGCAATTTCTTTAGAGTCTTGTGGAGTAGCTTTTCTAATAATCATCTTAGTTTTTTAGCAAAGGTATTCATAAAGAATAATAGACTAGAGAAGAAACAAAAGAATAGGAAATTTTTAACAAATGAATTAGTTTCTAACTAATCGAACACTCATACCAAATGATTTCCCTTTATGTTCTTTAGTGTAAGTTATAATTTTTTCTCTGTTTCCAGACACAGCAAACCCTTTTTTAAAACTCATGTAACTAGCTGTATTTTTATTTGGTGTTGTTGAACTCCAAAAAGCATAAACTCCTTTACCCCAGAAGGAAGTGGAATCTACTTCAATGTAATGTTTCTTATAATATTCTCGATCTTTTGTGTTTTTATTAATAGACCGATACTCTTTTATAGTTGGCACTCTCCAGTCGTTGAACCCCGCATAGTTGGTAGAGTTCATCTTTTGTTGCCATTCAAAAATTTCATTCCAATTACTTAAAAACCTTTTTTCGATCGAGCTAAAGTCTTTTTTCATCCAAATTAAGTTTGTTGTAGTGTCCAACACAATTAAAGTAGAGTCAATAGGATTTTGATTTATCTTTTTAGGTTTACTCGTAATTATTTCTTTTTCAGTTTCAGTTTTGTCAAAGCTCTCTTTTTTTGAAATTGTACACGAGAGTAAGTTAAATAACAGTACAAAAGCAATTAGTTTTTTCATGTTTTTTTAATTGAAAACTATTTTTTAGCTCTTTCTACCAATTCTAACTGTTCTATTTTAGCTTCAGTCGTGAATAAACCGTAATTGATAAATGCTTTTTTCTTTTCTATTTTGTCAATCGTACCAACGGCATTGCCATCAACCAAACGTACCCTATCATTTACTTTAAAAATATAAGCAGCTTTTTCTTGTGCTATTTTTTCCGCTTCTTTTTTCTTTTCTTCTCGTACTTTTACTACTTTTTGAAGTACTTCTTTCTCTACTTCTTTAATGGCTTCTTGTTGCTTTTGTGCAGCTACTTTTTCTTGTTGTTTTTCTGTTTTAGTTTTCTTTTTAGGAGGATTCTTTTTTAAGTGTTTTGTTTTTTCAGCAGTAACCCATTTAAAAAAGTTGGTAGATAATTCCTTTTTATTGTTGGTTTGGAAATATTTATTCAACAATTCGTTTATCTTTCTACCTAAGGTAAGCATACGTTGATTGTTATCGTATAACTCTTGAAAACCTTCTAGTTTTTCACGAATTCTTAATTCTTTTTCTTGAAGATTTTCAATATGTTCTTGCCCTTTCGATTTTTGTTTGTTTAAACTTTCAGAAGTTTTTTGCAAACGGTTTCGTTCTTTTTGAAGTTTAGAAATAGTTTTGTCTAAACGTACTTTTTCAGTTTCTACACGTTTTTTAGCTCTGTTAATTAAGCTATATGGAATTCCGTTTTTTTGTGCTACCTCAAACGTAAAAGAACTTCCTGCCTGTCCGATATATAATCTGTATAAAGGCTCTAAAGTACGTTCATCAAACTGCATATTGGCATTGGTAACGTTTTCTAGTTCATCTGCTAATACCTTTAGGTTAGCATAGTGCGTGGTTATAATTCCGAAGGCTTTTTTCTCGTAAAATTCTTCTAAGAAAATTTCAGCTAAAGCACCTCCTAATTCAGGATCGGAACCCGTACCAAATTCATCAATTAAAAATAAGGTGTTGTCATTACATTTTCTTAAGAAATAACGCATGTTTTTTAATCGATAGCTATAGGTGCTCAATTGATTTTCTATAGATTGATTGTCTCCGATATCTGTTAAAATCGTATTGAATAATGTTGTTTCACTACGTTCATGAACAGGAATCAATAATCCGCTTTGTAACATTAGTTGTAGTAAACCTATTGTTTTTAATGTAATACTTTTTCCTCCAGCGTTTGGACCAGAAATAACAATGATTTGTTGTTGTTCATTTAGCTGAAGCGTTTGCGGTATGGTTTCAATATCTTTTGCTTTATTTTTTTGCCATAAAATAGGGTGGAAAGCATCCTTTAAAAACACCTTTTTTTCTTTAGTGATTTTTGGTAATAAACCGTTGATACTTTTTGCATACTTAGCTTTGGCGCCTACAGCATCTATATGTGTTAAAAAGTTAATATACTCGTTTAAAAGTGGTGTATAAGGTCGTATTTCAGTAGCTAAGGCTCTTAAAATACGAACAACTTCTTGTTTTTCTTCGTATAATAAGTTTTGTAATTCTCTACTATAAGCTAGCGTAGCTTGTGGAGCTATGTATACAATATTACCAGATTTAGATGAACCTAATAAACTACCTTTAACTTTACGTCGGTGCATTGCCAAAACAGCTAATACACGTTGGTTGTCGATAACAGTTTCTTTAATATCGTCTAAATATCCACTTGATAAGTTTTTACTTAAAGCACGCGAAAAACTTTCTGATATTTTTCCTCTAACAGCACCAATATCCTTACGTATTTGTTTTAAAGTAGCAGAAGCATTGTCAGCAACTTCTCCGTATGGAGTAATAATTTTTTTAATATTATCTACAATAACCGTGGTGAACTCAATTTCATCACTTAGAGCAAATAGTGTAGGATAGTAGGTTTGAAACTTCTTTAAAAACTTCTTTTGTTCATTTACTGTTTCAGAAACTGCAGCTACTTTTAAAAATCCGTCAGTTTCTAAAAAACTATTTTCAATAGCAAGTCGCTTAATTTCTTCAGAAATATCTTCAAAATAATGATTAGGAATTCTGTTTTCGTTTTCAAAAGAAGACAAATATTCATTTACCATATTCAACTCAAAAAATAATTTTTTTTTGTTTGAAATAGGCTGAACTAGCATTGTTTTTTCTTTTCCTAAATTTGAAATACAATGCGTTGCAACTTGTTCTAAAACTGTTGTAAACTCTAAATCTTGAAGTGTTTTTTCTGTAATGTTTTTAGTCAAAATAGTATATTTGAAACCACGACAAAAATAACAAACAATGCAAGTAAAAATTAATGATAGCTGGAAAAATATTTTACAACCTGAATTTGAGAAACCATATTTTGAAAATCTTACTGAATTTGTTAAAAATGAATATTCAAACCATATGTGTTACCCAAAAGGATCAGATATTTTCGCAGCGTTTGATTTTTGTGCGTTAGATGATTTAAAAGTGGTGATTTTGGGTCAAGATCCATACCATGGGGTAGGGCAGGCAAACGGATTGTGCTTTTCGGTACATGATGGTATTACACATCCACCATCATTAATTAATATTTTTAAAGAAATTGAAAAGGACGTAAATATTCCATATCCAAAAAGTGGCGATTTGTCCCGTTGGGCAAAACAAGGAGTGTTGTTATTAAACGCAACTTTAACTGTAAGAGCAGGTGAGGCAGGAAGCCACCAAAAGCAAGGTTGGGAACAATTTACTGATGCCGTAATTCAGAAAATTTCTGAAGAAAAAAAGGATGTTGTGTTTTTACTTTGGGGAGGTTTTGCTAAGAAAAAAGCAAAACTTATTGATAAAAATAAACATCATATTTTAACCTCAGGCCACCCATCACCATTAAGTGCTAATAGAGGGTATTGGTTTGATAACAAACATTTTTCTAAAACCAACGATTTTTTACAAAGTATAGGTTCAGCAACTATTCAATGGTAATTTCGGGTAAAATAGTTTTGTTGTAATACGGTAAAATAATAGCATCCAACATATCTTCGGTAACATCAGGATAATGAACTTCAACAATTTTGTTAGTGTTAATCCATTTTTCAATTTTAGGAAGCTGTTTTTTACTCAATTTTTTTACAACAGTAACTCCCATTTCTTTTAAAGTAACAGCATTGCATTGTTGTTCGTATTGATTTTTCATAGGAATAACCAATAGTTTTTTACGTAAATACAACGCTTCAGTAGGTGTTGCAAAGCCTGCTCCACAAATTACTGCTTTTGCAGAAGCCATACTTCGGATAAATGCATCGTCGTTGATAGGTAGGATTGTAATATTATGAAAAAATTGATGCTCTTTTGTTTTCTTAGAAAAGACTTGCCACTTTATGTCTTTTACTTTTGAAAGTACTTTGACTATTTTTTCATCGCTATAAGAAGGTAAATACACAGTATAATGTCCTTTGTTTGTAATATTTCTATAGCGAATTTCTTTACGGATTATAGGCAAGAAAGTAGAAGACGAGTGTGTTTTAAAATGAAAACCGAATTTATTTTTTGCGGGTGCGTAATATTTAATGATTAAACGTTCTAATCTAAACTTTTTAAAAGCTGAGTTTTTCTCATTTAATAAAGCATTTTGGTTGCTTAATGAAATAATAGGTACATTTCTAAAAAGACATGCCCAAGCAGATATTGGCTCAAAATCATTGATAACTAAATCGTACTCTTTTACAGGTAACATTTTAATTTCTTTATAAACTTTCTTTAGGTTTAAGTCTTTTAAGGTGCTAATTAGATCAATTCCACCCTTTTTACCAAAAACGAAGCCCAATCCATGTAATTTATATTTTATGTTGAAAGGAAGCTCTATTTCGTATTGTGATCCACTAACCAATACATCTACATCCCCACGTCTTTGTAAATGTGGAATAATTTCTAAGGCTCTACTTGCATGTCCATTTCCTGTTCCTTGAAAAGCATATAATATTTTCATCTTTTTAAATTTTTTATAATTGGTTGTTTTCAGAAAATTATCTATTTAATAGATACTAATCATTCCTTAACTTAATGTCCATAATGGGCTTCATGGTTATTGGGTTTTAATGTTAAACTCTTTGAGGAGCTCTGTAAAAAGTTCGCTATTATTGTGTTCAGAACTAATTAGCTCTAAATCTTTTACAGGGTAGTCTAAATGAATATTTTTAGCTATCTCATCTTTTTCGTATTCATATAAAGACCACGCTTTATTTTTATATTCTAAAGCTGTTAAATTTTCAATCCAATCGCCAGAGTTTAAATAAGTAGTGCTTCCTTTTTCAGTTTCAATTGGTCTTATTTCTGGTTGATGAATATGACCGCATACTACGTAATCGTAGCCTTCGTTTATAGCAATGTCTGCTGCGGTAGTTTCAAAATCATTAATGAATTTTATAGCGCTTTTTACACTATTTTTTA
The DNA here is from genome assembly GCF_000518405.1 of Tenacibaculum sp. 47A_GOM-205m. Classification (NCBI taxonomy): domain Bacteria; kingdom Pseudomonadati; phylum Bacteroidota; class Flavobacteriia; order Flavobacteriales; family Flavobacteriaceae; genus Tenacibaculum; species Tenacibaculum sp. 47A_GOM-205m. Next base: position 81,960 of record NZ_JADN01000010.1, on the reverse strand, counting down.
TTTTTTTAGAGAAAGATAACCTTCCAAATCCCATTTTATGGCTAACCCAGTTTACAATTGTATTGATAAGGATTAAAAAGTCATAGCCCATTCCGCCTAGTTTGGCAAGCCATTTTGAATGTTGCATGGTAACATCAAAAACATCTCCGTGAAAAAACCACCCTTTTTTACCATCGATATCTAATACAACTTTATTTACGATTTCGAAGCTTCCTAAGCGAAAGCCTTTAAACCTACGTAACATCTCATCGTGATTTCCTGTGATATAGTAAACTTTTGTTCCGGAGGTAATAAAATTCATCAGTTGTTTAATGATTTTCATATGTGGTTTAGGGAAATAACGTTTGTTAAATTGCCAAATATCAATAATATCACCATTTAAAATTAAAATTTTCGGATTGATGGTTTTTAGGTAATTATGAAGCTCTGTGGCTCTGCAACCAAAAGTTCCTAAATGGACATCTGATATTACAGCAATATCTAATTTACGTTTTTTGTGTTTTTTCATTCTGAGTATACTTCGATGTTTCTCAAAGTTATCTCTCGAATGTTTTTAAAAGATGAAGTAATTATAAATTCTTGGTAATAAAATCTTTATTAAAAAGTATTATAAAAGTTATGTAAAAGTAAAAAGCTCGGTATTAACCGAGCTTTTTTTTATGAAATTCTTTAGGAATTATTTGTTATGTAATACCCAAGTTCCTTGTTCTAATAAAGGGATGGCTTGCTTGAATTTAACATCTTTTTCTTCGCCAGTCATCACATTTTTGATAGTGACTTTTTCGTTACGACCAATTTTTGGTTGTTCGCGTACAACTGTTTCAACTATTTGTTGTTCTTGTGTTTGTTGGTTACGTGCGCTATTAATAGCTTGCTGAGTTGAGTTTTGAACTTCGTCTTTACGTAAGTCTAATTTCTCTCTTTGTTGCTCACGAGCTTCTGATACTTGTGAAGCTTCTTGGCTAGGTAATTTTCCTTTGAACAAGAATGATAACACTTCTTTGTTAATCTTATCAATTGTTTCTTGGAACAATTCGAAAGCCTCAAATTTATAAACTAATAAAGGATCTTTTTGCTCGTATGTAGCATTTTGAACAGTTTGTTTCAACTCATCCATTTTACGTAAGTGGTCCTTCCAGTTTTCATCAATAATAGCTAAAGTGATGTTTTTCTCAAAATCGTTTACTAATGATTTTCCTTCACTTTCGTAAGCTTCTTTTAAGTTAGTAACTACTTGTAACGTTTTAGAACCATCTGTGAAAGGAACTACGATGCGTTCATAACGATCACCTTCATTTTCAAAAACACTTTTAATTACAGGGAACGCATTTTCAGCATTTCTTTCAGCATCATTCTTATAATGCTCGGTAACTATTTTATAAAGCTTATCAGTTAATTCTTGTTCAGAAGCTTTATTAAATTCTTCTTCAGAAAAAGGAGAAGTCATTGCAGAGAAACGAATTAATTCGAATTCAAAGTTTTGGAAGTCTTTTGCTTCTTTATTTTGTCTTACAATTGAATCACAAGTATCATAAATCATGTTTGCGATATCAATCTGTAAACGCTTTCCATCTAAAGCATGACGACGACGCTTGTATACAAACTCACGTTGTGCGTTCATAATATCATCATACTCTAATAAACGCTTACGAATACCAAAGTTGTTTTCTTCTACTTTTTTCTGAGCTCTTTCAATAGATTTTGAAATCATAGAGTGCTGAATTACTTCGCCTTCTTTTAATCCCATTCTATCCATCATCTTCGCAATTCTTTCTGAACCAAATAAACGCATTAAGTTGTCGTCTAAAGCTACATAGAATTGAGAAGAACCTACATCTCCTTGACGTCCTGCACGACCACGTAACTGACGGTCTACACGACGAGAATCATGACGCTCTGTACCAATAATAGCTAAACCACCTGCAGCTTTTACTTCCTCAGATAATTTAATATCGGTACCACGACCAGCCATGTTTGTTGCAATGGTTACCACTCCAGGTTTACCAGCTTCAGCAACTACATCAGCTTCTTTCTTGTGTAATTTTGCATTTAAGATATTGTGAGGAATCTTACGGATTTGTAACATTCTTCCTAATAATTCAGAGATTTCAACAGAAGTAGTACCTACTAGTACTGGTCTTCCTTCTCCAACTAATTTTACGATATCTTCAATTACAGCGTTGTACTTTTCACGAGTAGTTTTATAAACTAAATCTTGTTTGTCGTCTCTTTGAATTGGTTTGTTTGTTGGAATTTCAACAACATCTAATTTGTAGATTTCCCAGAATTCACCAGCTTCTGTAATTGCAGTACCTGTCATACCAGATAGCTTACGGTACATTCTAAAGTAGTTCTGTAAAGTAACGGTAGCAAACGTTTGCGTAGCGTCTTCAATCTTCACATTTTCTTTAGCTTCAATTGCTTGGTGTAATCCGTCAGAGTAACGACGACCGTCCATAATACGACCTGTTTGCTCGTCTACAATCATTACCTTATTATCCATTACCACATACTCTACATCTTTTTCAAAAACAGTGTATGCTTTTAAAAGTTGATTCATGGTATGAATACGCTCACTCTTTATGCTAAACTCACGGTATAGTTCTTCTTTTTGATCAGCTTTCTCTTCTGGAGTAGCGTTACTCTTATCTATTTGCCCAACTTTTACACTAATATCTGGTAAAACGAAGAACGTTTCATTTTTTGTGATATCAGAAAGGTGTGCGATACCTTTGTCTGTTAAGTCAATTTGATTGTTTTTCTCTTCAATAGTAAACCATAATTCTGCGTCAACTTCAGGCATTAGCTTGTTGTTGTCTTGCATGTAAAAGTTTTCAGTTTTTTGAAGGATTTGTTTAACTCCTTCTTGAGATAAAAACTTAATTAAGGCTTTATTTTTAGGAAGACCTCTGTAAACTCTTAATAATAAGAAACCACCTTCTTTAGTGTCTCCTTCTTTAATTAAACGTTTAGCTTCTGCTAAAACACCTACTAGATATTTATTTTGAAGTGAAACTAAATCGGCAACTAGAGGTTTTAATTCATTAAATTCGTGACTATCTCCTTGTGGTACTGGTCCAGAAATAATTAACGGTGTACGAGCATCATCAATTAATACTGAATCTACCTCGTCAATAATAGCATAGTTTGGTGCACGTTGTACTAAGTCTTTCTTAGAGTTTGCCATGTTATCACGTAGGTAGTCGAATCCAAATTCATTATTGGTTCCGTAGGTAATATCTGCGTTATAAGCTTCTCTACGTGCTTCTGAGTTTGGTTGGTGGAAATCAATACAGTCAGTAGATAACCCGTGGAACTCAAAAATAGGAGCCATCCACGCGCGGTCACGTTTTGCTAAGTAGTCGTTTACAGTAACAACATGTACTCCGTTACCAGTTAAAGCGTTTAGGTATACAGGTAATGTAGAAACTAATGTTTTACCTTCCCCTGTCATCATTTCGGCAATTTTACCTTGGTGTAATACAGATCCACCGATTAACTGAACATCATAATGAATCATGTCCCAAATAACCTCTTTACCTGCAGCGTCCCATGAATTAGCCCAAAAAGCTTTGTCGTCTTCTAGTGTGATATGTTCTCTAGTAGCTGATAACTCTCTATCAAAAGAAGTTGCAGTTACTTCTATTTCTGTATTGTTAGTAAAACGCTTCGCAGTTTCTTTTACAACTGCAAAAGCCTCTGGCATAATGTCTAACAAAACAGCTTCTGAAGCTTCGTAAGCTTCGTCTTTTAATTTATCAATTTCTGTATAAATGTCTTCTTGACGATCGATATCTGCACTTTTAGCTTCTTCTTCAAGTTCAGTTATTCTATCAGTAAAAGACTGGGTAGCTTCTTTAATTTTAGTCTTAAATTCGATGGTTTTAGCCCGTAATTCATCATTAGATAAATTGTTTAATGAATTTTCATAAGATCGTACTTTTTCAACGATCGGTTGTAATGATTTTAGGTCTTTTTGTTGTTTGTCACCAACAAATAGTTTTATAATCGAATTTAAAACGCTCATTTGTAAAATATTGTTTTTTAGTTAGTTATATTGTTTTAGCTAACGTTTTTTTGTTTTTTATTTTGGGTGCTTAAAAGTAAGCAAAAAAAAAGCCTCTGTAAAAGAGACTTTTTATGATTTATTTTTTCTAGTATTCATCTTCGTTCCAAAGATAATCTTCTTCAGTAGGGTAATCTGGCCAGATTTCAATAATAGAATCGTACGCATCACCTTCATCTTCGATATCTTGTAAGTTTTCAACCACTTCTAGAGGAGCTCCAGTACGAATAGCGTAATCGATTAATTCGTCTTTAGTTGCAGGCCATGGTGCATCTGCTAAATAAGATGCTAATTCAAGTGTCCAATACATTTCTTTATCGGTTTAATAAGATTTTCCGCAAAAATAATTTTTTTTTGTAAAAAGTCAAGTTTTTTTTAAAAAATGTGAGATCAATAATTAAAGAACTTAGTTAAAGCTTTTCAGGAATCCATTTAATTTCCTCAGCTTGTAAGTCTTGGGTCAACTTTCGTGCCAACACAAAAAGGTAGTCAGAAAGTCGGTTTAAATACTTTAAAACGGTATCGCTAAGAGTTTCTTCTTCGTTTAAAGCGACAGCCAATCGTTCCGATCTACGGCATACGCAGCGTGTTATGTGACAAAATGACACGGTCTGATGTCCGCCAGGTAGAATAAAGTGAGTCATTTGAGGTAAGCTTTTATTCATGAAATCAATTTCGTCTTCTAAAAACTGAATTGACTCTTCATTAATTTTAGGAATGTTTAAGCGTTCTTTTCCACTTTTTAAAGTTTCTTTTTCTGGAGGTGTAGCTAACATTGCTCCAAGCGTGAATAAATCACTTTGAATTTTAGTTAAGGCTTCTTTTAAAGAGCTACCTATTTCTTGATCTCTGATTAAACCAACATAAGAGTTTAACTCGTCAACAGTTCCGTAACTTTCTATTCGTAAGTGATATTTTGGTACTCGAGTACCACCAAATAGGGCAGTGGTACCTTTGTCACCTGTTTTTGTGTATATTTTCATATGTTTTTTACTAGTTTGATTATTTTTTTAAGACAGCTAATTTATCCAAAATATAATCAGGACAACGCATAGGTTTTTTTGTTTCAGTGTTAATAAATGCTAAAATAGTGTTACCTGTACAAATTAGTTCGTTGTTTTGATTAGTAATTTCGTAGTCAAATTCAATCTTAACAGTTGGTGTTTTTTTTAAAGTAGTGCTAATAGTTAATTCGTCGTCATATAAAGCCGATTTTTTAAAATTACAAGATAAAGAAATTACAGGTAGCATGATTCCTGTTTTTTCCATATATTTGTATGTAACGCCCAAAGAACGTAGCCATTCGGTACGACCAATTTCAAAAAATTGCGCGTAGTTTCCATGATAAACTACCCCCATTTGATCAGTTTCAGCATACCGAACACGTATAGATGTGTTATGTTTTTGCAAAAGATTATTTTTTTAATTAGCACAAACAATACGCAAAAAAAAAATAAAAGTCAAGAGCGATTTAATTTTTTTATACTAAAATTTATTCACACTTTTGTTCGCCCAGACGTAGGTGTTTGGTGTCCCCTAAATCTGAATAAAAATTAACAACTAAAATTGATTTTTACCAAATATGACTAAAACAGCCGATTCAGTTTGGATGGAATGCTTGTCTTTTATAAAAGACAATATTAAACCTCAAGCATACAAAACTTGGTTCGAGCCAATTAAGCCAATTAAATTAGCAGGGGAGGCTTTAACAGTACAAGTTCCAAGTAAATTTTTTTACGAATGGTTAGAGGAGCATTATATCAAATTGCTAAGAGTGGCTTTAGTTCGTCAGTTAGGAAGTGATGCTAAATTAATTTACGATGTACGTATGGAAAATACGTATAGCAGTAATAGTCCGCAAACTGTAAAAATACCAAGTTCAAATCGTAACCCGTTAAAACCTCAAAAGGTAACTGTTCCGTTAGAGTCAAAACGTGAGTTGAAAAATCCTTTTATTATTCCAGGTTTACAAAAGGTAAAGATTGAGTCTCAGTTAAACCCGAACTACAATTTTGTGAATTTTGTAGAAGGAGATTCAAACCGATTAGCGCGTTCTGCTGGTATGGCAGTAGCTAACAAACCAGGAGGAACTTCTTTCAATCCGTTATTAGTTTATGGTGGAGTAGGTTTAGGTAAAACACATTTAGCACACGCTATTGGTGTTGAGATAAAAGATAAATATCCGGATAAGACAGTTTTATATATTTCTTCGGAAAAATTCACACAACAGTTTATTGATTCGGTAAAATCGAATACTAGAAATGATTTTATTCATTTCTATCAAATGATTGATGTGTTGATTATTGATGATGTACAGTTCTTATCAGGAAAAGCAGGAACACAAGATGTGTTTTTCCATATATTCAATCATTTACATCAAAATGGAAAACAGGTGATTTTAACATCAGATAAAGCGCCTGTTGATATGCAAGATATTGAGCAACGATTATTGTCTCGTTTTAAATGGGGATTGTCTGCTGAATTACAAGCGCCAGATTACGAAACAAGAATTTCTATCTTACAAAACAAGCTGTACAGAGATGGTGTTGAAATGCCAGAAGAAATTGTAGAGTATATTGCTAAAAATATTAAATCGAATGTTCGTGAGTTAGAAGGGGTGATTATTTCGATGATTGCACAAGCTTCTTTTAATAGAAAAGAGTTTACAATTGAGTTAGCAAAACAAATTGTAGATAAGTTTGTTAAGAACACGAAAAAAGAGTTGTCGGTAGATTATATTCAAAAAGTGGTGTCAAAGTATTTTGATATGGATGTAGCAACTTTACAATCAAAAACTCGTAAACGTCATATAGTACAAGCACGTCAGTTAGCTATGTATTTTGCTAAACGTATGACAAAATCATCTTTAGCAAGTATTGGAAGTCAAATTGGTAAAAGAGATCATGCTACTGTGTTACATGCATGTAAGACTGTAGATAATTTAACGGAAACTGATAAGCAATTTAAAAAGTACGTTGAAGATTTAACGAAGAAATTAACGCTTTAAAGAATAGCCTCACTAAGTGAGGTTTTTTTATTTTATAGAGATGAAAAAAATATTAATGGTTTGTTTGGGAAATATTTGTCGTTCACCACTAGCAGAAGGAATCTTGCAATCGAAGTTGTCTTCAGAGTTTTATAAGGTAGATTCAGCTGGAACTGCTGGGTATCATGTAGGTGAATTACCAGATAAACGTTCTATTCAAGTAGCAAATAAATATGGTATAGATATTACGAATCAACGTTCAAGAAAGTTTGAAAAAGCTGATTTTGATAAGTTTGACATGATTTTTGCTATGGATAAAAGTAATTACGATGATATTGTAACGATGTCTGAAAACAGTATGCAACGAGAAAAAGTAAAAATGATTTTAAGTGAACAGTTTCCTGATGAAGCAGTCAATGTTCCAGATCCGTATTATGGAGGAGATCAAGGTTTTGAAAATGTGTATAGAATGTTAGACGAAGTGTGTACGATTATCGCTTCAAAATTAGAAAACAAATAATGAAAGGTAAATTATACTTGATTCCTACTACCTTAGGAGATACTGAACCCTTAGAGGTGATGCCATTATCGGTAAAAAAAGTGGTAGAGCAATTAGATTATTTTATTGTTGAAAATGAAAAATCGGCTCGAAGATTCATAAAAAGAATTACTCCTACTAAATCTCAACCTTCTTTACAATTGATGTTGTTAGATAAGTATTCTGATGATTTAGAAACTAAGAATTATTTGGATGCTTGTGAAAAAGGAATATCTGTAGGTTTGCTTTCTGAAGCAGGTGTGCCCGCGGTAGCTGATCCAGGAGCAAGTATAGTGAAGTTAGCACATCAAAAAGGAATTCAAGTGGTACCATTAGTTGGTCCATCGTCAATTTTGTTGGCAATTATGGCGTCAGGAATGAATGGACAAAGTTTTGCTTTTAATGGTTATTTACCGATTGACAAATCTGAAAGAAAAAAAGCGATTAAAGATCTGGAGAAGTTATCAAAAGATAAAAATCAATCACAAATATTTATTGAAACACCTTATAGGAATGAGAAAATGCTAGATGATTTACGAGCTACTTTATCTCCTGATACAAGGGTTTGTGTTGCATGTGATATTACACTTCCTTCAGAGTATATTAAAACATTAACGATAAAAGAGTGGAAAAACGCTAAACCAGATTTACACAAGCGTCCCGCAATTTTCATTATTCATAAATAAAAAAAGCATCGATAATATCGATGCTTTTTTGTTGTTTCTGTGTGTTTTAATTAAACTACGGGCTTTTTGTTTGCTTTGATATTAGATACATCATAGTCAGCAAATTTTTTCAAATACGATTCTATTGATGTTCCAAAAGCATCGTTAAATTGAATAGCTCCGTTTGATCGTAAAAACTTTTTTACATTTCCAGCACCACTTAAGTGGGCGGCAGCTAAAATACCAGATTCGGTTATCTTTATTCCGTTAATGGTTTTCCCAACACTTCTTTTAATATCCTTACGTAAAATCCATTTATTTAGCTTACAATAAGCTATAAATGTACGTTCTTGTAATTCAGGAGTTTTTAAGAAGTGGTCGGTGTTGTAAATTCGGAATCTTTTTAAAGTTTCTTTACCAAATTGGTATTTCCCTAAGTAGCCAAGCTCATTAATAACCCTATATCTACCTTGAGATTCTTTAAAAGCTAGAGCTTCTTTAAATCCAACAAAATCATTTAATAAAAAAGGAACATTCACTTTTTCGATTTTGTTCGCTGGCACTGGGGTAGTAGCAGCTTTTTCGTGTTTAGTTGTAGCTTCCGTAAAACTAGTTAAGAATGCGAATACTACAATAACTAATACTAAATGTCTGATAATTAAATACTTTCTGTTTAGCGGTGCAAAGATACGGTAATTTTTTATAACAGATTATAAATCAATAAATTACCGTTTATTGACTATTAGGTATAAAGTTGTTTTCTGGTGTTTTATTTAGTTAAAACACAAAAAACACAAGGTTTTATTATCTTTTTAATAATGTTTTATTAAAATTAGTAAAAATAAATTTTTGTTAATTTATCTTCTTATCCCTTGTTGATTTATCCATTGTTGATATTTTACTGCATTTCTATTATGCTGCGCTAAAGAGTTAGCAAATTCATGAAAACCAATCTTGTCAACACTTGCACACATATAGTAATAATTGTGTTTTTGATGGTTTAAAACAGCATCAATAGATGAAATATCTGGCATTGCAATCAAAGTAGGAGGAAGTCCTGTGTTTTTATAAGTATTGTAAGGAGAGTCTATAACTAAATCTTTGTTTAAAACCCTTTTTACAACAAAATCATGACCTTTAATTTCTTTAATAGCATAAATAACGGTAGGGTCTGCTTGTAAAGGCCAATTATCTTTTAATCTATTTAAGTATAAACCAGCAACAATAGGGCGCTCTATTTTTTTAGCTGTTTCTTTTTGAACAATTGAAGCTAATGTTATTACCTCTTCTTTTGAAAGGTTTAGTTTTTTAGCTTTTTCTAATCTAGCAGAAGTCCAAAAACGATTGTATTCACGCAACATTTTATCACGGAAGTTTTCTGCGGAAGTATTCCAATAAAACTCATAACTATTTGGAATATACATTCCTAAAACTGATTTTTCTGTGAAATTATTAGTAGATAAAAAGTTAGCATTGGTCATAGCCTGTAGTAAGGCTGTAGAATCAGCTTCAATTTGTTCTGCAATTCTTCCTGCAAGCTTTTCTATCGTATCTTGATTATTAAATGATAAAGTGATTGGAGTTTGATTTCCGCTACGTAAAAGGTTTACCACGTCATTCATGCTCATTCCTTTTTTTAATAAGTATTTTCCTCCTTTAGGTTGGGTGAATTTTTTCTTTTCTGCCACCCAAACAAAATTTTCGGGATGTTTTACAAAATCAGTAAGTTGTTTTTGAACATCTGTAAAAGAAGCGTTTGAGCCAATAAAAACAGCACCGTCTTTGGTAACTGCTTTTCCAAATATTTTTTGATAGTAATTAAAGCCAATAATTCCGCCAATTAAAAAAATAATTACAATGCTTCCTAAAATAATTTTCTTATTCATTGATTAATTGAAATAGTAGTTCGTTTTTATATACTCCTTTGTGGTATGTCCAATCTTTTTTAATACCGATTTGTTTAAAGTTATGTTTTTGAAAAAGATGCAAACTGTTGTGGTTATCGTCTGTAATATTTGCATACAATTGATGTAATTGTAAATGCGTAAAACAATACTTTATTAATAATTGTAATGCTTCTGAAGCAAGTCCTTTATGTTGAGAATTTGGGTGGACTAAAATTCCAATCCCAGCTCTTTTATGTTGAGGGTTAAAATCAAACAAATCAATCATTCCAACGGATTTATTAGTAGATTTTTCTTCAATAACTAAACGTAATTGCTTCGCTTCATATATATCTAAATGTGAATTTTCTAAATATTGTTTTAATAAAAATTTAGAAAACGGAGCTTGTGTATGACTAACTTCCCAAAAGAGTTCGTTGTTTTCTATTTGAAATAAAAACTCTAAATCCTCAGGTTCTAAAGCCCTTAAGTTGATATATGTTCCAGTTAACGTATGCACTAAATATTTATTTTACCTTTAAATACAAATGTAGCAGGTCCTTTTAAAAATACATTAGTATAAGTATTGTTTTTTTCTTCAAAAGAAACTTCTAACTCTCCTCCTTCAACAGGTAAAATGATTGAAGTATTATTAGTTTTTTTGGTAGCATGCATTGCAATAGCTACAGCGGTAACACCTGTTCCACAAGCCAAAGTTTCATCTTCAACACCGCGTTCGTAAGTACGAACTCTGAAAGTGTTAGGGGTAATTTGTTCTACAAAATTCACGTTACTTCCCTCTGCTCCATAAACGTTATTTCTGATTTTTCTTCCGTTTGAAAAAACATCATATTCATTTAGTTCATTTACTAATTGTACATGATGAGGAGAACCTGTGTTAGTAAAAACATAATTATCAAATATTTTTACATCATCAACGTCAATCATTTGAAGTGATACAATATCATTAGTAATAAAGGCATGATGAAGTCCATCAATAGCTATGAAAGTTGTGTTGGTTTCAAAAAGCCCTAATTTACGAGCAAAAGCAACAATACATCGTCCGCCGTTACCACACATAGTACTTTCGTTACCATCAGAGTTATAATATACCATTTTAAAATCGGTATCAGTATCTTCTTCGAGTAAGATTAAACCATCAGCACCAATTCCAAAATTTCTATTACACAATTTTGCAATAATGTCAGTTTTATTTTTTGGAAAGGTTTTTGAACGGTTATCTACCATTATAAAATCGTTCCCAGTTCCTTGATATTTGTAAAATTCTAAATCCATAATAGTAGACAAAGATACATATTTTATCAAGGAGGATGGACTGTTAAATAGCGGTTAAAGTCCGTTAAATAGAAGTTAAACACATTTACTTAAAATGTTAAAATTGATATATTTGAAATATAAAATTTTGTAAGCATATGAAGAAAATATTTGGAACTTTAGGAATTGCAATCTTAGGAGGAGCAATAGCACTTGCAGGATATAAAACATTGATAGAAGAGCAGCAAGTGGTTGTAGAGAAAACTGTAGAGCCAACAATGCAAACTGTTAAGGCTAGTTATACGCCAACAGTAATAAACTCTACATCAACGCCAACTGATTTTACAGAGGCAGCAGATAAAACGGTGCATGCAGTAGTACATGTTAAGAATACATCAATAAGAACTCAGCAAAACCCGTTAGCTGAATTGTTTTATGGAAGTGGTAGTGGAACAAGAAAATATCAACAAGTAGGAACAGGGAGTGGAGTAATTATTTCTCCTGATGGTTACATTGTTACGAATAACCATGTTATTGAAGGGGCAAGTGATTTAGAGATTACCTTAAACAATCAAAAGAAATTAAAAGCTACTTTAGTAGGTGCAGATAAGGCAAATGATATTGCTTTGTTAAAAGTAGAAGCAGATTTTGAATTGCCTAATTTACCTTTTGGAAACTCAGATAATATTAAAGTAGGAGAATGGGTCTTAGCAGTAGGAAATCCATATAATTTAACATCTACGGTTACTGCAGGTATTATAAGCGCAAAAGGGCGTGATTTAGATGGTAACACAAATATAGATTCGTTTATTCAAACTGATGCAGCGGTAAATCCGGGAAATAGTGGTGGAGCATTGGTAAACACAAGAGGTGAGTTGATTGGAATAAATACAGCTATTTCCTCAAGAACAGGTTCTTTTATTGGATATTCGTTTGCAGTACCATCAAACATTGCTAAAAAAATTGTAGATGATTTATTAGAGTTTGGAGTTGTACAGGAAGCTATTCTAGGAATTAATATTGATCCAGAAACTAAAAGTGTTGAAGGAGTGAAAATTGGAGCTATTGATGCTGAAAGTGATGCAATTAAGGCGGGCTTAAAAGAAGGAGATGTTATTGTAAAAGTTAACAACGTTAAAATTTCTAAATTCTCTGATTTAAAAGGTCAGTTAACAGCAAAAAGACCTGGTGAATATGTAAATGTTACTGTAAATAGAGATGGTGAAGATTTAATTAAAACAGTTAAGTTGAGTAAGAGAAGTACGTATACCTCATTTACTTTTGGAGTACAGTTAAAAGATTTAACTGAAAAAGAAAGGAAAAAGATAGGTATTAAAGGAGGTGCAAAAATCACAGCCACAAATAACGAAGGATTTAAATATTATAATGTAGGGGAAGGATATGTAGTTTCTAAGATTAACGGAAAGGAAGTAGCTAGTGCTTCTGAAGCAGTTGATATTTTAGATAGATACTCAGGTAACCAAAGAATGTACCTAGAATTAATTAGCCCTAAAGGAGAAGTAGAAAGATATAAATTTTAAAAGTAAAGTATACGAAGAAATAAATCCTGTTGAGATAGAAATCAACAGGATTTTTCTTTTAAAAAACAGAGATAAAATCAAGAAGAAATACCTATTTTTGCAAAAATTTTTTAATTTTAGTTAACACACAACTATGTCAACAATAACAAATTACGAAAAAGAAGTAGTAAATCAAGCGCAGGTTAGAAGAGCTACTGTTGAATTTATTAACATCGTTAACGATTTATGGTACGATAAATCTATCGAGTTAGTATTATTTAGAAACCCGTTAGTAGATAAAAGAGCTAGTGAGGTTTTAAACTTAATCAACTATGCTAAAGAGTTTGTCGCTAAACCAATCACTATTGAAGATGCTTTAGAAATTGCGAAAGCTATTCAATCAATCGATTTACCACCATCAAAATTAGATATCGGTAAATTAGCCTATGAATTTCACTTACAAGATGATGCTTCTGCAGACAAAGTTGCTTTTGTAAAAGAGCAATTAAAAGATGCCACAGAGGCAGAAGATATTAAACCAAAAGATGTAGTATTATACGGTTTTGGTCGTATTGGTCGTTTATTAGCTCGCGAACTAAGTAGCAAAATGGGTAAAGGTTCTCAATTACGTTTAAGAGCTGTAGTTACTCGTGGTAAAATAGATCAAACAGTTTTAGAAAAAAGAGCTTCATTATTAAGCGTAGATTCAGTTCACGGAGATTTCTTAGGTACTGTTCAAGTAGATGTTGATAACAATGCATTAATCATTAACGGAACTACTGTATATATGATTTCTGCAAATCAACCTGAAGATATCGATTATACTGAATACGGAATTAATGACGCGTTAATTATAGATAACACTGGTGCTTTTAGAGATGAGGAAGCATTAAGTCGTCACTTAAAAGCAAAAGGAGCTAGTAAAGTATTATTAACTGCTCCAGGTGGTGGTGTACCAAACATCGTTCACGGTGTAAACCACGAAGAGAACAATCCTGATAATATCGATATTTTCTCTGCAGCCTCTTGTACTACGAACGCTATTACTCCAGTATTAAAAGTATTAGAGGATAACTTCGGAATTAAAAAAGGACACTTAGAAACGATTCACGCATATACAAACGACCAAAACTTGGTTGATAACATGCATAGTAAGTACCGTAGAGGTAGAGCAGCTGCTTTAAATATGGTAATTACCGAAACTGGGGCAGGTAAAGCAGTAGCAAAAGCATTACCAGCATTAGCAGGTAAGTTAACTTCAAGTGCTATTCGTGTACCAGTACCTAACGGGTCATTAGCAATCTTAAACTTACAATTAAAAACTCCAGCAACAGTTGAATCTGTTAACGCTATTATGAAGCAATATGCGTTAGAAGGAGATTTAGTAGAGCAAATTCAATACTCATTAAGTAACGAATTAGTTTCTTCTGATATTGTAGGAACAACAGCTCCATCTATCTTTGATAGTAAAGCAACTATTGCAGATGGTGATACGATTGTAATTTACGTATGGTATGATAATGAGTATGGATACTCTCACCAAGTAATGCGTTTAGCAAAGCACATTGCTAAAGTACGTCGTTATACTTACTATTAATAGAAAGTAAATAAATAGATAAAAAAAGTCGGAGCTTTTAAAGCTTCGACTTTTTTTATTATATTTGAAATAAGAGTAACCCCTTAAAATGTCCCCTAAAATGAAAAAGATAGTTGTATTACTATTTCTAATGCTTGGTACTACTTCACTAAGTTATTCTCAAGAATTAAAAACATTAATTTTAGGTAAGTGGTTTGTAGATTCAATGAAAGTTGGCAATGAAGTTTGTGAATTTTCAGAAGGATCAAGCTGGTTAGAGTTTTCTTCTGAAGGAAAATATGAAGTAATGATGAATGATCAAAAAGAAGCAGGAACTTGGAAGTTGATAAAAGAAAAAAATGAGTTAGAGTTTGATAAAACAAGCTTTGATGAAAACTTAAAAATTGAAAAAATAACTGAAACTGAATTATTGGTTTCAGCAAAAGACGAAGATATTATCTATACTATGTCGTTAAAAAGGTAAACAATAATAGTTTGTTTTTTTAACAGCCGAGGTAAGGGATTACCTCGGTTTTTTTATTTTTAATTGATAAGAGTTTACTTCTAATACTCATAAATCTTTTCCTTAAATTAGCATCTAAAAATAAATTTAATGAGAGCAATACTTACTCCTATATTATTATTGTTTGCAGCAATAACAACAAATTCACAAAACAAATTACCTTATTACGAAATACCTAAAGAAGCTGAGGAATTTACAGCAGGAACTGTTGTAAGTAGAATGATAGATGGATTAGGATTTCGTTATTATTGGGCTACGGATGGTTTAACTGAAAAAGATTTAGAATACAAACCAAGTACTGAGGCGAAAACAACGGGGGAAACGATAGACCATGTGTTAAGTTTATCAATAGTAATTAAAAATGCAGCATTGAAAATTCCGCATAATGAAGTAAAAACAGAAATGACATTTGCTGAAAAAAGAAAAGCAACCTTAGAAAACTTAAAGTTAGCTAGTGATATTTTTAGAAAAAGTACAGATGTATCGCAACACAAAATAATTTTTGGAGATAAAGAATATCCGTTATGGAATGCGATTAACGGACCTATTGCTGATGCTACATGGCATGCAGGTCAATTAGCTTCTTTTAGACGCGCATCAGGAAACCCAATCAACTCAAAAATTAATCATTTTACAGGTACCGTTAGACAATAATTTAATGACAGTTCAAGAAAAGATACAGCAGTTAAGAGAAGAGCTACATCAACATAATCATAGCTATTATGTGTTGGATAAACCAACCATTTCAGATTATGAGTTTGATATTAAATTAAAAGAGCTTCAGCAGTTAGAAGACGAAAACCCAGAATATTTCGACCCAAATTCACCAACACAACGAGTAGGAGGAGAAATAACTAAAAACTTTGAAACTGTTACTCACAAGCATAGGATGTATTCATTAGATAATTCATATTCTAAAGAAGATTTGTTAGATTGGGAAAAACGTGTTCAGAAAATTTTAGGAACCGATCAAGTCGAATATACTTGTGAGTTAAAATATGATGGAGCTTCTATAAATCTTACTTATGAGAATGGTGAGTTTGTACAAGCAGTAACACGTGGAGATGGATTTCAAGGAGATAACGTAACAACTAATATTCGCACCATAAAATCTATTCCATTATTACCAAATAATGACTTTGTTTCTGATTTTGAAATGCGAGGAGAAATCATTTTACCATTAGAAGGATTCAATAAAATGAATGAAGAACGTGTTGCAAATGATGAAGAACCTTATAGAAATCCGCGTAATACCGCTAGTGGAAGTTTAAAGCTGCAAGATAGTTCAGAAGTAGCAAAACGACCACTAGATTGTCTGTTGTATCAATTAGTAACGAGAGAACGTAAATACGCTTCACATTTTGAAAGTTTAGAAGCGGCAAGAAAAGTTGGATTTAAAATTCCAGATACAATTGTTTTAGCCAAGTCAATAGAGGAGGTGTTAAGCTTTGTAAATGAATGGGATGTAAAACGTCATACATTACCTTACGAAACGGATGGGGTAGTAGTAAAAGTAAACTCATTTCAACAACAAGATGAGTTAGGATATACTTCAAAAGCTCCTCGCTGGGCAATTGCTTATAAATTTAAGGCAGAGCAAGTTTCAACTGTGTTAAATGAAATTACGTACCAAGTAGGTCGTACAGGAGCCATTACCCCAGTAGCAAACTTAGAACCTGTGCAGTTAGCAGGAACAATTGTAAAAAGAGCTTCATTACACAACGCCGATCAAATAGCGAAACTAGATGTAAGGATAGGAGATACTGTTTTTGTAGAAAAAGGAGGAGAGATTATTCCGAAGATTGTGGGAGTTGATTTAACAAAGCGTCCGGTAGATTCTGTGCCAACTCAATACGCAACACACTGTCCTGAATGTCATACAGAATTGGTGAGAACAGAAGGAGATGCAAAACATTATTGTCCAAACGAATTTGGGTGTGCACCACAAATTACAGGTAGAATCAAGCATTTTATTAGTAGAAAAGCCATGGATATTGATGGATTAGGTGGTGAAACGGTTGATTTATTGCGTAAAGAAGGATTGATAAAGAACTATGCAGATTTATACGACCTAACGGTACAGCAAGTTATTCCGTTAGAACGAATGGCAGAAAAGTCAGCGCAAAATATGATTGAAGGAATTGAAAAGTCAAAAGAAATTCCGTTTGAAAAAGTGTTGTTTGCTTTGGGAATCCGTTTTGTAGGTGAAACTGTGGCTAAAAAGCTAGCGAAACACTTTAAGTCAATCGACAATTTAATGAATGCCGATTTTGAAACATTGGTTGCTGTGGATGAAATTGGCGATAGAATTGCACAAAGCATTATCGATTTTTCAAATGATTTGGGTAATATTGAATTGATTAACCGATTAAAATCATACGGAGTTCAGTTAGAAGTTTCTGCAGAGAGCTTAGAAGGACAAACAGATAAGTTAGTAGGAAAAGTATTTGTTGTTTCAGGAGTGTTTCATCAAATGAGTAGAAATGAACTTAAAAAAGCAATTGAAGACAACGGAGGAAAAGTGTCGAGTTCAATTTCTAAAAAAACTACCTATATTGTAGCAGGTGATAATATGGGACCAAGTAAACTTACAAAAGCTGAAAGTTTAGGAATTCCAATTATTTCTGAACAGGACTTTATTGATATGATTGCTTAATTTTTAATTAAAAAGAGAAACATGACTAAACAAACTAAAATAACCCTAGCATCTATTGTTTTTTTATTGGTAGCTATTACTGACGTATATGCAGTGATTACACAAAACAAAACCATAGAAATGATTTTTAAACCATTGCTAATGACAACACTTGCTGTAGTGTATTTAGTATCGGTAAAAAAGCCAAGTTTTTGGTTGTTATCAGCTCTATTTTTCTCTTTTTGGGGTGATGTATTTCTGTTAGATAAGGAAAAGTTTTTTGTGTTTGGTTTAGGATCTTTTTTAGTAGCTCATCTTGTTTATATTAAAATAACAACTGATTTATTATTTAAAGATTTAACAGTAAAAATTATAACATCGGCAATTCCGTTTGTCTTATTGTTTGTAGGATTGTTAGGTTTAATCTATGGTAATTTAGGTGATATGTTATTGCCAGTAATCGTATACGGAATTACAATTTCAACTTTTGGTACGGCAGCATTACTAAACTATCGTCAGCAAAAAACAACAGCGAATTCATGGTTGTTATTAGGGGCTATTTTGTTTATAGCTTCTGATAGTCTCATAGCGTTAAACAATTTTTACACACCAAAACACTTATTTAATATTGCTATAATAGTGTTATATATCGTTTCTCAATACTTAATTGTTAAGTCAATAATAGCTAAAGAAAAGTAATTTTCTAATGGAAAAACCGAGGTTAACAAGGTTAACTCAAATTGTAACTTTGCTACAATCAAAAAGGTTAGTTACAGCTACCGAATTATCAAAAAAGTTTCAAGTGAGTGTTCGTACAATTTACAGAGATATTAGAACGCTTGAAAATTCAGGAATTCCGGTAGTTACCGAAGAAGGAAAAGGATATTTTTTACAAGAAGGATATCAGTTGCCGCCAATTATGTTTTCAGAAGATGAGGCTAATGCACTAATTACAGCAGAACAGTTAATTCTGAAAAACAAAGATGCTTCACTAATTGAAAATTATAGCGAAGCTATTACGAAAATTAAAGCAGTTTTAATACATTCACAAAAAGGGAAGGCAGATTTACTTTCCCAAAGAATTGCTTTTAGAGCCAATGCAGAAAAAGAACAATCGAGCAACTATCTCATTCAAATTCAATCAGCAATCACAAACTACTATTTATTAGACTTAGGGTATTTATCTCTTGAAAATAATTTTACGAATAGAGTTGTAGAACCTTTTGCTTTATATAGTACCAACGAAAATTGGTTGTTAATTGCGTATTGCCGATTGAGAAATGAATTTAGAGTGTTTAGACTAGATTGCATTCAGAATATGAAGGTCTTAAATGATACATTTACTCCTCATAAAATGACTTTGGAAGAATACTTTAAAATTTGTCAAGAAAAGTATGGTGTACCCCTGACATAGGGTTGACATAACGAGGCTTTACTTTTGTTGAAAATTTTAAAAACAAAAGATGAGCACAGAACAAAAAGAACCGTTTTATGTAGTAGGAATTTCAGTAAGAACAACAAATGAGAATCAACAAGCAGCAAAAGATATACCTGCTTTATGGCAACGATTTATAGCTGAAAATATAGCAGATAAAATCCCGAATAAATCTTCAAATGAAGTATATGCTGTGTATACAGATTATGAATCAGATTACACCAAGCCATACACAACAATTATTGGTTGTAGAGTGAATGAAATTAGTAATGTCCCCGAAGGCTTGGTGAGTAAAAAAATAGCTGCTCCAAGTTATAAAAGATATATAGCAAAAGGAGATTTAGCAGATAATATTGTCTACAATAAATGGTTAGAGATTTGGGGCGAAGATATAAATAGAGCTTACACTTCCGATTATGAGGTGTATGGGGCAAAAACAGCAGATTCAACAAATGCTGAGGTAGAAATATTTATAGGAGTAAATTAATAAAAAAGGACAGTTTTAAAACTGTCCTTTTTAGTTGTTATTTTATAAGTTCTTTCCAATTAAAGGGATGTTTTTTCGATAGGAAATCAATAAAATTAATCCAGAGATAAAAGTTATTATAGCGCTTATAAACAAAGTGCCACCATCTTCGTTATGTTCAATGCCAATAATAGTTAAGTGACTCATGATTGCACCAAACATTAAACCTAAAGTTAGTAAAGCACCTAACCATGTCTTTTTAGGGATAAATAAAAGTATAGAAGCAATTAGTTCAAAAACACCTGTGCTTATTCTCATGTAAGCTTCGTTGCTTCCAGCTATTTTAGTAAATAAATCAATACTTTCTTGTGCTCCGGTGAATTTGAAAAATAATGTTTGAAGCATTATAACAGCAGCTATTAACTTTAAGATTAAAAGAATATATTTTTTCATGTTTGATATAATCTATTATGTTAGACGTTGTAAATTTTAATGCTTACATAAACTAAAAACGATATTTTTGTAGGTATGAAAAAAATAGTATTAGCCTTGTCGGTTTTGGGTTTATTAGCTTGTAAACAAGAACAAACCTCACTTAAGTTTTTAAATGAATACGTAGTAAAAGATTCTTTACAGATTGATAATACCGTAATAGGAGGGATTTCAGGAATCGACTATTACAATAATCAATATTACATGGTTGTTGACGATGCTGCAAATCCGAGGATTTTAGTAGGAGATATTACTGTTAAAAATGACTCGATTCAATCAGTAAGTTTTGAAAAAGTTATTGTAGTTGATACTGTTAGTCAGTTTACTAAAAGTCATGTGTTAGATTTAGAATCTATTTTTATACAAGACGGAATCATTAATCTAACAAGTGAAGGCTCAATTCAGTATAAAAAAGATCCGAGTATTTTTCACATAGACACAAAAGGAAGCTTTATTAATGAGGTAGCTATACCCAATTATTTTAAGGCTGCTTCAGAAGCAAAACCTAAACATAATGGTGTTTTTGAAGGTTCATCAAAAAGTATTGACGATAAAGGTTTTTGGGTAGCAATGGAAGCTCCGTTAGGAGCAGATGGGGAAGAACCAACATTTCATGAAACACAATCACCAGTCAGAATCACTTATTACGATAAGAATACAAATGAAGCAATTAAGCAATTTGCGTATCAATTAGAAAAGATTGATAAACCTGCAAAGGGAAATGTGAATTTAAATGGAGTAACTGCAATTTTAGAATATAAAAAAGATCATTTTTTTATCATCGAAAGAATTTATCAAAGTGGTTATGGAAGTCATGGAAATGTAGTCAGAATTTTTAAAGCTACGATTGATGATACTTCAACAAATACGTTAGTTATAGAATCATTGAAAGAAGAAAAATATACACCATTAAAAAAAGAGTTATTGCTAGATTTTAGCACTGTTGAAAATCAACTAACAGACGGAATCATAGACAATATTGAAGCAATTACTTTTGGTCCAATATTGCAAAACGGAAATAAATCGTTAATTCTAGCTTCAGATGATAACTTTCAGGTGTATGGTAAGCAATTGAATCAGTTTTTATTGATAGAAATTGAACAGAAATAAATAAATTAGCTACCCCTAATTTTCATACATGATAAGTACATTAAAAAGTAAATCTATTCAAAAAGAATACGATAAGTTAGTAGTTAAACAAAGCAAAAAAGCACATAAGAGTTCTCAAGTTAAAAAAGTGGCGATTTTGTTAGATAATGAAGCTTTAGTTAATGTTGTATTGGCAAATTTAGCAAACAATTTTCCGTTTAAAAAAGAAGATGTATCGGTATTGGTATTTAGAGAATATTCTAAAAAAGATGAGCCATCACCACAATTTTTTACTGAAAAAGATTTAGGGTTTAAAGCGAGTTTAAAATCCGACAATTTGAAAGATTTCGTTAAAAATGATTACGACTTACTTATAAACTATACAAAAGCCACCAACTTATTAACGAATGTAATAACTTTGTTGTCGCAAGCAGATTTTAAAGCTGGTTTTGCTGAAATTGATGACAGATTATACGATATTGTTGTGTCTGATGAAGGTTTTAATGAAGCGGTTTTGAATCAAGAATTAAAAAAATATCTAACGATTTTAAATAAAATATAATGCAAAAGTTTGTAGGAACAGGAGTAGCTTTGGTAACTCCTTTTAACGAAGATTTAAGTGTAGATTTTGATGCACTTAGAAAGTTAGTAAACTATAATATTGAAAACGGTACAAACTATTTAGTAATAAATGGAACTACTGGAGAAAGTGCAACCATTACTAAGGAGGAGAAATTAGAAATAATAAAGGTTGTAATAGAAGAAAACAATGGTCGTTTACCTTTAGTTTTGGGAGTTGGAGGAAACAACACGCAGACAGTTGTTGAAGAATTACAAACGTTAGATTTAACTGGTATTGATGGAATTTTATCGGTAGCACCATATTATAGCAAGCCAACTCAAGAAGGTTTTTATCAGCATTACAAAGCAGTTTCTTTAGCAAGTCCGTTGCCAATTATTTTATACAATGTTCCTGGTAGAACTGCAAAAAATATGGAGCCAGCAACTACCTTACGATTGGCAAGAGATTTTGAAAATATTGTAGCAGTAAAAGAAGCAGGAAATAATCAACAACAGTATTATGAACTGTTAAAAGATAAACCAGAAGATTTCTTAATAATTTCTGGTGATGATGATTTAGCAGTAGGTGTAGCTTTAGCAGGAGGATCTGGAGTTATTTCTGTAATCGGACAAGCGTTACCAAAAGAATTTTCTAAAATGATTCAGTTAGGATTAGAAGGAAAAGCTAAAGAAGCGTATGAAATACATTATAAATTAATGGAGGTCGTAAACTTAATTTTTGCAGAAAACAATCCAGCAGGAATCAAAGCAGTATTACAAAAATTAGGAATTTGTTTAGATGAAGTGCGTTTACCTTTAGTAAAAGCATCAGAAGAATTACAAACTGAAATTTCAGATTTTATAGACAAGATGTAATTTATCTAAATAAAAATTAAAAATACAAAAGACTACAATTTCGTTATTGTGGTCTTTTTTTAGCATCTTTGTATAAAGAGTAATTTTTAAAGTAGAAAATATGTTATCAAAAGTAATAGAGAAAGCATTAAACGATCAAATTAAAGTAGAAGCAGAATCTTCACAAATATATTTAGCAATGGCATGTTGGGCAGAAGTTCAAGGTTTTGAAGGTGTTGCACAGTTTATGTATGCACATTCAGATGAAGAGCGTATGCATATGCTAAAATTAGTAAAGTTTGTAAACGAGCGAGGAGGGCATGCCCATGTTTCAGAATTAAAAGAACCACCAGCAAAATTTGGATCTTTTAAAGATATGTTTCAAACATTATTTGATCATGAGGTAATGGTATCACAATCAATTAACGATTTAGTACATATCACTTTACAGGAAAAAGACTATGCAACTCATAATTTCTTACAGTGGTATGTGTCTGAGCAAATAGAAGAAGAGGCTTTAGCACGTAATATATTAGATAAAATTAACTTAATTGGAGACGATAAAGGAGGTTTGTATTTGTTTGATAACGACGTGAAGCAGATTGTAGCACAATCAGCCGATGCAGCACAGCAATAAGATTAACAAACATTTAGTAACTTTTTTGAAAAATTATAACAGATTTTATAGTTTCTTGTAAAACTCTATTTTTAGAGTAAAAAAATCGTTTTAATAATCCATATTTAATCACTAATTTTGCCAGATGCAAAAAATGAAAAATCTAGCGTATATTGTCGTGATGCTTTTAGTACTAACTTCATGTGGAGAGTACCAAAAAGTATTAAACAAAGGAACTGTAGAAGATCAATACAAGATGGCTGTGAAAATGTACGAAGCACAAAAGTACGGAAAAGCCTTACGATTGTTTGAAAAAATTGTACCTTCATATAGAGGAAAACCTCAAATGGAGCGTATCCAATTTATGATAGCGCAATCTAATTTTAATGAGAAAAACTACAGTTTAGCTGGTTATTATTTTAATAGATTTACTGGGAATTACCCAAAAAGTTCTAAGAAAGAAGAAGCCGCTTTTTTATCAGCGTTAAGCTATTATAAAGCAGCTCCTAGCTTTAGTTTAGATCCAACAGATACAAACAAAGCTTTAGAGTCTTTTCAGAAGTTTATTGATGCCTATCCTGATTCAGACAAGCAAGAAGAGGCAAATAAATATTACACTGAATTACGCTCTAAATTAGAAAAGAAATATTTCGAAATAGCAAAAACATATTATAGAACTGCAGATTATGATTCTAGAAATTATAAAGCAGCTATTGTTGCATTTGATAATTTGTTAGAAGATTATTTAGGAACCAAGTATAAAGAAGAAGCTTTATACTATCGTTTAAAAGCAGCTCATGATTTTGCAATGAAGAGTACGCAACGTAGAAAAGCAGAAAGAATAAAAGAAGCAGTCAAAGCGTACGATAAGCTTAAAAGAAATTTCCCTGAATCTAAATTCATGGAAGAATCAAACGAAATGTTAGCAACATTAAACAAAGAACAAGAACAATTAGTTAAAGGTTAAAAAATGGATTATAAAGAAACGAAAGCGCCGTTAAGTACTATAACTTATGACAAAGAGGCTATTGAAGCTCCAACGCATAATATCTACGAAGCTATTTCTATTATAGCAAAGAGAGCTACACAAATTAATTCTGATTTAAAAAAGGAATTAGTAGATAAGCTAGATGAGTTTGCTACTTATAATGATAGTTTAGAAGAAGTTTTCGAAAACAAAGAGCAAATAGAGGTTTCTAAATTTTACGAGCGTTTACCAAAACCACATGCTATTGCAGTAGAAGAGTGGTTAAATGGTAAAGTTTATTATAGAACTCCAGAGACAAAATAATATGTCTGTACTAAGCGGTAAAAAAGTTTTACTTGGTGTTACCGCCGGTATAGCGGCATACAAAACAGCGAACTTAGTTCGCTTATTTATAAAATCAGGCGCAGAAGTCAAAGTAATTATGACTCCTGCGTCTAAAGATTTTATAACACCTCTTACACTTTCCACCTTATCAAAAAATCCAGTTCATTCTACTTTTTATGATAAAGAAGATGAAAATGAATTGTGGAATAATCATGTAGATTTAGGGTTATGGGCAGATTTAATGTTAATTGCCCCAGCTACAGCAAATACCTTGTCTAAAATGACAAATGGTACATGTGATAATTTATTATTAGCAACCTATTTGTCAGCAAAATGCCCAGTGTATTTTGCACCTGCGATGGACTTAGATATGTATCAACATCCATCAACAAAAACTAGTTTAGAAAGTTTACAAAGTTTTGGAAATATATTAATTCCTGCTACTTCTGGTGAATTAGCAAGTGGATTGGTTGGTGAAGGTCGTATGGCAGAACCTGAAGATATTGTCGATTTTATAGAAAAGGACATTGTGTCTAAATTACCACTTCGCGGAAAAAAAATATTGATTACAGCAGGACCAACCTATGAAGCGATAGATCCTGTACGTTTTATTGGAAACCACTCTTCTGGTAAAATGGGATTTGAAATTGCTAAAACAGCTGCTAATTTAGGAGCAGAAGTGTTTTTAATAGCAGGTCCATCACATCAACAAGTAAATCATTCATTTATTCATAGAGTTGATGTAAAGTCGGCGCAAGATATGTATGACGCTTGTCATCAATATTATGCTGATGTAGATGTAGCAGTATTATCTGCTGCAGTTGCCGATTACAGACCAAAAAATGTGGCAACTCAAAAAATAAAAAAGAAGGAAGCAGGGTTAAGTATTGAGTTAGAACCAACTAAAGATATTTTAAAATCTCTAGGAGAAATTAAGAAAAAACAGTTGTTAGTTGGGTTTGCATTAGAAACGAACGATGAGGTACAAAACGCAAAAAGTAAGCTTACACGCAAAAATTTAGATTTTATTGTATTAAATTCGTTACGTGATGCAGGTGCCGGTTTTGCAACCGACACTAATAAAATTACAATTATTGATGCTGATTTGAACGAAAAATCATTCGATTTAAAATCGAAAAAAGAAGTGTCAAAAGATATCGTTAACGAAATAATACAAAAATTAAATGCGTAAGTTTTTCTTTATAGTTTTTCTTTTTTCAATTGTTTTTTCATCTCATTCGCAAGAATTGAATGCTACTGTAATTATCAATTCAGATAAAGTACAAAGTAGTAATAAACAAGTGTATCAAACCTTGCAAAAGGCGTTAACAGAGTTTATCAACGATAAACAATGGACGAACCGAAACTTTAAACAGCAAGAGCGCATAAACTGTGCATTTAACATTATTATAAACGAGCAAAACGGAAGTAACTTTTCAGGTACTTTACAAGTGCAGTCTACACGACCAGTTTATAATTCAACTTATGCAACGCCAGTTTTAAATATTAACGATACGAATTTTAATTTCCGTTACAACGAATTTGATCCGCTAATTTATAACCCAACAGTTTACGAATCTAATTTAATTTCTATGATAGCTTTTTATGCGTATGCTATTATAGGATTAGATGCTGATACTTTTGCCTTAAAAGGAGGAGAAACTTATTTAAAGCAAGCAGAAAGTATTATGCTATTAGCGCAATCTAGTGGTGAATCGGGTTGGCAAAACGAAGTAGGAAAACAAAACCGTTTTGCTTTGATAGATAATTTGTTATCGTCAAAGTTTAGTACGCTACGCAATATTTATTATAATTATCACCGTAATGGGTTTGACAATTTAGCTGACGATAAAAGTTCTGCAAAAGAAGCTATAGAAAAGAGTGTTTTAGATTTGGATAAACTATTCAATATTGCTATAGGAAACTACATGATTCGTGTTTTTTTAGATGCAAAAGGAGATGAAATCGTAAATGTTTTTTCTGATGGAATTCCTTCTAAAAATCAATCACAAATGCTAGCTGTTCTTAATAGAATTGCCCCGACCTATAAAAGTAGGTGGAAAAATATTAAGTAAAATGAAGTTTAGAAAAATAGTTTTATTTTTAGTTCTAATCTTGATTATAATATTTGTTACGGTAAAAGGAATAGTATTTGATGGAGACTTAACAAAGTTTGACCATGTATTACTACTAATTATTTTCTTGTTTTTAATATTTAAAGAGAAAGTTTATAAACTGTTGAAAATTCGCTAGACTTCATTAGTTTTTGGTTGATATAATTCAATCAAAATCCTTACTTTTATTCCTTTTAAAGAATAAAATTTGTTAACACACTTATCCATACAAAACTACGCGCTAATCAATCAATTATCGATTGACTTTACAAAAGGTTTATCTATCATTACTGGTGAAACCGGAGCTGGAAAATCTATTTTATTAGGAGCTTTGGGTTTAGTGATGGGTAACCGTGCTGATTTATCATCTTTAAAAGACACTGAAAAAAAATGTGTAATTGAAGCACAATTTTCATTAGAAGGTCATGACTTACAAGAACTGTTTGGAGAGTTAGATGTAGATTATGAAGTAGAGACAATCGTTCGAAGAGAAATTTTACCTTCAGGAAAATCACGCGCTTTTGTAAACGATACACCAGTTACCTTATCGGTACTTTCTGCTTTAAAAACGAAACTGATAGATATTCATTCACAGCATCAAACTTTACAGTTATCAGATGTAAATTTTCAGTTTTCAGTAATTGATGCCTTGGCAAAGAATCAAGCAAAAATAGCTTCTTATAAAAGAGGATTAAAAGCCTACAGTAAATTAAAAAAAGAGCTAAAAGCACTTCACGAAGAAACTGAAAAATCAAAAGAGCAATACGAGTATAATTTACATTTGTTTAATGAGCTTGAAGAAGCAAAATTACAAGTAGGAGAACAAGAAGTTTTAGAAGAGAAGCTTGATAAATTAAATAATATTGAAGAAATAAAATTGAATTTATCGGAGGCTCTAGGGCTGTCAATAAATGAAGAAATTGGTATTCAAACCTTATTACTTTCCTTAGAAAATAAGCTGCAGAAAATAAGCTCATATTCAAAAGAATATGAAGAATTAGCCAATAGAGTAACGAGTGTTAAAATTGAGTTAGACGATGTAGTTACAGAATTGGAGAGCGCCAACGAAGAAGTAGAGTTCAACCCAAATGAAATAGAAGAATTGAACGATAGGTTACAGTTAATCTACAATCTTCAAAAGAAACACTCTGTAGCAACGATAACGGAGTTACAAGAAATTTACGAGTCGTTATCGGAAAAAGTAGCACAGGTTGAAGATGCTGGAGGATTGATAGCGAAAAAAGAAGCAGAAATAAAAGAAGTTGCTCAGAAGTTAGATGAAGTAGCAAACATGATTACTACATCGAGAAATAAGGTTATTCCAAAGTTGAAAAAAGAACTAGAATACCTTTTATCAGAATTAGGAATGCCCAATGCTCGTTTTGCAATTGAATTGCAACCTTCTGAAGAATATTTATCTAACGGAAAGGATGCTTTAGAGTTTTTATTCTCTGCTAATAAAGGCGGAAATTTTGGAGAGTTAAAAAAGGTAGCATCAGGAGGAGAATTATCGCGAATTATGTTATCTATCAAAAAAATATTATCAGAAAACATACAATTACCAACCATCATTTTTGATGAAATAGATACAGGAGTTTCTGGTGAAGTATCTAATAAAATAGCAAAAATAATGCAAGATATGGGAGCCAATATGCAGGTAATAACAATTACACATTTACCGCAAATTGCCTCAAAAGGTGTACAGCATTACAAAGTATTTAAAGGAGAAGAAGCAGGAGTTACTACTTCAAATTTAAAATTGTTATCAGAAAATGAACGAATTAGAGAAATAGCTGAAATGTTAAGTGGAAAAGACATTTCTGAAAGTGCTTTAACTCATGCAAAAGAATTATTAAATTAAGAGTATATTTGCTTTTAGAACAAACGACGATAGACTAAAATATTTTAAATATGTATAATTTATTAAAAGGAAAAAAAGGAATTATTTTTGGAGCATTAGATGAAAATTCTATTGCATGGAAAGTTGCTGAACGTGCTCACGAAGAAGGAGCAGAATTTGTGTTAACCAACGCGCCAATTGCAATGCGTATGGGAGGAATCAAAGATTTAGCAGCAAAAACCGGTTCAGAAATTATTCCTGCTGACGCTACTTCTATGGACGATTTAAACAATTTAGTTGAAAAGTCTATGGAAATTTTAGGAGGTAAAATTGATTTCGTTTTACATTCAATCGGAATGTCAGTAAACGTACGTAAAGGAAAACACTATACAGATTCTAACTACGATTTTACAACAAAAGGATGGGACGTTTCTGCAGTATCTTTTCATAAAGTAATGAATGTTTTATACAACAAACAAGCTATGAACGAGTGGGGAAGCATTGTTGCGTTAACCTATATGGCAGCACAACGTGTATTCCCAGATTATAACGATATGGCTGATAACAAAGCGTATTTAGAAAGTATTGCTCGTAGCTTCGGATACTTCTTTGGAAGAGATCATAAAGTACGTGTAAATACCATTTCTCAATCACCAACACCAACAACAGCAGGTCAAGGAGTAAAAGGTTTTGACGGATTTATTTCATATGCTGAAAAAATGTCTCCATTAGGAAATGCGACAGCGTTAGAATGTGCAGATTACACAATTTCGTTATTCTCAGATTTAACGAAGAAAGTAACCTTACAAAACTTATTCCATGACGGAGGTTTCTCTAACATGGGAGTTAGTGATTCAGTAATGGAAAGATTTATAGAAGAGTAAGATCTTTATTGAAATAGAATATAGATAAAATGCAAATCGTTAGATTTGCATTTTTTATTGATAGCTACAAAATGAACAATATTTTACAGATAGAAAAGGAGTTAGCACCGTTAAGACAACAATTAAAAGAGCACGAGTTGTACAATTCGTTACAACATATTGACGATGTAAAACTATTTATGGAATCACATGTATTTGCTGTATGGGATTTTATGTCGTTGTTAAAAGCTTTGCAACGAGAGCTTACTTGCGTAACCTTACCTTGGTTACCTGCTGTAAATACCAAAACAGCTCGTTTTATCAATGAAATTGTATTAGGTGAGGAAACAGACATAAATGAGTTAGGAGAGCCTAAAAGTCACTTTGAAATGTATATTGATGCGATGCGTCAAGCAGGAGCTAGTACAATTCAAATTTCAAATTTTATTTCAGATATTATTGACGGAAAGCCTGTTGAACTTGCACTAGAAGGTTTTTCTATTATTGAAGAAGTTAAAGACTTTGTAAATTTCTCTTTTGAGGTAATCAAAACAGGACAACCACATATTATCGCATCTAGTTTTACCTTTGGAAGAGAAGATGTGATTCCTGATATGTTTTTAGAAATTGTAAAAAATACAGAAGAGAAAGAAGGAAGTTCTTACAGTAAACTTACATATTATCTGAACAGACATATAGAGTTAGATGGTGATGAACACGGACCGTTATCGTTACAAATGATAGAAGAGTTGTGTGGTGAAGATCAACAAAAGTGGGATGATGTATTATATTATGCTAAAGAATCATTACAAAAAAGAATACAACTTTGGGATGGAATTGCTAAACAAATTAATCAAACAGTGTTAGCATAATGAATTTACAGTTTTCAATAATAGTACCTGTTTATAATCGTCCTCAAGAAATTGATGAGTTGTTAGATAGTCTAACAAAACAAGAGTTAAAAGACGATTTTGAGGTATTAATTGTTGAAGATGGTTCAGAAAATTCATCTGAAGAAATTGTAAAAAAATATACGGCTCAACTCAATTTAAACTATTTTTATAAAGAGAATAGTGGAGCAGGAGCGAGTCGTAATTATGGAATGAAAAGAGCATCTGGAAACTACTTCATTATTCTCGATTCTGATGTAATTGTTCCATCACAATATCTTTCCGAAGTAAAAAAAGCATTACAAGAAAATTATACCGATGCTTTTGGTGGTCCAGATGCGGCACACTCTAGTTTCACCTCTTTACAAAAAGCTATTAATTATTCGATGACTTCGGTATTGACAACTGGAGGAATTAGAGGGAAGAAAAAGTCGGTAGGGAAATTTCAACCTAGAAGTTTTAATTTGGGTTTATCAAAAGTTGCTTTTGAAAAAACAAAAGGTTTTTCAAAGATGAAGGCAGGAGAAGATATTGACTTGACTTTTCGTTTGTGGGAAAATGGTTTTGAAACGCAACTAATAGATAAAGCTTTTGTATATCACAAACGCAGAAGTACCGTTAAACAGTTTTTTAAGCAAACTTTTGCTTTTGGTACAGCAAGACCTATTTTAAACAAAAAACATCCTGAAACAGCAAAATTAACCTATTGGTTTCCGAGTTTGTTTATTATCGGGATTGATTTTTCGATTATAGTAGCATTTTTTGGGTGTTGGCAGTTGTTAATTTTTTATGGATTTTATTTTACCTGTATTTTTTTAGATTCTCTTCTACAAAATAAAAACCTAAAAGTAGCTTTGTTAAGTGTTGTTACAACGATAACTCAATTTTATGGTTACGGGTTAGGTTTTTTAGAATCTAGGTTTCTAAAAGTATAAAATAAGTATGGAAGAAGAATCAAGAAGCAACTCTAATGAAGGAATAAAAATAACCTATTTATTAGGAGCGGGAGCAAGTTACAATTCAGTTCCTATTTGGAATAAGCAAGCTCTTTCTATGGAATGGGTAGCTGAGTTTATTGAAAGTCGTATTAAGTATATCCAATATCAAGATGATGCAGAACAACGTCATAAAGAGTTAGTGGAGAATAATATTATTAATGATATTGTTTTTAATTTAAAGAAGTATTCTAAAAAGGCCCAAGAGTTTGGAACTCTAGATATTTATGCTAGGAATTTATATTTGTTAGAAAATTTTGAGGAGCTGAATTATCTAAAATATCATTTAAGTATCTATTTTGATATTTGGGAACATTTTGTTGGAGATAGAAATTTGTTGACTGATACTGTCAAGTATTCAAAAATAGACAAAAGATACTACAGTTTGTTATCTGTTCTCTTAGATAGAGGTAAAAATCATCCAGAAGTTAAGAAGGGTGTTTCATTTTTAAGTTGGAATTATGATTTACAGTTAGAAATGGCTTATAAATCTTTCATGAGGGATTCAGAAAAACAAACGATAGAAAATGTTAATGAGAGTTTACCTTTTTTTGAAGAAGAAGAGAAAAGAAAGATTATTCATTTGAATGGGTTTAGAGGTGCGTTTAAATATGATGACACCATATATTCTAATGTTGATAAAGAATATTGGGGGTGTTTAGAAGATTACTTATTGGGCATTTTAAGAAATAAAGATGATTTTAATAGTAGTGGGGTAAATAGATTTAATATTGATTATCAGAATAACATAAAGTATGCTTGGGAGGAAAATTCTAAGACAAGACAGGAATCTATTGAAATTTTAAAAAGTACTGATATATTGATTATAATAGGATATTCTTTTCCATCATATAATAGAGAAATTGATAGTGAATTATTAAAAGCTTTTGAAGAGTCTTCAAGCGGAAAAGAAAAAAAAATAGTTTATCAAAACCCTACAGATAATACAGAATTATTAGAATCTATTTTAAAATATTCTAAGCCAGAGCATTATAAAAACGTTTCTCAGTTTTATATTCCACAAGATTTTTTATTTAGAATAGAAAAAAAAGAAATAACTTTTGGATAGTATTTAAAAATAAAAGCTCCCAATTTCTTGAGAGCTTTCATAAGTTATAACATGTTAAGAATTATTTCTCTGGATTTAAAATACCTAAGATATATCCGTTAGTTAAATATTTCTTAGCTATTTTTTGAATATCTTTTGTAGTTAAAGAGTTTACACTTTTTTCAAAAGAAGCTACTTCTGAAGCATCATTATTTTGATAATCCACATTTTTAATAGTACTTAACCAAAAACGATTCTTTTTAAGGTCTTCTTTGTAGTCAGCAATCATTCCTTTTTGAGCTTTCATTAAATCTTCTTTAGTTGGCCCATTTTTAACCACAGAAGCAACTTCAGCAACAGAAATGTTCTTTAACTTTTCAACATTTTCAGGAGCACAAGGATATGAAATTGTAAAGTTATACCAACCGTAAGGCATTTTGTTTAAACTACCACGAGCACCAGCAGAATAAACACCACCTTCTTGCTCACGTAGTTTCTCAATTAACTTAATTCCTACTACTTCTCCTAAAACTTTAAAGGCTAAGGCATCTTTTTTATTGTAATTCGCTTCTCCTTGGTAAGTAATACGAACATTACTTTTAGGATCTTTTCCTTTTTCTACCACCTTAGTGTGAGAACCTGATAAAGGTCTAAAATCAGTAACTTTATACTTTTCGTTTGAATTTTTTCCTGGCAAACCAGCAATATATTTAGTAGCGTATTCAGCAAGTTTCTTTTCATCAACGTTTCCAACAAAATAGAAGTTGAAGTCTCCTGCATCTGCAAAACGCTCTTGGTATTTTTGATAAGCTAAGTTGTAATCAGCAGCTTCATATTTTTCAGGAGAAGGAAAACCAGTATAACGAGGATCTTTTCCATAAGTAAATTCACTCATTTCTTTTTGGAAGAAGAAATTAGGGCTAGCTAATAAGTTTCCTAAGAAGCTTTTTTGTTTGTTTACATAAGAACCAAATGCTTTTTCATCTTTATTTAAAGAGGTAAAGTATAAGTGTACCATTTGGAATAACTCTTCTAAATCTTTAGGAGTAGCAGTACCTCTAAATCCTTCACTTAAACTAGAAATGTAAGGAGAAACACGAACGATTTTACCAGACATCATTTTAGATAAATCTGTCTTAGAGAAACCGTTAATACCTGCTTCTGAAAGTCCGCTATTAGCAAAAGCAGTAGCTTTTAACTCTTCATCAGAATATAATGAAGTTCCACCGAAACTAAATGCTTCAAATAAGATTTCATCATTTTTAAAATCAGTTTTCTTATAAGTAACTTTAGCGCCATTGCTTAAAATCATGGTTTTGGTCCCTAAGTCTTTATTTTCAGTAACCTTTGTAATAGCACCAGGTATTGGTTGCTTGGTAATTAAAGAAGCAGCAACAGCTTTATCTTCATAAGGTTTTAATTCTTTAGTTTTAACGTTGTTTAAAGCGTCTAAAACTTGTTGCTCGGTAACTACTTTTTTAGGTCCAGTAATTACTACAACACGGTTATCGTCATGCAAATAATTTTTAATAAGGTTATTTACTTCTTCTAATTTTACAGAAGGTAATAACGTTTGGTGTGCTTGGTACTCCCATTCAATACCAGGAATTGGCTCTTGCTCTAAGAAATTATTTACATATTGACTAATAATTCTGTTAGATTCTCTTTTGTCTTTATCCTTAAAAGCTTTTTCCATACGAGCACTAACGTTCATTTTTGCACGATCTAATTCTCCTTGTTGAAAACCGTATCTTTTAACACGTTCACTTTCATCTAATAAAGCTTGTAACCCTTTTAATTGACCATCGGCACTTACACTTGCTCTTGATTGATAAGCTTCTTTACCACGAGCCCAGGTTCCACCATGGTAACTGAATCCGTAAACAAAAGGAGGATTTTCACTATTACGTAATTCATCTAAACGATTATTAATCATTTGAGCAAATAGAGACTGAACAATAGAATTTCTGTAATCAGCAACAGTTGTTTCAGGTTTTGCTTCATCGTAATCTTTGTACATTAATTGTACACTTGCAAAAGGAGCTTCCTTATCAGCTTCAATAGCAATAAAAGTTTCTTTATGATTTTTTAATGGAGCAACTTCTCTTTTACGAGGATTTTTAACCGCGGGTATTTTATTAAAATGTGATTTGATTTTTTCTTCTAATATCTCAACACTTACATCACCAACAGCAACCACAGCCATTAAATCTGGGCGGTACCAATCTTTGTGAAAGCGACGAATACTTTCATGTTTAAAGTTTTCTATATTTTCTTTAGTACCGATAGGTAACCTTTCGGCATATTTAGAACCATGCATTACTTTTGGTAAGTATTTTTCTAACATACGGCTGTCAGCTCCTCTACGAGAACGGTATTCTTCTAAAACAACACCACGTTCTTCATCAATGTCTTTTCCTTCTAATAAGGCTCCATGTGCCCAATCTTCAAGAATTTGAAAACCTTTTTCAAGTTTTTCCTTATCATCACTTGGAATCGGTAAAATGTATACAGTTTCATCAAAACCTGTATATGCATTTAAGTGGGCACCAAATTTTACTCCAATTGATTGTAGGTAATCTACCAACTCATTCTTTTTAAAGTTTTTGGTACCATTAAAGTTCATGTGTTCCATGAAGTGAGCTAACCCTAATTGGTCATCATCTTCTAAGATTGAACCTGCATTTACAACTAATCGTAGCTCTACTTTATTGGCTGGTTTAGGGTTTTGTTTGATGTAATAGGTCATTCCGTTTGACAGTTTTCCTATCTTAACTGAAGAATCAGTCGGAATGTTCATAGCAGTTACTTTTTCTTTTTTGTTTAGCTTTTGTTGTGTTTCTTTTAAAGCTTGACTATACCCCGTGGATATAATGAAGGCCAGGGATAGTCCTAATACGACTTTTTTCATAGTGAATGAATTTTTAATTTGAGAGCAATTTACATGGAATTATTAATAAACTAAAGAATTAGTTATTTAAATTGTGTTAAAATAAAAAAGCTCCCAATTTTTTGAGAGCTTTTATAATAGTTAGATGATTTCTTTAATAGTTTCTGGTGGACGACCAATAACAGCTTTGTAGCCATTAATTACAATTGGTCGCTCTATTAATTTCGGATTCTCTACCATAGCTTTTATAATTTCAGTATCCGATAATTCTTTTCCTTTAAAGTTATCTTTCCAAATTTGCTCATTTTTACGAACTAATTGAATAGGAGAGATACCTAATAAATTGATAATATCTTTTAATTCTCCTTCAGAAGGAGTATTGTCTAAGTATTTTACAACTTCAAATTCTTTTGCAGAGTTCTCTACGATTTCTAACCCCTGACGAGATTTAGAACAACGTGGATTGTGGTATATTTTTATCATTTTAATGAGTTTTATAGTTTTAATCTTCTTTTTGTCCCATCATCATTAAATAAGCTTTTAAAAAAGGATTGATATTTCCATCCATAACCGCATCAACATTTCCTGTTTCATGAGCAGTTCGGACATCTTTTACCAATTTATAAGGGTGCATTACATAGTTACGAATTTGACTTCCCCATTCATTTTTCATTTTGTTAGCTTCAATTTCATCTCGGGCAGCCAATCGTTTTTGTAATTCAATTTCGTATAACTGAGATTTTAACATCTGTAAAGCTGTAGCTCTGTTATCGTGTTGCGAACGAGAATTTGAACACTGAATTTGAATTCCCGTAGGCTTATGTACTAATTGAACCTTAGTTTCAACTTTATTTACATTCTGTCCTCCAGCTCCACTAGAACGAGCGGTGGTTATTTCAATATCAGCTGGATTTACCTCAATTTCGATAGAATCATCAGCTACAGGGTACACGTACACAGAAGCAAAAGAAGTGTGACGTTTAGCATTACTATCAAAGGGAGAAATACGGACCAAACGATGCACGCCATTTTCACCTTTTAACCATCCAAAGGCATAATCACCTTCAAATTCTAAAGTAACTGTTTTTATACCAGCAACATCCCCTTCTTGGTAGTTTAAGGTTTTTATTTTATAACCTTGTTTTTCTGCCCACATGGTATACATACGAGTAAGCATTTCTGCCCAGTCACAACTTTCTGTTCCTCCAGCACCTGCCGTTATTTGAATAGTAGCACTTAAGCTGTCACCTTCTTCAGAAAGCATGTTTTTAAACTCAATATCTTCTAAAAAAGAAGCTACTTTTTCATATTGTTCCTCAACTTCACTATCCTCAACATCTCCTTCCTTATAAAAGTCATACAATACTGCTAAGTCGTCATTCATGCTTACAACAGCATTGTAATCTTCTACCCATTTCTTTTTAAAACGGAGTGACTTCATAACAGTTTCGGCCTCTTTTGGATTGTTCCAAAAATCAGGGTTAGCTGTTTTTTCTTCTTCATTTGAAATTTCAATTAACTTCTTGTCAATTTCTAAATATCCTTTTAACTTGCCAATTCGTTCAGCGATATTTTTAAGCTGTTCGTGTGTAATCATAAATGCAAAAATACATTTTAAAAATCGTAGTTAGAAATGGAAATAAACTTAATAAGTGACACGGTAACAAAACCAACCAAAGGTATGTTAGAGGCAATGATGAGTGCTAAAGTGGGAGATGATGTTTTTAAAGCCGACCCAACAGTTAATTTGTTACAAGAAAGAGTAGCTGATATGTTTGGAATGGAAGCAGCGTTATTCTTTCCTTCAGGAACAATGGCAAACCAAACTGCGATAAAAATTCATACACAGCCAGGAGATAGAATGTTTTGTGATAAGTGGGCACATGTGTATAACTATGAAGGCGGAGGAGCTGCGTTTAATGCTGGAGTAACATCTTGTTTGATTGATGGAGATAGAGGAATGTTTACAGCTGAACAGTTAGGTAGTTTAGTTGGAGGTAGAAATGATATCCATACTCCGTATAGTAGGTTAGTTTGTGTTGAAAATACAACGAATAAAGGAGGTGGTGCTTGTTGGGATTTTGAAGAATTGCAAAAGATTCAAAAAGTAGCTAAAGCAAATGATTTGGCATATCATTTAGATGGAGCACGTTTATTTAATGCTTTGGTAGCAAAAAATGAAACTCCAAAACAATATGGAGAGTTATTTGATACAATTTCAATTTGTTTGTCAAAAGGATTAGGAGCTCCTGTAGGATCTGCATTAGTGGGTAGTAAAGCTCATATTGAAAAAGCATTACGTGTACGTAAGTTATTTGGTGGAGGAATGCGTCAAGCAGGTTTTTTAGCAGCAGCGGGAATTTATGCTTTAGATAATCAAGTGGAACGTTTAGCTGAGGATCATAAGAAAGCAAAAGAAATAGGGGCTGTTTTAGAAAAATGTTCTTACGTAGTAAAAGTAGAACCTATTGAAACGAATATTGTTATTTTTTATGTAGAAGATTCAATAAACCCAGATGACTTTATGAAAAAGATGGCAGAAAGAGGTGTATTACTAATTTCAATGGGGGAAGGAAAAATCCGTATTGTAACACATTTAGATTATACTGATATAATGCACGAAAAGTTATTACAAGAGTTGAAATCGTATTAAAACTAAAAAAGAGGTTGTAGAAACAACCTCTTTTTTAGTTTAATTTAATTCTTCAAGTTTAGCTAACTCTTTGTAGTTTTTATTTAATTTACGTAATAGAATACCATATAGTAATTGGTAAAAGCACCATAAAATTATCACCATAATAATTAATACTACTATAGTAATAATTATAGAAACTAAAATTTGTTTAGAGTTAAATTCTGGATGAGTTTTAAGTGTTGCAATAGAAACAATAACTCCAAAAATAAATACATACAATAAGTTAAATAAAACATAGTACTTTACAGTTTTTCTTGTTTTAATAATCTTGTCCATTAGAGTCTTTGTTGAGTCGACTACAGATATACTTTTATAGTTCAAATAAAACTTAATTAAAAAATAAAATAATATTGGATAAAGAACAAATTGCGAATAAAACATGAAGTTATATAGTCCAAGTTGTCGGTATTCGTTGTATGCTTCTTCCATATCAACAACAAAATATAAAGAATTCAATAAAACAAATTCTAAAATTCCAATAATAAAAATCCATTTTACTATTGATGATGACTTGGAATGTGCCATCTTATATATATCAACCTTAGAAACTTTGTGTGTTTCTTCTGGTTGATTTTCCCAAGCTTTTTTATATTTATCTAAATCCATTAACTTATGGGTTTAATACTTTTTTTAATTTATCCTTTGCTCTATTCATTTTTACTCGAGCATTTACCTCACTAATACCTAAAGTATCTGAAATTTCTCTGTAAGATTTATCTTCCAAATACAAAAAGATGAGTGCTTTATCAATATCATTTAATTTACGTATTGCACTGTACAGTGCTTTTAATTGTAACTCTTCTGTGTCATCATAATCCTCTGCTTTAATTTTAAATGAATATTCTGTGATATCTTGTGTTTGTATTGTTCTAGTTGATTTACGATATAAAGAAATTGCAGTGTTAAGTGCTACACGATACATCCATGTACTAAATTTTGCATCTCCTCTAAATTTGCTGTAATTTTTCCATAGTTGAATAGTAATTTCTTGAAACAAATCATTATGAGCATCTTGGTTAGTAGTGTAAATTCTACATACCTTATGTACAATGTTTTGATTGGCTTCGAAATCGTCTAAAAATTTATTTTCTAGTTCTTTTTCCACAAAGTTTGATAAAGTTGATATGTTATAGGTAGCTTAAAAATACAAATTGTTACAACTCATCCTAAAAAAAATACAATTCAGTTTGTTTTTGTTTTTAAAAGCTGATTTCTAATAGAGATTTGTACAAGAATTAACCATAAAATAATAACATGAAATTTTTAACACACATTTTAATAGCAATAATATTGTTTACAGTCGAAACAATTTCTGCTCAAAAACACAACGTCACAACTACAGTTATTAACGCAACATCTGATGCAGGGAGTATTAAATATGCGTTATATACCAAAGAGAATTTTAGGAAAGAGCCAGTACAAGCAAAAGAAGCTAAGATTAAGGAAGGAAAAAGCACTGTAGTATTTGAAAATATACCTGCAGGTGAGTATGCAATTATTTGTTTTCATGATGCAAACAATAATAACAGAATGGATTTTGAACCTAGTGGAATGCCTTTAGAAGATTATGGAGCATCGAATAATAGTTTATCTCGTTTTGGTCCTCCACGATATGAAGAGGCTAGGTTTTTAGTTACAGATAAAGATGTATCTTTCGAAATAAAATTTTAATATTATATGAAACCCTCATCAAAAAAAATGTTTAAGAACTTTAAAAATGATGTTTGGCTTTGCTTAAAACTTACGATTGTTTTCGGTATAGTTTTTACGTTAATAAATCAAGCATTTACTTTAAAAGAAGCAGGGTTGGTGTTTTTATTTTCAGGAATGTATTCATTTATTCTCGGGCTAGGGAATGGTGTAATTAATGATTATTTAAGTGCTAAGTGGGATTGGGTTACACAAACCAATCAGCGAGTTTGGTGGGGTATTATTGCAACAGTAATTTATACAATTGTAGCAGTTTTAGGAATACATTACATTCAATATTTTGTAATCTTTTCAAACAAAGTAGAAAACTTTTTTACAGGACAATTTCTATGGATGCATCTATTTGCTATTATACTTTCTTTAGGAATTGCAGCTTTTTTTCATGCAAAAGGTTTCATTGTAAATTGGAAGAAATCTATAAAACAAGAAACCACCCAGCATGAAATAGTAGCAAAAACAGAAACGGCAAAGTTTGAAACTTTAAAAAGCCAGATAGATCCACACTTTTTATTCAATAGTTTAAATGTGTTGACCTCTTTAATTAGTGAAAATCCGAAACAAGCAGAAAAGTTTACAACAAAACTATCAAAGGTATATCGCTATGTATTGGAGCAACGAAATAAAGAGCTAGTACCAATTCAAGAGGAATTACAATTTGCTAAAACTTATATGGAATTATTGCAAATGCGTTTTGAAGAGGCAGTAAAGTTTACAATACCTGAAGAAGTAAGTAACTCTGAGTTAAAGATAGTTCCGTTGTCGCTTCAGTTACTACTTGAAAATGCTGTGAAACACAATGTGGTTTCGGCTTCAAAACCACTAGAGATAAGCATTTTTGAAGAAGATGGTTTTCTAAAAATTCAAAATAATATCAATCCGAAAGAAGCTATAGGTAAAAGTACAAAAGTAGGATTAAGAAACATAGCAGATCGTTACGGATTAATAACCGATAGAAACGTTCAAATAATTAATAATAACAAAACATTTACAGTGTGTTTACCACTGTTAATTAATATAAAAAATAGTATTATGGATACAAAAAGTCTAGAAAATAGTAATTACGTAAAAGCAGTAGAAAGAGTAGAGAAACTAAAAGAATTTTATCAAAATTTAGTTTCGTACTTTATAGTTATCCCTTTTTTAATATTTATAAATCTTAAAACGTATTCAAGATTTCAATGGTTTTGGTTTCCGATGATAGGTTGGGGTATAGGATTAGTTTTTCACTACTTAGAAGTAAATAACTACAATTTATTTTTAGGGAAAAACTGGGAAGAGCGTAAGATTAAAGAATTAATGGAGGAAGAAGAAAAATACAAATAAGGTGGAAAGAGATTATACATTAGAATACAAATACGCCAAAGCAAAGAAAAAGGTAGAAAAAATAAAAGGGTTATACATTCATCTTATAGTAACCGTATTAATTATACCAGTTTTGATTTTTATAAACTTAAAGTTTGTACGTAGTTATCATTGGTTTTA
The DNA here is from genome assembly GCF_000518405.1 of Tenacibaculum sp. 47A_GOM-205m. Classification (NCBI taxonomy): domain Bacteria; kingdom Pseudomonadati; phylum Bacteroidota; class Flavobacteriia; order Flavobacteriales; family Flavobacteriaceae; genus Tenacibaculum; species Tenacibaculum sp. 47A_GOM-205m. The sequence goes on along the minus strand of NZ_JADN01000010.1, from coordinate 40,940 downwards.
TTATCCAACTATAGGAATGTTTTTAGGTTTATTTTTTCATTGGTTTGGTGTTTTCGGAATGGGAAAAATAGGTTTAGGTAAAGACTGGGAAGAAAAAAAGATAAACGAATATCTTAAAAAACAAGATTAGTATGAAAAGAGATTATTCAGAAGAACAAAAATATCTATTAGCTAAAAAGAGAGTAGATAAAATAAAAGGTTTTTATACTCATTTGTTGGTTTATGTAGCTGTAAATATCTTCATATCTATAGTAATTATTGTAGGTTTGATGAAAGATGACAATTATACTTTTGTTGAAGCAATTAGTAATTTTGGAGTGTATGCTACTTGGCTGTTTTGGGGAATAGGAATGGTTTTTCATTGGTTAGGAGTATTCGGAACAAAATCTTTCTTTAGTAAAGATTGGGAAGAACAAAAAATTCAAGAATATTTAGAAGAATTAAAAAAAAAAGAAAATGGAAGTTTTAAATAAAGAGGAAAAATACATAAAGGCTAAAGAAAGAGTAGAAGAAATAAAAAAGTTCTACAAGCATTTAGCGATTTATATACTAATAAACTTATTTTTTATTGGAAGGAGAATATATAAAGATATTGTTTACCGAGATGAATCCATATTAGATGCTTTCTTAGATGTAAATAATTATAATTTGTTCTTTTGGTGGGGAGTTGTAGTATTTATACACGGATTTAGTGTTTTGAGCAGAGACAAGCTATTTTCAAAAAAGTGGGAAGAGCGAAAAGTTAAAGAATATATGAATCAATAATTACTGAGAATAAAACTATGAATGTTATAATTATTGAAGACGAAAAGCCAGCAGCGAGAAGATTAAATAGAATGTTAGCAGAACTAAATATAGAGGTTCAGCAAATGTTGCACTCAGTAGAAGAGTCTATAGATTGGTTTCAGAATAATGAACACCCAGATTTAATTTTCTTAGACATCCAGCTTTCTGATGGATTATCATTTGAAATTTTTGAAGAAGTAACTATAAAATCAGCCATCATTTTTACAACGGCTTATGATGAGTATGCTTTAAAAGCATTCAAACTAAACTCAATTGATTATCTCTTAAAACCAATAGATGAAGATGAGTTAAAAGTTGCTGTAAATAAGTTTAAAGAACACCAACCTTTACAAAATAACATACAAGTTAATATAAATGACATTCGTAAATTATTGATAAATCCTGTAGATAGAAAATACAAAAAGCGATTTACAATAAAAATTGGGCAACATTTAAAAATCATAAATATTGAAGATATTGAGTGTTTTTATTCAGAAAATAAAGCAACTTATATTCATACGAATTCTAATAGAAGTTATTTAATAGATAACTCATTAGAGTACTGGCAAGAGCAGTTAGATCCTGAACAGTTTTTTAGAGTAAATAGAACTTTTGTAGTGCAAATAAATGCGATCAAAGATATTGTGTCTTATACAAACTCTCGCTTACAATTAAAGCTAGAATCTTTTAACCATTCAGAAATAATTGTAAGCAGAGAGCGAGTAAAAGATTTTAAACATTTTATTGAGTAAGTATGGTTCTAAAGGAATCAATTTTATCCATAGCTTCAGGATGAATGTTTTCTCCGTCTTCAGTTAACCAAGAGTGAATGCTTCCAAGGTAATTCATACCTAAATAATTAGCACTTTCAATAAAAGGCATTTCAAAACCGTTTTTAAGATCGTTATGACCAGAGTTGCTAATTACTGCCATGTTTTTACCTCTTAACAACCGTCCTAACTCTTTTTTATATTTTAATAAGTCAGACAAACGGTCAAAAAATATTTTTAGAGTAGCACTCATGGTGTACCAATATACAGGAGTCGCAAAAACAATGGTGTCATAGTTGTTAATTACTTTTTCCATAACAGGAATAAAATCATCATTAGCATTGCTAAAGTCATATTCAAAAACACCAATATTTTTTGTTTTTAAATCAATAACATCAAAAGATTTGTTGTTGTTGAGGTAGTTAATAACTCTGTTTGTATTTCCGTTACTTTTAGAGCTTGCTTGTATAATTATAGTTTTTTTCATTTGTAGATTTATTTTGATGTTAAAACTCTAAAAATAATTAAGACGAAAGTGACGTTCTTAATTGTAAAAATTGATAATAACCAAGAGAAAATCAATGCTAGAAGTCTATATTTTTGTACTTTTATGCTAAAATTAAGAGAAAAAATGGATGTAAGCGCTTACAAGTTTGAAAAGGGAACAGTTTTAAAAGACTATGTTACAAAAGAGACAGACGAGGAAGCTAAAAAGAAATTAAAAAAATCGCGAAAAAAAATTAGTGAACTACAAGATACCATGTATGCAGAAGGTAAGTATAGTGTCTTAATTTGTTTACAAGGTATGGATACCGCAGGAAAAGATAGTTTAATACGTGAAGTTTTTAAAGATGTAAATGCGAGAGGAGTAGTAGTACACAGTTTTAAAGTACCAACAAATTTGGAATTAAAACACGATTTTTTATGGCGTCATTATATAGCATTACCGGCGAAAGGAAAAATAGGAGTTTTTAATCGTACACACTATGAGAATGTTTTGGTAACAAGAGTGCATCCAGAGTATGTATTTGCCGAAAATATTCCGACAGTAAAAAGTTTAGAAGATTTAGATGATGCGTTTTATCATAGTAGAATGGAACATATTAATCAATTTGAAAAACATATTGCAGAAAACGGAACAATTATCTTAAAATTCTTTTTAAATGTATCTAAAGAAGAACAAAAAAACAGATTATTACGACGTTTAGATATTCAAGAAAAAAACTGGAAATTTTCTGCTGGAGATTTAGAAGAAAGAAAACTATGGGATAATTATCAAGAGTGTTATGAAGATATGTTACAAAGAACATCAACCGATTATGCTCCCTGGTATGTAATACCTGCAGATGATAAACCAACAGCACGTTATATCGTAGCAAAAACTTTAGAAAAAGAATTAGAAAAGTATAATTTTAAAGAACCTACGTTACCCAAAAAAGTCTTAGATCAAATAGACGAATTTAAAAAGCAATTAAACAACGAATAATATATAAAAAGGCAATAAAAGAGTGTTTAAAGTAAATAAAGCCATTGTCTTTTAACTCTTAATTAAAAAATGAATTTAAACTTAACTAAACCCATTGTATTTTTCGATTTAGAAACTACAGGAATCAACATAGCTAAAGACAGAGTTGTAGAAATATCAATTTTAAAAGTATTTCCAAACGGAAATAAAGAAAGTAAAACTTGGTTAGTAAACCCTGAAATAGAAATTCCAGCAGAGGCAACAGCCGTACATGGAATCACAAATGAAAAAGTGGTAACAGAACCAACATTTAAAGAGTTAGCAGATAAGATAAATGAAATGATAGCCGATGCTGATTTAGCAGGATTCAATTCTAACCGATTTGATATTCCTCTATTAGCAGAAGAATTATTACGAGCTGGGATAGATTTCGATATGAACGATCGTAAAGCAGTTGATGTACAAACTATTTTTCATAAAAAAGAACAGCGTACATTAAGTGCAGGGTATCAGTTTTACTGTGGAAAAGATTTAGAAGGAGCACACTCTGCAGAGGCAGATACGAATGCAACGTATGAAATTTTATTAGCTCAGGTTGATAAATATGAAGATTTAGAGAATACTGTAGAAGCATTAAGCGAGTTTTCTACTCACGGAAAAAGAGCAGATTTTGCAGGTTTTATTTTATTTAATGATGAAGACCAAGAAATCTTTTCTTTTGGGAAGTATAAAGGAAGAACAGTAGAAGAAGTATTAAAAGAAAATCCTGGATATAATGCATGGATTCAAAATGCCGATTTTCCATTATACACTAAAAAAGTATTACGAGAAATTAAAGAGCGAATGTCGGCATCGAAGAAAGAAACCATGACAGATGAGGAGAAATTACAGGCTTTACAACAAAAATTTAATTTAAGGTAACCTTTAACATTTATTTTTAGTAATTATCTAAGTTGTTTTTTTAATTTAGATATAGTGAAATTAATACATAAAAAAATGTATACAGAATATAAAGAATTGCCCAAAAATTCAAGAGTTTGGGTATATCAATCAGATAGAGAGTTTACAACCGAAGAAATAGAATATATAACTGCAAAAGCGTTAGTTTTTATTGAAAATTGGACGCGACATGGAGATGATTTAAAAGGTTCATTTACCATTAAATACAATCAGTTTTTGGTTATTGCTGTTGATGAAAACTTCAACAATGTTTCAGGTTGTTCAATAGATGCTTCAGTACGTTTTATACAAGAGATAGAAAACGAGTTGAAGTTAGATTTAATGAATAAAATGAATGTTTCTTTTAAAGATGGAGACAATATTAATATTGTTAAACTTCCCGAATTTCAAAACTTTGCCAAAGCACAAAAAATTACAGCAGAAACTGTAGTGTTTAACAATATGGTAAATACCAAAGAAGATTTTGAAACCAAATGGGAAGTACCAGCAAACCAAAGTTGGCACGCACGATTTTTGGTATAACTATTGACGTTGTTTAAGAAAGAAATATTTTAACCCCCGAAAGTTTAAAAGAAGTAAGGTACATGAAGAAAAAGGCGCTTACATTATTAGCATTCGTTTTTATACAAATAATTCAAGCACAGCAGGTAGATCCGTTGTTAGCAAAAGATTCAGATGCCCAAGGTGTTTGGGTAGATAGTATTATGAAAAACATGTCTGTAGATGAAAAAATAGGACAGTTGTTTATGATACAAGCATATTCAAATAAAGATAAGAAGCATGAAGATTTTATATCCAATATGGTTACAAAATACCATGTAGGAAATATTATTTTTATGCAAGGCACACCAGACAAGCAGGTTGTACTAAATAATAAATACCAAGAATTAGCGAAAGTGCCATTAATGGTTGGTTTTGATGGTGAATGGGGGTTAGATATGCGTTTGAAAAACACCTATCGTTTTCCTTGGAATATGACTCTAGGCGCTATACAAGACACTTTATTGTTACAAGAAGTAGGAAAAAGAATTGGAGAACATTGTAAACGAGTAGGAATTCATATGAATTTTGCACCAGTGGTTGATATTAACACCAATCCTGATAACCCTATTATAGGAAACCGTTCTTTTGGTGAAAGTAAAGAAAATGTAGCACAAAAAGCTATCGCATTTACTAAAGGAATGCAAGGAGCAGGGGTTTTGGCTAATGCAAAGCATTTTCCTGGACATGGTGATACCGAAGCAGATTCTCACCATACGCTACCAACGATTAATTTTAGCGAACAGCGATTAGATTCAATAGAATTATATCCTTTTAAGGAAGTATTTGCTAATGGAGTTGCTAGTGTTATGACTGCACACTTAAGTATTCCTGCTATTGAAACAAATCCGAAGTTACCATCATCATTATCAAATAGTGTTGTAACTGGTTTGTTACAAGATAAATTAGGGTTTCAAGGACTTATTATTACAGATGGGTTAAATATGAAAGGAGCGGCAAACTATTCTACCCCTGCAGAAATTGATTTAGCAGCAATTTTAGCAGGAAATGATATGTTGTTAATTCCTCAAGATGTTCCAGGGTCTATAAGCTTAATTAAAAAAGCGTTAGCAGAAGGGAAATTGACAGAAGAGCGTTTAAATCACTCTGTAAGAAAGATTTTAAAAGCAAAATATCTAGTTGGTTTAAATAACTACAAGCCGATTGCCACAGAAAATATATCAAAAGATTTAAACTCACCATATGATGAGGTGTTACATCGAAAATTAATAAAAAACTCTATAACGGTTTTAAGAAACCAAGAGAGTGTTTTACCAATCAAAAACCTTCAAGATAAAAAAATAGCTTATGTGTCATTAGGTAATGATAGTGGTTCTGATTTTTATGAAATGCTTTCTAATTATACGAAGATTGATAAAATTTCTGAAACCCATTTGAGTGTTTTATTACAAAAATTACAGAAGTATAATTTGGTAATTGTAGGAGTTCATAAATCAGATAAGAATCCTTGGAAAAGCTATAAGTTTTCAAATAAAGATTTAACTTGGGTACAAGAAATAGCAAGGAATCATAAAGTGATTTTAGATGTTTTTGCAAGCCCTTATAGCTTACTTCAAGTACCTTCTTTTACAAATATTGAAGGTCTTGTCATGTCATATCAAAACAGCAAGTTATCTCAAGAGCTTTCAGCGCAAGCTCTTTTCGGGGCTTTTGAGTTGAAAGGAAAACTACCAGTATCTATAAAAAATGAGTTTAAAATTGGTCACGGACTTTTATTAGATGGTTTGGATGTTTTGCAGTACACAATTCCTGAAGAAGCTGGAGTTTCCTCAGAAAAATTATCAATTATTGACAAAAGAATAGATACTATTTTGCAGGAAAAAATGTCTCCTGGAGGTCAAATCTTAGTAGCTAAAAATGGTAAAGTGATTTACAATAAGAGTTTTGGATATCATACCTTATCAAAAGAAAGAGCAGTTAAAAATTCTGATTTATATGATTTGGCTTCACTTACTAAAATATTGGCTTCATTACCAATGATAATGAAAGCCGAAGAGGAAAGAAAAATTAGTTTATTTTCAAGTTTGGGAGATGTTTTACCAAGTTATAGTAAATCGAATAAAGACACATTGTTGTTAAAAGAAGTTCTATCTCATTACGGACGTTTACGTTCTTGGATTCCATTTTATTTACAAACAAAAGATAGTGTAACAGGAGAAAACTCTACTAAGTATTACAGAAAGAAACGTACTTCAAAGTTTAGTATAAAAGTGGCTAAAAATTTATACTTAGCTAAAGAGTACAAGGATTCTATTTATAAACAAATAGTAGATTCTGAGCAACGTAAAAGGCCTGGGTATAAATACAGCGATTTAGGGTATTATATTTTTAAAGAAATTTTAGAAAGAAAGTATAGAAAACCGTTAGATAAACTGGTAGATGAACAATTTTATCAATCATTAGGAGCAAACAGAATGACGTTTTTGCCGTTAAACAAATTTGATAAAGACGAGATTGTTCCAACTGAGAGAGATAATTATTTTAGACATCAGTTAGTACATGGTTATGTTCATGATATGGGAGCGGCTATGATTGGTGGAGTAGGAGGGCATGCTGGACTGTTTGCAAACGCAAATGATGTAGCAAAGGTTATGCAAATGTTTTTGCAAGATGGTTCTTATGGAGGGAAAAAATACTTAGAGCCAGAGACAGTGCATAAATTTAATAAGCGTTATTACGAAAATAAAAAGGTACGTAGAGGGTTAGGTTTTGACAAACCACAGTTAAATCCAAACATTAAAGCAACCTGTGGATGTGTTTCAGATGTAAGTTTTGGTCATAGTGGTTTTACAGGAACCTATACTTGGGCAGATCCTGCAACTGGTGTGGTATATGTCTTCTTGTCAAACAGAATATATCCTACTATGAGGAATTATGGTTTAGTTAAGAGTAATATTCGAACTAAAATTCAACAAGACATTCAAGATGCTATTCTGATGGCGGGTGAGTAGGTGATAGTTTTGTGTAAAGTAGTATGAGAAATAGTGAAGAGAAAAAGTATGCTAAACCAAATTTCCAACCCCAAAAAGAGCTTACTATCAAGCTTTGAATACAATAAAAGAAAGGAAAAAGAATTACGTTTAAGCCAAAGCGAAAAGTATCAATAAATTCAATTTCGTTTATTTTTTTGCTTACAAGTTTCCAGATAGTGAAAGGAATAACACTATTTAAAATAATAAGATAAAATAAAGAGAGAGTGTAGTTTTTACTACGCTTTTTTTCTGTTATAGTAAGTCTATTGTTTATTGCTGCATTTACAGTATTTACATCCGTAAAATCCGTTTGTTTTTTGTTAAGAAAAGTCAGAGTTTCTTCGTACTCTTCATTAAAAGGAATGTGTACGCTTAATTCTTTTAATTGTTTTGAAACAAGTTTTTTAAGTGTTTTAACAGATTGATTAATGTCTTGCTGATTGTAAAAATTATTAGATAAAATAGGAGAACCAAAATGTATTGCAACTTTAGAAGGATAACTAGATACATTTTGATAAGTAATTCCTATTGGGATGATATGAATATCTGTGTTAGGATACTCATCTAAAGTTCTAAAAAGAATTCTAGTAAATCCTTTACTTAAAGGTCTAACAGTTCTGGCTTTACTATGGGTTCCTTCGGGAAATATTAATAAAGCTTTATTATTTTTTAAAAGGTTTTGGCATTTGTTAAAGATTTCTTCATTTTTAGATAGCTGTTGTATCCCATCTCTAATACGGTAAACAGGCATCATTCCAAGTAAATTGAAAAATTTAGCAATGATAGGGTTATTAAAAACAGAGGCACGTACTAAAAAATGTGTTTTTCTTTTTATATGTGTGGCTATAAAAAGAGGATCAACCAATCCGTTAGGGTGATTAGCAGTAAAAAGAATAGCACCTTTTTTAGGAATATTTTCGTTTCCTGATACTTTTATTTTTTTTGTATAAAAGAATAAGCCAGATTTAACAAATGCTTTAAAAAAGTAGTATACTAAAGTTTCCATTTCTATTTTTTTCTTCCCCAGTAAGTAGCTAATATCATTCCTGAAAAAATATCCCAAACACCCCAAAAAGCTGCTAATAAAGCCATACCACCTAAACCATCAAAAAAACTAAAGATAAGTAGTAGGCCTAATCCACCATTTTGAATACCTGTTTCCATTGAAATTGTTTTACAGTCTTTGTTATTTAGTTTGAAAGATTTTGCAGTAACATAACCTATTACAAAAGCGTAAATGTTATGAAATATGACTAAAAACAAAACTAAATGAATATAGTTTTTAAAAATTTCAGCATTGTCATACAAAGCAATAACGATTAGTAAAATAAAGAAGAAAATAGAAAAAGGGCGTAATAGTTTATTTATTTTTTTAGCCATTTCATGGTGATAATGATTTATAAGCATCCCTAGAATTATAGGAATCCCTAATATTAACAAAACAAGTTTAAATAGCTCAAAAGGGTTTAAAGAAACGCTTTTTAAAATAATATTAGTTGGTTCATACAAGCTTCCCCATAGTTGTAAGTTTAAAGGAGTCATAACTAAACATATTATGGTAGCAAAAGCAGTTAAACTAACAGATAACGCAGCATTTCCTTTTGCCATTTTACTAAAAAAGTTAGATACATTTCCGCCAGGGCAAGCAGCGATCATAATCATTCCTAAAGCAAAACTAGGATAAGGTTTAATGATGTATATTAATATGAAGGTTAAAAATGGAAGTAAAATAAATTGAGATAATAATCCTACAAACAATATTTTAGGGTTATTAATTAGCCTTTTAAAATCCTCAAATTTTATATCTAAAGCTATACCAAACATAATTATAGCAAGTGCTATATTAAGCATCCACAAAGCTTCAGTATCAAAATTAATCTTTATGTCATCTATTTGTAAGGGGTTAATTTTTAAAAGCATATTCAATTATATTAGCTCCCATTTTTAGAGCTTTTTCTCTTATCTCTTTTGGGTCATTATGTACTTCTTTATCTTCCCATCCGTCGCTTAAATCACTTTCATAATCGTAAAATAAAATTAATCTACCTTTATAAAAGAGGCCAAAACCTTGAGGAGGCTTTCTGTCATGTTCATGAATTTTAGGTAATCCGTTTGGGAAAGAGAATGTTTGATGATAAATAGAATGATTTTTAGGGATTTCTTGTAGTGTTAATTCAGGAAATACTTTTTTTAATTCTCTTCTAATGTAAGAATCCAATCCATAATTATCTGAAATATGTATGAAACCCCCAGAAATTAGATAGTCTCTTAACATTGTAATTTCATCACTTGTAAAATAAATATTACCATGACCAGTAATGAAAACTATAGGGTAATTAAAAATCTGTTCATCATTTAATGTTACAGTTTCAATATCTTTTTCGATTGAGGTTTTTGTATTAAGGTTGGTAAAGTTGATGAGGTTTTGTAAAGCAGTAGGGTTAGCATACCAATCACCTCCACCATTATATTTTAAAATAGCGATTTGCTGAGAGAAAATACTTGTAAAGAAAAGAAGGAAATAAAATGTTATAATGTTTCTCATAAATTAAGTATTGCTTAGCAGAAGCAATATAATAAAACAGTAATAAAAAACACCAACAACTGAGTTGTTGGTGTTTTTAATTTCCCCTTAAATGTAAATCATACTTTTTAATTTGAAAAGTCCCCACTTTTTCAAAAAGTAATTAATTTACGTTGCGAAAATATAAAAGATTAAAAATAACAAGTACAATAACATCTGATTGGATGTTTTAAAACTTACTTTTTATAAAAAGCATATTGTAAAAAATGAAAAACTTCGAAGTTTTTAAAATGTTCTTAGTACATAAAAAATAAAAAACACCAATATTTAATATTGGTGTTTTTAAAGTTATAGCTCTCCCTTTTTCGTATTGAGACTGAGTAGTTCTCAATAATTTTTTAGAAATCTTAATTATAAATTGAAAACCCCTTCAACTATTTTCAATTACTAATTTTTTAATTTCACTATGTAAATATAAAATATAGATTAAAGAAGTGAGTTCGAAAACATCCAGTTTGGGTGTTTTGGACTGTCTTTTTATAAAAAGAGACTAAAAATTAACTGTTAAGAGTAACTAATGATAAATTTTTAAACTCTACAGGGGTGTGTCCTGTATGTTTTTTAAAAACAGTATAAAAAGTAGATTTAGAATTAAAACCAGATTCTAAACCAATAGAAGTAATTGTATAATCTGAATATTCTGAATCAAGTAATAATGTTTTTGCCAAATCAATTCTCATTTCATTTAAGTAATCAGTAAAAGATTTTTTGGCTACGTTATTAATAATCAAAGAAAGAGTACTAGAGCTCAATTCTGTGTCTTTAGCTAAATCTTGAAGCGTATACTTTGTAGATAAATATTTCTTTTTTGATTTGATAAAATCATCAATTTCTTGAAATTGTTCTTTTTGTCGTTCAGCTTGACTTTTAGAAGGATTTTTCTCAGTATCTACTTTTATAGTATCTACACTAAAATTTCCGTTTAAATCAATCAATAGAGATTTTCTAATAATCTCTCTTTCTTTAAGGATTCTAATTTGTTTAAAACCTTGGTAACCTAACCAGTAGATTAAAACAGTTGTAAATACTCTTAAAGGATAATAGGAAAATAAAAAATCGCTAAAGTTTAAGCTTATTTTTATAACAAGAGCAAGAATCCAAAGAAGGTATCCTACTGAAGAAAGAATAAAGAAGGTATAAAGCCATTTTAGATTATCAAAAGATAAAATTTTAGGGAACAAGTTTTCCTTCTTGTACAAAATATACATTGAATAGATGAAAAAGCTTAAGGATGTAAGCATGCTGAAAAACTCTTCAAGAGAAGAGTATCTTTCATAAATATAGTCTAATCTTTCTTGTGAAGCAGTGTCACTGTAGTATACAACAAAACTTATTTGAGCAATTACCATTAGGATAAATACAGGAATAGCGAATTTTAAAACATTAAAAGATTTTTGAGGTAAATCTAAATAATGAACTAAAAACATGTATAAAAAAGGCATAGCTAAAAAATGCCAAGAAAACTGCATGTACTCTAAAGCAAATTTATTTTGAAGTAAACCTCTTTCTAAAGCCCAAGATTGAAGATTATTTATAGAAATAACTAAAATTAATAGGTTTAAGTATACCATACTTTTTTCTCTTCCATTTTTAGAAGAGAATAATACCACACTAAAAGCAAAGCCATGTAAGGCACTTACTAATAAAAAGAGATTAAATAAATACTCTATTGTCACAACCTATATTTTTAACAAAAAGTTAAATATACAAAAAATGAATTATTGATGTAGGTATGCAATACTTTGAACTACGTTTAGACCAGCTGTTTCTGTTCTTAGTCTATTTTCTCCTAACGAAATGGGAGTAAAATTTTTAGTTAAGGACTGTTGAATTTCTTTTGATGAAAAATCTCCTTCAGGACCAATAAGAATAGTGTAAGAATCGTTAGGTGTAGCGATGTTTTTTAAAACTTTTTTTTCAATATTTTCTTCACAATGAGCAATAAATGTTTCACTAGAAAAGTCTTGATCAATAAAATCAGAAAATTTTACAGGTTCATTAAGTTTTGGTAAAGTGAATTGTAAAGACTGTTTCATAGCAGCTTGTACAATTCTTAAAAATCGTTCTGTTTTTACAACTTTTCTTTCTGAATTTTCACAGATAATTGGTGTGATTTCATCAATGCCTATTTCGGTAGCTTTTTCTAAAAACCATTCAAAACGGTCGTTATTTTTAGTAGGAGCAATGGCTACGTGTAAATAATAATCACGGGTTCGTGGTTTTTCTTCTGATTTTATAATTGAGGCAATACATTTTTTATCATTCCCCAATATAATTTCCGCAGAAAATATAAAACCTTTTCCATTGGTAATATGTAATACGTCTCCTTCTTTTTTACGTAAAACTCTAATAATATGACGACTTTCGTCTTTGTCAAAAGTAATTTCTTTTGAAGTAGGTCCTAAATCAGGATTGTAAAATAGTTGCATTATAAATCGAGTTTATAGGTTCTTCTGCGTTTGTGAACTTTAGGATCAAAAGCTTTCCAGATTTGATGAATAGCATGGTTGTCCTCTAATTCAGGAGTTCTAATACAGTTTTCAATACCTTTAGCTAAAAATACAGCGTGAAATTGCTCAAAAATAACGGCAGTTACTCCTTTGTTTTGGTATTCAGGATCTACACCAATTAAATAAAAGGTAACGTCTTTTGAATTTTTTCTAGCGTTTAATAGATGAAAAAGACCAAAAGGAAATAGTTTTCCGTTTGCTTTTTGTAAAGCTTTGGAAAAAGAAGGCATAACAATAGCAAAAGCAACAAGCTTATGGTTTTCATCAACGACAAATTTTATGTATTCAGGATTGATAAAACTTATATACTTCTTTTTAAAATAATCTATTTGAGCATCCGATATAGGTACGTATGTTGATAGCTTTGAGTATGTTTTACTAAACAACTCAAACATTTCATCAACATAAGGCATAATTTTATCTGTTGAAGTAAAATTCAAAGGAGTTAAGTTATACCTTTTTTGAATTATATTACTCGCCTTTCCATATTTTTTTATATCAACATTACTAAAAGAAAAGTTACTTTCTATGTATTCTTTTTCTTTTTTAAATCCTAATAGTTCTAGATGCTTAGCGTAGTAAGGATGATTATACCAAGTAATCATAGTGCCTATATGATCAAAACCTTCAACAAGAACACCAGTTTTGTCTAAGTTGTTAAAACCAACAGGTCCTTCGATGTATTCTAACTCGTTTTCTTTACCTATTTCAGCAACTTTATCTAACAAAGCTTTAGTTACTTCGATATCATCGATTACATCAAACCAACCAAAACGCATTTTCTTTATGTTTTGATGTGTAGTTTCATAAGTATTGATGATTGCCACAATTCGACCAACAATTTCATTGTTTTTATAAGCTAAGAAAAAACGAGCTTTCGCATGCTCAAAAACAGGGTTTTTATCCTTGTCAAAACTTTCAATTTCATCATTAATGATAGGAGGAACCCAATACTTATTGTCTTTATAAAGAGAAAAAGGAAACTTAACAAATTGTTTCATTTCCTTTTTAGTTGTTATTTCTTTAATTTGAATCATAGGTCAAATGTAAGATTTTTAATTGTCATCTTTTTCTTGATCTTCTTTCTCCTTTTGTTCTTCTTTTTTAATCTCTTCTTCTAGTTTCTTAATTTCTTTTTCTAGCTTTAAACGTTCTTTCTCTTTTTCCTTAGCTTCTTTTTCTTGCTCTTTTTTAATTTGTTTTTCTAGTTTTAAACGTTCCTTTTCTTTTCGTTTTGCTTCTTTTTCAGCTTTCTTTTGTGCTTTTTTAGCTGCCTTCTTTTCTTCTTTAGCAGTTTTCTTCTTTAGTTTTTTATCTTCTTTAGCAATAACATCTACTAAAGATCCTTGGCGTTCTCTTCTTGGTTTTTGATTCAATACGTCGTCGTCAGTATTTTTAGAAATGTCTAAATCAACTTTTTGCTCTCGTTTTTTAGAGAATAATTTCCCCACTTTGCTGAACATACGGCCAAAGAAGTTTCTATCTTCATCGTACTTAACTTGTTTTCCTTCTTCAATTTTATTTCCAAATTCATCAATTTCAACAAATTTATCTTGGTGCCTGTTAAGTCTATAAGAAACCCCTAACGAAGTGTAAAGACCAATCTCGTCTTGTTTCATGTTGGCTCTTAACGATGCATTAAATTGTAAGTTTTCGCTAAATAAATATGCAGCACCAGCACCAATATTAGTCTTCTTTTCATACTCTTCAAAAATTCCTTGTATTTCAGCGAAACCAGACCAGTAGTCATTAAAATTATAAGTTCCTGTTACAATATAAGAAAGCTGTGAAAAGTCGGTTCCAATATAATCGTAATGAAGATTGGTAATAACGTTTAGCTTATCTGAAAACTCATTCTGTAATAAAAGTCCTACTCTTGGGCTAAAACCATCTCTTTTATGGTAATCAGTTAAAAAGTCTCCAATATTTAATCCAGCAGAAATACCGATATGAGGTATCCAACGTTTCCAATCAAAAGAATGACGAGCTTTCCAACTTCTAATTTCTTTACTTTTATCATCATATTTTGGAGCGTAAATAAGGTATTTTGCACCAATACTAAACTGACTTAGGCCTGTTTTGTTATATGACGATTCAAAGATGTTTTTAAAAGCTATTTTGTCTTTTTGTAAAGATGTATTTAAGTTAACTTCTAGTTTTTCAGAAATAAAACTTGTTCTGAAAAATAGATTTAATCCTAAGGCTTCTGGATTACTAAATGTTGGTGTAGCATTAATTTTTCTGTAAAAAATGCTCGATTCAAACTGGTACACACCCGAACCAACACTATAAGGACTCTCAGAAAAACCTGGTCTATTTGAATTTATAACAGGTGTATATTGCGCATTTGCAGTTAATACTGAGAAAAATACAAAAAACAAAAGGAGTTTCTTAATCATATAATAAGTCCAGATTTTCAGGTTTTACAAACATACGTAAAAATACAATTACCTATATAATATAAGTTTTGTAAAGTCTTAACGCTTCCTTTTGCTTCAAATTGTTATTTTTGGTTGATTTTTTTATTTTTTAGAAAAAGATGACATATATAAATGAAGCTGGACCTGTGAATTTTTTAAAGACCATATTAATTATTCTGTTAGTTTATTACGCTATTAAGTTTTTGGCGAGATTATTTGCACCTTATCTGATAAAAAAAGCAGTAGATAAAGTACAAAAGAAAGCAGAACAACAGTATAGAAATCAACAAAAAGCATCTGATGTTGAAGTTGGAAAAACTGTTATTGATAAAAAACCAAATACTACAAAACAAAGTAATAATTCGGTTGGCGAATACGTTGACTATGAAGAAATAGACTAACATGAACTTAAAGAAGATTTTACCGTTTGCAATTGCAATTATTGTTTTTGCAATAGCATCGGTGTTGTATTTTAACCCTGTTTTAAGCGGAAAGCAAATAAAACAAAGCGACATTACTCAGTTTATAGGAATGTCGAAAAGTGTTAATGAATACAGAGTAGAAAAAGGAGAAGAACCATACTGGTTAGATAATGCTTTTAGCGGAATGCCTGCATATCAAGTAAGTGCTTATTATCCGAATGATTTTGCGCGTTATATTGATAAAGTAATTCGTTTTTTACCACGACCTGCCGATTATCTTTTCTTATATTTTTTAAGTTTTTTCATACTGTTAACTGCTTTAAAAGTAGATTGGAAGTTAGCTGTTTTAGGTAGCTTGTCCTTTGGTTTTTCAACCTACTTGATTATTATTTTTGGAGCAGGGCATAATGCAAAGGCACATGCTATCGGATACATGCCAATGGTAATTGCAGGAGTTATTTATATTTTTAGAAAACGATATTTACTCGGGTTTGTACTTACAGCTTTAGCCATGGCTTTAGAAATATATTCGAACCACCCACAAATGACGTATTATTTAGGGTTTTGTTTGTTAATTTTAGCTGTTGTTGAATTTATTGAAGCCTTCAAATCGAGAACATTATCAGTATTTTTCAAGCAATCAGCAATTTTAGTTGCGGCTATGTTAATTGGTGTCGGAGCGAATTCAACTAGGTTGATGGCAATGAAGGAATATGCTGATTATAGTACGAGAGGTAAATCAGAATTGACTATCAATCCTGACGGAAGTCCAAAAGAAAAATCTTCAGGATTAGATAAAGAATATATTACTGAATATAGCTATGGAATTGCAGAAACATTCAATTTACTAATACCTCGTTTTACTGGAGGAGGAACTGTTGAAAAGTTAGGAGAAGATTCTAATTTTTATCAAGTTTTAGAGCAGAATGCAGGTAAGAGTGTAGCGAAAGATTATTCAAGTCAAGCATTAACCTATTGGGGGAAGCAACCGATTGTTGAAGCTCCTGCGTATATAGGAGCAATAGTATTCTTTTTGTTTATCTTAGGAGTTTTCTTAGTAAAGGGACGTTTAAAATATTGGTTGGTAGCAGCCACAGTATTTTCAATAGTTTTGAGTTGGGGAAAGAATTTTCCGGCAGTCACAAACTTTTTTATTGATTATGTTCCGTTATACAACAAGTTTAGAGCAGTTTCATCAATTCAAGTAATAGCAGAACTGTGTGTGCCGTTGTTGGGAATTTTAGCATTAAAAGAATTTTTCTCGTCAGAGAATTCTTCCGAAGAAAAAGAAAATGCCGTAAAAAAAGCATTCTATATAGTAGGAGGAATCTCGTTATTATTCCTATTATTCGGATCAAGTTTATTTGCTTTTGAAGGATTACGTGATGCGAATTATCAACAACTTCCAGAGTTGATTGACGCTATAATAGCTGATAGAAAGTCAATGTTGTTCAACGATAGTTTACGTTCATTATTACTTGTTTTAGGGAGTGGAGGTGTATTATGGTTGTATTTAAAAGGAAAACTTAAGCAGGCGCCTGTAGTGTTAGCTTTAGGAGGTTTAATTTTATTTGATTTGGTGTCGGTAGATATGAATTATGTAAATAAAGAGGATTTTACTTCAGCAAGAAGAGTAGAAAAACCATTTACCGAGACTAAAGCGGATATTGAAATATTAAAAGATAAAAGTGATTATCGTGTAGCGAATTTTGGAGGAAGTCCGTTACAGGATGGAAGAACTTCATATTTCCACAATTCAATAGGAGGGTACCATGCAGCCAAAATGAAGCGTTATCAAGAATTGTTTGATTATCAGATAGCAAGAAACAATATGGAGGTGTTGAATATGTTGAATACCAAGTATTTTATTATTAGTGATGAGCAATTTCAAGAAAACCCAGAAGTAAATGGAAGCGCATGGTTTGTAAACTCATTAGAGAAAGTAGCTTCAGCTAACGAGGAAATTATTGCCTTAGATAGTTTAAAAACAAAAATAAAAGCCGTAATCAACACAAAGGAGTTTGATTTCAACGGAGCAGATGCGTATCAGAAAGATACTACAGCTACTATCAATTTAGTGAAGAAAGATCTTACAGAATTAGTATATGAGACAAATGCAAGTTCTGAGCAGTTTGCAGTGTTTTCTGAAATATATTACAAAGATGGTTGGAATGCTTATATTGATGGTGAAAACGTTCCGTATTACAGAGTAAACTATGTGTTAAGAGGTATGGAAATCCCTACAGGAAAACACACTATTATATTTAAATATGAACCAAGAGTTATTAAAACAGGAAGTTTATTATCGTTATTCTGTTATGGATTGCTAATCCTTGTGCCTATAGGTTGGTTTGTGGTGTCTGGTAAAAGAAAAAAGCTTTAATTAATCGTCAAGAGTTTTTAAAAATGCAGAAGGTGTTACACCAATATGCTTTTTAAAAGCTCTTGTAAAAGCAGAAGCATTGGTATAGCCTATTTCATCGGCAATAGCTTGAATAGAATACTTTCTAAAGGTTTTATCGCTCTTTAGTTTTTCTACCACATAATTAATCTTAAGTTTAGTACAGTATTGCTTAAACGACTCGTCGTGGTGTTTGTTGAAAACAAAAGAAACATAGGTATTGTTGGTTTCTAATTTGTCAGCAATATAGTTAATAGAAAAATCAGGTTTTAAAAAGTCTAGATTTTTTTTAGCATTTGTAAACTCATTTAAAATCTTATTTTCTAGTTCTTCATCAATATTATATTCCTTTTTTTCTGTTTCTACAGCCTTGTCATTATTTATCATTAAAATAAGCTCTTTCTTTTTTTCTTTTTCTTTTTTCAATAGATAAAAAGTAATAATGAAGAAAGTTATTAATAGAGCAACAAATGAAATGGTGAGTTTTTTTTGTTTACTAGCTTCTTTTTCTTTGATTTCCTGATTAAGTAGTTGAGCTTTGTTGAAGTTGTTGCTGTAAAATAAGTTAAAAGTCTTGTCTTTATTATTTCTAGCTAAATTAAATTGTTCTAAAGTTAATGCTGAGTATTTAAAGGCACTGTCTAATTTATTTAAGTTGTTGTATTCCTTTGAAAGAATGTCATAAATAGTGATTAACTTACTTGTTTCACAGTTTTTATGATTTTTTAAAAGTTTATTAGAGTAATAAACAGCTGAGTCAGAATTGTTCAAGTTATGGAAACAAATAGCCTTTTGAAAATATTCTCTATGAAGGTAGTTGTAACCGTTGTTAATGTTTTTATAATTATTAATAAGATCTATGGCTTTTTGATATTTGTTTTGTTTCATTAACACCTCGGTTTTTCTGAAATTGTAAATAATTTCAGAATCTTTATGCGGCGGATCAAACATTTTAGCCACTTCATAAGCTTTGTCATAATAGTAATTAGCAGAGTCTAGAAAAGCTTTATTCGGGTGTTGATTATTTAGGGAAACATAGGTATTACCAAGACAATTATAAGAGTTAGCTTTCCAGTGAAGAAAAAATTCATCTTTTTGTATGTTTTTTAAAATAGGATTTTTAGCTTCTGATAATGATTGAAGCAAAATACTTTTGGCTTTGCCCTGCATATCAAGTTTATTTTTTATAACAGCTTTACTAAGAGTCAAGCCGAGTAAATTCCTAAAGTTGACATCATCTTTAACAGGGTGGTTTACTATTAAATCTTCTTTTTGTATCAGAATAGCAAAAGCTTCCTGATATTTTTCTTGATTTTTTTTAATCCAGAAAAGCCTATTTAAAGCAGCTATTTTTCTGTCCAAAAGACAGGTTAGATCTTTGTGTTTTAATATAGAATCAACTTGTTTAATAACCTTGAGTGATATGCTTTCAGCTTTATCGTAGTCTTTTTTTCGGTAAAATCCATAAGACTTACCAGTAGAACCTTCAAGACTTTTGCAGATGTTGTCAGATTGTTCTAATTTTTTACAATAAAAAAATAAACTATCATTATTTATGTTTTTATAATAATTGATTTTATCAAGGTAAAATGAATCTAAATTTTTAACTTGAGAAGTAATTTTCGCAGAAAAAGAAAAGGTAATAAGTATAGTAATTAAAAATCTGGTCATTTTGTGTAAAATCAATAAAAACACATACTTTCTATAAAAAGCATAGGTTAGAAAACCAAATATAACATTTTTTAGTCGTGCTTTTTATAAAATAGGGTATATAGTGTTTTTTTCATATCTAAAACAACAATATGTTTGCAGTAAGTAAAAAGTACATGTAATAAATGTACGGATTGCTATGGAAAATTAAAAAGTTAAAAGCGAGGGATTTGCCTTCGCTTTTATGTTTTTAATACCTCTCAAAACGTATTTTTACTTCTATTACTTAGAATGGTAAAATAATAATACATTTGTTTTAAAATAAATTTTATGTATTCTAAACTACCAAAAAAGAGATACAACCATACGCTTGAGTTTTTACAAAAACATCTTCCTGCTCCAGCAACGATATTAGATTTAGGAGTTCGTAACCCTTTTTCTGAAATAATGGAAGAAAACGGATATACGGTTTACAATACTAATGGAGAAGATTTAGATGTGTTGCCTCATATAGTGAAAGAGCATAAAGTTGATGCAGTAACAGCTTTTGAAATTTTTGAACATTTGTTAGCTCCTTTTAATGTATTAAGAGAAATAGAAGCAACAAAGATTATTACTACCGTTCCTTTAAAGTTGTGGTTTACGAATGCTTATAGAAGTAAAACAGATATGTGGGATAGGCATTACCACGAGTTTGAAGATTGGCAATACGATTGGTTGTTAGAAAAATCTGGTTGGAATATAGTAGATACACAAAAATGGACAAGTCCGATTAATAAATTAGGAGTGAGACCTATTTTAAGAAAATATACCCCAAGGTATTACGCTGTTTTTGCTGAAAAAAAGACTTTGAAATGAGAATAGGAATGATTTTAGACAAAACATTTCCTCCTGATCCAAGAGTGCATAATGAAGCAATCGAATTAATTAAATCAGGGCACGAGGTTTTTTTGTTTAGTCTAACTTACTCAAATCAATCTTCAGAAGAAGTAATAGACGGAATTCAAGTTAAAAGGTATAAATCAAATACTTTAGAATATAAACTATCGGCTTTGGCATATACAATTCCATTATATTCTACTTTAATGAAGAAGAAGATAGTTCATTTTCTTGAGAAATTTTCTATTGAAGCGATTCACATACACGATATGGTTGTTGCAGAAGCAGTTTTGAATGCTTGTAAAAAAAAGGAACTTCCTGTAGTGTTAGATTTGCATGAGAACAGACCTCAGATCATGAAGTTTTACCCTCATTTAAAAAAGTTCCCGCAAAGTGTGTTGATATCTCCCAAAAAATGGCAACAGAAAGAAGAAGAGTTTGTGAAAAATGTAGATAACGTAATTGTTGTTACTGAAGAAGCAAAAGAAGAAGTGTGTAAAAGGACTAGCATAAATTCTGATAAAGTTGTTGTAGTTCCTAATACAGTTAGAAAATCTTTTTTTGAAGAGGACGAGGGTTTAGATGAAAGAACTGAAAAAGATACTTTTAAGCTATTATACATAGGAGATACAGGTGAAAGAAGAGGTCTAGCAACGGCAATTAAAAGTTTACCAACGTTAAAAAAAGAAATAGAAAATATTCAATTAGTAATTGTAGGAAGTGTTAATGCCGAATTAAAAAAACTATCCGAAGAATTAAAAGTTGAAAAACAAGTAAGTTTTGAAGGATGGCAGGAAGAAACTACATTTCCTAAGTATATAAAGCATAGTGATGTTTGTTTATCACCTTTACATAGAAATTTACATCACGATACAACACATGCTAATAAATTATTTCAATATATGAGTTTGAGAAAACCTTTATTAGTAAGTGATGCAACAGCGCAAAAAAATATAGTAGAAAAAGTAAATGCAGGATTGGTTCATGAAGCAAAAAACGTAGAAGATTTTACCGATAAAGTATTGAGGTTATACAAAGATGAGCTGCTGAGAAAAGAATTAGGAAAAAACGGAGGAGCTTTTATTCGAAGTGAATTTACATGGAATAAAACTTCTAAAGAATTGGTGAATCTATACAATAGCTTTTAACTTGAAAGTATTAATTATAACATATTATTGGGCACCTGCAGGAGGATCTGGAGTGCAACGTTGGTTAAAGTTTGTAAAATACTTACGAGACTTTAATGTTGAGCCTGTAATTTTTACAGTAGATGAGGCAAACTACCCAATTACTGATGTTTCTTTAGAGAAAGATATACCTGAAGGAATAGAAGTGGTTAAAAATCCAATATGGGAGCCTAATAATCTATTTTCAATTTTTAAGAAAAAAGGAGCTAAAACCAGTGCAGGGTTTTTAGATCCAAACCCGAGTTTTGCAGGGAGAATAATGCAGTATGTTCGAGCTAATTATTTTATTCCTGATGCTCGTAAGTTTTGGATACAACCTTCGGTTAAAAAGCTTAAAAAGTACCTGCAAGAAAATAAAATTGATGCAATAATTACGACTGGACCTCCTCATAGTTTACATCTTATAGGGTTACAACTTAAAAGAGAGTTAGGAATAAAATGGATTGCAGATTTTCGAGATCCATGGACAGATATAGATTATTTCCATCAATTACCATTAACGCAAAGATCGAGAGCTAAGCATCATCAATTAGAGCAAGAGGTGCTTATTAATGCTGATGTCACTTTAGTAGTAGGTGAAACCATGAAAAAAAATTACGAAAAATTTTCAAACAATATTCACGTTATCACAAATGGTTATGATTCCGAAGAGCAAAAAGAAATAGAAGTGAAGCTTGATGAGAAATTTTCAATTACGCATATAGGTTTGATGAATGCTGATAGGAATCCAAAAATAGTTTGGGAAGCATTATCAGAATTGAGTCAAGAAAACGCTGAGTTTTCAGAAGATTTAGAAATAAAATTAATAGGTAACATAGCAAGTGAGGTAGAGGAGGAGTTAGCTAAATATCAGTTTAAAAATATTACAAGAATAGCCTACGTACCTCATAGTGAAGTGCAAGAACATCAAAAAGCATCACAAGTTTTATTATTGGCGGTAAATAAAGTGCCAAGTGCTAAAGGAATTATAACAGGTAAAATTTTTGAATATTTACAAGCAAAACGTCCTATCTTAGCAGTTGGTCCTGAAGACGGAGATTTAGCTGAAATTTTAACTAAAACTAATGCAGGAACCATAGTTGATTTTGATGATAAAGCTAAAATGAAGAAAGAAATTATGCAGTTGTATGCTGATTATA
Organism: Tenacibaculum sp. 47A_GOM-205m; assembly: GCF_000518405.1. NCBI lineage: Bacteria > Pseudomonadati > Bacteroidota > Flavobacteriia > Flavobacteriales > Flavobacteriaceae > Tenacibaculum > Tenacibaculum sp. 47A_GOM-205m. The sequence goes on along the minus strand of NZ_JADN01000010.1, from coordinate 18,234 downwards.
AAAAAGGTGATCTGCAAGTAGCTTCTAAGAATATAACACAATATCATCGAAAAAAATTAACAGAACAATTGTCTATTATACTTAAACAAGTCGTTAATTCTTGAAAAAAATAGTAACTATATTAGGTGCTCGTCCGCAGTTTGTTAAAGGAGCTGTGTTAAGTAGAGTAATTAAAAAGCATAATGAAATTGAAGAAATAATAGTGCATACAGGTCAACATTTTGATGCTAATATGAGTGCTGTTTTTTTTGATGAAATGCAAATTCCGAAACCGAAATACAATCTTAACATTAATGGATTGAATCACGGAGCGATGACTGGTCAAATGTTAGAAAAAATCGAAGAGATTTTACTTGATGAAAAACCAGATGTAGTAGTTGTGTATGGAGATACAAACTCTACATTAGCTGGGGCTTTAGCAGCTAAAAAGCTTGATGTTAAAGTTGTACATATTGAAGCAGGATTACGCTCTTTTAACATGCAAATGCCAGAAGAAGTAAATCGAATTTTAACAGATAGAATAGCAGATCTATTAAGTTGTCCGACAGAAATAGCTGTCTCAAATTTAAAAAATGAAGGTTTTGACGGATTTGATATCCTAGTAGAAAAGCATGGTGATATTATGAAAGATGCTGTTGAGTTTTACAGCAAGGTTTCCGAAGAAAAATCTACTATCATAAATGATTTGAATTTAGTAGAGAACGAATTCGTACTAGCAACAATTCATCGACAAGAGAATACAGATGACAAAGAAAAATTAGCTAATGTTTTTTCAGCTTTAGAAGAAATTCACAAAACAAAACAAGTAATACTTCCTTTACATCCTAGAACAAAAAAGATGTTGGAGAAGTATCAATTACAACCTAACATTACATTTATTGATCCTGTAGGATATTTTTCAATGTTAGAATTATTGAAAAATTGTTGCATGGTAATTACTGATAGTGGAGGGTTACAAAAGGAAGCATTCTTTAATAAAAAGTTTTGTGTAATAGCTCGTGAAGAAACCGAATGGAAAGAGCTTGAAGAAAATGGATATGCAACTATTTCAGGTGCTAATACTAAGTTTTTGGTGAAAGATTTCAATCAATTTTTAACTTTAAATAAAAGTTTTGAAGAAGAATTGTATGGAAATAATGTAGGAGAAAAAATATATCAATCAATAAAAAAACTAATTCAATAATACTTTGGGAATTGTATTTAAACAATCGTTCAAAAACACGTTAATAATCTATTTAGGTTTTTTAATTGGAGGTATTAATACCTTGGTTTTATACACGCGTTTTTTAGGTGATGAATATTACGGATTAGCAACCTACGTATTTTCGGCATCTAACTTAATTATGCCAATTACAGCTTTTGGTGTCCATTTTACGATTATCAAGTTTTTTTCAGGGTATACCTCAAAAAATGAACAAGATAAGTTTTTAAGTTCTGTAATTTTTCTACCGCTTTTGATTGCTATTCCTATAGGGTATTTTTGGGATTACTTTCATAATTGGATAATGCATTATGTTGCTAAAAGCAATTCAAAGGAAAATTTAGTTATTGAAAACTACACAATTTATATATACATAATAGCGGTTTGTACAGCTTATTTTGAAGTGTTTTATTCATGGGCTAGAGTGCAAATGCAATCGGTTTTTGGAAATGTTTTAAAGGAGTTATATAACAGAGTAGCTGTAATGGTAATGTTGCTTGCTGTGTTTTTTCAATTTATCACAAAAGAAGAATTTCTAATTTATATGTCGATAGCATATATTTTAAGAACTTTTTTAATGATGATTTATGCATTTCGTTTATATACACCAAAGTTTTCTTTTTCGTTACCTGATAATATTAAAGAAGTATTACGCTATACATTTTATATCATTTTAGCAGGAAGTGCAGGGGCAATTATTTTAGATATAGACAAAGTAATGATTCCTGGTAAAGAAGGTTTTGAAAAAGCCGCTTATTATACGGTAGCAGTTTTTATTGGTTCTTTTATTGAAGCTCCAAGTAGGGCGATGGGACAAATATTACAACCTTTAACCTCTAAGGCACTTAATGAAAATAATTCTATAGAAACAGAAAATTTATATAAGAAAAGTTCGATTAATCTGTTACTTATAGGTGGTTTATTCTATGTATTAGTGAACTGTAATGTTGAAGAGTTGTTTAGGTTAATGCCTAATAAAAATTATGCAGATGGAGGTGCTTTAGTGGTGTTGTTAATATCATCAGCTAAGCTATTTTTAATGTCTTTAGGAAGTAACGGAGCCATCATTAGTAATTCTAAGTTTTACCGTATTACGTTACCGGTAGGAGTGGGAATGGCGTTATCAGTGTACTTTTTAAACGATTATTTTTACAATAGTTTAGGGATGGGAACAGAAGGATTGGCTTTAGCAACTTTAATAACAGTTGTAGTATTTAATATTTATAAACTGTGGTTTGTTAAAGAAAAGTTTAATATGACACCATTTACAAATAAAACATTTTTAATGATTGTAATTATCTTAATTATGTTTTTAGGATTTAACTTTTGGAACTTCTCAGTCTCTGAGTTTTATGTTTTGGACTTTCCTATTCATCCAATAGTAAACATTCTGTTAAAAAGTATAATTATTATAGCTGTTTATGTGGCTATAGTTGTTAGAATGTCTATTTCAGAACAAATCAATAACCTTGTTAAAAGGTATGTAAAGTAGTTTTTGATTTTTTATAATACACTTTAAACCAAAATTATTATAAAAGAAAAAAAGACTTACACACACAAGAGGTAAGCCTTTTATTAAGGGGGAATGAAACAAATAATAAGGGGGAATTTGTCTCTGGGTCAAATATAGAAAAAAATAACAATATCATTGTTAACATATGTTAAGAAAGTTTATTAACATTAAGTTTTTTCTTAATTCTACTAAGTTGAACAGGAGAAATGTTTAAATACGATGCTATATATTTTTGCGTAATCAATTCATCTATATTCGGAATTCTTTTTTTTAAAGCTAAATAACGCTCTGTTGCAGTAAGGCTAGAAATTTTTAAAAGTATATCTTCAGCCTTTACATAGGCACTTTCTAATGTTTTGATATAAAATAAACTAAATTCATGATGCTTTAAAGTGAGTTTTATTAATTCATGGAAACTACCTTTATATCCGGTTACTTTGGTTAAAGATTGGTAGTTAACATCAGACGGTATTTCTTGCATCATAGCTGAATTGGCTCCAGTTATATCTCCAGAAGTAAAAAAGGCACGAGTTGTTTCAGTTCCATTGTCATTTAATAAAAACGAACGCATAATTCCTGTTTTAACAATAAAGAAGTCTGTAGGATATTCACCTACCTTTGTGAAGATTTCATTAGGTTCAAGTTCAATGAACGTAACCAGTGTTTCAAAAATAGAAATTAGACTATCTGGTAGTTTTATATGGGAATTAAGAAAGTTTTTAATATCATCATTCATAATTAACAAGTTGGATGCTGATAACAGAAAAACTAATATACTAAAAAAAATAAAGTAAGTACGTGAAAAACAGACCTAACTTTAAGGGGAATTAGGTCTGGATATTTTAAGGGGTAGTAACTTGTTAATTACACTACAAATTTATAGCGGTTTTAAGTTATAACCATTAACATATGTTAATAAATGAAATTTTTTCTTATTCTGCTCAACTGTACAGGAGTGATATTCAAGTAAGAAGCAATATGGTATTGATTAATTAGGTTGTCTATACCAGGGTAATTTTCTTGAAGTTTTTTGTATCTCTGAGATGCATCTAACATTTGTAGTTCTAAAATTCTATCTACTTCTCTGATATAAACACTTTGTAAAATTTTATAATGAAAAATTGATATTTCATGGTGATTTAAAGATAAATTATAAAAATCTTTATAGTTACATTCTAGTACCTCACAATCAGTTAAGCATTCGTAAATTAATGTAGATGGTTCGTTTTTTATAAGGGCTCCTAAATTACCAGAAGTACTAATAGGAGTGTAAATAGTTCTAGTATGTTCTTTGTTTTTTTCGTCGATACTATAAGCGCGTATAACACCAGTTTTTAAAATGTAAGCATTTACAGGTGTTTGGTGCAATGAAACTAGTTCGTGGTTCTTAGGGAATTTTTTTATTGTTAAAAGGCTAAAAATTCTCTCCAATCCATCTTCTGATAAAGGATGGAAACTAAGTGCAAATTCTTTAAAAAAGTCCATACAAAGATGTAAATGTTGAGATTATCTCAAATCTACATCAATTTTTTCTAAAAAGCTAATCGTATTAGGTCCCTCCATAAATAGTAAATCCAAAATAGATAAGTTAGGGATAAACCCATATTTGTCATCAAACATTTGAATGTAGGAATCCATTTCTATTTCAATACCTTTTTTAGCAATGGCTAAACCTCTATAATCTGTATTATTTGGAGCCAATTCATAACTCGTTGTTTTAGCAAAATCTTGTTCCATTTGTAAAGCATCAGTTACAAATAGGTGAGTGTCGATGTTTAAGTCTTGTAAAAAAGTATATTTTTTATTGAAAATTTTTAATAAATCCTCTTCAAAAAACTCAAAAAAAGGAGAAGAACGGTACGCAGATTGTAACGATTTGTAATGCTGTTGTTGCCATGGAAAATCATTTTCTACCAAGGTGTCTTTTGTTTTTTTTCTTCCTTCTGTAGTTTTTTGTTTTACAGGAATATTTAAAGCTAATTTACCATTAGCTCCATATATGTAACAACGATTACGGTAGGTTTGTTTTTGAAAATTGTCTTCTATTTCAAAAGTAATTGCTTCTGATTGGTATATCGCTGAATATTGAGAGATAGGAGCGAAGTAAGTAGGAATAAAAAGTGACATTATGCTTTCTTCTTTTTACTTTTTCTAAAACTATACACGGTGTAACCTCCAATTAATAGTAGCACTAACCATAAATATGATACGGGTTTTCCACTACCTCCAACGGTTGTAAACATTCTATCCCAACGAATAGAGTTTAGCTTAGCAACAAAATTAGGAGCGTTAGCATCCCAACTTAACCAAATCATTACAGGTTTACCTACTACATGATCAAAAGGTACATAACCCCAGTTTCTTGCATCTAAAGAACGCTGACGGTTGTCACCCATCATCCAGTAATAATCTTGTTTAAAAGTATAGTTTTCAACTTTTTTTCCGTTAATGTATATATCGTCACCTATAAAAGTAAGGTTATTGTTTTCGTATCTTCGGATAATTTGCTCGTAAAAAGGAATGGTCTTAGCGTTTAACTCGACAGTAACTCCCTTTTTAGGAATATAGATAGGACCAAAATTATCATTAGACCAAGCATATCTTGGATTATGAGGAAAAACAGATTCATCATAAAATCCTTTAGGTGCTAAAAATTTTTCAACTTTTTTAACAAGAGGGTTTTTGGCGATTGAAGCAGCTTCTTCATCGGTAAGGTTTAATGCATACTTACCATCGGTAGTCATTTTACCTTCTCTGTTTTTGTTGTATTTTTCTATAATGTTTTGAGGTAATTCTTTCCCTTCAGTATCAACAAAAAAGTACCATTGTGGTTTAGCTCTATCAGGCAATACAGTTTTCTCTCCATTAATAAAAACATATCCATCACGTACTTCTAAGCTATCACCAGGAACTCCTACAGCACGTTTTACATAGTTTGTACGCTTATCAATAGGTTTATAAGTAAAATTACCAGAATTGTCACCCCACATCGTAGCAAGAGAGTCTGAAGGCCAGCTGAAAACAACAATATCATTACGCTTAATTTTTTGAAAACCAGGTAAACGCATGTATGGTAATGATAGTTTATTTAATAAACCGTCTTTGTTTTTATCGTCTGATAAGAATGATTTTGTTCCTAAAAAAGGAATAGTATCGTGTGCCATTGGTGCAGCAACAGTAGTCATAGGAACACGAGCACCGTAATGAAATTTACTAACAAATAAATAATCACCTACTAGTAATGTTTTTTCTAAAGACGAAGTAGGAATGGTATAAGGCTGCATAATATAAGTGTGTACTAAAGTTGCAGCGATAATAGCAAAAGCAATAGAACTTACCCATTCTCCTAAAGGAGATCTTGGCTTTAAACTTCGGTTTTCAATGTATTTTGCGTCTGTAAAATAGTTGATATAATAGATGTATAACCCTAAAGTAAGAACAGCTAGAATAGTGTCTGGTTTTTTGTTAAAACCAAAGCTTCTGCAAGTTTCAATCCATATTATAGGAAACATAAGTAGGTTTACAATAGGAACGAATAGCAAAATCACCCACCATTTTGGGCGATTAATAATTTGCATTAGTACTATGGCGTTGTATACAGGTACAGCCGCTTCCCAAGCTTTTTTACCAGCTTTTGTGTATAGTTTCCAAGTACCTAAAAAATGAACAACTTGTATGAATATGAAAAATAAAAACCATTCAGTAAATGTCATAATCTGTATATTTTGTTTTCCTTTTAAGGAATGTAATTCTAAGCTTATTAGTGCTTTTTAGCTGCTTGTTGTTACGGTATTAACCTAAGTTTAACACATCTCTCATGGTGTAAACACCTGTTTTGTTAAGTAGCCATTCTGCAGCTATAACTGCTCCTAAAGCAAAACCTTGTCGGTTATGTGCTGTGTGTTTTATATCAATAGTGTCTACTTCAGAATTATAGGTTACTGTGTGAGTACCCGGTACATCTGGAGTTCTAAGAGCTGTAATAGGAATATTGTCTTCGGAAGTTTTTCCGTCTAATTCCCAAGCTTTTTTATTGGTGTTTTCAATAATTCCTTCAGCTAAAGTAATTGCAGTACCACTTGGAGCGTCTAATTTTTGTGTGTGATGAATTTCTTCAATAGCAATATTGTATTGTTCAAGTGTACTCATCATTTTAGCTAGTTGTTTGTTTAACTCAAAAAAAACATTCACACCTAAACTAAAGTTTGAAGCATAGATAAAAGCACCATTTTTTTCATTGCATAAATCAACAATTTCATTATACCTGTCTAACCAACCTGTAGTTCCTGAAACTACTGGGACGTTATTGTTAATACAATTACTAATGTTGTTATAAGCAGAAGTAGGTACGCTAAAATCAATAGCTACATCAGCTTCGTTAATATCATAAGTGTTTTCTCCAGTAGATTTAATAACGATCTCGTGTCCTCTCTGTAAAGCAATCTTTTCGATTTCTTTACCCATTCTACCATAACCAAGTAAGGCTATTTTCATTTTAAAAAGAATATTTTAGTGTTAAACCAACTTTTGGTGCTTCAATAAATAAAGGGTCTGGTGTAATTACAGGGTTTATAGATAAACTGTCATCGGTATCAAATTGTAATAAATGCGCGTTTACACTAGCTTCTACAATTTGCAAAACGTATAAAAGTACCCCAGTTAGTAATGATAAGTCTCTGTTTTTACGCAAGGTTTTTTGAGCGCTTTCTAAACCAGCTGTTGAAATAAATGGATTTCCATCTTTACCATTAAACTCATCTGATAATCCTTGATTTCTAAGTTTAAAGGCTGTTCTGTATCGATCGTACTGATCGCTATTGTCCAAGTAAAAATACATACTTGTACCCATAGCAGCCCAAACTATTGGAGCTTTCCAATATTTTTTATTGTATATCTGCCCACCTCCGGGAAAAATAGCAGAATAAAATGCTGCTTTAGATGGAGAAAGTGGATTGTATTTGTCGCTTGATAACTGAAGTTGCTTAGCTCTTACAGCAATAGAATCTTTTTGAGCAAAGGTATTTTGAAACAAAAAAAGACTAAAAAAAGCGAATATGATTACACGTATGTTCAATTACTTTAATAAGTTTTTAATACGGTTAAAGTCTTCTTCTGAGTGAAAAGGAATAGAAATTTTTCCTTTACCACGATTGTTAACAGTTACGTCAATTTTATGCCCGAAATAATCGCTAATATCTTTTACACTATCAGAAATATAATTAGGTAAAACTTTCTTTTTAGCGGCTTTGGTTACGGTACCAGCTTTTAAGTTTTTAACCAATTCTTCAGTTTGACGAACAGATAGTTTATCACGAACAATTTTTTCGTAAATGTTTAACTGGTCGGTAGTACTATCAACATTAATTAATGCACGACCATGACCCATTGAGATAAATCCGTCACGCATTCCTGTTTGAATAATCGGATCTAATTTTAATAAACGTAAGTAGTTAGTAACTGTTGAACGTTTTTTACCTACGCGTGTGCTCAATTCTTCTTGTGTTAATTGAATTTCATCAATTAAACGTTGGTATGAAAGAGCCACTTCAATAGGATCTAAGTTTTTACGTTGGATGTTTTCTACCAACGCCATTTCTAACATTTCCTGATCGTTGGCTAAACGAATGTATGCAGGAACTGTTGTGTTTCCAATAAGTTTAGAGGCTCTAAAACGACGCTCTCCTGAAACTAACTGAAATTTATCGCTCGATAATTTACGAACGGTAATAGGTTGGATAACCCCTAATTCTTTAATAGAACTCGCTAATTCACGTAATGCTTCTTCATCAAAATAAGTTCTAGGTTGGTATGGGTTTACTTCTATTGATTTAATGTCTAATTCAATAATATTACCTACTAATTTATCAGCATTTTTATCTGATGCCGAATTTACTTCTGCAGTTTCTTTTAATAATGCTGATAAACCTCTACCTAAAGCTTGTTTTTTTGTTGCTTTTGCCATGTATCGTGATTATGCGTTTTTAGTTAAAATTTCGTTCGCCAAATTTAAGTAATTTACGGCACCTTTAGAGGTTGCATCGTATGAAATTATACTTTCTCCGTAACTAGGCGCTTCACTTAAACGAGTATTTCGGTGTACTATTGTTTCAAAAACCATAGAACTGAAGTGTTTACGAACTTCATCAACTACTTGGTTAGATAAACGTAAACGAGAATCGAACATAGTTAATAACAAACCTTCAATTTCTAAATCAGGGTTATGTATTTTTTGAACGCTTTTTATGGTGTTTAATAACTTTCCTAAACCTTCTAAAGCAAAGTATTCACATTGAATAGGAATTACAACAGAATCTGCTGCTACAAGTGAGTTTAAGGTAATTAAACCTAAAGAAGGAGCACAATCTATTAAAATATAATCGTAATCATTTTTAATATCTTCCAAGGCTTTTTTTAGCATGTATTCACGCTCTTGTTTATCAACTAATTCAATTTCAATAGCTACTAAATCAATATGAGCAGGAATTAAATCGACGTTAGGAGATTCTGTTTTTACAATCGTGTCTTTTGCTAGAATTGTATGCTCTAAAACCTGATACGTTCCAACTTCTACACTTTCAACATCTATACCTAAACCAGAAGTAGCATTTGCTTGGGGATCAGCATCAATTAATAATACTTTTTTTTCTAAAACACCTAAAGCCGCAGCTAAGTTTACAGATGTAGTAGTTTTACCTACTCCACCTTTTTGATTTGCAATTGCAATAATTCTACCCATTATTATTTATAAAGTTTGAAAGAGGTAAATTTACAATTATTTATCGTTTTTGAAAGTGAAAGATGTTATAAAAAACAAAAAAGCCACAGGTATTGATACTGTGGCTTTTATAATGTTATAAGTTGTTTTTTTTTATCCGTTTAACATTACTGGCATAACTAACATAGTAACTTGTTCACCTTCTTCAGTACCATCAATTGGAGTCAAAATTCCTGCTCTATTTGGTAAACTCATTTCAATTAAAACATCGTTAGAGTTTAGGTTGTTTAACATTTCGCTTAAAAAACGAGAGTTAAACCCAATTTGCATGTCATCTCCTTGGTAATCACAATGTAAACGTTCGTCAGCTTTATTAGAGTAGTCTAAATCTTCCGCAGAAATATTTAGCTCAGTTCCAGCCATTTTTAAACGAATTTGATGTGTTGTTTTACTAGAAAAAATAGAAACACGACGAACAGAGTTTAAGAAAGAGGCTCTGTCTACTGTTAATTTATTAGGATTTTCCTTAGGAATTACCGCTTCGTAGTTAGGGTATTTTCCGTCAATTAAACGACAAATTAATACGACGTTATCAAAAGTGAATTTAGCATTGGTGTCGTTATATTCAATAGTTACGTTATTTTCAGAACCTCCTAAAATTCCTTTTAATAAGTTTAAAGGTTTTTTAGGCATAATGAATTCTGCTGATTTTTCAGCGGTAATGTCTGTACGTGTATATTTTACTAATTTATGAGCATCTGTAGCTACAAATGTTAATTCCTTAGAGTTGAACTGGAAAAAAACACCGCTCATTACAGGACGTAAATCGTCGTTTCCTGCAGCAAAAATAGTTTTAGAAATAGCAGTTGCTAAAATATGTGATGGAATTTCAGTACTACTTGGAGAAGGTAGTTCCACTGCCTTAGGGAATTCATCTCCACTAAAATAAGCCATATCATACTTACCCTGCTCAGAAATAATTTCAATAGTACTATCGCTTTCTACTTTAAAAGTAAGCGGTTGCTCAGGAAATGTTTTTAAAGTATCTAACAATAAACGAGCGTTAATAGCAATGGCTCCAGTATCTGTACTTTCAACATCAATAACTGAAGACATTGTAGTTTCAAGGTCAGATGCAGATATTTTTAATTCGTTTTCAGATAGTTCAAATAAAAAATTATCTAAAATTGGTAATGTGTTATTGCTGTTTATAACTCCTCCTAAAACTTGTAGCTGTTTTAATAACTGTGAGCTAGATACGATAAATTTCATTGAATAGTTTTTCTATATTATTAGACTTACAAATATATTTTAATTTGATGATTATAAAAATTATTTTTTTTAACCAGATTTTAACCTTAGTTAAACTGATAATTTAATTGAATGGTTCCGTAAATATTACCTTTTGGAACTCGAGCACTTTTCAGTTTTCTTGTGTGATAATTCATAGCATAACCAAAATTAAAACGGTTACTAGTAAAACGTATTCCAAGCTCAGTAGTGAATACAAAAGGTTGAATGTCAAAAGTAACGGGGCTTCCGTCAGTTAAAAAACTTCCTTCTATGGTTGCGTCATACGCTGCATAACGAATCATGGGATTAATATATAAAAAAACTTCCGAATTGTTGTTAAACTGGGTGTTTTGGTTGTTTAAATTTCCGTTAAAAGCAATAGAGTTTATAATGCTTTCTAAAGGTTTAAAACCAATACGGCTATATAAACCAGTTGATAAATCGGTATAAACTGTACCAATTCTTGCTGTATTTCTCCAGTTAAGATCAAAAATGTTGTCTTTGGCAAGTTTTCTAATATATTCAGTTTTTAAATTGAAGGCAAAAGCATCTTTTATTTGATATTTCCAACCGCTAGCTTTTTTAAATCCATAAATATCATGGATAAAATCTTGCAGTTCTTCACTAAAAGCAGAAGATCCAATGCTACCAATCTGTACAGATGTTTTTAAGATTGATTCTTTTTTGAAGAAATAATTGATGCCAAAACTTCCGTAGAGATATCCAGCAAATGGTCGATCATGTTCTTCCACGGTTTCTACAATCGCTTTATGAGGTGTGTACATATGGTGTCCTAGTTGAATTTCGTAGCTTTTTTTTTCAATATTTTTAAATTGTTTTTCACTAAGATAACGATAAGTTAAAAACACACCGTTTGTATAGTATCTATCATAGTAAGTAGAAGTGTATAAGTCATTGTCGTTTAGGAAGCTGAACTCTTTAGCGTATTTTCGTTGCGAGAAGATAGTGAGTGAAAATAAGATGAATAAAAGTGTTATGTTTTTTTTCATAGCTGTAAATATCGTATTATTTTAGCACAACCTAGGTTAAATTATTAAGAAGAATAATTAGTGGTTTTATGAGTAAAGAATCTGTATTAACTATTGAAGACTTTGAAAGTGTTTCTTCTAATGAAGAACTAATGGCTAAAATTAGAAAGAAAGGAATTTCTATAGCAAAAGTTCAAATGAAGTTAGACTATGAAGAAGAATTAAAAAAGCTTCAAATAGAGTTGGTGAAACTTCAACAATGGATTGCTAAAAAGAATAAAAGAGTAGCTGTAATTTTTGAAGGAAGAGACGCGGCAGGAAAAGGAGGGAGTATCCGTAGATTTATGGAGCACCTAAACCCTCGTTCTACACGTTTAGTAGCCTTAAATAAACCAACTGATGTTGAAAAAGGACAATGGTATTTTCAACGATATATAAAAGAATTACCAAACCCAGGGGAGATTGTTTTTTTTGATAGGAGTTGGTATAACAGAGCTGTTGTAGAGCCTGTGATGGGGTTTTGTACTGATGATCAGTATAAGAACTTTTTGGTACAAGTTCCAGAGTTTGAACACATGTTATATGAAGATGGAGTAATGATAATTAAGTTTTGGTTATCCATTTCAAAAGAAGAACAGCTACGTCGATTTAATTCAAGAAATGATAATCCGTTAAAACGTTGGAAGTTTAGTCCAGTAGATAAAAGAGGGCAAGAATTATGGGACGATTATACCTTTTACAAAGACGAAATGTTTAGTAGAACCCATACAACATATAGCCCATGGATTGTAGTAAAGACAAATAATAAAAAAGAGGCAAGGGTAGAGTGTATGCGCCATGTATTAACACAGTTTAATTATGATGGAAAGGATGAAGCGCAAACTATTCTTACACCAGATCCAAATGTAGTAATGCGTTATTATCGTTCAGTAAAACAGTTAGATTAAGAATGAGAAAATTAACTCAAAGAGACGTAAATAAGTTAAATAGTACAAGAGGTTTAAAAGCGTTATTATCAAAGCCTTTTAATATAGAGAAGTCAATTCGTTATGTAGATTATGAGCGAAAGTTGAAAAAATTACAAGTAGAGTTGATTCGTTTACAAGCTTGGGCGATTAGAGAAAACGAACGAATTATAGTAATTTTTGAAGGACGTGATGCAGCAGGAAAAGGAGGGGCGATTCGTAGAATTACTGAGCGAATCAATCCGCGTCATATGCGAATTGTAGCATTACCTAAACCTAATGAAGATCAGAAAACGCAATGGTATTTTCAACGTTATGTAGAGCAGTTTCCAAAGGCAGGAGAAATACTCTTTTTCGATCGTAGTTGGTACAATAGAGCAGTAGTAGAGCCTGTGAATGGATTTTGTACTCAAGAAGAGTATCAGGTATTTATGAATCAAGTAAATGATTTTGAAAGAATGATTTTAGAATCAGGTATCCGCTTGGTTAAAATTTACATGTCTATAACTAAAAAAGAGCAAGCTAAGCGATTTAATGATATTAAGAACGATCCGCTTAAACAATGGAAAATGACTCCTGTTGATGAAAGAGCGCAAGAGTTGTGGGATGATTATACAGAATATAAAAAAGCAATGTTTTCTAAAACAAATACCGAGATTTCTCCTTGGAAAGTCATTCGTGCAAACAGAAAAACAGCAGCCCGTATTAATGTGATTAATCACATTTTAAAAAGTATTCCTTATGATAAAAATCTAGAGGTATGATTCAGGTAATCGATTTTTAAATTCCTCAAAAATGAAATACAATTCTCCTGCAATTTGCTTACTCGTTTGTAGGTAAGTCTCTTCGGTTAAATCGGTATTGTCTGAAGTTTTAGGGTCTGAATAAGGTAAGTGAAAACGCTCTATCGCATCAGGAATAAAAGGGCAGTCTTTATCGGCACTGTCACATGTTGTTATGGCAACAAAAGGATAGCTGTTTTGAGGATGATCAAAAACTTTAGAAAAGCCTAAAATAGATTTTTTAGTGTCTTCAAAAGAAATTAAATATCTAGGGTTTTGGTGAGAAAAATCAACAACATTAAAAATAAACCCAGTTTTTTGTAAACATTTTACAGTGTTTCTATGAAAAGATGTGGTTTCAGTACCTCCCGAATAAGTAAAAATGTTTCTTAAATTAAAATACTCGACAGCAAAGAAACTCCACACTTGAGCTAATTGACTTCTTCGTGAGTTGTGAGTGCAAATAAAGTTTAAATTTATTTTATCTCTTTCAAGATATTCATCGAAGATAGCGTCAGAGATAGAAAGTAATAAATTTTTTCTATCGTCAGTAATTATCATTTCTTTTCGTGCTTCTTCAAAGAAAACTTTTGTGTTGATATTTTTAGTGTTTATCATTTATTTGCAGTTCTTTTGCAGTGTGTAATTATTTGCAAAAATACGAGCTAATACCCTTTTAGCTAATTAAATAAAGGTTAAGAATGTGTTTAGAAATCGGCAATAAAGTAGCGGTGATTGACGCTGATATTAGAGGATTCGTAACAAAAATTAATAAAGAAGAAGTTTTTGTTAAAGATTTTGAGGGGATGGAGTACCGCTTTTTAAAAAGAGAATTGGTAAAGATTGAAGTAGATCAGAATGAGTTAAGTAAATTTTCAGACATTAATAATCCGATGCTGAAAGCTAAAATTCAACCGTCAAAAAAAGCAAAAAAATCGTCTTTTGTAAAAGATAGAAATGAGGTTGTAATGGAAGTTGATTTACATGCTGAAAAATTAGTAAAATCAACAAGAGGGATGGATAATTTTGATATTTTATCTCTGCAATTGGATACAGCAAAACAAAAATTAGAGTACTGTATATCAAAAAAAATATCAAAATTAGTATTAATCCATGGAGTAGGTGATGGAGTGTTAAAAACAGAATTACTTTATTTATTAAATAATTATCCGGTAAAATATTACGATGCTTCTTATCAAAAATATGGTCAAGGTGCAACTGAAGTATATGTTTATCAAAATTACTAATCGTACTATCTAAAACTTTACTTTTGTGTTATGAATTCAGTATACTTAGATAATGCAGCCACAACACCTATGTTGCCAGAGGTAGTTCAGGTAATGCAAGAATCAATGCTTGTTAATTTTGGAAACCCATCTTCAACTCATCAGTATGGAAGAAAAGCAAAAGCAGCTATTGAAACAGTTCGAAAAAATATAGCGAAGCATTTAAATGTTTCTGCAAGTGAAATTATTTTTACTGCTGGAGGAACAGAAGCAGACAATTTAATTTTACAAAATGCGGTTTTACATTTAGGAGTAAAACGAATTATTACATCTAAGGTAGAGCACCATGCTGTTTTAAATACAGTTCAGTTTTTAGAAAAAAAACATAAAATAAATGTAGATTATGTTAGGGTAAATGAAAACGGGGCTGTTGTATTGGGTAGTTTGGGGGAAGCTTTAGAAAAGTCAAACGAAAAAACCTTAGTGAGTTTAATGTACGTGAACAATGAAATTGGTAATATTTTACCAATTGAAGAGGTAGTAAGTATGTGTAAAAAATACAATGCTTATTTTCATTCAGACACGGTTCAGGCTATTGGTCATTATCCGATAGATTTACAACAAACTTCAATAGATTTTATAGCGGCGAGTGCACATAAATTTCATGGTCCTAAAGGAGTTGGGTTTGCTTATATTAAAAAAGGAATACCAATTCAGCCAATGTTTTTTGGAGGAGAACAAGAAAAAGGAGCGAGGTCTAGTACTGAAAATGTTCATGCTATAATAGGTATGGGAGAAGCGTTAAACATAGCTTTTAAAAATCTTACAGAAGACACCATATATATTAAAGGACTAAAAGATTATTTCGTAAAAAAAATAACAGAACTTGTTCCGAATGTTGAAATAAATGGAGAGCCTGTTGATAAAACAAGTTATACTATTATTAATGTAAGATTTCCTTTAGAAGATAAAATGTTACTGTTTAATTTGGATTTATCTGGAATTGCGGTGTCTGGAGGAAGTGCTTGTCAAAGTGGTAGTAATAAAGGTTCTCATGTGTTAAATGCTTTTTTAAGAGAAGAAGAAGCTAAAAAAACTTCAGTACGATTTTCCTTTAGTAAGTTAAATACAATTACTGAGATTGATTATGTTGTAAATCAATTAAAAAAAGTGTTAAAGCTATAATTATATGTCTCTAATATTTTTTAAAAGCTTTTTATAGATGAGTAAGGTGTTTGAGAACTATGGAAAAGCTTAACAAAGGTTCTTTTTAGATGAAATTTACCAATAGTTTTTATTGATGTTTTTGGTTTTAAATATTTTTTTTTCTTATAAAGTGACTTGGATTGTTAAAATTACGTCTAATCTATAAGAAATAGCAAAAAAAGTTTACTTTTGCGCATTCGAAAAATAGAAGCCCCCCACGAGAAAAAAGTTGTAATAGAGCAACTTAAGTTTTTTTGTGTGGGGTTTTTTGTATCCCACCATGTTTTTAAAAATTAAAAACCCAGAAAGATTTTGGGCTAAATTTTATATATAAATTAAATGTGTTGATATGGGGGAAAATTACATTTCAATTAATTCGGTAAAAAACTTAGTTAGAAGTAAATTATTATTACTTTTAATAACTTCTTTCTTTTACTCAAATTTATCTTATTCGCAATGTACAAATGGTTCTGAAGTAATAAATTGGAATCAAATGTACAGTAGTGGGAGTGATTTAAATGGTAGTTACACAACAACTTCATGTGGTGTAGAAACTATTTTGTCTTCTACTTTTACAGATCAGTCACCTTTAAATTTAACAGATACAGGAGCTGAATCATCAAGTAGATATAGAGTAACTATGGGTAATGTTACCATAGGAGACCAAGTTGTATGGGAGCTAACATTTTCAAGTCCCTTAATATTAAGTAATTTTAGAGTAGAGGATATTGATGAAAGTACAAGTCATTTAGATATTGTAAAATTTACCGCAGAAAATGATGGTGTTAATATACCTCTATCTTTAACAAATTCAGGAGGTACGCCAACCTATAGTATATCAGGACAAACAGCTACAGGTACATCAAATAATAACACAGATACGAGTGATAGTGGAGCTGTCTTAGTAAACTCTTCTCAGCCTATTAAAAAATTAGTAATTATATACGAGGCAGGGACAACAAGAAATGTTGCTGTAGCACAATCTATTTGGTTTTCAAATTACTCAGTTTGTTGTCCAGAAGAACCAACACTAAATATCACTAAATCTTCAAGTCCTTCAGGAAATGTTAATGTAGGTGATGAAATTACTTATACTATACAAATAGAAAATACAGGTAGTGTTACAGCTGATAACGTTGACTTAATTGATATATTACCTTCAGAAGTAACTTATGTAAATAATAGTATCACAAGACAGTATTATACTAGTGTAGGAAACACTAGTACTAGTAGTTTTCAGAGGGATTTAGGGGATTTAAAATTTGATCAATCCGGAAGTCAGTCTTTTACATTAACGTCAGCAGATGTTCCTTATTCGAATGCAATGTTTACTTCTTTTTCTTTTGAAGTGGATGGTTCTACACCTGATAGAAATGGTAATGGGCACACGGATGATTGGAGGAGTGATATTGATTTAGCAGTATATTTTCCTGGTTATGTTTTTTATGTAGATCATAATGGCGATTCAGATAATGATGAGTTTGGAGGAAATAGCCCCGGAGGTTGGAATACTGTTAGTAGAAGTACTAGTTCAATAAGTGGTTCTATTTTCGGTGAATATCGTTTTGATTGGTATGATATTGATCCAAATGGATTCTTAAATGAAGTTAATTATGCTATAATTACTGTAGGTTATGAATATACAACATATACACGCACTCAAACTAATGATACCAATGGTACAGTAGCTAATTTAATTACGAGTTCTGAAGGTATAGATATTCAACCAGGAGAAACAGTAACAGTAACATTTAAGGCAACGGTAAATTCAGATACTGAATGTAATACACTTACTAATACAGCAACGATAGATGCTACTAATTTAGCAACAGCTCTTTCAGATACAGCTGTGAATATAGTGAATCCTCCAATTGCAACGTTGGTGAGTAATGATGCAGATAATACAATATGCGCTGGAGATAGTGTAACTTTTACAGCTGGAGGAGCAGACCAATACCAGTTCTTAGTAGATGGTTTAAATGCTCAAGCATTATCTACTGATAATACATTTGATACGACATCACTTACAAATGGTCAAATTGTTACTGTTCGTGCTGTTAAAAATACTCCATCAGGATGTGAAGATACAAGTATAGGTATTACCGTAACAGTAACTACGGCACCAGATGCTGGAGCGTTAAGTGGTACTCAAGCGATTTGTGTAGCAGGAACGACAACATTTACAAGTGATGGCGATACAGGAGGAAGCTTTAGTTCATCTGATACAGCAATAGCAACGGTAGAAGCTTCAACAGGAGTTGTAACAGGAGTTGCAGCAGGAACGGCAACAATAACATATACGTTAACAGGAGCAGGAGGCTGTTCAGATGCTATGGCAACACTA
>NZ_JADN01000009.1:0-147131 GCF_000518405.1 Tenacibaculum sp. 47A_GOM-205m | reverse complement strand
AATACGACAACGGGTACGTATACCTTTACACCAGATGCTGGAGAATGTGTAACAGCCACAGATGTAGACTTTACATTAACGGTAACGCCAGAACCATCGGCGGTAGTAACGGATGTAACAATTTGTTTAGATGAGACCTATACATGGTCAGTAAACAACGTAGAATACAACGGAGCAGACGGAAGTCAAACAGTAACGATAGAAGGAGCAGACTGTGCAGCAGACCAAGTATTAAACATCACGGTAAGGAATGTATTGGAGCCAACAGGAGTTGTAGTACAGAGTTTCTGTTCAATAGATAATCCAACAGTAGCAGACTTAAGAGCTACAGGAACAGATATTCAGTGGTATGCAACAGTAACAGGAGGAATGGCTTTAGGAACTACAGAAGCTTTAGTAGATGGTAATACATACTATGCAAGTCAAACAGAAGGAAGTTGTGAGAGTACTAAAAGATTAGAGGTTAAAGTAAGAATTAACTCAGTACCAACAGTAAATTCACAATCAACAAATAATACTACTCCAGTAATAGAAGGAACTGCAGATTCAGTAGATACAATTACGGTAACTGTAAACGGAGTAATGTATTCAGAAGGAGATGGTAATTTAGTAGATAATAGTAATGATACTTGGACATTAAATATACCAGTTGGTAATGAGATTTTTGAAGGAACCTATGATGTTATAGTAAATAATGGAGTTTGTTCAGATATAACAGCAGATGAATTAGTAATCAATACAACACTACCAGTTTTAACGATAACTATAGATGATATTACGGATGATAATATTATTAACAGTGTAGAAGCAGGAAGTAATATTACAGTAACGGGAACCGTAGCAGGAGATTTTAAAGTAGGAGATATTGTTACTTTAATAATAAATGGCAATAATTATACTGGTTTAGTAGATTCTAGTGGAAACTTTAGTATTAGTGTTCCTGGGGTAGAATTAGTCTTAGATATAGATACGACTGTTGAAGCGAATGTAAGTTCTACCGATGGAGAAGGAAACAGAGGCTCAGCTAACGCTGAACAAAAGTATTTCTTGCAAGATACAGATAGAGATGGTATAGCAGATGTTATAGATGTAGATGATGATAATGATGGGATTCCTGATGTAGAAGAAGGAGATGGTTTAGTAGATACAGATGGAGATGGAATTCCTGATTCATTAGATTTAGACAGTGATAACGATGGTATTAATGATGTGATAGAAGGAGGGAATGGAGATTTAGACACGAATGGAGATGGTTATATCGATGTTCAAGACTCTGGATATTCAGATACAAATGGAGATGGACAAGCAGATGCTTCAGTAGATGAAGAGGAAGAACCAGATACAGATGGAGACACTATTCCAGACTACAGAGATTTAGATAGTGACAATGATGGTATTAACGATGTAATTGAAGGAGGGAATGAAGAATTTGATACTAACGGAGATGGTGTTATAAATTCAGAAGATATTGGAGGTTCAGATTTAGATGGAGATGGAATTTCTGATAGCGTAGATGGTGATACTACTAAATTTGGAGAAGGTAATGGAGGAAATGAAGGAACTATAGATTCTGATGGAGATACTATTCCTGACTATAGAGATTTAGATAGTGATAATGATGGAGTGAATGATGTTGTTGAAGGTGGAAATTCAGATACTGATGGAGATGGTCAAGTAGACAATCCTTTTGATGATTCAGATGGTGATGGTATCGCAGACAGTGTTGATGATTTAGACGGTTTTGGTGATGCTAATAATCCCGATTACAATTCTAATCCTACAGATCCTACTGATGGAGGTAACGGAGTAGTAGACGGAGATGATTCTGACGGAGACGGGATACCTAACCCTGTAGATGGGCTTGATGGATTTGGGGATGCAAACAACGATGATACTTGTGTAAAAGTGAATAACTTGATGAGTCCAAATGGAGACCCTGCAAACAATTATTTACATATCGATTGTATTGAAAATTTCCCAAGAAACACTATTGAAATTTTCAACAGATGGGGTAATACTGTATTTAAAATGGAAGGATACTCGAATAATAATCAAGACAAGAGATTCGAAGGTATTTCAAACGGACGCGCTAATATAAATGTTAATGATAAATTGCCTGTAGGAACATACTTCTATATCTTAGACCTTGGAAACGGAAGTAAAGTTAAAAAAGGTTGGATTTATATAAATAGATAACATGATTATGTTACAACAAAACAAACTGATGAATAAAAGTTTTAACCAAATGAAATTATATATAAGTTTACTACTAGTATGTGTAATGAGTATCTGTATAACTACAGATATTCATGCGCAACAAGATCCTCAGTACACACAATACATGTACAATACCATGAATGTGAATCCAGCTTATGCAGGGTCTAGAGGGCACACTGTAATTACTGCTTTAGGAAGAATGCAGTGGGTTGGTTTTGAAGGAGCTCCTAATACTCAAAACTTATCTTATGATACACCTTTAGGATATTCTGGTTTAGGTTTAGGGGTTAATTTAATGAATGATCAAGTAGGACCGTCAAGTGAAATATATTTAGATGGAAATGTTTCATATACTATTCAAACAGGAAGAGAAGGTAACTTAGCTTTTGGTTTACGTTTGGGTGGTAGGTTATTAAATATAGATTGGACAAAAGGAACCCAAACAGATAAAAATGACCCTTCATTTGCTCCAGTAAATAATAAATTCTTACCAACAGTAGGAGCTGGTATTTATTATCACCAACCACAATGGTATGTAGGATTGTCTGTTCCAAATATTTTAAGAATGGAACATTATGATGCCAAAACTCCAGGAGAGGTAGCGGTAGAAAGAATGCACTTTTTCTTAATAGCAGGATATGTTTTCGATATTAATGAAGATTTAAAATTTAAACCAGCAGCATTACTAAAAGGAGTTTCAGGAGCACCTTTATCATTAGATATTTCTGCAAATTTATTATTTAATGAAAAATTTAGAGCAGGACTTGCTTGGAGATGGGATGATTCTATAAGTGCTCTTTTAGGCTTCCAAGTAAATGATTCGTTACTTATAGGATATTCATACGATTTAACAACATCAAATTATAATGTAACAAATTCAGGAACGCATGAAATATTGTTACAGTACGAGATATTCCAAGATATTAGATATAGATCCCCTAGATTCTTTTAAAAAAAGAGAAAAATATGAATTTTAAAAAAGTACTAGCATCATGCTTATTGATGTTGGCAGTAAACAGTTTTGCACAAAGTAAAAAAGTAGCTGATCGTTATTTTGAAGAGTTTTCTTACGTGCAATCAGCTAAACTGTACAAGGATTTAGTATTGATTAAAGGAGACACATCTAAGCATGTTTTAAGTAGGCTAGCAGAATCTTATTATAATAATTCAGATACAGAGGAAGCAGAAGTTTGGTATGAAAAATTATTAGCTAGTTATAAAGATAATTTAGATGATAAACACTTATTTAAATATGCTCAAACGTTAAGAAGTAACGGAAAGTATAAAAAATCAGACTCTATTTTTTTAAAGTTGGCTGAAAATCAAAAAGGGAATTTAAATAAAGAATTGAACAGAGAAGGGTATTTACAAGATTATTCTAATCAAGAAAAGAGAATAGGAATAAGAAACTTGGCAATTAATACACCTTTTTCAGATTTTGGAGGATTTTTATTAAATGGAAAATCATATTATTCATCTTCTGTTCCAAGTGGAGATAAAAGAGAAAATATTTATAAATGGAATAATCAACCTTTCTTAAATATTTATAAGGCAGAAGAAGATATTCAAACATTAGAAGGAAGAGAACAAGACACAGTATTGGTATTAGCTAACAGTCAAAAATTAGAAGCTCCAATATCTTCTGAATTGCATGAGTCTACTCCAGTATTTACTAAAGATGGAAGAACAATATATTTTACCAGAAATAATTCAGATGGTAAAAGAGCCAGAAAGAGTAAAAAAAATACTTCTAACTTAAAAATATACAAGGCTAGCTACATAAATGGATATTGGGTAAATGTTAAAGAATTACCGTTTAATAATGATGAATATTCTACAGGTCATCCTGCATTAAGTCCAGATGAAAAAACATTATACTTTGTATCTAACATGCCTGGTGGCTATGGAGATTCAGATATTTATAAAGTAGAAATTAAAGGAAAGGACGAGTATGGAATACCTGTTAATTTAGGAAGTTCAATTAATACATCAGAAAAAGAAGTTTTTCCTTATGTGGGAAGCGATAATGTACTGTATTTTTCATCAAATGGGCATTTAGGTTTAGGACTTTTAGATGTTTTTCAGTCAAAAATAAATGACGATGGTACTTTTTCTTCACCTGAAAATTTAGGGTACCCTTTTAATAGTAAAAAAGACGATTTTTCATTTTTTATAAGTGAAGATGGTAAAAGAGGTTTTTTCTCTTCAAATAGAGAAAAAGGAAAAGGTGATGATGATATTTATAGTTTCTTTATTTATACAGATCCTCCTGTTTGTACTCAAATAGTAGAGGGCGTTATTCAAGCAAAGAATACTAATAAAGTTATTGAAGCAGCTGTTGTAAAATTAATTGATAAAAATAAGGAAGTTGTAGCAGAAGTTATTTCAGATGTTAATGGTAAATATACTTTTAAAGAAGTTCCTTGTAATAGTACTTATACAGTTACAGCAACAAAATTAGATCATCGATCTGGAAAAAATAAGGTAGCTACTTTAAATAATCGAAACGAGGTAATTAAAACGAATATTGAGTTAACTCCGTTAATTATTGGTGACCAAATCGTAATAAACCCTATTTATTTTGATTACGACAAATCAATTATTAGGGAAGATGCCGAGTATGAATTAGAAAACATTGTTACTGTTATGACGAATCACCCTGAATTAGTGATTAAAATAGAATCTCATACTGATAGTAGAGGACCTAGAGAGTACAATAGAATGTTATCTGATGAAAGAGCTAAATCAACTAGAGATTTTATCTTGTCTAGAGGAATAGCTAAAGATAGAATTGAAAGTGCTATAGGTTATGGTGAAGACAAACCTTTAAATGATTGTGTTGATGGTAAAAAGTGTTCAGAAAAAGAATATCAATTAAATAGACGTTCCTATTTCTATATAGTAAAAGGAGGAGAGAATATACAAAGAAGACACAAAATTGAAGAACGAAAAATTAGGAGAAGAATATCTACACGAAAAAGTAATTTTTTAGAATATTTGAAAAGGAACTTCAAAAATTCAAATAATTCAAGACCAGAAAGTAGAAAATGTTTCAAAGAAGAAGAAAACTGTCAACCTACAAAAAAAGAGGTTAACATAAATTATAAGAGATAATTCATAACTTTTAAAACTTAAAATTAATAAACAAAGAAATCCCCTTTAATAAAGGGGATTTTTTTTATGCATAGTATAATATTACAGCAAAAAATAAGTTATAGGTGTACATTAACTTATTATATCATTATTATTAATTATGAAAAAACTATTTATCCCCCTAGCGGTATTAGCTTTGACGATGACGTCGTGTGTATCAAAAAAGAAGTATGTTGAGTTAGAGCAAAAGTACAATGATACTAGAGGTAACTTGCAAAAAACAACTCTAGAAAAAGAGCAATTAGAAGCAAAGTTTGCTAAGATTGAGCAAAGAGTTGATAACTACAACCAAAAAATTAACTCGTTAAAAGACGTAAACGAGTCGCTGCAAGAAGAAAATAATGTTAAGTTAGATATGGTTGGTAATACAGCTGTAATATCTAACACTATGAAAGAAAAAATGAGAGAGACACTTAAAAATGTTGATCCAGCAGAATTAGCTAATGCAAAAACATTAAAAGATTCTATGAATGTTGCAGTAGCTTATAATCTTAAAAAGTCAATTAACTCTTCAGAATTAGAAAACGATGAAGATGTAAATATTGATATAGACCAAACAGTTGTAATGATTTCTGTATCAGATAAAATGTTATTCAATACAGCTAGTTATAGAGTTAAAAGTAATGCTCATAAACTAATTAAGAAATTAGCAGACATCATTAACTCTGAGCCTAGTATGGACGTTATGATTGAAGGACATACAGATGCTAGATCATATAATTCAGGTGTATTACAAGATAACTGGGATTTAAGTGTAAAAAGAGCAACATCTATTGTTCGTCTTTTAGAGAAAAAATATGGAGTTGATCCAAGTAGGTTAATAGCTTCTGGTAGAGGTAGTGCTGTTCCTTTAGTAGAGAATAATTCTGCTGAAAACAGAGCAAGAAACAGAAGAACAAGAATTGTAATATTACCTAATTTAGATAAGTTCTTTGGTTTAATGGCTAAAGAAGAAACTATCAAACCTTAATTAGATCTTATATAAGTAAAAAACCAGCATTATGCTGGTTTTTTACTTATTTAAAGTGACTTTATAACAATAAAAGTGTCTTATAGTATATTAATCCAATCTATTAATTAAATTATGAAAAAACTACTGATTTTAGCATTTGGAATCCTTATTATGATTTCATGTACAGACAAAAAGAAAAAAGAAGACGAAAAGAAAGTTGAAACCGCTATTCAAAAAATAGATTCTATAGAAAAGAATCTTGAAGAAGGTATGGATAAACTTAACGAAGCCGCAGAGAAAGTAGAAGAGCAATTACAAAAGTTAGATAGTATATAAACTTAAAATATAATTACAATGAAACACATAAAAATTATAGCATCTATAGTAATGTTTTTTGCATTCATAGGTGCACAACAATTAATGGCACAAGGACAAGGAAAAGGAAAAGAGAAGAGTGTAGAAGTTAAGCAAAAAGGAAAAGAGAAAGCTAAAGAAGCAAAAGAAGAGTTAGAGCAGGAAGCAAAACAGAAAAAAGAGAAGACTCAAGGTAAAAAAGAGAAGATTGAAAAATCGAAAGACCAAGATCGTGACCCCAAATTAAAGGAAAAGAAGGATAAGAAAGAATATAAAGGGAAAGGAAATGCTTACGGTCGTGATAAAAACGGAATGAGCGGAAGGGAGTTTGGCCAAATGAGATCTAACGAAGCCAAAGAAAAAATAGAAGAACAAGAGCGAAATATTCGTGAAAGAGAAGATATTTTGAGAAGAGGAAGAGAAAGAGTGAAAAAAGCGAACGAGAGAATTAAAGAATCTAGAGAAAAGAAAGAAATAACCGACGAAGAAGTTAAGGTTAAAGAAGAGGTAATTCGTAAAACCAATGAAAGACTTAGTGAGTTGAGTAAAAAGATTGAAGAGCAAAAGGAAAAAGTAAAAAAAGATAAAGAAGCTTTAAGTAAAATACTTTTACCTAAAGAAGAAAAATAATCACTCTTTTTTAGAAGAGGAATATTGATTTCAAAAACAAAAAAGCAACCTATTTAGGTTGCTTTTTTGTTTAGGGTATATTTAAATATTTATGAGTTTGTAAGGAAATTTTCCACTGTGGATGCTCCATCACATAATCAATAATTTGCGGTGTCATTTTTTCCTTTTTACTCCATTCAGGTTGTAAAAACAACTTACATTTTTCACCAACTTTAGCAGCCTGTTCCTCAGCAAACTGAAAATCATTTTTATTATGAATAATCATTTTCAATTCATCCGCTTCTTGGTAAGCACGTTCCAAAGGTAATTTGGTTTTTTTAGGCGATAAACAAAACCAATCCCAAACACCAGAAAAATCGTAAGCTCCAGAAGTTTCAATATGTGTTTTAATACCTTTTTCTTGAAGTTGTTGCGTAATATAATCCAAACTCCACATTAAAGGCTCTCCACCTGTGATAACTACAGTTTCAGCATATTTCTTTGCATTTTTAACAATAATATCCGTTTTTGTAGGCGGATGTAAATTAGCATCCCAGCTTTCTTTTACATCACACCAGTGGCAACCTACATCGCAACCACCAATACGGATAAAATAAGCAGCAGTACCAGTGTGTGCTCCTTCTCCCTGAATCGTGTAAAACTCTTCCATTAACGGAAGCATTTCTCCTGTATTAATTAACTCTTGTACTTCTTTTTTCAACATAAGGGTGCAAAGATAGGCAACATTAAAAATTAATGAATGATTTTTGTTACTTTTACGTGTTTTTATCACAAAAAAGATCAAAAATAATGAGTAAAACCCAAGAGTTTTTCAATTACATCAAAGAAGGCTATACAACAAAAGGAGAGTTTATTACGTTAGGAGCAGGAATGCTAGGTGAAGAAACTGTAACCAATGCCTTGGTAAACATACCTTTAAAAACTTTAAATCGTCACGGATTAATAGCTGGAGCAACAGGAACAGGAAAAACAAAAACCTTGCAAGTGTTGGCAGAAAACATGTCAGAAAAAGGAATTCCTGTATTGTTAATGGATGTAAAAGGAGACTTAAGTGGACTAGCGCAACCAAGCCCTGGGCATGCTAAGATTGATGAACGCCACGAAAAAATAGGAATACCATTTACTCCAACAAAATTTCCAATTGAAATTTTATCAATTTCAGAACAAAACGGAGTTCGTTTACGTGCTACAGTTTCTGAATTTGGACCTGTTTTATTATCACGTATTTTAGATTTGACTGAAACACAATCTGGAATTGTAGCGATTATTTTTAAATATTGTGATGATAACCAATTACCGTTATTAGATTTAAAAGATTTTAAGAAAATCCTTCAATATATAACCAATGAAGGGAAAGAAGAAATTCAAGGAGAGTATGGACGAATTTCTACCGCAAGTACAGGAGCAATTCTTAGAAAAATTGTTGAAATAGAGCAACAAGGAGGTGATTTATTCTTCGGAGAAAAATCATTTGATGTTGACGATTTAACCCGTATTGATGAAAATGGACGTGGTGTTATTTCTGTATTACGATTAACAGACATACAAGATAGACCAAAACTGTTTTCAACCTTTATGCTACAGTTATTAGCAGAGGTATATGAAACTTTTCCAGAGCAAGGAGATAGTGGTCGACCAGAATTGGTGATTTTTATAGATGAAGCTCATTTAGTATTTGATGAAGCTTCAAAAGCATTGCTAAGTCAAATAGAAAGTATCGTAAAATTAATTCGATCTAAAGGAATAGGATTGTATTTTGTAACACAAAATCCAAAAGATGTTCCAGAGGATGTACTGGCACAATTAGGAATGAAAATTCAGCATGCTTTACGTGCATTTACAGCCAAAGATAGAAAAGCAATTAAATTAGCAGCAGAAAATTATCCAGATTCTGAATATTACGATACTAAAGAAGTATTAACACAGTTGGGAATAGGTGAGGCGTTGATTTCTGTATTAAATGAAAAAGGAATTCCAACTCCATTAGCACGAACCATGTTGCGTGCACCCATGAGTAGAATGGATGTGTTAACAGAAAAGGAAATTAAACAAGTATTAGATAATTCTAAATTAATACCTAAGTACAATGATACTTTAGATAGAGAAAGTGCTTATGAAATATTAAATAAGAAAATTGAAAAGATAAATAAAGAAGAGGAAGAAGAAGCAAAAAGAGAAGAGGAGGACAAGACAAGAAGAAGAACCTCTTCAAGCCGAACTAGCACACGTATGAACCCAGTTGTAAAGGTGTTAACAAGTGCTACATTTATTCGTGCTGCTTTCGGAATTTTAAAGAAGGTAATAAAATAACAAATAAGAAAAATAGACGTTTTAAATATAAAAGAAGAACAATGAGAACATTAATGAAACCTTTAGCAGTTGCTATAATGGCAATAGTATTTGTACAATGTGGCAATAGTAAATTTGATATCGCTAAAGGAAAAGTAGGGGAGCTAACTACTAAAACAACTGTGCAAGAAATTGAAGGTATTTTCAAGCAAGATTCAGTAGTAAAAGTTTTAAGTGAAGGAGCTAAAGGAGATAATCTTTTTCAAGAAGATGATAAATATTTAGTGTATGAAAAAGGAGGAAAACATTTGTTAACCATCACCCCAAAAGAGCAGTTAGACTCTACATCAACAATTAAGAGTATCGAAATTTTTGATGATCGTTTTAAAACAAAATCAGGAGTAAATATAAAATCTACTTTTCAAGAAATTAATGCAAATACTAAAGTGAGTAAAGTAGAGTCATCATTTTCATCAGCAACCTTATTTATTGATGATTTAAATGCAACAATTACGATTGATAATGAAGATTTAGGTTTAAAAGAATTTAGCACTCAAAAAGTAACCAAAGAACAAATTCCAGATTTAGCCAAAATTAAATCATTTACTATTTGGTTTAACTAAAATATTCGAAGCCGAAACAGATGTTTCGGCTTTTTAATTAATAATAGCTATGTAATTTTTAAAAGATGGAAGTAATAAAAATAGCATTTTTTGTGCTGGGAGTTTTCTTTGGAGAAAATAGTAGAATAGGAGCGGAGAAAACAACTGTTACTATAAACCCAAAAGAGCAAACAATAACTATAGTTCAAGAAAACATATTTGCACTTATAGCGAATGAAGCAGATACTATGCAAGTTAGTTCAGAGCTAAAAAAAGTGGTAGCAAGAAACTGGAGGAAAGAAATAGAAAGCTATCCATCAAAATCATGTACTTTATATGTTAGTGATAAGGGTAGTTTAAACGCAAAAATTACATTGAAGTATCCTTCTGAAAATGTATTAAGAGATTTTGCGCTAGATTTTAATAAAGAAACCAAAGAATTCTCTTTAATTAATATTCCTGATTGGAATGTTGAAACAGAAGATGGAGCGTTCAAAGAAAATTATTGGAGGTTTAGTGCCGATAACAGTTTTACCTTTGTTGTAACTCCTTTTAAAAACATGCCAGAGAGGTTTAAAAGTGTTAAAAGAAATCTTTTACCAATTTGGGAAGCTGAGAACTTAAAAATAAAACAAGATGAGTAAAAAATATACCATTCAAAAAAGTCCGTTTGTAGTGCCAACTACCGACGGAAAATTAATCGAAGAACATTTTGGAAATGCTACTGATGGAAACTCAAAAGTAAGTATTGCACATATGATAGCTCCTGCAGGGTGGAGCGAGCCTT
Organism: Tenacibaculum sp. 47A_GOM-205m; assembly: GCF_000518405.1. NCBI lineage: Bacteria > Pseudomonadati > Bacteroidota > Flavobacteriia > Flavobacteriales > Flavobacteriaceae > Tenacibaculum > Tenacibaculum sp. 47A_GOM-205m. The sequence goes on along the minus strand of NZ_JADN01000009.1, from coordinate 136,147 downwards.
TTCAAACTCCAGAATTTGAAGAGTATACTTACATTATTAAAGGAAAAAAACAATTCAATATTGATGGTGAAATCATGGTGCTAGAAGCAGGGCAATCCATCAAAATTGAAAAGAATGTACGTGTACAGTATTCTAATCCTTTTACAGAGCCTTGTGAGTATTTAGCAGTTTGTTTACCAGCTTTCTCAATGGGGTTGGTGCATCGTGAAAATAGTTAACAGTACTCCTAAAATAATGGCTGCGAATTTTTTGTAGTTGAATTTGTGGTTTTCAGTACTTTCAAAAAGGATAATAGTTGAAATATGTAAAAATACTCCGATAATTAAGGCAGTAATTTCAGTGTTATACTCCATAATTACAGGTACTTTATCAGCAACTAAAATTCCTAACGGACTCATCAATGCAAATACCGTTAAAAAGAAAAAGATTGTTTTTTTCGAATATTTAGCGTGTAATAAAAAGGTAGTTAAAACAATTGCAATTGGAATTTTATGTACGATGATTGCCCACAATAAATTATCATCTGCATGATGAATAGGTAGTCCTTCAGAAAAAGCATGAATACATAAACTTACAAAGAGCATCCAAGGAAATTCGGAAGAGTCTGAGTGTAAATGTATATGTCCGTGTTCAGCACCTTTAGAAAAAGATTCTAATATCGACTGTATAATAATTCCAACAAGAATTAAAATACCTACTAGTTTAGTGTTATCGGTATGATGGTATACTTCTGGTAATAAATGTAAAATAGTAACAGAAAGTAGGTAAGCACCACTAAAAGCTAATAACAAACGAACGAAGTTATTACTTGGTTTTAGCATAAAAACTAACAAAAAACCTAATAAAACGGCTGAAATTAATAAGAAGTAACTCATTTGGCAACAATAATTAAACGATCAGAAGATTGTGAATTGAATTTATTCAGGCTATAGTCGCCAAAAATATGTATTACTTGCAAATTCACTTTATCAAAGTACGATTGCAATTTTTCTAAAGTTAAGAATTTTACGCGTTCGGTATACAAATGCGATTTTCCTTCAGCAGTAAAAGAAATATGTTTTAAGATAAATCCGTCTTTGATTTCTTTTTTTATGTGAAATTCAATATCGTCAATAATTTTTACTTCTTCTTTTACTAACGTGTTTTTTACTTTTTCAACATTTAAGAAGTCCAAAACAAATACACCGTCTTCTTTCAATCCGTTTTTAATACTTTTTAAAACAGCAATGTCTTCATTATCATCTTCAAAATAACCAAAACTGGTAAAAAGATTAAACACAGCATCGTATTTACTTTCAATAGGCTTTCGCATATCCCAAACTTCAAAATGAAGTGTGTCATTTTCAAATTGTTTGGCATGTTCAATGCTGTTTTCACTTAAATCACCTCCCACAACATCATAGCCTAAGGAGTTTAAGTACACTGCATGACGTCCTTTACCACAAGGTAAATCAGCAATACGACTCAATTTAGGTAATTGTAAAAAAGAAGTAATGTTTCGCATGAAAAACTGTGCATCGGCATCGTTTCTATGCTTGTATAAAATATGATAGTATGGTGTGTTAAACCAAGAAGTAAACCAATCTGTTGTTGTATTCATAACTCTAAGGTCTGCAAAAATACATAAAACTTACGTTTTTTATATTCAAAGTAGAAAAGATTGATAACAACCCAAAATTAGCTGTACTTTTGCAATGAAATTTTACAGTTACATGGAAAAAGATTTTAAAATGACCGCCATTACCATGGCAGGTTTAGAAGGTGTTTTAGCAGACGAATTACGTCAGTTAGGAGCAATGGAAGTGAAAGAAGGAATAAGAAGCGTTGCTTTTAGAGGAGATAAAGGGTTTATGTATAAAGCCAATATTGCGTTACGTACTGCTATTCGTATTTTAAAACCAATTAAACGCAGTAAAATTTTTGATGAAGAAGATTTATATGAGGCTATTCAACGTGTAAAATGGGAACGTTTTTTAGATGTTGATGGAACCTTTGCTATAGGAGCGGTAGTAAACTCGAATAATTTTACTTCTAACTCACATTACATCAGTTTAAAATCGAAGGATGCCATTGCCGATTATTTTATGCATAAGTATAAAAAGCGTCCGAATGTAGATTTAAAATACCCTGATGTTAAAGTTCATATTCATATTCATAAAGAGTGGTTAACCATTTCGTTAGATTCTTCGGGTGAATCGTTACATAAGCGTGGTTATAGAAGTGCAACAAATATTGCGCCGATTAATGAGGTGTTAGCAGCTGGATTAATTTTGCTTTCAGGATATAAAGGAGAAGAGAATTTTATTGACCCGATGTGTGGATCAGGAACTATTTTAATTGAAGCAGCGATGATTGCGAATCAGATTCCTGCAAATATTAATCGTAAACATTTTGCTTTTGAAAATTGGAAGGATTATGATGAAGATTTATACTTTGTTATTCAAGATTCGTTGTTGAAAAAAATACGAAGTTCACATTTTAAAATAATGGGCTTTGATAAGGCTCCTTCGGCAGTTAGAAAAGCGCAACAAAACATTATAAATGCAAATTTAGATGAGTTTATAGGTGTACACCATGTAAATTTCTTTAACTCTAAAAAAGAGGTTTTTGGTAAAACTACAATTTTGTTCAATCCTCCTTATGGTGAGCGTTTAAATATTGATGTAGAAGAGTTTTATAGAAAAATAGGAGATACCTTAAAGAATAATTACCCGAATTCAACAGCGTGGTTAATTACGTCGGATATTCAAGCTTTAAAGCATGTAGGTTTACGAACCTCGAAAAGAATTCCGCTTAAGAATGCTGATTTAGATTGTCGTTTTGTAAAGTACGAACTCTATGAAGGAAGTAAAAAAGAAAAGAAAAATACGTCATTTAATGACGAAGAAGAATAAGAAAAACTCCGCTGAAAAGCGGAGTTTTTTTTATGAATTAGTTTTCTTTTTAATTTCTGGAACACCAGCTTTTCTAGTTATAATTTGAGTAACTTTTCCTTTTTTGTTCTTAATAAATTCAACAGTTCTGTCATTATTATCAGAACGAAAAAACTTAACCTCCGATTCTGGTAATAATTCGTAATCATTATAGTATAACCTTCCATTCCTTTTTAGAATAGTAATGTTTTCATATTTACCAACATACTCGTTATATATTGTAGTATCTATTTTAACTTGTTGATGTTTGTACGGGAGTTCAACTGGTTTGTCAAAACAAATTGCAGCAAGTGCGTAGGCAATTAAATACGAAGGAGATTGATTGTTAGATAAAACGGTAATAAAAACATCATCATCCGTATATTTATTAAAAGAAGTCATAGCACCATAAAAACCTCCATCATGAGCAATTAATTCACGATTTTGGTTGTAAAAAGGATTAATCATTAAACCAAACCCAAAACTTTGATCATTATACGATGTAAACATCTTCTTTTTAGAGGTTTCGTTTAGTAAAATAGTACTATTAAACAATGCTTTATTCCAGAGATATAAATCTTCTACAGTAGAGTAGATTCCATCATGCCCAATATTGAAATTCCAGTTTATGTATGGGTTTTTTATGAGTTTACCGTTCTTTTTATAATAGCTTTTAGCAGATTTTATAACTATTGAATCATTAGTACTTACACCTGTATTGTACATTTTAGTTTTATCAAACAGATTTGTTTTGAGATATGTTGCATATGATTGATTGGAAACTTTTTCAATAATTCGCGCAAGTAAGTAATAACCAATATTACTATATGATGTGTTAGAACCAGGTTTAAATAAAAGTGGTTTTTGCATAATATAGTTTGCAACAGAATCTTTATTTATAGATGTTTTAGCAAGGTACAACTCGTCATAATCCATTTGAAAACCAGCGTTATGAGTCAACATCATTTTTATCGTAATCTGATTTCCTTTTGGGAAACCTGGATAGTACTTACTAAGTTTATCTTCAAGCGATATTTTTCTTTTTTCTATTAATTGCATAATAGCAACTGCGGTAAATTGTTTTGATACGGAAGCCAAACTAAATTTAGTATCTATTGTATTAGGAGTTTTCCATTCATAATCGGCTAAACCGTATGCTTTTTTAAGTAAAACAGCATCTTTTTTGGTAACTAATACAGTTCCTGAAAAATTATTAATGCTTGCTTGAGCATCCATATAACTTTCTAACGTTGTCTTTTGTTGGGCAAAAGTTACCGTTGTAATTAGTATGAGTAGAATAGTGAAGTATTTCATTTAATTACAATTAAACAGATTTTAGTTTTTTTAGTTTCTCTACTGCATTTGTATTATCAGGATTCAGGTCTAAACTTTTTTGATAATTTTCAATAGCTTTTTTCGTTTGTCCATCTTTCATATATGCTTCTCCTAAAGAATCGTATGCATCATATGATTTAGGAAATGAGAATACTTCAAGAGTAAATAAATCAATAGCTTTTTTATAAAAACCTCTTTTAATCATTTCATAACCTTTAGTATTTAAGTTAATTTCAGACAGCTTAAAGTTTGAGTTTTTAATCGTATTTTTAGCTTGTTCAAGCCCTTTATCTATACAAGTTTTAGTTATTTCTTTAGTAAAAAAGTAATTATCTAGCTTAGGTGTGGTACCTGAAATAGTTTTCTCTATAAAAAAGCGAGCGTCAAAAAAACCTTGATCTAAATCTTTGTTAGTTAAAAGTATAACAGTGTAGTTTTGCTTTTCAAAAATTCGCCATTCAGCACCTGTACCATAATGTCCGCCACTATGTCCGTAAATTCCAGAGCCTTTAGCGCCCGCAAACTGCATTCCATACCCATACCAATCACCTTCTGGTTCTTTTTTCATCATATCGGTATATTTAACATTTAGTAGCTCGTTATTTTTAAATGCAGTAGAGAATTGATATAAATCATCTACGTTAGAGTAACCACCGCCAGCAGGTCCACCTTTTACAGCCCCCATAAAAATGGTTTTCTGTAATTGGTTAGGAAAAATATCTGATAGTGTATAATTTTCAGCTGCGTTTTCAATAGTGAGATCAATATCATAATTGCTAGTATTTTTCATTTTTGCTATTGAAAAAATATGTTCTTCTATATATTTTTCATAAGGCATTTTTGTAACTGCTTCTATAATTCTACCAAGAATAATATAATTGGTGTTTCTATAAGCAAATTGTTCATTTGGTTTAAACTCTAAAGGTTCATTTTCGTATAAGTTTGTAAGGCTTTCTAAAGTTCTGAATTGTTCTTTTGAGGTGTTCAAGAATTTTTCTGAATGAAAATAGTTTGGTAACCCACTTCTATGTTTTAGTAATAGTTCAATAGTTACAGAATCTTTTGCTACTTTATTAGCATAATTAGGAAGGTGCTTTCCAATATTATCTTGTAAGGATAATTTTCCTTTTTGTATTAATTGAAATATAGCAACAGCAGTGAATGATTTTCCAATAGAAGCATAAGAAAACTTAGTTTTAGTATTGTTCTTTACTTTGTGTCCTAAATGAGCATATCCGTATGCTTTTTTTAATAATATGCTGTCATTTTTAGCTATTAGGACAGTACCGCTAAATCCATCTAAAGAATCTAAATAGTTAGCTATTTGTGTTATTTTTTGATCTTTAATAGGTGTAGTTTTTTTCTTTATACAAGAAAAAGTAATTACGAGTACTAGTAGATAGGTTAATTTCTTCATTTTATGAATTACAATTTTTAGTTATTTTTTTTAAGGTTTTATAGAGTTGTTCTAGCTCTTCAACAGAAATGGTATTTAAGGCAGTTTCTCTATTTTTTTGTATTACAGGCTTTAATTTTTTGATGATTTCTTTTCCTTTTTCTGTAATTTCTAACTTAGCTTTTCGTTTGTCTTGATTGTCTGTTGATTTTACTAGATAATCTTTTTTAATCATCAACTTTACAATTCGTGTCATTGAAGCGTAGTCTTTAAAAACCAAATCGGCAATTTCAGTTTGAGATTTATCATTATTTTCAAGTAACAATAAAATTAAGCCCTGATCTACAGTAATATCAGGCACAACTTCTGAGATATTATGTTGACTTAGTTTTCGATATGCTTTTATAGCTTCCTCAATAGAGTATAGTACTGTTGTGGTTGGTGTATTGAAATTCATTTTGCTTGATATATCAAGCAAATATATAATTTTGTTTGATATATCAAATATTTTTTTAAAAAAGAAAAACCTTGCATGTATTTATGTAAGGTTGTAGTAATTAATTTTAGTTGTTGTTATGGATTATACAAATTGAATTCCGTGGTTACCACAAATTTCAGTTACTTTTTTTAAATCAGGAGGACCTGCAGGAAGCTTTGCTAACTCTCTAAACATATGTTCTATACCAGCAGGAAATGCTGAGGTTATCATTTTAGCTTTTTCTGTTCCAACCACCTTCCAAGAATGTGGAATGTTTTTTGGAGCAAAAGCAATATCGCCTTCTTTTAAAATGGTAGTTTTTCCGTCAACCATAATAGCTACTTCACCTTTTATAACTCTAAATATTTCATCTTCTTTGGTATGAATGTGAGGTGGAATTCCAACCCCTGGTTCAACATTATCTACCCATTCTACAATTTGGTTTCCTGTATCACTACCCACCAATTTATGAGTTTGTATGTCGCCAATAACATTTAAAATATCTCCTTCAGAATCTTTAATAATTTTAGAATTAGTATCATTTGAAGAATGTTTTTTTGAAATAGATGTTTGCCCCTGAAGTATTCCCGGAAATAGAGCAAATGCTAACCCTATTCCAGAAGTTTTAATAAAATTCTTTCTGTCCATGATTTAGTTTTTCTGCAATTTAAATCACAAATTGTAGGTTAACAATGTGAAAATCACGGTAATTACTTAGGTTTTACGCTTAGTTAGTTTTTCTTAAGAGAGAGGGACTCGTTCCTGTATGCGTTTTAAAGAAGTAACTAAAATAATCAGGAGAGGAAAAACCTAATTCAAAACTAATTTCTTTTACGGATTTGTTTGAAAATTTTAAAGAATATCTAGACCTCATTAAAAGTTGTTCGATAATAATACTTTTGGGCTTTACACTTAAAACTTCTTGTACACATTCGTTTAAGTACTTTGGAGAAATATTTAAAAGACTAGCATAATCTGTCACTTCATGATGTTGAAAAATGTATTTGTCTACTAGTTTTTTAAAATTGTAAACAATATTAGTTTTAGCGTTGTTATTTGAAGCAATAGATTTGATGTTACATTGTCCGTCACAATACACAAAAAAAGTGTTTAAAAGCGATAAAATAGCGTCGTCTTTGTGGTTAAGGTGTGATCCTAAAAGTTCGTCAATCATTTCTAGGATGGCTTGTATTCTTTTTTCAATACCAGGGCTAAGTTTAAATAGCGGAATTTCACCTGAATTAAATAATCGAACTTTATTAATATGGAGATTGCTCAACATAGGATTGTTTAATATTTCATTTGAAAGAAATAAAACATAACCAGAATTAGTTGTATGATTATTATTAGATATTTTCCATTGGTATTTAGGATCGAGAAAAAAAATTGAATTGGACACATTTTGATATAAAATGTGATTTATTTCAATATTTTTTACTTCTTCTTTAATCCAACAAACAGCAAAATACTCATCGTTATATTTAGCAGTGATTTCATTATTAATTTGTACAATTTTTACAGCGTTTGGTTTCATTTAATAAGAATCTCTAATCGTTATTTAATGTCTATATTGTTGATAACTAATATAGTATATTTTAAAAATTAAACAAAAAGAATGTTTCTTAATAAGAAAAGCCTTATAAATAATAAGGCTTTTGTTAATTGTTTAATTAAAGAAAGTAGAAGAGTTAATTTCAGTTATTCTGCAGTGATAGGATCAATAATCGTTGCAACTTTACTGATTTTTGTTAAAGGAAAACCACCTTTTTCAGCGTGCTCACGGATTTTTGATTCATTAGGAGCATTATAGATACAATATATTTTATTACCTGTAACATAACTATGTACCCATTGAATTTTTGGTCCTAATTCTTCTAAAACATTACAAGAGGTTTGTGAGATTTCTTTTAATTGCTCAGGCGCTAAGCCACCAGCTCCTTCGAGCTCTCGCTCAATAACATACTTTGGCATAATTTAAAGATTTAGTTCCTACTCGTTTGGTTTTTCGGATTTACCCCGTTTTTAAATGGTTTCTGGACTCCATTAGTAGTTTTTTTGAGGGTAAGAAGTTATGTACTAAGTTACTATAATTAGTTATGAAAGGCAACCTAAATTTTTAAAAAGCAAAAACTCGTAATTTTTATTACGAGTTTTGCTTTGAATGAAAGTTTTTTCAAATTATTTTTTTAGTAAGTATTTGTTAAAACTTTTGCCGTTTATTTTAGTGTATTTTGAATCAATATCAAAAGCTACCTCCATACCTGTTATATCAAATTCACCTGATACTTTGGTATATTTTATGTTTAAGTCTTCTTCAAACTTAACGTTTCTAAACGATACACCGTCTTTAAAATCAGTATATTTAAAAATAGCACTTTCGTTAAATACTGAGTTTTCAAAACTTACAAAACGCTTAAAATTAGCGTATTTAAAAGTAGATGGTTCTTCAAATAAGGTATTTTTAAAAGAAATATCTCTGTTAAACTTAGCATATTTAAAAGTAGAATCTCCTTTAAACTTAGAGCCAGAAAAGTCTGTGTTTTTCTCAAAGTCAGAATATTTAAACATTGCTTTTTGTTCAAAGGTGCAGTTTTTGAAAATTACTAAGTCTTCAAAATTAGCAACAAAAGTATATCCACTTTTTTCATCAGGAATATAGGCTAATACATCATCTTCAAAAACACAGTTTATAAATGAAACCTTATTGGAAATTTGTTTTTCAATAGTGTTAGTTCCACCATTGTTCCACCAAGTTTTTCTGGTAGGAAGTTTAGGGAGTGCTTCTTCCATAAAAGTAAAATCTAATGTGCCTTTAATTGTAGCATTTGAAATGGTTACAGCTTTACCATTTTTTACATCTTCAATAATTTCAGATGCATTTATGGTTTTTTGAGCAAAAGTGGTTGAGAAACAAAATAGCAGTACGATAAGAGTGGCTATATTTTTCATTGTATAATAATTTTAAGTTCTATTTTAAAGACAATAGCTGTATGTTTTTTGTGACACTAGAGATAAAAAAAACAGCATTTAGTTGCCTAAATGCTGTTGTGATATGTCTTGAGGAGGATATTAGTTTACAGAGTCACTTAAACCAGCACCAGCTTTAAATTTAACTACGTTTTTAGCAGCAATTTTGATTTCTTTTCCAGTTTGAGGGTTTCTACCAGTTCTAGCAGCTCTCTTAGAAACAGACCAAGTTCCCCATCCAACTAAAGCAACTTTATCACCTTTCTTTAAAGTATTAGTTACGTTAGCAGTTAAAGAATCTAATGCAGCTTTAGCAGCAGCTTTTGAAATTCCTGCATCAGCAGCCATCGCATCGATTAAATCTGATTTGTTCATAATTTTAATAGATTTTAAAAATTAATTAATATTTTTTTGCTTCAATAGCTCAACAAATATAGACGGAATGCGGGATTGTGCAAGATTTGCCCTAAAAAAAACACTCTTTTGTTAATAAGTTATCTTGAATTGTTAATAACCCTAATTGTTTTTTTGTTAAAATCGCTAAACCTTATAAATAAAGGGCTACAGCATTTTAGCTCCTTCTTCAAACTGATAACCATTTAATAAACTCTGAGCGTCCATCAATTTTTTACCTGAAATTTTAATTTGATGGATGTTTAAGTAACCATCTGTAACAGCTACTTTTAACTCTTTTTTTGTTGTAATGATTGTTCCATGTTCAAAAGTATGAGAAGTATTTTCTTTTGATGCACCATAAATTTTGGCAGAAACTTCATCATCACCATTTATAATAGTTGTCCATGCAGCAGGATATGGATTTAATCCGCGGATATGGTTATAAATAGCATTTAAAGGTTTTGTCCAATCAATTTTACAGTTGTCAGGGTATAGTTTCGGAGCCGATTTTTCTTCCAGTTCTGGTTGTTTTGTGGTTACTACATCTCCTTTTGAGATTAAATCGATTGTTTCAGCAACTAAATTGGCACCTAAATACATTAGTTTGTCGTGTAACTCACCTACAATTTCATCTTCTGTAATCTCAACCTCACTTTGTAGGATAATTTCACCAGTATCAATTTTATCATCAATAAAGAAAGTGGTAACTCCAGTTTTTGTTTCGCCATTAATGATTGCCCAGTTAATAGGAGCGGCTCCACGATACTCAGGTAATAACGAAGCATGTAAATTAAAAGTGCCATATTCAGGCATTGCCCAAACCGATTTTGGTAACATTCTAAAAGCTACTACTATTTGTAAGTTGGCGTCCCACTTTTTTAATTCTTCTTGAAACTCTTCACTTTTTAGGTTAGTAGGTTGAAGAATAGGCAAGTTTTGAGACAACGCATATTTTTTTACCGCAGACTGATTTAGCTTACGACCTCTACCAGCAGGTTTGTCTGCCGCAGTAATAACTCCCACAACATTATAATCATTTTCTACTAAGTGTTGTAAAATAGTAGCAGCAAAATCTGGAGTTCCCATAAAAACAATACGTAAATCTCTCATTTATATCAAATAGTATTTATTGTTATTTGTGTGTATTTTTTCTTCAGCAAGTAGCTCTCGCAAAAGTATTAAAATGTTCGCTTCTTTTTCGTTTAGAATTGAGCAGATTTCAATAACTGTAAAGCTTTTTCCATCTTTGAATAGAGATAATAGATCTTGCTGATTTACATTAATTCTTATTTTCTTTTGTAAACAAACATCACAGATTCCACAGTTTTGAGCATCATGTTCATTAAAATAGGAAAGAAGCTGTATGCTTCTGCAAACTGCGTCGTTTTCAATAAATTGAAGTAAATCAGTGTTTTTTTGTTCTTTTTGTTTAATGTATTGCTTAATGTTTACTGAAATTCGGTTAATCGTTTTATCATCTTCTCTAGGATGCAAAAAGAACAATTCAGCATTGTTGGTTGATTTTGTATAGGTAATTAGTTCTTCTTGAGCCAGTTTTTCTAACATACTAATAACAGACCAAGAGGTTGAGCCTAGTTTTTTAGCGATATAGAATTCATCAATTTTTACAGGGTTTTCAAATATCCCTCCATACATGCGTAAAACTTGCTGAATAAAATTTTTAAGCTGTATGTTTTGATGTGTTTGAGAAATGATTTGTTTACTCGAAGCTAAAAACTGAACAGTAGACTTTTGCTGGAAATTATGATTGAGCTCTATAATTCCATTATTAGTTAGTATTTGAAGTGCGTTAAAGGTTTTGTTAGGAACAAAACTGTATTTACTACAAAAATCTAAAAAATTAAAGTCAAAAGCCGATTCAATGAATTCTCCTTTGGCAATTTGAAAATGCTGATATAATTTTTGATGAACAATTTTTATTTCGTCAACAGTAGGTAATGATTTTTTAAGGAGTTCGCTGCTTAGCGTAATATCGCTATTGTTAGTTAATACTACAGAAAAAGATTTATTACCATCACGACCGCCACGACCAGCCTCTTGTATATAATTCTCGATAGAAGAGGGTAAATTGATATGTACTACTACTCGAACATTGGGTTTGTCAATTCCCATTCCAAAAGCATTGGTAGCAACAATTATGGGTGTTTTTTCTTGCATCCAATTATCAAAAGCAAGCTTTTTTTCTACGGATGATAATCCACCATGGTAAAAGGAACTTTTAAAACCTTGTGCATTAAGATAGCTACTAATTTCTTTTGTCTTATTACGTGTATTTACATATATAATTGCAGGAGCTTTCGTTTTGGTAAAGATCTGGTTCAGCTTACTAAGTTTATCTTCCGTTTTAAAAATTTGATATGCTAAATTTTTACGAAAAAACGACTGCTTAAAAACAGTTGGGCTTTCTAATTCTAATGATTCAGTAATATCTGTAATTACTTTTTGCGTAGCTGTGGCAGTCAAAGCAATTATAGGAGATGAGGGTTGAAGTTCCTTCAAAATTGTAATATTCTGATATGAAGGGCGAAAGTCATGTCCCCATTCAGAAATACAATGCGCTTCATCTATAGCAATTAAATTGACTTGCAGTTGCTTAATTTTCTCTTGGATAAAGCGAGATTGTAATCGTTCAGGAGAAAGGTATAAAAATTTAGTTTTCCCAAAACGGATGTTATCAAAAAGCGTAATAATTTCGTCTTGTGTGCTTCCTGAAGGGATTAAAGTAGCTTTAATTCCTTTTGATTCGAGGTTTGTAACTTGATCTTGCATGAGTGCTATTAAAGGAGAAATAACAATACAAACTCCTTCTTTAACCAATGCAGGTACTTGAAAACAAATAGATTTACCTCCACCAGTAGGAAGTAAAGCAACGATATTGTTACCAGCTAAAACTTCAGTAATTATTTTTTGTTGAGGCTCTCTAAAAGAGTTAAAACCCCAGTAGTGTTTTAGTATTTGAAGAGCTGTATCATACATCGTGCTTTAACGCATGTAAAATAAAATCGCAACGCTCTTGTACTGTTCCAAAAGGAACATCAATAATATTATAGCCTATTTCTTCGTAAGCTTCTTTTAAAAAGACATCAATCTTCACCGATTGCTCAAAAGTTTCGTAACGTTCGTTATCGGATTTATAAATGTCTTCCCAAGGAGCACACATAAACACTTTAGAGTAGAGGTATTTATTACTTTTTTCTATGAAAATATCAGGGAAATCAGATCCTAAATAATTCATATAGGCATGTACATCAGGAATTCCTCTATCGAAAAAGATAATTTCAGCATCGCTTTGGTGTGCATCAATGTACTGTTGTTCTCGACCTTCTAATAAAAGTTGACTAAATAGTAAAGGTTGCTCTAAAAAAAGTTGGTCAATCCCATCTTTTTGAGCTTTTAGCGTAACCTCTCTTGAAATCTCTTGCATACATTCATATCCACGATTAATAAATTCTCTTAAAATTGAGGATTTACCCGTGCCAGGACCACCTATTAAAACTATTTTTTGTTGCATGAGGCAAAAATAAAAGTTTCAAGTTATAAATATAATAAATAGTGTAATTTTGTGCTTCATCATTATAAATTCTATATTTTTTGATGATTTTTAATAAAACAGTAATTATTGAGTTATGCAAGATAGAGAGGCTTTTTACGCAAAATTAAAATCACAGTTAGAAGACACTACAACTTTTCCGGCTAAATACTTATACAAGTTTATAGTTCCTACAGATGGTAATCAAGTGCAAGAAGTGCAAGATTTATTTAATGAAGGTGGAGCTGTTATTGACACTAAAAAATCTAAAACAGGTAAATATGTTAGTGTTTCAATACATTTAACGGTTAAAAGTTCTGATGAAGTTATTTCTTATTATAAAAAAGCAGAGGTTATAAAAGGCATTATTTCTTTGTAAATTTATAGCATGAAAAAACTACTTTTCATACTAGCTGTTTTTTGTACGATTCTTTCAACTTTTTCACAAAGAGATCAGGAATTGTTTCGGATTAATGATACTCCAGTATTAGTTTCGGAGTTTAAGCAAGTGTATGAAAAGAATTTGTCTTTGGTAGAAGATGAAAAAGGAAATGATTTAGATGATTATTTAGAGCTGTTCATCAATTATAAACTAAAAGTAAAAGAGGCTTATAGTTTACAGTTAGATACTGTAAAAGGGTATCAAGAAGAGCTGGAAATGTATAAAAACCAACTCATCATTCCATACTTATACGATAAAGAGACACTTGATGAATTGGTAAAGGAAGCCTATAACCGTACCAAGACAGAAATTAAAGCGAGTCATATTTTGGTAAAATACCCTAGTGATGGAATAGCTGTTGATACCTCGTTTTTAAAAAGTAAAATTGACAGATACAGAAGTAGGATATTACAAGGGGAAGATTTTGCTAAAGTTGCAAGAGAAGTTTCTGAGGATCCGTCTGCTAAAGTAAATGGGGGGAATTTAGGGTACTTTTCTGCTTTTCAAGTGATATATCCTTTTGAAAATGTAGCGTATAATACAAGAGTAGGAGAAATTTCTGAGCCTTTTCAAACCAAATTCGGACTCCACATCATAAAAGTAACAGGAAGTAGATTATCTAAAGGGGAGTTTGAAGTAGCACATATTTTGGTGGTAAATTCAGTGAAAGGGAAGTCTAAAATTGAAGATATTTATCAACTTTTAAAATCTGGAGCTTCTTTTGAAAAATTAGCAAAAGAATATTCAGATGATATAGGTTCTGCAAATAAAGGAGGAAAGCTACCAAAATTTAGAACTGGAAAAATGGTGGAGAGTTTTGAAAATGAGGTGTTAAAGCTTGAAAAAATAGGAGATTACAGTAAGCCTTTTAAAACAAAGTATGGTTGGCACATAGTAAAGCTGTTAAAAAATTACCCAGTAACTTCTTTTGAAGAAATGAAAGAGGAGCTAACAACAAGAATAAAAAACTCAAGTAGGGTTAAAGCTTTAAGAAATGGAGGTTTAGAAAAGGTAAAAAAGAATTATAAAATAAAAGAGTACCCTGAAGCAATCAAAATCTTTAAAGGTTCTATAAAGAATAAAAAGTTAGAAGATACCGTACTTTCTATTAATAAAAAAGAATGGTTGCAAAAAGATTTATTTATGTTTGCGACCTCTAAAAATCAGCAAGTAGATCAAAAATTATTTAAAGAGTTTGTAAATACAAAAGTGATAAATTACTTCAAAGAAGATCTAGGAAATAAGGATTCTGAGTATAAAAACATTCTACAAGAATATAAAGAAGGGTTGCTATTGTTTGATTTAATGGAAGATAAAATTTGGCACAAAGCATCAATTGATGAGGTTGGACTGAATAAATTCTATTTATCTCATAAAAATAAATATGGCAAAGAACTTGATGAAATTAGAGGTCAGGTGATAAGCGATTATCAAGATGAGTTGGAAAAAGAATGGATTAAAGATTTAAGAAAAAAGAACACTATTAAAGTAAAAGAAAAGGTTTTAAGAAAATTAAAGAAAACATATAACCAATAGTATAAAGTGAAGAAATATATTTTTCTAATAATATTAATTAGTATAGTTTCATGTGACCTTGTTAGTTTAAAGAAAGAAAAAACAAGAGAAGATAAACCTATAGCCACAGTTTATAACAAGCATTTATATAAAAAGGATATTAAAGGGCTATTACCTAAAAACCTTTCTAAAAAAGATAGTTTAGTACTTGTTAAAGGAATTATCAATTCATGGGCTAAACAAGAATTGTTATATATAAAAGCTGAAGAAAATATATCAGAAGTAAATAGTGAACAGATTGAAGGCTTAGTAAACGATTATAAAAAAAGTTTATACATAAATGGTTACAAAGAACGATTAATAAAACAGCAATTAGACACCGTTGTAGGTGAAGAAGAAATAGCGTTATATTATGAAGAGAACAAAGAAAACTTCAAAACAAATGAAGAGTTATTACAGTTTGAGTATGTAAACTTTGGTAAAAAGTTTTTAGATAAAAAGGAAACCATAGCACAGTTTAAATCAGAAAAAGAAGAAGATAAAGTAGATTTAGAAAGACATTTGTTAAACTTCAAATCATACCGTTTACAAGATTCAACTTGGGTAACTTTTGATTATTTAAAGAAAAAAATACCTCCTTTTCGTAATGAATCAAAGGAAAACTTGTTAAAAATATCAAAATTCATACAAAAAGAAGATACTTTAGGAGTATATTTGGTCGCTGTAAAAAATATTTTGCCTAAGAACGCAACAGCTCCTTTAAGCTATGTTAGTCCTAGAATTAAGCAAATTATTTTACATAAAAGAAAATTAGAATTAATACGAGATATTGAAAAAACACTAATAAATGATGCAATCCAAAACAAAAATTTTAAAGAATACTAGTATAGCATTTGCCTTGTTTTTAGCAGGTTTAACAACCTTAAACGCACAAGAAAAAATAGACGGAGTAGCCGTTGTGGTAGGTGAAAACATTGTTTTAGATTCTGATATTGATAAATTTAAGCAAGAAGTAGAGTTAAGAAGTGAAGGGAAAGTGAAGATTTCTAACTGCGAAATGCTTGAAGAATTAATGCAACAAAAATTGTTAGCACACCATGCTGTAATTGATAGTGTAGTAGTGTCTCAAGCTGAAATAGATGGAAGAGTAGATAGAAGTATTGCTTTTTTTACGCAAGAATATGGAAGTGAAGAAAAAGTAGTTGAAGCGTATGGTTTTAACGATATCGAAGATTTAAAGAAAGAATTAGCTAGAGTTCAAAAAGAAAACTTGTTAATAGAAAAAGAGCAACAAAAAATTACAGAGGACGTTGATGTTACTCCAGAAGAAATTAGATTATATTTTAAAGGTTTAGAGGAGAAAGGAGAACTTCCTGAAATTCCGGCTGAAGTAGTATTAAATCAATTAATATTAAAAGCAGAACCTACTCAAGAAGAAGTAGATCGTGTTGTAAACAAACTTAAAGAAATTAAAAAAGAGATTGAAAACGGAGCAAGTTTTAAGTTAAAAGCGATTATTAACTCTGAAGACCCAGGAGTGGCTCAAAATGGAGGGAAATATGTGATTACAAAAGACAGTCCGTTCATTAAAGAGTTTAAAGAAACTGCTTTTTCGTTAGATGTAAATCAAATTTCTGAGCCTATTAAATCAGCATTTGGATATCATATTATTCAATTACATAAAGTTAAAGGTAATCAACGAGAAGTATCTCATATTTTAATGCAGCCTCAAATTTCTGATGAAAAATTACAGGAAACTAAAGAAGAAATAGAAAAAATTGTAGCAGAGATAAAAGAAGGTAAAATTACATTTGAAGAGGCTGTAGCAAAGTATTCGGAAGATGAAGAAACTAAAAATAGTGGAGGTTTAATTATGAACCCATATACACAAGAACCTTCTTTTGAGTTAACAAGAATGCCTCCAGAGTTATATCCAAGAATTAGTGAATTAAACAAAGGAGATTTATCGGATATTTTTTACGATGAAACACGTGAAGGAGAAAAAATGTATGGAGTAATCTTAATGACAGACAAAACAGATAATCATACAGCTGATTTAGTTAAAGATTATGTAAGAATGCAACAATTTGCTTTAGCTAAAAAGAAAGAAGAAGAGATTGCTAAATGGACAAAGCAAAAAATACAAGAAACGTATTTGAAGTTAGGAAACGATTACAAAGATTGTACTTTCAAAAAAGATTGGAAGAAAGAAAATAAATAAGAAGTAATAAATTTAGTATATTGTCATTCCCGCGAAAGCGGGAATTTCATTTTATAAAAACTTGTAATAAATCTAGAATAAAGAAAATTAGTTTATGTCTGATGTAACTGCAGTAAACACATTGGTACAAAAGTACAGCCAACTACAACAAGAAATAGGTAAGGTTATAATAGGGCAACAAGAAGCTGTAAATTATACATTACTATCAATTTTTTGTGGAGGACATTCGTTATTAATAGGAGTACCTGGGTTGGCAAAAACTTTGTTAGTAAATACAATTTCAAACGCCTTAGGATTAAATTTTAGTAGAATTCAGTTTACACCTGATTTAATGCCTTCTGATATTTTAGGAAGTGAAATTTTAGATGAAACACGTCATTTTAAATTTATAAAAGGGCCAATTTTTTCAAACATCATTTTAGCCGATGAGATAAACCGTACACCTCCTAAAACACAAGCCGCATTATTAGAGGCTATGCAAGAAAAATCGGTAACTATTGCAGGACATCACTATAAGTTAGAATTGCCATTTTTTGTGTTAGCTACGCAAAACCCAATTGAGCAAGAAGGAACGTATCCACTACCAGAAGCACAATTAGACCGTTTTATGTTTTCAATTAACTTGGAATATCCAAGTTTTGAAGAAGAAGTACAAGTCGTAAAAAATACTACCTCAATAGCTGAAGAAAAAGTGAATGCAATTTTTTCTTCAGAAGAAATTATAGCAATTCAAAAATTGATTCGTAAAATTCCTGTAGCAGATAATGTAATTGAATATGCGGTAAATTTAGTTGGGAAAACACGTCCTAATTCAGATAAAGCAATCGAGTTAATCAAAAAATATATAGACTGGGGAGCAGGTCCTAGAGCCTCTCAAAACTTAATTTTAGCAGCTAAAGCACATGCAGCAGTACATGGAAAGTATTCTCCAGATATAGAAGATGTGCAAGCGGTAGCCATTCCTATTTTATCACACAGAATTGTAAAGAACTACAAAGCAGAAGCTGAAGGGATTACTATAAAAGAAATTATAAATTCATTATTTTAAGATGAAGAAGTTATTAACTGTCATTTTTTTATTGGCACTATTTGTTGCGTGTAAAGAAGAAGCAACTCAAACTGTTTCAGAAGAAACAGAAAAGCAAGAGATTCTATCAGTAATGAAAGCACAAGAAAAAGCTTGGTCTAATCACGATTTAGAAGGCTTTATGCAAGGATATTGGAAAAGTGATTCATTAAAGTTTTATGGACGTAACGGAATAACTTTTGGTTGGCAAAAAACCTTAGATAATTATAAAAAAGGATACCCAACAAAAGAGCACTCTGGTGAATTAAAGTTTAAGATTAATGATATTTCGAAAATTACTAATGGAGCTTATTCGGTTATGGGTGAATATCATTTAAAAAGAACTGTAGGTGATGCTGATGGCGTTTTTATGATCATCTTTAAGAAGATACAAGGCGAATGGAAAATCATCGCTGATACCTCTTGTTAAATTAAGAGAAATGAAAAAAGAAAAAGTTATAATAATACTACTTCTAATAATAACAGTATTCTCATGTAAAAGTAGAGAGAATGAGAAGGAAGTTGTTTTTTTTAATAAGTCAAAAGAAGTTGTTCAGAGTAAGTTTCCCTTCCCGATAGGTTATGTAAATGATTATGAAGATGTGTTTGCAAAAGAGGAAGAAGAGAAGTTAGAAAAACTAATTGATGATTATGAAAAAGAATCAACAAATGTTATAGCAGTTGTTACTATAAGTAGTTATGATCCTTATAAAAATATTGAAGACTACTCTTTAGCTTTAGCTAATGATTGGGGAGTAGGTAGAAAAGATAAGAATAATGGTTTAACAATTGTTATTAATAAATTAAAAAGAGAAATACGAATATCTACGGGGTTAGGAACAGAAAAAACACTTACAGATGAAATCTGTAAAAAAGTAATTGATAGTATAATAATTCCAGAGTTTAAGAATGAGAATTACTACGAAGGGGTTGAGAAAGGAATTCGTAGTTTAATTAAGCAGTGGTAAAAATATATCTTAAACAAAAAAGAGAAATTTCAATTAAGAAATTTCTCTTTTTTGTTTTATAAAGTCTTAAAGAACTAAGAAAACATCTTCGCTACTTTCTCTGCCTTTCTACTTTCTGAATAATCGTAAAAACCTTCACCAGATTTCACTCCTAATTTTCCTGCTGCAACCATGTTTACTAATAACGGACATGGAGCATACTTAGGGTTTTTAAATCCGTTATACATTACGTTTAAGATAGATAAACAAACATCTAACCCAATAAAATCAGCTAATTGTAATGGTCCCATTGGATGTGCCATTCCTAATTTCATTACAGTGTCAATTTCAGCAACACCAGCAACACCATTGTATAAAGTTTCAATACTTTCGTTAATCATAGGCATTAAAATACGATTGGCAACAAAACCAGGGTAATCATTTACTTCAACAGGAACCTTATTAATTTTCTTAGTTAAATCAACTGTAAAGTCCATTACTTCATCAGAAGTGTTGTATCCTCTAATAATTTCAACCAATTTCATAATTGGTACAGGGTTCATAAAGTGCATTCCAATTACTTTTTCAGGTCTATTGGTAGCTGCTGCAATTTGAGTAATTGAGATTGATGAAGTGTTGGTAGCTAAAATAGTATCTTCAGCACAAGCTTCATCTAAATCTTTAAAAATCTTAAGTTTTAAATCTACATTTTCAGTAGCTGCCTCAACAACTAAACTAGTGTTTTGAACACCTTCTTTAATAGAAGTATGTGTAGTAATGTTATTTAAAGTATTATTTTTATCGTCTTCAGTAATTTTTTCTTTCGCTACCATTCTGTCTAAGTTTTTAGTAATGGTTGCTAGCCCTCTATCTAAGGCAGCTTGCGAAATGTCGATAAGTTGAACATTGTATCCAAATTGAGCAAAAGTATGCGCAATTCCATTTCCCATTGTTCCTGCTCCAATTACGGCGATATTTTTCATGTTGTTGTGTTTTTTAATAGGAGAAATAAACTCCAATTACTTTATTATTTTGCGGATTATTATTTGAAAGTTTTAGTTGTAAACTATCATTTTCTTGAATCGGCTCCCACATTGTAGCCTTATTTCTAAAGTTTGAACTGTATATCTTATTTTCAAATTTATATTGATAATAAATTTTTTGATGATAGCCCCTTCCAGCAGTTCCATAAACAACTTTTATAGAATCAATTTGAGCATTTACTTTTGTGGTTTTACCAAAAAAGAAAGCTATATTTCCATAATTCCATAAAAAATATAATCCTCCAAAGAATATTATAAAATACAATAAAGAACCAAATGCTCGAAGAGAATTCATTTTTCTAAAAACAATCTATAATCTGATGTGCTACACGTAAAGCTTCAGTACCTTGACGTAATGAAACAATAGGAGTAGTGTTGTTCTTAATAGCATCTGCAAACGACTCTAATTCATCTAAAATAGCGTTGTTGGCAACTACTTCAGGATTATCGTAATAAATTTGCTTTTTAACTCCCTCAGCATTCTGCAAAATCATAGCAAACTCATCAGGTTTTTCTGGCACATCTTTCATTCTAACAACTTCCGATTGCTTTTCTAAAAAGTTTACAGAGATATAAGCATCTCTTTGGAAAAAACGACTTTTACGCATGTTTTTCATTGAAATTCTACTAGCTGTTAGGTTTGCAACACAACCGTTTTCAAATTCAATACGTGCATTGGCAATATCAGGAGTTTCTGAAATAACTGATACTCCACTTGCATGCACATTCTTTACTTTTGAATTTACCACAGATAAAATAATGTCAATATCATGAATCATTAAATCTAAAACAACAGGAACATCTGTTCCTCGAGGGTTAAATTCAGCTAAACGATGTGTTTCAATAAACATTGGTGTGTCAATCAAGTCTTTAACAGCCATAAAAGCAGGGTTAAAACGCTCTACATGTCCAACTTGACCACGAACATGATGTTGACTAGCTAAAGTTCTTATAGCTTCTGCTTCTAATACTGTATTAGTAATAGGCTTTTCAATAAAAATATGCTTCCCTTTTTCAATGGCTTGTTTAGCACAATCAAAGTGAGAAAGAGTAGGAGTAACAATATCAACTACTTCAACAGCATCAATTAATGCTTCTACTGAATCGAATAATTTATAGCCAAACTCATCAGCTACTTTTTGAGCGTTTTCTGTAAAAGGGTCATAAAACCCTACTAATTCGTATTTTTCTGATTGTTGTAACAAACGCAAATGGATTTTTCCTAAGTGACCTGCGCCTAAAACTCCAGCTTTTAACATAAGTGAAAGATTATTAGTTATTTGATTGGTTTGTTGAAAAAGAAATGATTTCCACAAAAAATCAACGCAAACAAAGATACACTTTTATACAGATTTATTACTACTTTTATCCTGCCGAAATTTTATAATTATTGAGCCCTATAAAGGGGATTTTAAATAAGAAATTATAGGTTTTATAGTAATTTAGCTAGTAATTACCTATTGGTAGATTAATGTAAGAATGAAGGATACAACCAAACATCAAGGACTTAGAAATCAATTAGCAAACGTTTTAGAAGCAAAAGGAATTACCGATACTAAAGTATTAGATGCGGTACGAAAAATTCCAAGACACTTGTTTATGGATAGTAGTTTTGAAGCACATGCATATCAAGACAAAGCTTTTCCTATTGCGGCTGAACAAACCATCTCTCAACCTTATACTGTGGCTTTTCAATCGGAAGTTTTAGAGATACAACCTGGTGAGAAAGTGTTAGAAATTGGTACAGGGTCTGGGTACCAGACAGCAGTTTTATTAGAGTTGGGAGCAGAAGTGTACTCGATAGAGCGTCAGCACGAATTATTCAAGAAAACCTCTATGTTTTTACCAAAACTAGGATATAGACCCAAGCGTTTTATTTTTGGAGATGGTTATAAAGGGTTACCAGAAGAAGCTCCTTTTGATAAAATTATTGTAACAGCTGGGGCTCCGTATGTGCCTAAAGCACTATTAGGACAGATTAAAGTAGGAGGTAGGTTGTTGATTCCTGTGGGAGATAAAGAGCAAGTAATGACATTGTTTATTAGAAAGTCACCAAAAGAATTTGAAAAGCATGAACTAGGTGGTTTTAGGTTTGTGCCAATGTTAAAAGAGAAGAATTAAACAAAAAAATCCGCCTAAAAAAGCGGATTTATTGAATTTGAATAAAGAAACATCAACTTATTCAGCAATCGCTACTTCAGTTGCATCGGCAACTACTACCTCTTGTTGTTGATGTTGTTTTTGTTGAGTTTGATTAGTTTTGGCTAAACCACAAGGACTAGTACTTCCGCAAGAAGAAAAACCTAATACACTAACAGTACAAATTGCAATAAATACTACTTTTTTCATGTGTTTGTTTTTATCGTTTTTAATAGTAATACCTTAATTAAGCAAGGTATAGTTATGTAAGCTATACTATTTAAAATAGTCAATTTATTGAATGTATAATGATTATTTTAAACAGATTGGCTTAATTGTTTTTTATTTAATAGAAATCAAATATACATATTTCTGATTAAGTCACCAGAATTTTCCTTCTTTTCAATAACGTTAAACTCTACCATTTTATTTTGTATGGCAGAAATTAAATCTTCACTAATAGGTTTTCCATCGTTCCATTCTGTAATAGATAACCACTTTTGAATATCATCTAGCTGTTGTTCGTATCTATTAGCAAGAATTTCATCGATGTTGTCAAAGTCTTTAAAATCTTTCGTACAGCTGTTAATAATATCGTGTACTTTTTTTACTTCTTCAAAATGGTTTTCTAATATTTCGTTACGAACAGCAATTACAAAACAAGGCCAAGGTGTAGGGCAATCACCAACACGTCTAAAAGTGCCGTTATCTACCAAAGGTTTTGTTGTAAAATGTTCCCACATAAAATAACCTGCATCACCATTTGTTAAAGCGTCAATTCCTCCTTGTAAATCTCCAACTACTTTAAATTGTAAATTGTTTACATTCCAACCATTATTATGCGCATTAACAATAGCCATAAGGTGCGAACCAGAGCCAAAGCGACTAATGGCTACCGTAGCATGTTCTAAATCAGCAATAGTTTTAAATTTAGAGTTTGCACCTACATGAATTCCCCAAATAAGTGGACTTTTTACAAAGGTTTGTGTGATTTTTGAAGGATTACCATTGATGATGTCTTTTATAATCCCTTCTGTAAGTACTAAAGCGATATCAACTTCGCCAGCACGTAGCGCTTTAGACATGGCGCCTGTACCTCCAGGGTAATCTTGCCAACGCAGGTTGATTCCTTCTTTAGTGTATTCTTTATTTTTTAAAGTAATGTACCATGGATAATTAAAGTGTTCTGGTACACCACCTATTCTTAACTTTATCATGAAATAATTAAAATAATAATTATTAAAAATATTAATAATACAGAGGTTAATACTGTAAAAAGTGAATTAGATGTAAATTTAGGAAGTCTAGTTTCAATATTAGGTAATGAATCTAAATAGATTTCAAGTTGATTTTTCACACAAATAGTATCAAATTTTTTTCTGTCAGAATTTTTAATATAATACTTGTTTGACCTTGAGTTAGTTAAATATTCTAATTCATTATGATACTGAATATTGTTTTCAAGCATTAATTTTTCAAACTTAAATATATCTTGAAATCGAATATGAAATTTAAACGTTTCCTCTCCATTAAACATTTATTCAACTAATTTATCTAGAGTATATACAATCAAATCATTAACGACTTTGTATGGATCTTCACTAAATGTTCCATTGGCTCTGTTAGCAATAATAGCATTCATAGAGGCTGCATTGTGCCCTAACAATTTGGCTAAACCGTAAATGGCAGAAGTTTCCATTTCTAGGTTAGTAATTCGATTATTGTTATAGTTAAAACTATCAATTTTATGATTTAACTCAGCGTCTTGTAAAGGTAAACGTAACACACGACCTTGAGGTCCGTAAAAACCACCAGCAGTAGCTGTAATTCCTTTGTAAACTTTATCAGATAATAACTTGTTTTCTAAAGGTTTTCCGTTAGAAACAATTAAGGGATATGATTTTTTTGTACTCCAGTTAGTATGTTTTATAAAAGCTTCTTCAAGATCAGGGTGTGAAATTTCATCTACTTGATATGATTGAAGCAATCCGTTTAAATCTAAACCATGAGAACTTAATAAAAAACTATCAACAGGAATATCATTGTGTAAAGAGCCAGAGGTTCCAATTCTTGTTATGTTTAATTGGGTATGGTTTTCTTTTACTTTACGTGTATTTAAATCAATATTTACAAGTGCGTCTAACTCGTTTAAAACAATATCAATATTATCAGGACCTATACCTGTAGAAATAACAGTAATTCGTTTTCCTTTATAGGTACCAGTGGTAGTTTTAAATTCTCTTTTTTGGGTGCTGAATTCTATCGTGTCAAAATGTTTCGTAACCTTATCTACACGATATTGATCACCAACGAAAATGATATCGGAAGCAATATGTTCAGGTCTTAAATTCAAATGATAGATACTACCATCTGGATTTAAGATGAGCTCAGAATGTTGTATACTCATTTATGATGTTATTTTTAACAGCTTATCGGTAGAGTTTACATAGAGATAGCTGTATTTTTTTGCGCCACCAAGATACGAAAAATCAGAACGAATTTTAGCATAATAATTGGTTTGGTTTTGCAACACCTTTTTTCCTGTCTTACTTAATTTAACAGGATCAAAAGAAGTAAATAGTTTTTTAAGTTCATCTAGCTTATGAAAATATTGATTATCACCAAATCCGTAATTTTCTTGATGAGTTAACATGTAGTTAACTAATTCGTTTTGGTTAGCAAAATTATGTTCGTTAGCAGTTTTTAATATGTTGTTTTCTAAGTGATTTAATCCGTTTTCAATTGAAGGAAAACGAAGTAAGTGCGCTTTAATAGCACTTTCTAAGTAAATAAAAGGTGATTTTGGATTGAATTTATGAGCATTTTCAAGAGGTAATGGGCTGTCAGAACAATATAATTGCCATATATAATCAGCATATTCAATATCATCGTTAGTTAACTCTATCCTATTTTCAAAATGTTGTTGTAATTGTGTTTCAGATAATTCTCCTAAACCAAATAATTTTTCTTCTCCAGGAATTTTACCACTTGTAACTAAAGAAACTTTGTGACCAGAACGGTATCGTTTTAACCAACTAATTACAGCAACCATGTTTATTTGGCAAAACAAATCGTACTCAAACCATAAAACAATTTCATCTTGTTGTTTTTGGTTACAAAGGTTTCTGTATTCTTTTAAAGTGTAATCGATGAATTTCTTTTTAGTGATTTTATAAGAGTCTTTTAAAAAGTCGAAACGGATTTTCCAAAAGTTTTCGCTTCCAACATCGACAGAAGTTTTTCCTTCACATAACATTTCACGCCAAGTAATAATGTCTCCTTCAATATTTAATTTTTGAAGTCTTTGAGTCGTGTAGTCTCCATTAGTTATGTGTAATAAAGAATGTTTCATAATTTTTTAAGGGAATTAGTTGATTTCTTTATTGATATAAAATAAACGGTTTATTTTATACGTTATTATTTATTGATTGATATTTAACACTTTACA
The DNA here is from genome assembly GCF_000518405.1 of Tenacibaculum sp. 47A_GOM-205m. Lineage (NCBI taxonomy): Bacteria > Pseudomonadati > Bacteroidota > Flavobacteriia > Flavobacteriales > Flavobacteriaceae > Tenacibaculum > Tenacibaculum sp. 47A_GOM-205m. The sequence continues at coordinate 110,292 of NZ_JADN01000009.1, read as the reverse complement.
AAAAGTTGTAAATATAAAAAAAATGTCGAGGAATCAAATTCCTGACATTTTTTTGTTTATCCACCAACGCGTTTTACGTTGAATCCTTTGTCTTTTAAAAGCTGCATTATAGTGTCTCTATAATCGCCTTGAATGATGATTTTGTCATCTTTAAAACTACCACCAACACTTAGTTTAGTTTTGATTTCTTTTGCTAATTTCTTGAAATCTTCAGTAGCTCCATTGTATCCGTCTATAATAGTAACTGGTTTACCTTTTCGCTTTTCGTATTTGCATAAAATAGGATCATCTTGAAGCCAGATATCAGGCTTTTCTTCAATAGATTTTTCTTCAAATTGATGATCAGGGAAAAGATTTTTTAATTGATCTTGTAAATCCATTAGATTTATTTTTTCAATCCTAATTCACGTAAACGCTCATCTAAAAATTCACCAGCAGTAATATCTTCAAACTGCTTTGGGTTGTTCTCGTCAATACAGTTTTCTAAAACATCTAATTTCATATCAGAAACAGGGTGCATAAAAAAAGGAATAGAGTAACGAGAAGTTCCCCATAATTCTTTAGGAGGGTTTGTTACTTGGTGAATGGTAGATTTTAATTTGTTGTTACTATGACGTGATAACATATCACCTACATTAATCATTAACTCATCTGGTTCAGCAATTGCGTCAATCCATTCTCCTTTGTGGTTTTGAACTTGTAATCCTTTTCCTTGAGCTCCCATTAATAAAGTGATCAAGTTAATATCACCATGAGCGGCAGCTCTTACAGCTCCTTTAGGTTCTGTAGTAATAGGAGGGTAGTGAATTGGACGTAAAATGCTATTTCCGTTTTTAATATAATTATCAAAATACGTTTCTTCCAAGCCCAAGTGTAATGCTAACGAACGTAACACGTATTTAGCTGTTTTTTCTAACATTTGGTATGCTTCTTTACCTACTTTGTTGAATTCAGGTAATTCCTCAACCTCTACATTTTCTGGGTATTCTTTAGCGTACTTTGAATCTGCATCAACATACTGACCAAAGTGCCAAAACTCTTTTAAATCTCCTTCTTTTTTTCCTTTTGCACTTTCTTTACCAAAAGAAACATATCCTCTTTGACCTCCAATACCTGGAATTTCGTACTTTTCTTTTACTTCAGTAGGTAAATCAAAAAACTTCTTGATTTCAGCATATAAGTTATCTACTAATTCATCGTCTAAAAAGTGTCCTTTTAATGCTACAAATCCTATATTCTCATAAGCGTCACCAATCTCGTTGATGAATTTTTGTTTTCTTTCAGCATCATCAGATAAAAAGTCTGCTAAGTTTACGCTTGGAATTTTATTCATTGTTAATAAGTTTTATTATTCAAGCTGTAAAGTTAGTGAAATCAAGTGTATGCTGATAATTTATTTATTAACAAAAGGGATTAAGTACGATATTGTATAGTTAAACCCGAAGCCTGTGTTACTTTCAAAAACACGGTTAAAACCAGGGGTATACAAGGTTTTAAAGCCTTTTTGATCGTCGATACTTAACATAATTTTATATGAAAAGCTAAAACCTACGAACAAGTTTTTAAAAGTTTCTGCTTTTATACCTAGTTGTAATTCAGTCCAATGAGCAGTAAGTCCATCATCAGACATAGGTGTTTTAATAGGAGTTGAGGGAAAATAAGGAGGAAGGTTTTCTGTTCCTGAAGAAACATTAGGTTGGTAGCTGTTTAGGGTATGATCAAATATGGCAAAACCATAACGCATACCTACGAAAATTTCATTGTTCATATCAAGCCAATTTTCATAAGCGTTGTAATTAGCTCCAATTTTGATATAATTTCCTTTGGCAGAAGAAGATAAAAAATCTTCAAAAGTAGTTTCATCTTCATGTCCTATTTCTGCAGCAACATACCATTTTTTAGAGATTCTATAATCACCTACAAGTTCTAAACCACTATAGCTTTTATCAACAATAGAAAGAGCTGGTTTGCTAATATCTATTCCAAGACGTAAGCCATATCCTGTTTTGTATGTAACGGTATCTTTTTTTTCTTCGGATTTTTCTTTAGTTGTGTTTTGTTGAGAATAACCGTTTATAAACACAAAAGCGAAACATAGACTAATGAAATACTTGTACATGGGCGCTAGCTTGATTGTCGATTAAAGGAATTTCTTTGGTAGATAAACTGTCTATCCAACCAGTATGATCTAAAGTTACATTTTCATAAATAATTCTGAAACCACATGAGCGAGAAACGAAATCTTCTTCAGGGTTATATTCAATAGTTAGCGTAGCGGTTTGATTGTTAGCTATATTACCGTCTACATCATTCATTTTTAATGTATAAACTGTTTTTTGTGATGTGCCATCTAATGGAATAGCAATACTATCATTAGTTATATTTGTAAAAAGACTATCCGTTTTACCTTCTGCAATGACAGATAAGCGTTCTACATTTTTTAAGTCATTCGTATTATCCATGTCGTAAAAACGAAGCACTAAATTGGGTGTTACTGGATTTTGTGTACAGAAATCATCTTTTTCACAGGCTGTTAAACCTACTATAAGTATGAATAGAGCAATATATTTTTTCATTAATATTTATTTTTCAAATAAAACTACCGTTTCTATGTGTGATGTATGTGGAAATTGATCTACTAAACTAATCTTTTTTAATTGGTATCCGTTGCTTATCAATTCCTCCGTGTCACGAGCTTGTGTTGCTGGGTTACAAGATACATAAACCATTCTATCAGCGTTTAAGTTTATGATTTTCTTAAGCGTTTTTGGCGCAATTCCTGCACGAGCTGGGTCTAAAATAATGGTTCTTATTTTGTTTTTATATTGTGGGTGTTCATTTAAGAACTTTCCTACATCAGCTGCATAAAATTGTAAACCTTCAATATTGTTTCGTTCTGCATTCTTCTTAGCGTCTTCAATAGCAGAGGCTACAATATCTACACCAACAATTTTAGTGTTATTCGACTTTGAAGCAATAATTTGCCCAATGGTTCCAGTACCACAGAATAAATCCATCACTACGGTATTGTCAATTGCATCTTTGTTTTCTAACGCATAATCAACTACTTTGGTATATAGTTTTTCGGCAGATTTAGGGTTGGTTTGGAAGAAGCTTTTCATGCTAATTTCAAAATTCAACCCTAATAACTCTTCTACAATTTTATCTTTTCCGTATACCAATTTAACGCTTCCTGAAGTAGCAATAGTTCTATCACCAGTTTCGTCGTTAATAGTGTGTAATAAACCAGCCACTCTATCACCAAATAACTCTACTAGATAGTTAGCAAACTCTTTTAAATCAAATTTTGATAAATCGTGAGAAGTGGTTACTAAGTTGAATAATAATTCGTTGGTTTTGTATGATTTTCTTACCACAAAATATCTAAAGAAACCTTCTTTTTTAGGTCCGTGCCAAGGCGCCAAACCAGTTTTTTCACAATACTCTCTAATGTTTTTGATGTTATCTTCAACTTGTTTGTCAAATAAACCAGAATCTTTTTCAAGGTTATCACCCATCCACCAAACACCACGACGTTTAAAACCTAATGTAAACTCATCTATATCGGTTTTATTTTCACGGTCGTAACCAATGGCAGAAAAGCCATATTCCATTTTATTGCGGTAGTGAAATACATTTGGAGAAGCAATAAACTTATCAAACAGATCTTCAATATTTTCAACTTTACCAATGCGTTTAAATAAAGATAAAGTACTTTCTTGCTTGTATTTGTGTTGTAAATCTATAGGTAATTGAATATAAGGTGCTCCAGGAATATCTTGATATGGAACAGGTACTTCATCATCAGAATGTTTTAAAACATCAATTAACTTACACTCTGCATACTTCTTTTTTGATTTATCTACACGTGCTTTTACTAATTGTCCTGGTAAAGTGTTAGGAACAAAAACTACAAAAACACCTTCTTCTGAACGTATTCTTCCAATTCCTTTTCCGCCGAAGGCATAGTCTTCAATTAAAATTTCAATGACTTGTCCTCTTTTTACAAACTTATTTCGCTCTCTTCTTGGCATTCTATACTATGATTTATGGTGTGCAAAATTAGGAAAAGATATGGTTTGAAGATAAAAAAAAGACTACTCATTTAGAGTAGTCTTTAATCTTTGTTGTGAAGGCTTTTTTATTGACCTGCTTCTTTTTTAGCTTCTTTTATCATTTGTTCGTTTGCAACAATAGCAAATTCAACACGTCTGTTTTTACTTCTTCCTTCAGCAGTATCGTTAGTAGCAATAGGATCTTTAACACCTAGTCCTTTAGTTTCAAAACGACTGTTGTTTAATCCTTTACTAGCTAAGTAGTTTCTTACTGAATTAGCTCTTTTTTCTGAAAGTTTTTGGTTATAATCAACAGCACCAGTACTATCTGTATAACCGTAAATTACAATATTTGTGTTTTCATAATCTTTAAATACAGGTACTAATTTATCTAAGTTGGTCTGCGCTGTAGCTGTTAAAGTAGCTTTATTAGTAGCAAAACGAACAGCATTTTCTCCTAAAGTAAGTTTAATACCTTCACCAACTCTTTCTACTTCTGCACCTGGTAAAGCTTCTTCAATTTCACGAGCTTGCTTATCCATTTGGTTACCAATTACACCACCAGCAACACCACCTACAACACCACCTAAAATAGCTCCTAATTCAGAGTTGTTTTTGCTTCCTACATTGTTACCTATTACAGCACCTATTACAGCACCAGCAGCAGTACCAATAGCAGCACCTTTTTGAGTGTTGTTAGCGTTTTGTATAGATTTACAAGAGGTAAAAATAGTACCAGCTAAAAATAAAATTGATAAACTATAAATGGTTGATTTTTTCATAATATTCTTATTAATTATTGTCTTTGAAATGAATATGTAATGTCTTTTACTTGCCCTGCAACGTTAACTTGATCTATTAAATCAAAACTAGTTTCGGTAACGTTACGTAACCTTAAAATATATCCAGCATTAACGTCTTTAGCTTTGTGATTATTAATAACCTTTAATACAAAGTTTCCATCTTTATTAACATACCATGTAATAGGAGAGCTAAAGTCTTTACAATCTGTACTTGGATTATTTAAGCTCATTTCTCCTTTGTTGTTGTTTGAAACAAAACTCCAGTTACTACCAATAAAGCAGTTAGAGTCTTCTAAATTAAATGAGTTTACTTTTAGGTAGTTTGAACCTGGAAAGTTTACAGCAGTAATAGTCCAGTTACCTTTTAGCATTCGTTCAGTTTTATTGTCAAGTTTAGTGTTAGTTACAGATGTAGATTTACACCCAATTACAGCTACTGAAAGCAGTAATAAAAAAAAGATTCTTTTCATAAAATGATATTTAGTTAATTCCTTTTAAAGATAAAAAAACTATTTAACCTTGTTTTTATTGTTTATTATAAAAAAGTTATGTTGTTTGTATTTTTAGACCCTTCAAAGTCTATGAAAGTCACTTAAATTTGATAATTTTGTAGCTAGGGATGATTTCTTTCCCACGCTGAATTTTCGAAATTTCTTTTTCGAAAGGATAAAGGTAGATAAGGAATGGTTATTTTATAAATTTTAAAAATTAAGAAAAATGGCTGTTTTAGACCAATTAACTTCGCAACAAGCGATCGACTTAGAAAACAAATACGGAGCGCATAACTATCACCCATTACCAGTAGTATTGAGTAAAGGAGAAGGAGTATATGTATGGGATGTTGAAGGAAAAAAATATTATGATTTTTTATCAGCTTACTCTGCAGTAAACCAAGGACATTGTCATCCAAAAATTGTTGGAGCGATGGTAAACCAAGCACAAACATTAACGTTAACTTCTCGTGCTTTTTATAACGATATGTTAGGAAAGTATGAAAAGTTTGCAACTGAATACTTCGGTTTTGATAAATTATTACCAATGAATACGGGTGCTGAAGCTGTAGAAACTGCTTTAAAAATCTGTAGAAAATGGGCGTACGAAGTAAAAGGAATTAATGAAAACGAAGCACAAATTATTGTTTGTAAAAATAACTTCCACGGAAGAACAACTACAATTATTTCTTTTTCAAACGATCCTGTTGCACGTAAAAACTTTGGTCCGTTTACTGAAGGGTTTATTAAAATTGAATACGATAATTTACAAGCTTTAGAAGAAGCATTAGAAAACAACAATAATATTGCTGGTTTTATGGCTGAACCTATTCAAGGAGAAGCTGGGGTATATGTGCCTTCTGAAGGATATTTAGCAGCAGCTAAAGCGTTATGTGAAAAGCATAATGTATTATTTATTGCTGATGAAGTACAAACAGGTATTGCACGTACAGGTCAGTTATTAGCAGTAAACCACGAAGATGTACAACCAGATATTTTAATTTTAGGTAAAGCTTTAAGTGGAGGAGCATATCCAGTATCTGCAGTATTAGCAAACGATGACATTATGAATGTTATTAAACCTGGTAACCACGGTTCTACTTTCGGAGGAAACCCTGTTGCTGCAGCAGTTGCTATTGCAGCATTAGAGGTGGTTAAAGATGAAAAATTAGCTGAAAATGCTGAGCGTTTAGGTGAAATTTTTAGAGAGGAGTTGGCTGAGTTTGCTAAAGAAAACGAATTAGTAACGTTAGTACGTGGTAAAGGATTGTTAAATGCTGTGGTAATTAACGATACTGAGGATAGCTCAACTGCTTGGGATATTTGTATGAAGTTACGTGATAACGGTTTGTTAGCAAAACCAACACACGGAAACATTATTCGTTTTGCACCACCATTAGTAATGAACGAAGAACAATTAAGAGACTGTATTAACATTATTAAGAAAACTATTACTGAGTTTAAAAAATAAGTTTACAGCATTGTATATTAAAAAAAAGGAACGATTTAATCGTTCCTTTTTTTGTTGTTATTTATTAGTTTTTAATTACTAAAACATGAAACTAACATTTTTATAAATGTTATTAAAAATGTTTAATAGCAATTTAGGTACTTTCCTGTACACTTTTTAAATTGGTGATTTTTTTTGGTGTACAAAAATATAATTAGTTTGCCATTTCATAAATATTTAGGTGTCTTTTTAAGATTCCAGAAGGCGTATTTTTGGTTTCATCAAAAATTCGGGTATCACCAAAAAGAATAAAACTTTCTTTAGCTCTAGAAACCGCTACATTTAGCATATTAGGCTTGTTGTCTTTTTCAAAAAACAAGGTTCCTTCATCATCATTAGAATACACAGAGCTGAACAAGATAATGTTTCGTTCTGCACCTTGTAAAGCGTGTACTGTACCCAGTTTAATGTCGCTAACTTTATAGCCCGCATCGGTTAAAGCTTTAGATAATTCTCCTTTTTGACTTGCGAAAGGGGTAATGATTCCTAAAACAGGTTCAATAGCATCTACATTGTAGGCTTCTTGAATGGTTTCTTTGTTTTGCTGTAACCAAGAAATTATGGCTTTTACTTCACTAATGTTTTGACGACTGTTGTATTTGCGTTCACTAACTCCTTCTATATGATATGCCATCATTGATGGGAATGCTTGGTTTTCTTTCGCTTTTCCTTTCATGGGTTTTAAAATACCATCGTACGCCAATTCGTTGCAAAAACTAATAATTTCATCATTACATCGTCTGTGCTCTAACAAAACCAATCCTTGTTCTTTTTTTGCGGGTAGGGGAGTTTCAAATTCGCAGGCATTTTGAGCCATTTTCATAATGCTTCCGCTAGAAGCTAAAAAACCTAGCTCATCTAAATGTGCGTCATTTTGATTTTCAATAATATCAAGACTTGTTAAGTTTCCTTGGTCAATTTTTTTAGGAATAGACCAAATAGGTTCAATTTGTTTTAAATCACCTACTACAAAGGCTTTTTGAGTTAATGAAAATACAGGAATACTTACTTCTGGAGTAACCTGACCTGCTTCATCAATAATTAATAAATCTAAAAAATTGTATAGCGGTAAATATTCAAAAATAGGTTTTCCGTTTTCGTTTTCTCCTTGAAATTGACTGTATAAAAAGTGACTTGGAGCTGTATAAAAGGTAGCTACAAAACAAGGAGTTAACATGGCTCTTCGTTTCCATTTAGCTTTTATAGCGAGTTCACCAGTTCCTTTTTCGGTATCATATTCTAGCATTTCTTTAGTCTCAAGTAACCAACGAGCTTCCCAATAATGGGTTGCTAATAAAAATGCTTTGTGGCGTAAATCAATATCTAATTCATCATAAAAGAAACGTTGTGTGGTGTCGTTAGAGTTTATTTTTTCATATTCGTATGCCCACATTTGTTCTTCTGAAACAAAAGGAAATCCTTTAATATTGTTTTCATACTTCCAGTTTTTTAGGCTTAAATGCGATTGTAATAGCAGATTTACATTGTTTGTACATTCTTTTATGTATGCTGCTGCTTTTTTAGCATTTAAGAATGTTTTTTCTGTAGTTTTAAAAACATGTTCAGAATTTTTTGTTTCCAACTGAGTCTCATCAATAAAATAGCGTTGTACTTTATCAATAAAATCAGTGTCTTTTGCAGCTGTTTTTAAATCGTTTAAAACAGTTCTCCATTCTTGTAGTTTGGAGATTTTAAACGTATTTTTTTCGATGAAATCTTCTTCGTGTACGAGTATGCTGTTAATATAGTTTACAGCATTGATATAGTTTCTAGAGTAGTCAACACCATCAGCTAAAATATTTTGAATCCCAATAATTTCTTCTTGTAAATGATTGCATACATCGTCAAGTGAATTTGTTTGGGTATTAAAGTACTGACAGTAGTTTGTTAAAAAATAATATTCTGCTTCAGAGATGTATTTTTCATTTTCTAGATTACATAATGTTCCTTCATGACCAAATAAGTTTCCCTTTAAATAATTAATATTGGCCAGTTTTTTCTCACTTTTTGAACTGGATGGGAGGTAGGTAGCATATCCGTTAAAATCAGGAATCCAACGATTGGCCAATTCTCCCATAGTACTTTCAGAATTGATAAAACTATCAATAATATTCGTTACTGCTTGGTTGTTGTTAGAACAAGCTAAGATTATAGGAGCTTCTTCACCGTTAATAGCGGCTTTTACAAATTCGGTAGCAACTAAACTTTGTAAAAGTGTAGTTTTTCCAGTTCCTGGAGGTCCGTTTACAGCAGTAACCGCATTTTCTTCGGCAACTAAATAGGATAATAATGTTTTACGTTGACTAACAGAAAGTGGAAATTTATTTGACATTTGCCCTAAATGCAAATGGTTATACACTAAAAATCCGTTATCGGTAATGGCTTCTTGTCGTTCTCTAGTATATGGGTTGATGATTTTAGAAAGTACGGGTAATTCATCCGTATTTTTAAGTAGGTTTTCGTACAGAAATAAAATACTTTTTGCTGTAGAAATTTTAGAACTTAAAGCAAAGTAAGTAAGCTCATATTGCGTGGTATAGCGTTCTACTTGATAACGGTATAGGTTGCTAAAAGTTATCGCAGAAAATACTTCGTTAATATAGTTCCAGTATTCATCCCAAGGCACAGGGTCTTCGCTATTTTCAAAATCAGGAGAAGCTAATTCTTTAGCATCTAAAACGGTATCGATAGAAGAGAAGATAAAATCGTTCTTAATATCTGCCATAGGAGTTAGATAGTTACGAACAATTAAAGGAAATCCATCTTTTGGAGCTGATAATTGTCCTGAACGATTTACAATAGCACTAATCCAAAAAGGATGAATAGTGCGTTGTTTGAATTTAGTGTTGTCGGTTTGATAAACTAAATGAAAGGGGGCAATTAATATTTTAGTTTCTTCTACTTTATGCCACTTAGGATTGTCTTTTTTAGTAATTCCTTTTAATCGATTAATTCTACGTTCTTCAACATCTAACAGTTGACTTGCTTGTTTAGAATTGATGAGCGCATTGCTTAAATCGGATGATTTTTGATAAAAAAGGTTTTTTATTTTACTAATGTCGATAGCTAAGTTTTCACTATCAGATAAGCTGTTTTTATAATATTGTAACCAGTTTTTTTCGTCGTTCATAGTTGTTCTCGTGCCCTTGAAATGTGATTTTTTCAATAAGAAAGGGTGCGAAAATACTATATTCAACGGGTGAAAAAATAGTTTTTGTTAGCTTTTTATTAACGAAAAAAAATACTCTAAGAGTAGAGGGTTAATTATCAATAAAATAAAAAGAAGAAAAATTACTGCCTTGCGTAGTAATGATAATCTTTAATTACGGTATTTATAAATTGAGCAGGTTTTTGCTCTGTGGTAATTCCTGTTAACTCAATAACTTTTGTATGTAGTTTTAAAATTACTTTATGATTTCTTTTTCTCATGGCGTCCCTATATACATTTGAGATAGTGTGAATATCGCTATCAGTCAACAAAGTTACTTGCGAATAGGTAGGAGTGTAATTGTCTACTACATCATTAGCAATGGTATCTTTTAAAGTAATTCTTTTCTTTTCAGATATTACAGTAGTTCCCGCAGCAATATCTCCTAAGCGTTGCCCTTTTCCGTTTAATAAAATCGTAAGAACAGCAACAGAACCACTAGCTAAGGTAAAATCTACAACTCGTAATAACCAACGAATTAAATAGCTTCCAAAAGTAGGTTTAGATCCGTCTAACTTTACCACTCTAGTTTGGTTAAAGTATTTTCCAGGAGTTTGTCCGTTCATTAAAACTTCAAAAATCAAGCTGTAAAAAAATATTGGCAATCCAAGCAGCATGTACAAGCTCAGGTATTCCATACTAAAAGGAATATCTAACATTCCTATTATAATGGCAATAATGATATAATATCCGAAGATAAATAAAGCATCAATTAAGTATGACCCTATGCGAGTAGTAACATGTGCGACATTTTGGCTAATAGCGATGTTCTGAGCTGTTTCTATTTGAAATTTATCCATGTATTAGTTTTTCAATTTTTTTATTGATATTTCTACAACTTTTTTTAGTTTAGCGAAGATAAAAATATTCTATGATTAAGGAAACTTCTCAACAAATACACTTTAATTTTTTGAGTAAATGAGAGAAGCTGCTTTTGTAAATAAAAATAAAGAAAAGTGGCAGCTTTTTGAAGATGCTTTGTATCAAAAAACAATTATCTCTCCAGATAAATTATCAGATTTATATGTAGAGTTAACTGATGATTTGAGCTATGCTAAAACCTTTTACCCTAATGGGAATACGGTTGTGTACCTTAACTCTATAGCTTCTGCTGCGCATCAAAAAATTTATAAAACCAAAAAAGAAAGTAAGAATAGATTTACCAGTTTTTTTAAAACAGAGTTTCCTTTACTTTTTTACAGTTATCAAAAAGAACTGTTTGTTGCTTTTATCGTTTTTGCTTTTTTTACAATATGCGGTGTTTTTTCAGCAGCGACTGATACTGATTTTGTACGTCTTATTTTAGGTGATACTTATGTGAATATGACCCTAGAAAACATAGAGAAGGGAGATCCTATGGCTGTATACAAAGATGCAAATGAAATTAACATGTTTGTTGGAATTACTATGAACAACATACGAGTTGCTATGTATGCTTTTGTATTAGGAATACTGTTTTCCGTAGGAACCCTATACATAATGATGCAAAACGGAATTATGTTAGGCTCATTTTTGTATTTCTTTTACGAAAAAGGTTTGTTTTGGGAATCTTCAAGAACTATTTGGATCCACGGAACTATAGAAATATCAGTAATTGTAATTGCAGGTTGTGCAGGTTTGGTATTGGGGAATAGTATATTATTTCCTAAAACCTATTCACGATTAGAATCGTTTAAAAGAGGAATGAAAGACGGATTGAAAATTATGGTAAGTACCATTCCGTTTTTTATTGTTGCAGGTTTTTTAGAAGGTTTTGTAACCCGTCATACCGAAATGCCCGATTGGTTAGCTATTTTAATTATAGGTACTTCATTAGTATTAATTATATTTTATTACGTCATTTATCCAGTTAAAGTTTATAAAAATCAACTAACACATGAATAAAGAATATATCGAGTTTAAAAGAGAGAGAGATTTAGGAAGTATTATTTCAGATGCTTTTAAGTTTATTAGGTTAGAAGGAAAACAATTCTTTTTATCTATTTTAAAAGTAGCTGCAATACCAATAGTTGTAGCTGTAGCTTCTATGATTTACTATATGATATCTATGTCATCAATAATTACTGAAGATGCAAGTGCTGTTATTGGTATGATAGGATCTGTGTTTATTATGATGATAGCTTATTTAGTAGCCATTGTTTTTATAAACCTAGCAGGTATGTACTACATTAAATCTTATATAGATAATAAAGGTGTGGTGAATCAAGAAGAAGTTGTGGCTAACACAAAAGCAAAGTTTTGGTCGTTTACAGGTTTTGGTATTTTAGCAGGATTGATATTGTTTGCAAGTGCTATGTTATGTGTATTACCAGTATTTTATACTTGGCCAGCGTTATCTTTAGGGGCTTCAATCTTAGTGTTTCAAAATGAAACAGCTTCAGGAGCAGTGGGTAAATGTTTTAACTTTATAAGTGGGTATTTCTGGGAAGTTTTTGGAGTAGTTTTCGTGGTGTCTATTTTGGTAAGTGTTCTAGGATATGTATTCCAAATCCCAGCAATGATTTATCAATTTGCAAAAATGGGATTAAGTATGGGGAGTGATGATCCAGCAGAAGTTTTTGGGTTTTTTAGTGATCCTATTTATTTGATTTTAAATGTTGTTTCAATAGCAGGTCAGCTAATTTTTTATTCAATAACGTTAATCACCAATGTGTTTTTATATTTTGATGTTAACGAGAAAAAGAATTTAACAGGAACTATTGAAAGAATTGATAGTTTAGGACAGTAATCTTTTGAAACAGTTTCTTTTTTACATAGCGTTTTTTATTTGCTCAATAACTCTTTTCTCTCAAGAAGAAAAAAGAGAAGTTAGGTATGATGATACTATTATTGAACAAAAAAAGTTTGATGCTCAAAAAATTGAAGAGTATAAACAAAAAGAAGAGTTTATATACATCGTAGAAAAGAGAGAACCTACTATTTTAGAGAAAATATGGGATTGGATAAAGCGAACAGTTATTAAAATACTTTCATACGTTTTTGATGATATTACACCAGCAGTAGGATTTTTACGTGTTGTTTTAAAGATTTTGCCATATGTAATTGCAGGGCTCGTACTTTTCTTTATTATAAAATTCTTCCTAAAAGTAAACGCTAGTAATATTATTGATGGTAAAAGAGTAAAACCTATCGTGCATCTTTCGGAAGAAGAAGAATTGATAAAAGAGAAAGATTTACCAAAGTTAATAGAGCAAGCCATTACAGAAGGAAACTATCAATTAGCTGTGCGTTATTACTATTTATTTTTGTTAAAAAACTTATCAGATAAAGAGTTTATTTCTTGGCAACAAGAAAAAACAAATGAAGATTACATAAAGGAATTGGCATCTAAGCAACAATTACATGGTGATTTTAAAAAGCTAACCTATTTGTATGATTATGTATGGTATGGAGAGTTTTCAATCGATAAAGAAAAATTCATGCAAGCAGAAAGTAAGTTTAAAAATACACTAGCTAAAATTTACTAATTTGGATAAGAAACTTAAAATATACATTGGTTTATTGGTGTTTATACTGCTAGGTATTATTTATATCGAGTCAGTAAAACCGAAAGAAATCAATTGGTATCCAAGTTATGCAGCTAAGCATAAGATTCCGTATGGTACGTATGTATTGCATAAAGAAATGCCAAGTTTATTTCCGAAGAAAAAAGTAAAAGATATACATCAAAATCCGTATACTTTTTTAAAAGATTCAACCAATAACGGAACTTATTTTTTTGTTGATAATGCACTGAATTTTGGTGAAGATGAGTTTTCTAAACTGCTCAAGTTTGTAAAAAGAGGCAACAATGTTTTTATAGCTACAAACGGAGTACATATTGATACATTAAAAACAGAAACAAGTATTTTAACAACATCGGCTTTTGAAGAAAAATCGTATCAAAAAATGAGTAATCCAATTTTTGGTGAAACAGAATATCATTTTGATAGAGATTTTTCTAAATTCTATTTTTCTGAAGTAGATACCTTAAACACAACTGTTTTAGGTGAGTTAGTAGTAAGAAATGAAAACGATTCTATCATCAGTAAAAAACCAAATTACATTAAAGTAAAACACGGAAAAGGAAATTTCTATTTGCATACTTTTCCGCAGGCTTTTACCAATTACAACATGTTGTTAAACAACAATTATGAATATGTAGCGAATGTGTTATCGTACTTAAATAATCAGCAAAAAAATGAAACGGGGGCTGGGGGAGGCTCTAATAGTAGAAGTGCCATTTTATGGGATGCCTATTATAAAACGGGAAAGAGTGGCATTGCTTCACCCATGCACTATATTTTATCAACCCCACCGTTAAAATGGGCATATTACATCGCTTTAATAGGTGTATTATTTTTCATTATTTTTAAAGGAAAACGAAATCAGCGATTAATTCCTGTAATTACACCGTTAAAAAATCAAACGTTGGCTTTTACACGTACCATAGCAAATATGTATTATGAAAAGTCAGATCATAAAAATATAGCAGAGCATAAAATTAACTATTTTTTAGAGTACATAAGAGTTAAATACCGATTATCAACTCTAAAAATAGATGAGAATTTTTATAAAAATGTAGCTAGTAGAAGTGGAAATTCTGAAGAAAAAATCAAAGATTTATTTCAGAAAATAAAACAGATACAATCAAAATCAAATATAATCGAAGAGGATTTGATAGCCTTAAACAAAGCTATTGAAGATTTTAAAGCATATAAAAATAGTTAATATGAATACAGAAAATAATTCAGTAGAAACAACAAACGAGTTGTTTACAAGTAGAGTTGACTTGTCAAAATTAAAAGAAGCTGTTATTAAAATAAAAGAACAGTTAGGAAAAGTAATTGTAGGACAAGAGGAGTTTATGGAGCTGTTATTAGTTTCTTTATTAGCTGATGGTCATGTGTTAATTGAGGGAGTTCCTGGAGTTGCTAAAACAGTAACCGCAAAACTATTAGCAAAAACCATTGCAACTGATTTTAGCCGAATTCAATTTACGCCAGATTTAATGCCTTCAGATGTGTTAGGAACTTCGGTACTAAATATGAAAACATCTGATTTTGAATTCAAAAAAGGACCTATTTTCTCAAATATTGTATTGATTGATGAGATTAACAGAGCGCCTGCAAAAACACAAGCAGCGTTGTTTGAGGTGATGGAAGAAAAACAAATTACGATGGATGGTGAGCGTTATGTTATGAATCCACCATTTATGGTATTGGCAACCCAAAACCCAATAGAGCAGGAGGGAACTTATGCTTTACCAGAAGCCCAATTAGACCGTTTCTTGTTTAAAATAAATGTAGGGTATCCTAATTTAGATGAAGAAATACAAATTATCACTGCTCATAACGATCGTAAAGGAGCACTACCACAAACTAAAGTGGAAGCAGTATTAACTGAGTCTGAATTATTAGAATACAGAAACAAGGTTTTTGAGGTATTGGTAGAAGAAAAGATTATCAAATATATAGCGCAACTCATTTCTAACACGCGTAACAATGCACATTTGTATTTAGGAGGTTCGCCAAGAGCAAGTATTGCAGTATTGATGGCATCTAAAGCGTTTGCGGCAATTAACGGACGTGATTTTGTAATTCCAGAAGATGTAAAAAAGAGTATTTATCCAGTATTACGTCATAGAATTATGTTAACTCCTGAACGCGAAATGGAAGGAATGACTGCCGATAAGGTGATTGAAATGATTGTACAATCTGTAGAAGTTCCAAGATAGTGATTCAATTCTTTAAATCGTTATACGTACACAATCGCTTTTTTATCTATATAAGCGTAATTTCGGCATTGTTTTTATTGTCGTTTTGGCTTCCTGCGTTGTATTCAGCAACATGGATGTTAGTATGGTTATTTGTGATAGCGATGTGTGTTGATGTACTTATTTTATATCGATTTAAAAATGGATTTTCAGCGAAAAGAATTGCATCAGAAAAGCTGTCAAACTCTGATGATAATGAAATAGCAATTACACTTGAAAATAATTATCCGTTTCAAGTTTTTATTTCGTTGATTGATGAATTGCCAGCACAATTTCAAAAAAGAGATTTTGAACATGGAATGTCTTTGAAACCTGGAGAGAAGTCTACTTATACATACAATGTAAGGCCTGTTGAAAGAGGAGAGTACAAATTTGGAAAAGTAAATGTATTCGTGTCTTCTTTTTTACAAATGTTTTCTAAACGTTATTTGTTTTCTGCGGAAGAAAGTGTGAAAGTATATCCGTCGTATATACAAATGAAGAAGTATGAGTTTTTGGCTATGAACAATAACTTAACGGAGTTTGGTATGAAGAAAATTCGACGAATAGGGCATACAATGGAGTTTGAGCAGATAAAAAACTATATTCCAGGAGATGATATTCGTACCATAAACTGGAAGGCTACTGCTAAAAGAGCGGAGTTAATGGTGAATCAATACCAAGATGAAAAATCGCAGCCTATTTACTCTATAATAGACTTAGGACGCGTAATGAAAATGCCTTTTGAAGGATTAAAGTTACTAGACTATGCAATTAATTCAACGTTAGCTTTTTCAAACATAGCTTTATTAAAAAATGATAAAGCAGGGATGCTTACATTCTCTAAAAATGTAGAGAAAATAGTAGCAGCGAGTAGTAAGAAAACAAATTTATCGGTCATAAACGAAGAGTTGTATAATATAACTACCGACTTTTCGGACGCGAATTTTGCTTTGTTGTATGCAAATATTAAACGAAAAATAAATCAACGTAGTTTGTTGATTTTATATACTAATTTTGAACATATTTCAGCTTTAAAACGTCAATTACCTTATTTAAAGGCTATTGCTAAAAAGCATTTATTGGTAACTGTTTTCTTTGAAAACACAGAGTTGGATACGTTAATTAAAGAAAATGCAGAAGACTTGCAAAGTGTTTATCACAAAACAATTGCAGAGAAATATGCTTACGAAAAACGTTTGATGATAAAAGAACTAGAGAAAAATGCTGTGCATGCTATTTTAACCAAGCCGCAACATTTATCCGTAAATGTAATTAATAAATACCTAGAGTTTAAAGCAAAAGGAATGATATAAAAAAAGCGACCATTTGGTCGCTTTTTTATTTTTTTATTGATGTAGAATTATTGTAGTTCTTGTAATCTTTCTTGTAATAATTCTGGATTTCCTAATGCATCCATTCCTATCATTGAAATAATCCAAACAATGTAAGCTATAAAAATAACGTTTAATATAATACCAACAATACCAAGTATTTTCCCTGTATTAGCATTTTTTACTCCCTCGTACATATCAGGGTTTTCGTTATTCAATTTAATAGCTTTGTTACCTAAAACTAAAGCAATAATTCCTAAAGGTAGCCCAATAACTCCATAACAACAGCAAGTTACAATAGAGCATATACCTAAAACTAATGCAGTAGTTGAATTTGGTAGTTTTTGTTTTTCCATAGTTTTTCTAAAGTTTAAATTATTTGATTCATTTTTATTACATAGCTAATCACAATAATGGCTATGTTAACGATAGCCAATATACTGATTATTTTTTGGGCGTATTTTACTTTATAAAAGAAGTTAATAGCAACCACAAAAGCTAACGCTAGTAAGGTATATATAGCAGGGTACATTTTAAAAGCCGCTATAAATTCCCCATGAAAAACTAAGCTTAACGCACGTTGTATACCGCAACCTAAACAATCCATTCCAAAGAATTGTTTGTTTAAGCAGGGTAGCATATAATCTTCTAATTGTAAAAACATGGCTTATTATTTAAACATATCCATTCCAGGAATGTTAGGCATCCCACTCTTTGCAGCAACTGCTAATTCTTGTTCGTTAATTTCACCAGCACGCTTTAACGCTTTGTTTAAAGCTAAAATTAAGTAATCTTCTAGCTCTTCTTTATCTTCTAATAAAGATTCGTCAACAGTAATAGCCTTTATTTCTCTATTTGCCGTTACGGTAACTTTTACATTTCCATCAGCAACGCTTTCGTCAATTAAAACGGTATCTAAACGCTTTTTTGTTTCTTCTACTTTTTGTTGGGCTTCTTTTAATTTACCCATCATTCCAGAAATATCTCCGAACATAATCCTTCTATTTTATGATTTACTTAA
Source organism: Tenacibaculum sp. 47A_GOM-205m (assembly GCF_000518405.1). Lineage (NCBI taxonomy): Bacteria > Pseudomonadati > Bacteroidota > Flavobacteriia > Flavobacteriales > Flavobacteriaceae > Tenacibaculum > Tenacibaculum sp. 47A_GOM-205m. Next base: position 92,136 of record NZ_JADN01000009.1, on the reverse strand, counting down.
CAACAAAAATAGTATTTTCACAAGAAATATAAACCAACTTTAAAAATGAAAAAATTAATGCTACCAGCTTTGGCATTTAGTCTTATTTTTGCGTCTTGTAAAAAGCAAGAAATGAAGAAAGATATCAAAGCTCCAGTTGCTGAAAAACAGCCGACAAAGTTAGAGAAACATGGAGATGTACGTACCGATGATTATTTTTGGATGCGTTTAACCGATGAGCAAAAAAATGCTGAGGTTAAAGATGAGCAAACCCAAAAAGTATATGATTACCTAAATGCAGAGAATACCTATTATGATGAAATGACGAAAGAAACGAAAGAGTTTCAAGAAGAGTTATTTCAAGAAATGAAGGGACGTATAAAAGAAGATGATGAGTCTGTTCCGTATAAACAAGATGGGTACTTTTATATTACGCGTTATGAAAAAGGGCAACAGTACCCAATTCATAGCCGTAAAAAAGAAACTTTAGAGGCTGAAGAAGAAATCATGTTTAATGTGAATGATGAAGCTAAAGGATATGATTATTTTCAGTTAGGAGGATTAACGGTATCGACAGATAATAAATTAGTTGCATTTGCTACTGATACAGTAAGTCGTCGTCAGTATTTTATCAGAATAAAAAATCTTGAAACAGGTGATATTTATAAGGATGTTATTGAAAATACTACAGGAGGTTCTGTATGGGCAAATGATAATAAAACATTGTTTTATGCTAAAAAAGATCCTGTAACGTTACGTTCTTCAAAAATATACAAACATACGTTGGGTTCTGATGCGTCTTTAGATGAATTAGTGTATGAAGAAAAAGACGATACGTTCGGAGCTTTTGTTACCAAATCAAAATCTAAGGATTATATCATAATAGGTTCGTATAGTACAGTTTCTACAGAGTACCATGTATTAGATGCTAACAATCCTGATGGAGAGTTACGCATTATTCAACCTCGTGAGCGTGATTTAGAGTACGATGTAGCACACTACGGAGATCATTTTTATATCAAAACGAATAAAGACGGAGCGACTAACTTTAAGTTGATGAAAACTCCTGTAGATAAGCCTGGAAAAGAAAACTGGGTAGATGTAATTCCTCATAGAGATGATACGTTATTTGAAGATTTCTCAATTTTTAAAGACTATTTAGTTTTAGAGGAAAGAAATGAAGGATTAAATAAAATCCGTATCAAGCGCTGGGATGGAGCAGAAGATTATTACTTGCCTTTCGATGAAGAAACATATTCAGCAGGTGTATACGGAAATCCTGAGTTTGATACAGAGGTAATTCGTTATTCGTATAACTCAATGACAACTCCAAGTTCTGTGATTGATTTCAACATGAAAGACAAATCAAAAGAAATTAAAAAAGAACAAGAAGTTTTAGGAGGAAAGTTTGATAAAAACAATTATGTAAGCAAACGTATTTGGGTACCTGCTCGTGATGGTAAAAAAGTAGCGTTGTCAATTGTACATCATAAAGATACTAAGCTTGATAAAAACACACCAATTTTACAATATGCATATGGTTCTTACGGATATACAATTAATGACGGATTTTCAACAACACGTTTAAGTTTATTAGATCGCGGATTTGTATATGCATTAGCGCATATTAGAGGAAGCCAGTATTTAGGACGTGAGTGGTATGAAGATGGTAAAATGTTGAATAAGAAAAACACATTTACTGATTTTATTGACTGTTCTAAATATTTAATAGATAATGGTTATACATCTCCAGAGCATTTATATGCTATGGGAGGTTCTGCTGGAGGTTTATTAATGGGAGCTGTAATTAATATGAATCCAGAGTTATATAATGGAATAATTGCTGCGGTACCATTTGTAGATGTAATTTCTACGATGTTAGACGATAGTATTCCATTAACAACAGGTGAGTATGATGAGTGGGGTAATCCTAATAATAAAGAATATTACGATTATATCAAGTCGTATTCTCCTTATGACCAAGTTGAAGCTAAAGCATATCCAAATATGTTGGTAACTACAGGACTACATGATAGTCAAGTACAATATTGGGAACCAGCAAAATGGGTGGCTAAACTACGTGAGTTAAAAACAGATAATAATTTATTATTCTTACATACAAACATGGAAGCAGGTCATGGAGGAGCATCAGGAAGGTTTGATGCTTTAAAAGAAACTGCAGAAGAATACACGTTCTTTTTAATGTTAGAAGGTAAGTTAAAAAAATAATTATATTTTTGCGCTCGATTGAGTGTAAGTGTCATTGCGAAAGCAACGAACAATCTCAACAGATTTTTCGTGTCTAATTTTCGTAATGACACTTTTTCTTATTTATAAAACATAATGAAAAGACATCAAGGTATAACCAATTCAATAATAGATTTAGTAGGTCAAACCCCCATGATTCAACTGCATCGAATTACCCAAGATTTACCGGGTACATATTATGCAAAAGTTGAAGCCTTTAACCCAGGGCACTCTGCTAAAGATAGGATTGCACTGCATATTATAGAAACTGCTGAAGAAAAAGGAATTGTAAAAGAAGGAGATATTATTGTAGAAACAACTTCAGGAAATACAGGGTTTTCATTAGCAATGATTAGTATTGTAAAAGGGTATCGCTGTATTTTAGCAGTAAGTGATAAGTCTTCTCAAGATAAAATTGACATGTTAAAGTCAATGGGAGCAGAAGTACATGTTTGTCCTGCAAATGTTACTCCAGACGATCCTCGTTCTTATTACGAAGTAGCAAAACGATTGCATAGAGAAAATCCAGGGTCTATTTATATCAATCAGTATTTTAATGAATTAAATATTGAAGCACATTACAAGAGTACAGGGCCAGAAATTTGGGAACAGACTGAAGGAAAAGTAACACATGTAGTCGCAGCAAGTGGAACAGGAGGTACAATTTCTGGAACTGCGCGATACCTAAAAGAACAGAATCCTGATATTCAAATTTTAGGAGTAGATGCTATGGGGTCTGTTATTAAGAAGTATCATGAAACTGGTGAGTTTGATGCAAATGAAATTAGTCCTTATAAAATTGAAGGATTAGGAAAGAACTTAATACCTACTTCTACCGATTTTGATGTGGTAGATGTGTACGAAAAAGTATCAGATAAAGAAGCAGCGTTAAAAGCAAGAGAATTAGTGAAAACGGAAGGGATTTTCGCAGGATACACTTCTGGAGCAGCCTTACAAGCTACACAACAATACGCAGACAACGGATTTTTTGATGAAAATAGTGTAGTAGTGGTGATTTTACCAGATCACGGTTCTCGTTATATGAATAAAATCTATTCTAACAATTGGATGAAAGAACAAGGTTTCTTATAAAAAACCTTGTGTAATAAAACTAAAAAGTTTCGTTTTTGTTTTTTAGCATAAGCAATAGCGGAATTAATGACGTTGTTTTAGAATAAATGTCATCTGATGGGAGATAGGGGGAAATGCTATTGCCTATACTTAGAGTTATATGTTAGATTTTTTAATCGTCCACATAGCTCCATTTTTAGTAGCAATTTTTTCTAAATACTCCTTTTTCACGAGGTCATTTAATAATTGTTCACTTTGTATTCTAGGAATTCCAGATAATTCTGAATACTCTCTAACAGTAAGTGAATTGTATTTAGCGAATAAAGTTTTCCAGTCCTTAGCATATTCACTTTTAGAAATTGTAGGTTGAATTTTTAAAATAGCCATTTCGTAGAAAGCATACGCTTTAGAACCGTATACGATTTCTTGGTTGCCAGAATTATCTTCAAAATACATTGTAGGAAAACCTCTTACTCTATAAGCTCTCGCTAATTTTAAATCTTCTTCAAATAATAGTTTAGCTTTTCCTTCATAATCAGTTTTTAATGAATCAACATCAAGTCCTACATTTTTTGCTGCGGTTGCCATGTGCTCCCATTTAGCAATATTTTTCTTTTTTAAGAATACCATTTCTCGCATTTCTCTTAAAAACAATAGCGCTTTATCTTGGTCTTGCAACTGAGCAGCTTTAAATGCTATTGAAGGAGGGTAAGATGAATCTAAAGGGTCTTCTAACCACACATCCCCATCTATAGGCATATCGTAATAAACGCTAACTTCGTCCCAATGGTGAGCAACGTCTGAAGGTTTGCTTATTCCACCGCTGTTATAGCTCCAATCAGGTAATAAACCACCCATTCTATAATCAATTTCAATATTATCTCCGTATTCTAACTTTAATTTTCGTAGTTGAGGTTCAATCCCCCAACAAGAAGAACAAATAGGATCGGTAAAGTAAACTACCTTTATTTTCTTTTCTTTTGGTTGCTCTTTTTTTATAGTAGCGTTTTCGGTACTATCATTTGCTACTTCGCACATTCCTGTTAGCGGATCGCATAAAAGCGGATTTGAGTTCGATGTTTGTTCATTCATGTTGTTTGTTTTTGACTGTCCTTTGCAAGCTGCAAGATTCAACAAGGCAATAAATACTATTAGTACATTAATATTTTTAACCATGTTCTTATTTGTTTTACAATTGATTTATAAAGCAAAACTATGATAGATAACTAGTATATTTGGCATGAGTTTCCTAAAGGAAAGTACTTTCCTCTAGGAAACTGCCTTAGTGTTTAAAGAATAAATTATAGAGTTTACATCAGTGAAAAAATCAGTAATAAACAATACAACTGTTTGTCAAGTTAGAATGCAAGCTATAAGTGATGCAATGAGTATCTTATCAGGAAAATGGAAGTTCCATATTTTAGGAACGCTGATAGAAGGCAATAAACTAGGGTTTATGGATTTATTGCGAGAAATTAACGGAATTGGATCGAAAATGCTATCGAAAGAATTGCAAGATTTAGAAATGAATCGTTTGGTTAACAGAACGGTTAAAAATACGAAACCAATTACGGTTGAATATACCATTACTGAATACAGTAAAACACTAGCTCCTTTAATTGATAATTTAGCAAACTGGGGAATTAACTATAGGCAATCGATGTGTGAGGATAAATGATTTTAAATAAGGAGAAAAATTTATTCTCATAATTTAGATGAAAGAATAGAGAAGTGAATAGGCGTAATAATTTACAGAATTATTGCCACAGATATTCTAAATCTTCTAAATAAAAATAAGTTTCATAGGCTTTATTTGTGTCTTTTTTAAATAGAAATATATTTTTTGATTTTGAAGGTTTACTAATAGAATCTCCTTTTTCAAAATATTTTAAAGCGTCTTGATTAATTCTTAAATTAATTAAACCATTAACATTTTTAAGTTTAAATACAAAACCACCTGTAGATCGAATTTTGTATTCGATTACTCCTTCGATTTGATTATTAAAGAAGATTCTTTCTTTATTTTTATTATTCCAGAATATAAAAATAACAAAAGAAATAAATATTAAAATTAAGCTTGTTTTTAGAAGTTTAATTACCATAGTTTCTAAAACTTATAACTCCATCAAAAGTATTTAAAAATGTTTATTGATAAATTAATTTAAAAAAACAATTACTCATACAACAAATACTGCTCACGTACTTTTTTAAAATTATCTAAATCTTGTTGCCAACTAGCTTTAATTTCTTCTTCCGAAAGTCCTTCTTCAATTTGTTGTTGCAATTTTTTAGTTCCTGCTAATTTGGTGAAAAAATCATTAAAAAAATCTTTTTTAGGAGACTGTTGATACGCTTTTAGTAACCAACTAAGGTCTAAGTTAGCTAAACGTTTTGAAGTGCTTAAATCTTCTCCAAAACACATCCTTTCTTTATGTTTAGGATGCTTTGCTCCTTCGTTGGACTGTGGTGTAAAGCTAAAGTCTGATTTTTCTAAAAAAGGTGAACCATACACTTGAAACTGTTTGTTGGTGCCTCTTCCAGCAGATACATTAGTTCCTTCAAAAAAGCACAAACTAGGGTATAGGTTTATTGAAATGTCGTTCGGTAAATTAGGCGATGGTTTTATCGGTAAACTATATGTTGACTGATGTGTGTAATTTTCTAACTGAATAACAGTTAAATCACATTGAATACCATTTGCTAACCATTGTTCACCGTTAATCATTTGTCCGTATTCCCCAATCGTCATTCCATATACAACAGGTACAGGATGCATCCCTACAAAACTTGTATGTTCGGGTTCTAAAACAGGTCCGTCAATATAATGCCCGTTAGGATTGGGTCTATCTAATAAAATCACAGGAATATTTGCCTCAGCACAAGCTTCCATCACATAATGTAACGTAGAAATATAGGTGTAAAAACGCGCGCCCACATCTTGAATGTCAAAAACTACAACATCAATTCCTTTGAGTTGCTCAGGAGAAGGTTTTTTATTTTTTCCGTATAAAGAAATAATTGGAATCCCCGTTTTTATGTCCTTTCCATCAGCAATCGCTTCACCAGCATCCGCTTTTCCTCTAAAGCCATGTTCAGGAGCAAAAACTTTTTGTACGTTAATTCCCTCGTAATTATGTAAATAATCTACTAAATGGTGTGTAACATGTTTAGATCCCATAACATTGGGTGAAACTTCAGCTCGTTGTAATACTTGTAAAACGGAAGTTTGATTTGCAACAATGGCTATATTTTTATTTTTTAAAAGAGGAAGGTATAGGTTAGTTCTATCAGCACCCGTTTTAATTGTTTTTGGTTCTTCTTGTTTTATAGCTTCTTTAGTAGTAGATTTTTTTTGCTGTTGTGCACAAGAAGAAAATTGAAAACTGAATACTAAAAAAAGTAAAAAAATGGAATTAAAAGAAAGCTTCATCTATAAAAAATTAAAACATAAAGGTACAGAATTCTATTTTTTAAGAATAATAAAAGTTAAAGAATTAAAACCTAGGTATTCTTCTCTTTCTTTACATAAGAATTAATTACTTTTGGTTTTGTAAAAAAGAAAACATTTGAACTTCGAACTATTCATAGCAAAACGAATCATTGCCCGTAAACAGTATAAAAGCAGTATTTCATCACCTATCATAACCATTGCTACTATAGCCATTGCTCTTGGTGTAGCTATTATGTTGGTAGCGGTATCTATTACCTCAGGGTTTCAGAATAAGGTACGTGATAAAATGACAGGTTTTAAAGGGCATATTCAAATTGTAAATTATGATAATAATAATTCAGATGTTTCCACAGTTCCTATTGATATTAACCAAGAGTTTTATCCTGAATTTAAAAATATTGACGGCATAAAAAAAGTGCAACCGTTTGCCAATGTGGGAGGGATAATTAGAACTCCAACCGATTTTGAAGGAATTATTCTAAAAGGAGTTTCAGCTGATTATGATTTTACATTTTTTAACGAATGTTTGGTAGAAGGTCGTTTACCAGATTTTTCGCAAGATAGAAATAGAGAAATTCTAATTTCAGAATCCATAGCAAACCGATTACATTTTAAAGTTAACGATACAATTCAAACATGGTTTGGTGCAGAAAATAGTAGTTTGAAATTTAAAATGAGAAAACCTGTAGTTGTAGGAATTTACAATACAGGGTTTGAGCAGTTTGATAAAATCATGGTGTTGGGTGATTTAAGAGAAGTACAACAGATTAATCGTTGGGAAGAAAATCAAGTAGGGGGTTTTGAAGTACTGATAGATGATAACGATGAGTTAAAACAAAAAGGTGATGAAGTGTATACAAGCATTGGTGCAACCCTAAATAGTATTACAATTGTAAGTAATTATCCTGCTATTTTTGAGTGGTTAAAACTACTAGATAATAACGTGTGGTTTATTATCGGAATCATGGTATTAGTTGCAGGAATAAACATGGTAACAGCTTTGTTAGTGCTTATTTTAGAGCGTGTACAAATGGTTGGCATACTTAAGGCTTTAGGAAGTGTAAATTGGAGTATCCGAAAAATATTTTTATACAATGCTTCTTACTTAATTTTAAAAGGATTGTTCTGGGGTAACCTTATTGGGCTTAGCATTCTTTTAATTCAGAAATATACGAAGCTAATAAGTCTAGATCCTGAAACTTATTATGTATCAACAATGCCTGTAGATATTAATTTATTAGCTATTTTGTTGTTAAATATTGGTACGTTAGTATTATGTTTTTTAATGCTGATTGTTCCTTCATACATCATCACAAAAATCCGCCCTTCAAAATCCATTCGATTTGCTTAGTTTTGCATAACATTAATTAGATATGAAGTACGCAAAAAATATATTAGAAACTATTGGTAACACACCTTTAGTTCAGTTAAACTCAGTAACAAAAGAAGTAGATGCTTTAGTATTAGCTAAAGTAGAAACGTTTAATCCAGGAAACTCTGTAAAAGACCGTATGGCACTTAAAATGATTGAAGATGCTGAAGCAGATGGTCGTTTAAAGCCAGGAGGTACTATTATTGAAGGTACTTCAGGAAATACAGGAATGGGATTAGCATTAGCAGCTATTGTAAAAGGGTACAAGTGTATTTTTGTAATTTCAGATAAGCAATCCAAAGAGAAAATGGATATTCTGCGTGCAGTAGGAGCAGAGGTAGTTGTTTGTCCTACGAATGTAGAACCAAGTGATCCTCGTTCATATTATTCTGTTTCTAAACGTTTAGGTGAAGAAACACCAAACTCTTGGTATGTAAATCAATATGACAATCCGTCAAATGCACAAGCACATTACGAGCAAACTGGACCAGAAATTTGGGAACAAACAGATGGTAAAATAACACATTTTGTAGTTGGAGTAGGAACAGGAGGAACTGTTTCAGGTACAGCTAAGTTTTTAAAAGAAAAGAATCCGAATATTAAAATTTGGGGAATAGATACGTACGGATCTGTATTTAAAAAATACCACGAAACAGGTATTTTTGATGAGAATGAGATCTACCCATATATCACTGAAGGTATTGGTGAAGATATTTTACCTAAGAATGTTGATTTTTCTTTAATTGATGGATTTACAAAGGTAACCGATAAAGATGCTGCTATTTACACCCGTAGAATAGCTAAGGAAGAAGGTATTTTTGTAGGTAATTCTGCTGGATCAGCAATTAAAGGATTGTTACAATTAAAAGATGAGTTTAAACCAGATGATGTAGTAGTAGTGTTATTCCACGATCATGGAAGTCGTTATGTAGGAAAAATGTTTAATGACGATTGGATGCGTGATAGAGGCTTTTTAGAAGAAGAAATTACTACTGCGGAAGATTTAATTAAAGATCATATAGATAAACCGTTAGTAACTGTTCAAACAGAAGAATTAGTATCTCATGCTATTGAAAGAATGCGTGCATTTAAAATATCACAAATTCCAGTAAGAGATGCAAATGGATTTGTAGGTTCTGTAGATGAATCAGCTTTATTACACAGTTATTTAGAAGACAAAAATATAGCCGATAAGCCTATTAAAGATGTAATGGGTAAAGCATACCCTATAGTTAAAAAATCGGCTTCAATAGAAGAAGTGTCTAAATTAATAGACAAAGATAGTCAAGCTGTATTGGTTGATTTAGAAAATGGGAAGTATCATATCGTTACTAAATACGACATTATCAGAGCAATATAAGTTGTAAAACATTATAAAATCAAAAAGCCCACTCAATAGAGTGGGCTTTTTTGTTAATCAACTAATTCAAATAATTTACACAATGAAAACAATGTTACTTGTTTACATAAATACTGTTTCCAATATCTGTGCCAAAATTAAAAAGAAAAAACACACGTTAGTGTGTTTTTTAAATATTTGACATTTTTTTAACGTTGAAACGTTAAAAAGTTAAGGATTTTTTAAAGCTGAAATTAGCTAGCATGTTTGTGTGCTTTGTATGAAGAACGTACTAAAGCCCCGCTTTCTACGTACATAAAGCCCATTTCTAATCCTAAAGTTTCGTATTTTTTAAACTGTTCTGGTGTTATGAATTCCTTAACAGGTAAATGTTTTTTACTAGGTTGTAAATATTGGCCGATAGTTATAATATCTAATCCAACACTACGTAAATCTTTCATGGTTTGTATTACTTCTTCTTCTGTTTCTCCTAAACCAAGCATAATTCCAGATTTAGTACGCATACCATTATCTTTTAAGTATTTTAAAACTCCCAAACTACGATCGTATTTTGCTTGAATACGAACTTCACGTGTTAAACGACGTACCGTTTCCATATTGTGAGAAACTACTTCAGGAGCTACTTCAATAATACGGTCTATTAATCTTTCATTTCCTTGAAAATCAGGAATTAAGGTTTCTAAAGTAGTATTCGGATTTGCTCTACGAATTGCTTGTACAGTTTCAGCCCAAATAATAGAACCACCGTCTTTTAAATCATCACGGTCAACAGAAGTAATAACTGCGTGTTTAATATTCATTAATTTGATAGAGCGCGCAACTTTTTCTGGTTCGTCCCATTCAACAGTTTCTGGTCTACCTGTTTTTACACCACAAAACCCGCAAGAACGTGTACAGATATTTCCTAAAATCATAAAGGTAGCAGTACCTTCTCCCCAGCATTCACCCATGTTAGGGCAGCTTCCACTAGTACAAATTGTATTCAGTTTATACTTATCAACTAGTCCTCTTAGTTCGGTATATTTTTTACCAACAGGTAATTTTACACGTAACCATTTTGGTTTTTTTGTTCTTTCTGGTGCTACTGTAGATTCGTTTGCCATTCCATAAAAAATTGAATTGCAAATTTACAAAGAAAAGATTTATAAACTAAGTAAAAACCAAATACTAAAACCAATCAGAAAAACGATGCCAACTAAGCTTAAAACACGCAAGCCTATTTCTGGTCTGTGTTTTTTAGGTGTATGGTTTCCTGTTATTAAAATATAGTTTAAAATAGCGTAAAAAGGTGCTGTTAAAAACGATAAAATAGTAGCAATTCTTACAAGAAAAACCATATCACTTAAAAAGTAACGAAGAATTATATACGTACCAATTGTTAAAAGTATAATCCAAAACCAGTAGTTTAATTTTATCTTTTTAGAAAAGAGTAAAGAAGACGATTTTTCCATTGCTCTTGGTGAAGCATCTAAGGTGGTAATCGTTGTGCTAAACATAGTTGTAAATGCTGCAGCACCTATAAATATTCCGGAGAATTCACCAAGGTTTTCAGTATATAAATTTATAAGTTGTGAGGCAAAAGTAGCTCCTTTGCTAGAAAAAGACTCTCCTGATTGATACATAACTAAAGCCCCTAACATTACAAAACATACTCCTAAAAATAAGGCTCCAATGTATCCTACATTAAAATCAAAAATAGCTTGTTTAGGTTTAATCTTTTCAAAAGTAACTTTATCTTTTTCAACCGACCATAATGAATGCCAGATAGAAATGTCTAACGGAGCAGGCATCCATCCTAAAAAGGCAATTAAAAAAGTAACTTGTGCTGTTCCACTAGGAATTATTTGTTGAAAGCTGAATCCTTTTTCAGTTTTAAATAAGGCAATAGCAACAGCAATAATAGTACTTACAGTTAAAATAGCTATAATGTACTTCATTAAGTTGTCTAAAAGAGTATACTTACCAAGACCTAAAAAAAGAATGCTAACTAGCATAATAGCTAAAGACCATGCAACTAAATCGTGTGAAAAACCAAAGAGGTTAGCAGCCAAACTAGCAGTAACAATTGTTACAGCAGCTTGAATGGTAAACATGGTAGCAAAATTTAAAATATAGTAACTTATTAAAACGCCTTTGCCTAATTTTTTGTAGCCATCTAACAGCGTTTCTCCTGTTGCAGCCGCATAGCGTGGTCCGAATTGAAAGAAAGGATATTTAAAAATATGTACTAATAGAAGCGCCCAAAGTAAACCAAAACCAAAATCGGCACCAGCTCTGGTAGACTGTACTAAGTGTGAAACACCAATAGCAGCACCAGCAAATAAAATTCCAGGACCTAATAAATTTAAGAGGGATTTTTTCATGAGAGAAGAGAAAGTTTAAAAGATTAGATAATCGCTGTTTTTTAGTTTTTTTAAAATAGCGTTTACGTGTTCTTTTCTTCCTCTTTTTAACCGAAGCTCTTTATATAATTCTTTTTTGTATACGTTTTTTGCGTTTGCATGAAACTGTAAAATCATAAGTTTTTGATTTTTATGTTCTTGCAATTTATGATTTCTTTATTATTTCAGCTAATAATTTTTTTGCGCGCAATAATTTAACTTTAACATTGTTGATTGGCTCGTTAATTTGTTCAGAAATTTCCTTATAACTCAATTCCTGAAAGTAACGAAGATTAATAACTTCTTGATATTTTGGTTTTAGTTTTTTGATATCTTTTAGAAGCTTAGCTAAGTTTTGTTCTGTAATAATTTTATCTTCTGGCGAAGGTGCGTCATCAACAACAGCATATACTTCTTTTTCTTGTTCTTCGGTAGTTTGAGTATAAATGGAAGACTTTTTCTTTCGAAGAAAATCGATATATACATTTTTAGAAATGGTAATCAACCAAGTTTTAAATTGATAATCTTCATCAAAAGTTTCAATTCTATCAAAAGCTTTAGAAAAAGTTTGAATAGTAATATCTTCAGCATCATTATCATTCTGAGTTTGTTTTAATTGAAAAGCATATACATTTCCCCAAAAAGTGTCTAACAAATAATTAAAAGCTATTTGATTCCCTTTTTTTGCTTGCTGAATATTGTGAAGAACTTTCTCTTGATTTATTTCCAATGTTTTGGTTTCGAAATTTGGTTTGATATAAATATACTAATTTGTAATAATACTAAACAAATATCTAAGAAAGGTAGTAATATAATTACATTTTTTTCTTGAAATTTTGAAGCAGCTTTTCCTAAAACTGTATATAGTAAAGTAAAGTAGCCTATAATGAAAGGCAAGGCAATTGCCCAGTTAATTACTGCTATATAAATAGCCAAAATGTAGAATACTAGTTTTGAAACTTTGAATAAGCGTAGTAAAAATTGATGCTTCTTTTTGTATAATGAAATTAAAATAGTTTCTTTTTTTTGTAGAGAAAACCATTCTTTGAAAGTTGTTTTTTTTCTAGAGGAAACAAAGCTATTAATGTCAGTAGAGTAGGTAGTGTTAATTTTGGTAGCAGCATCTTTTATGAATAAATCGGCTTCGCCAATAAAAAGATTTACATGATTAATATATCCGTTAACTTTAAAAAACTCACTTTTTGTATAGGCTAGATTATGATTTGTAGCTCTATACGGACTTCCAAATTTAGTATAAGTAAAAATCTGAATACTGTTTAATAAATGGTGAAATCGTATAAATACATTATTTAACGAATTCTTTTTACGTTTTAACTTTTGATAACCAATAATTATTGATTTTTCTTGTGAAAAGTTACAAGCCATTTCACTAATCCAGTTTTCATTTAAAATCTTGCTGTCTATTTCGGTAAATAATAAGTGTTCGTGTGTAGCAGCTTTAACCCCAAGAGTAAGTGCATATTTTTTATTTCCCCAAAAGGCCTCCGTGTTTTTTACATCTACAATTTTTAAGTTAGTGTATTGTTTTTGTAGTTCTTCTAAGATATCTATAGTATTATCTATTGAAGCGTTATTAACAAGAACAATTTCAAAATTATGGTATTTCTGTTTGACCAAATGTTGAATATATTCAGTTAAAATATCAGCATTATTTTTTATATATACAATTACTGAAATAGGGATATTCACATCTTCATTTTTTTCTTTTTTTTTCTCAAAGACAAAAGAACAGAAGAACAAATAATACACTACTTGTATAGCCGTAGCTACAACAAAAGTGTAGAACAGTATAGTAAATACCATAAAAATAAAAAGGTTAGTTGAGTAAGACCGTTAGTTGTGTTGAGGTTCGCTACAAGTATCGAATTGATCTGGGGTTTTACCACAAAATCCGCAAGCTTCACCACTTTCGTTTAACATTGGGTTTTGACTAGCACAAGTACCAGCAAACTCTCCGTCTTTTTTTGCCCAAATTTTAATGGCAATTCCAGCAAATGCTAACGCTAATAATCCTATGGTAACAAAAATTAATTTCATGATGTATTGTTTTGTATTGCAAAGATACAAACTTCCCATTTTTTATGGAGTTAAAATGTAGTAGATTTATAACAATGTGACTTTTATTTAAATAAGGGTCATATTTAAGAATCAATTAATTTAAAAACATGGATATGAAAAAATATTTTGCAGAACTTTTCGGAACATTTTGGTTAGTTTTTGGAGGTTGTGGTAGTGCAATTTTTGCAGCTAGTTTTCCTGAGCTAGGAATAGGTTTTGCAGGAGTAGCCTTAGCGTTTGGTTTAACAGTATTAACAATGGCGTATGCTGTAGGACATATTTCTGGAGGTCATTTTAACCCCGCAGTTACTATTGGGCTTTGGGTTGGTGGAAATCATACAGCTAAAGAAGTGGTTCCATACATTGTATCACAATTAGTAGGTGCTGTATTAGCAGCTACTTTTTTATATTTAATAGTAACAGATAACGACGGATTTGAAACACTTGGGGGCTTTGCAGCTAATGGTTATGGAGAGTTATCTCCTGGTGGTTATAATTTAACAGCCGCTTTTATAGCAGAGTTTTTGTTAACCATGTTTTTCTTACTAATTATTTTAGGAAGTATTCATAAAAATGCTCCGAAAGGTTTTGCACCAATTGCAATTGGTTTAGGGCTAACTTTAATTCATTTAATTAGCATTCCTATAACCAATACATCTGTTAATCCAGCACGTTCTATGAGTCAAGCATTATTTGCTGGCGGAGGTTATTTGTCGCAGGTATGGTTGTTTTGGGTAGCGCCTATTGCAGGAGCAATTGTAGGAGGTTTAATTTATAAAGCTTTGTTAGAAAAAGAATAGAAAAAATAGGTGTAGAAATATAAAGGAGCGTAACTACTACGCTTCTTTTTTATTGAATAATATTAACTTCTATTTCAAGGTTAATATCAAATGTACCTTTAATAGTATGTTGAATTTTTTGTGCCAATTCATAAATTTCTTTCCCTGAGGCATCCCCATAATTTACTAAAACTAAGGCTTGTTTTTCATGAACTCCGAAGTTACCGAAACGCTTTCCTTTAAAGCCGCTTTGTTCAATTAGCCAACCAGCAGGGACTTTAATTTCGGTATCTGAAATCACATAACTAGGAATGCTTGGATAATTTTTTTGAAGTTTTTCAAAATGTTCTTTAGAAATTACTGGGTTTTTAAAGAAACTTCCGCTATTACCAATTTCTTTTGGGTCGGGTAATTTAGATTGACGAATAGTAATAACAGCATCAGAAATATCTTTAATGGTTGGATTTGTTATTCCTTTTGAAGATAATTCAGATTCTATTGCTCCGTAAGAAGTATTAAGCTTATGATTGTTTTTAGTTAATTTAAAACTAACAGAAGTTAATATATACTTTCCTTTAGCTTTATTTTTAAAAATGGAATTTCGATATCCAAACTGGCATTCTTCAGCAGAAAAAGAAACGAGTTTTCCTGTTTTTATTTCAATAGCTTCTACTTTAGTTATAGTATCTTTTACTTCAACTCCGTAAGCTCCAATATTTTGAATTGGGCAAGTGCCTACATTTCCAGGAATAAGCGATAAGTTTTCTAAGCCGCCATAATTTAGTGAAACACACCATAATACAAACTCGTGCCAATTCTCACCAGCATTTACAGTTATGTAGACATCGTTATGGTTTTGTTGATCTATTGAAATTCCTTTAAAATTAATATGTACAACTAAGGTTTCAATATCTTTGGTAAGTAACATGTTACTACCGCCAGAAATTAAAAAAATGTCTTTTTCCTCTTTTATAAGTTGTTGTAATTGGTATACTGAAGTAATAGAAACAAAACGTTTGGCATTTACATCAATACCAAACGTGTTGTATTCTTTTAAAGATATGTTTTCTTGAATATTCAATTAACTATTATATTTTTCTAAGGCGATTTTTAATATTTCAACAGAACGTTTTAAATCAGTTTTATTCAAAACGTAAGCAATACGCACTTGGTTTTTCCCTTCACCTTCGGTAGAGTAGAATCCACTTGCAGGGGCTACCATTACTGTTTCGTTATTATCATTGAATTTTTCTAAAATCCATTGCGCAAAATCATCAGTATCTTTAACTGGCAATTCAACAACACAGTAAAAAGCACCTTTAGGATTAGCAACTTTTACACCGTCTATTTTTTGTAATTCAGTGATTAACGTATTTCTACGATCTTCATACTCTTCAATAACTTCATCAAAATAACTTTGAGGTGTATCTAAAGCAGCTTCACTGGCAATTAAAGCATACGTTGGTGGGCTTAAACGCGCTTGTGCAAACTTAAGAGCTGTATTTATAAACTCTTCGTTTTTAGAAACTATACAACCAATTCTTGCACCACACATACTATAACGTTTCGATACAGAATCAATCATAATAGCATTTTGCTCTAATCCTTCAAAAGCCATAACTGAGTTATGTTTTTCACCATCGTAAGTAAACTCACGATACACTTCATCAGCAATTAAAAATAAATCGTGTTTTAACACAATTTGTTTTAGCTTTTCAATTTCTTCTTTACTGTATAAGTATCCAGTTGGATTTCCAGGGTTACAAATTAAGATAGCCTTTGTTTTAGGAGTAATTAACTTCTCAAAATCTTCAATTGCAGGTAAGGCAAAATTATTTTCAATTTTAGAAATAACAGGAACTACTTTCACACCTGAAGCAGTAGAAAAACCATTATAGTTCGCATAAAAAGGCTCAGGGATAATGATCTCATCTCCCGGGTCTGTAATACTACCAATTGTAAATAGTAAAGCTTCTGAACCTCCTGTAGTAGCAATAATGTTGTTTGCTGTTACATGAATGTCGTTTTTAGCATAGTAATTTGCTAATTTAGTTCTGTATTCTTCTGAACCTTCAGATCTAGCATATGATAATACTTCGATAGTATTATTTTTTACAGCATCTAAAGCAACTTGTGGAGTTTTTATGTCTGGTTGACCAATGTTTAAATGATAAACTTTTGTTCCGTTCTTTTTAGCAGCCTCAGCAAAAGGAACCAATTTACGTATTGGTGATTGAGGCATTGCATTTCCTTTACTAGAAATTGATGGCATTTTTATATTAATTAGTTGTTTGAGTGGCAAATTTGCGAAATATATTTGATAAACTAAGGTAGTTTTTAAGGAAAAAGGGGGTTAAAAAAATCATAAAAAGTAAAAAAAAACGAGTAGAAGATTGTATCTTTAAGTACAGAACCATAAAACAAGTTTTTTTGACTAGACTACTACTATACACGTTAACACTATTTTTTAGTGTGTCTGTTTTTGCACAGCAAAATTTTAATTTTTTTGGAAACAATACAGATAAACAATCGGTTAATTTTCAATTAATAAACAATCTTATTGTTATTCCTTTAGAAATTAACGGACATCAATTGTCGTTTATTTTGGATACAGGGGTGAGTAAAACAATTTTATTCAATCTCACGTCAAAAGACAGTGTTGGTTTAAATGATATAGAACGTGTATTGATTCGAGGGTTAGGTACAGGTGAGCCTGTTGAAGCATTGAAGTCTAAAAATAATAGTTTTAGAATAAAGAATATTAAGAGCACAAATGAAGAATTATACGTTATATTAAAGGATGCTTTTGATATTTCTGCTAAAATGGGAACAACTATTCATGGTATTATAGGGTACGATTTGTTAAAAGATGTCATTGTAAAAATTAATTACAACAATAAAAGGATTGACTTTTATAATCCAAGAACTTATAAAAAATCTATCTGTAGGAATTGTGAAAGCTTTCCTTTACAGTTTTATAGGAACAAACCTTATATAGATACTCACATACAACTAGATTCTGATGTGAGTACTATAATACCTGTAAAATTATTAATAGATACTGGGGGAAGTGATGCGATTTGGTTGTTTGAAGGAACGAAAGAACAAATACAAACACCTAAAAAGTTTTTTAAGGATATTATAGGTGAAGGTTTTAGCGGAACGATTTATGGAAATAGAAGTAGAATACAAAACATAACAATAGGAAAATTTGAAATTAAGGAGCCAACAGCTTCTTTTTTGGATTCTTCTTCAACATTTAACGCAAGACAATTTAAAGAGCGAAATGGAAGTATTGGTGGAGCCATTTTAAAACGTTTTAAAGTTTGGATCGATTATCCTAACAAAAGGATTGTGCTAAAAAAGAATAGTTCTTTAAGTGCAGGTTTTTACTACAATATGAGTGGTATACATGTTGTGCATGCAGGACAAGAGTTAGTTAGAGAAAAATCAATGACCAAAGCAGTTGATAGTTATAATAACGATGCACAACAAAAAAATGTTATTTCATTTATTGATAGTTATTTTTATCGTTTTAAACCTAAATATAAAATAGATAAAATTGTAGAAAATTCTCCTGCTTTTAAAGCAGGGCTAAAGGTAGACGATGTTGTAAAAAAGATTAACGGTAAAGCAGCGCATGAATATCAACTGAATGAAATTATTGAAATGTTTCATGTCAAACCAGGTAAAAAAATAAGAATAGAAGTTGAAAGAGCAGGAGTGAAGTTAAAATTTGAATTTAAATTAGAACAACGGATATAAATAAAAAAGCTCAACTTATTAAGTTGAGCTTTTTTATCTTAACAAGTGTAGTTTTTAGCTATCACTTACAGTACTTTTTTCTTTGGCTGGAGTTGCATCTTTTACGATAAAACCTTTGATTTTAACCATTTTTCTGCTTTTCTTAGCATTAGAAATAATAGTAATGGCTTTAGAGAAACCACCAGGTCTTTTAGTATCATAAGAAACTTCAATTTCTCCTTTTTCACCTGGCATAATTGGTTTTTCAGGTTTAGATGGAACTGTACATCCACAGGTAGATACGATGTCTTTTATAATTAAAGGAGCATCTCCTACGTTAGTGAATTCAAATACGCGTTTTCCTTCAGATCCAAGAGCTATTTTTCCGTAATCGATTGTTTCAGTTTCAAATTTAAATTCTTGAGCGCTTACTGTTAACGTAATAAAGAAAACAGCGACAAATGATAAAATTGTTTTCATAATGTTAAAATTAATTTTAAGGTGTAAACCAATACAAATTTAGTATTATTTATTTAAGATCTTAAAAAAACAACTTCTAATTTTCTGTACCTCATAGATAGTTGTATTTTTGCTAATCAATTTTCAAAAACAATGCCAAAAGCTAATTTTAATTAGTAATAAGCAAAACAAGATATTTTAACATATATGAATATTCCATCAAAATACAATTCTAAAGAAGTAGAAGGTAAATGGTACGATTACTGGATGAAACATAATTATTTTCATTCTGAAGTAGATGAAAGAGAACCATACACAATAGTAATACCTCCACCAAACGTCACAGGAGTATTGCATATGGGGCATATGTTAAACAATACCATTCAAGATGTATTAATCCGTAGAGCTCGTTTACAAGGAAAAAATGCGTGTTGGGTTCCTGGTACTGATCATGCTTCGATTGCGACTGAAGCAAAAGTTGTAGCGAAGTTAAAAGAGCAAGGGATTGATAAAAACGATTTAACACGTGAAGAATTTTTAGCGCATGCTTGGGAATGGAAACATGAATATGGAGGAATTATTCTTGATCAGTTAAAAAAGTTAGGAGCTTCTTGTGATTGGGAGCGTACTGCATTTACGATGGATCCTGCATTGTCAGAATCAGTAATTAAAGTATTTGTAGACTTATATAATAAAGGTCTAATTTACCGTGGATATCGTATGGTAAATTGGGACCCTGAAGCAAAAACTACCCTTTCTGATGAAGAAGTAATTTATGAAGAGCGTCAAGGAAATTTATACTATTTACAGTATGATATTGTAGGTTCTGATGAAAAAGTGACAATTGCAACCACACGTCCTGAAACTATTTTAGGAGATACTGCTATTTGTATCAATCCAAATGATGAGCGTTTTACTCATTTAAAAGGAAAGAAAGCTATTGTACCTTTATGTAATCGTGAAATTCCAATTATAGAAGATGAGTATGTAGATGTTGAATTTGGTACGGGTTGTTTAAAAGTTACCCCTGCTCATGATGAAAACGATAAAGTTTTAGGAGATAAGCACAATTTAGAAGTAATAGATATTTTTAATGAAGATGCTAGTTTAAACTCATTCGGATTACACTACGAAGGAAAAGATCGTTTTGTAGTTCGTAAGGAAATTACTAAAGAATTAGAAGAAAAAGGATTCTTAGTAAAAACAGAAGTTCATACCAATAAAGTTGGAACTTCAGAAAGAACGAAAGCGGTAATAGAACCAAGATTATCAGATCAATGGTTCTTAAAAATGGAAGAATTGGTAAAACCAGCTATCGAAGCTGTTTTAGGTGAAGATAGAGAGGTGAAGCTATTCCCAAGAAAGTTTGAAAACACATATCGTCACTGGATGGAAAACATTCGTGATTGGAATATTTCTCGTCAGTTATGGTGGGGACAACAAATTCCTGCTTTCTATTTTGGAGATGGTAAAGAAGATTTTGTAGTAGCAGAGAATATTGAAGAGGCAGTAAAATTAGCTCAAGAAAAAACAGGGAATACATCATTAACTGCTTCTAACTTAAAACAAGATCCAGATGCGTTAGATACTTGGTTCTCTTCTTGGTTATGGCCAATGAGTGTTTTTGATGGAATTCGTAATCCTGAGAATGAAGAAATTAAGTATTATTATCCTACCAACGATTTAGTAACAGGTCCAGATATTTTATTCTTCTGGGTAGCTCGTATGATTATTGCTGGATATGAGTATAAGGGAGAGCGTCCGTTTGAAAATGTGTATTTAACAGGTTTAGTACGTGACAAGCAACGCAGAAAAATGTCAAAATCCTTAGGAAACTCACCAGATGCTTTAAAATTAATCGAAGATTTTGGTGCTGACGGAGTTCGTGTAGGGTTATTATTGAGTTCTGCTGCTGGAAACGATTTATTATTTGACGAAGATTTATGTCAACAAGGAAAAGGATTTGCAAATAAAATCTGGAATACCTTCCGTTTAATTAAGGGATGGGAGATTGATGAAAACTTAGCGCAACCAGAAACAGCTAAAATTGGATTAGCTTGGTACGAAGCGAAATTTAATAAAGTGTTATTAGAAATAGAAGATCATTTTAGTAAATATCGTTTATCTGATGCGTTAATGGCAATTTATAAATTAATAACTGATGATTTCTCATCATGGTTATTAGAAATTGTAAAACCAGGATATCAACAACCAATTGATGCTAAAACATACAAAGCTGTAATAGAAATATTAGAGAATAACTTAAAAGTATTGCATCCATTTATGCCTTTCTTAACAGAGGAAATCTGGCAACATATTACTGAAAGAACACCAGAGGATGCATTAATTATTGCTAAATACCCTGTAATTGGTGATGTTAATGAAGAGTTGATCGCTAATTTTGAGTTTATGACTGATGTGGTTTCCGGAATTAGAACGATTAGAAAAAATAAAAATATTTCGTTTAAAGACACTATTGAATTATCAGTAGTAAATAATGAAAACTACACTAAAGATTTTGATGCTGTAATTCAAAAGTTGACTAACGCTTCTGAAGTTTCGTACGTTTCAGATAAAGTAGAAGGAGCTGCATCGTTCCGTGTGAAGTCAAATGAATATTTTGTTCCTATTTCGTTAGATACGATTGATGTTGAAGCAGAAATTACAAAACTAAATGCTGAGTTAAAACGTGCAGAAGGTTTCTTAACAGGAATTCAAAAGAAATTGTCTAACGAACGATTTGTGAGTAATGCACCAGAGCAGGTAATTACTTTAGAACGTAAAAAAGAATCTGATACGTTGGCAAAAATCGAAACGATTAAGGCTAGTTTAGCTTCGTTACAATAAGTTAGTCGTTTTTAATAAATAAAAAGTCCGCTGTTCGTGAACAGCGGACTTTTTTTGTGGATTTTTAGGATATTTTATTCTATTTGTTTAGGTTTGAGGATATTTCAAAAATGCTATATTTTAAAATTCACTATGACTTATTATTTAACTTATTCAAAAATGAAAAGTATATTTATTTATGCACTTTTCTTATTTCTTTCGTCAACTTTATATGCACAAAAAAACACCAAAATATGGGAGGCTTTATTAAATAACAATAGAGAAAAAGCCAATAGTTTAGTAGGTAAACTAAATATAGAGGATGATGTAGAAAATCTCGTTTTGAAGAAATTAGTAGAAATGGAAAATGGAAACATGAGAAGTGACTATAATTTTTTAAAAAGGATTTCTAATTATGAAGACTATGAAAATTATATGTTCTCTAATTGGACAATGACTTATTTTTTTAGCGACTATTTTGATGCAGGATTTAATTTTGAAACATATAACTCACCGCACTTAATTGATGCATCTAAAATAAAAAATACAACAGTTCAGAATGGACTTTTTTACTTACAATCTATAACAAAAAGACATCTTAAAGATTGGACTGCTTACACCGAATTAATGAGTAATATTAATGCGGTTAGAGGATGGGAATATTGTGGTGTTTTTGAAAATTTAAATTCTAGTGGTATAGATATGTCTTATCCCCCAGAAGAAGAAGTGTCTAATAAAGTCGTTTTTGATGCTCAAAGTAATGGAGATGCACAATGGTATAAATCATCAAATAATACTGAAGCGTATAACTTTTTTACGAATCACTCAGAATATGGTGCAGGCGTTCATTATGCTCAAACATTTATTAATTCTTCAAAAGACCAGAGAGTTCGATTTAAAATAGGAAAATCGGGATTGATTCGTCTTTGGTTAAATGATGCGTTAGTCTTAGAAGATGATGATCAATATTACACAGAATTAGATGCTTATACTTATGAGGTTAACCTTCAAAAGGGCGTTAATAGAGTGTTGGTTAAGTTAGCAACTAATGGCGGAACCCCTTATTTTATTTTGCGTTTAGAGGATTTAGAAGGTAAATCTTTAAATAATTATGAGGTTTCTTTTGAGGAAAGAAATTATAAAAAAAGGAATACAGAAGAAGTAAAAGCTAAATTAATTCCTCATGATGTGGAAACATATTTTGAAAACAGGCTTAATGATACAAGTTATGATACTAATTTAACAAAATTTAGCTTGTTTCTTACATATTACAGAAACGGAAAAATAAATAAAGCAATTAATCTTTTAGAGGAATGGTATGTAAAATACCCAAAAAGTTCATTAATACGTTCATGTTTAATGAAGTGTTATACAACTAAAGGAGATAATAGCGCCTTAAAAAGGATACAAGATAATTTAAAAAGGGAAGACCCTGAATATTATTTATCGTCTTTTATAGAGTATCAAAACTTTGATGATTTAATGAGGTTAGATATTGAGACGTATGAAAAGAAGATGAAAAAAATAAAGAATTCGATTGATTATCCATTTATGGAAAAGGTATCAGAGTTTATGATTTTTTTACGTCGAGAAGATAAGCAAAATATGAGAGAGAAGTTAGATGAGTTGTTAGCAGATGAAACATTATTATCTTCTATGAAACCTGTGTTTTCTGAATTTTATACTAATCTTTTTAATGATGATAAGACAACTATAAACACTTTAGAAAAGTATAATAAATCAGAGTTCAACTCCGAAATAATAAAATATTTAGCCTATTACTATAAAAAACAAAATAGAATTGAAGATGTTGTTGATTTGTATACAGAGGTTATAAATAGATTTGATTACGATAATGATTTTTTGTACACATTAATTCAATTATTACATGATACAAACCAGTATAAGAGATCTTTGCCATTTATAGAAAGAGGAATAAAAAACTACCCTAATTCATATTCTTTTGTTAAAGCAAAAGGAGATGTGTATGCCCAGTTAGGCAAGAAAAAAGAAGCAATAGAATTATATAAAATAGCTTTAGTAAGAAATTCATCTGATCTTAAATTAAGAAAAAAAATTAATGATTTAGAAAATAAAAAAAATGTACTAGATGAGTTTAGTTTAAAAGAAGCGTATACTTTTATAAAAGAAAATAGAGGCAAGAATATCACGAATAATTATGGTGTAAATACATTATTAAATCAAGTAGCTGTTCTAAGTTATGAAAGAGGAGGAGGAGAGTTTCATGAAACACTTATTCATGAAGTAACGTCACTCAATGGTATTAATATTTTTAAAGAATATAATTTAGGTTTATCAGGAGATTATCAAATAAAGAAGGCAGAAATAGTAAAACCTAATGGAGAAACTGTACCGGCAGATCGTAATGGGGCTAATCTTGTTTTTTCAGGATTAGAAATAGGCGATGTTGTTTACGTAGATTATACAACAACTTATTCATCTTATGGTAGATTCTACAAAGACTATGTGTTAAGCCATACTTTTAAAGGGTACCATCCAGTTTTTAAAAGTGTTTATAGATTTTTAACCATTGATAAAAAAGTGAATTATGTAGAGAAAAATGGTAAAATTAACTACAATAGCTATAAAAAAGGAGGTTACTATGTTCATGAGTGGAAGTTAGAAAATATACCTAACATCCCTATTACAGAAGATTTTATGCCTGCATTTAATGATGTAGTAACAAGATTAAGTATTAGCTCGATAGATTCTTGGAACGATATTGCAATTTGGTATTCAGATATCGTAAGAAAACAACTAAGGGTAGATAAAGAAGTTGAAGAGACCTTTAATGAGATATTTAAAGAAGGATATAAACAATTGTCAGAAAATGAAAGGGCAAAAAAAATATATTATTATATAACAGACAATTTAAATTATAGCCATGTAAGTTTTAGACAAGGAGGGTATGTACCACAAAAACCATCTAAAACATTAAAAACAAAATTAGGAGACTGTAAAGATTTCTCATCGTTGTTTTTAGTACTAGCTAAAAAAGCTGAGTTAGACGTAAATATGGTTTTAATTTTAACAGCAGATTATGCTAAAAATCAGCTATTACTCCCTAGTACTGACTTCAATCATTGTATTGTAAAAGTTAAAATAGAAGGTAAAGATCAATTTTTAGAACTTACAGACAAGAATCTTCCGTTTAAATCTTTACCAATGTCTTTGCGTGAAGCTACAGCTCTAGAAATACCTTATGATAATTTAACTCAAAATAGGTATGATTTATTTAAACTAGATAAAGTGTCTAGAGAAAAGACAACATTTACAAGTGTTACAGAATTAGATTTAAACAGAGAAGAATCAGATATTGAATTAAGAAGTAAGATTACAGGTCATTTAGCGTCTTATTATATTGATGTTATAAAGAATAAAGAGGGTAAATTGTTAAAAGATGAACTACATCAAGAGCTTTCTAATAGAGCAAGTGAAACAGTAAAGTTAATTAATATTGAAAAAGTAAGTTTAAATAAAGATAAAGGAGAGGCTGCTTATACTATGAAGTTAACTTCTGATATTAAGATAAGTAAGGTAGGAGGTATGCAAACATTTAAGGTGCCTTACTTCTTAAATCCGTATAATAATTCGATTATTCAGTTAGAAAAACGGTCATATCCAATAGATTATAGGCAGTATGAGAATACCGATTATTATAGAGAAAAAATAATTATAAAGCTTAAAGAAAATGAAGAGTTTGTTGGGTTACCAGAGAACACAACTTATAGTTTTAAGAACCATTTTTTTTCTATTTCGTATAAATTAATTAAAGAAAATCATTTAGAAATAAATATTGAAGCTGATGTAAACTCTAATTTAATAACTTCTGAAGAGTATCCTGATTTTAAGGATTTTGTGGAGAAAGTTTTAGATACAAGGGAGGTTTTAATTGCATTTAAGTACACAGACCCGATAGATTAATAAATAAAAAATCCGCTGTAAATTTATAGCGGATTTTTTAGTTGTAGTTAGTTTATACTGAGTTTAGTTTTTGTCAACCACGTCTCCAGAACCTAAAGAGTTACTATCAATTTGAGATGGATTTCCTTTGTAGTAAACGCTTCCAGATCCAACTACAGTTGCTTTGATTTTATTTTTAACTGAAATTTGTACATCACCAGATCCAGCAATACTAGCTTTTAAAGAATTAGCATCTAATTCGTAAGCTTTTACATCTCCAGAACCTCCAATAGAACATTTTAAATAGTCAGTTTTCCCTTTTAATTTAATACTTCCAGAGCCTCCAATTGAAGTCTTAACAGTATTAGCATCTACATTAGCTACAATATTTCCAGAACCTCCTAAAGCAAAAGATACTTCATCGGCTTTAATACGTTTTTTAGCAATTATGTTACCCGATCCTCCTAGCGAAACAGATTCTAGATTTTCAAAAGGAACAGTAATTGTTAATTTTTTAGTCATACTAATGTTAGTGTTGTCTTTAAATCCAAGGTATAGTTTTCCGTTTTTAACTTCAGTTTCAACATATTTTAAGATGTTTTCTTCTCCTTCAATTGTTAACTTACCTTCATTACCCTCAATTAAATAAACATCGAAAGAGCCTCCTACGCTTACTTTTTCAAAAGAACCGACATTACGTGTTTCAGTAGTAACATTTCCGTTTCCTCTTACTTTTTTAGAATTCCACCAACTTTGTGCCTGCGTTTGTAAGCTGAAAGTAAGGGTAAGTAATATAATTGCTAATTTTTTCATAATAATATAATTTATAAGTTGGTTAATCATTTAGTTTTAAAGAGACACCACCATAGTTAGATTTAATGGTAATCTTTGAATTCGAATTTCCTTTGCCAAAAGTACCTTCATAGTATTTTTTAGATGTTTTTTTGATGCTTTTGTATAGCTCTACATTGTTATCAGGATAGCCAAAACTAGCATAAGATAAATCGATTGTAAAGTTGAAATTATTACTGTTACTAGTTCCTAATTTAATACTAGCATGGTTTCCATCAATAACGATTTTATCAAATCCTTTAACGATGTTTTGAATTCTAATTCCGCCATAATCGCTATTAATTTTTAAGCTCTTTTTAAGTGTGCCTATTTTAACACTAGCGTAATCAGAATTCCCTATTACGTTTGTTGCTTCATCAGCAGAAATACTTCCGTAGTCACTATTAAATGTAATGTCATTGGCTTCCCCAATTTTTATGGTTGAATAGTCTGCACTTACTTTTAAGTTGTTAGATTTTCTAATAGTTAATTTAGAATAATCAACATTAAGATTTCCTGATTTCATATAGCTGATTTCAGAAGAGCCACAATAATCTAAGCTAATATTGTTGTTATTATTAAGTAATTGATCAATTTGAATTTTACCATAATCACAGTTAATATTTGATTTTCCTTCAAGTTTATCTAATAAGTATATATTTCCATACTTATTGTGTAAGTCAGCATTGTTGGTAATGGGCATCCTTACCGAATAATTAATTTTATAATTTGTATTGTTGCTACCTCCCCACCAAGACCAAGAAGATTTACTTTTTTCTATAATAGTTCTTGCCTCAACTAAACTGGAAGTGGATTCAAATTGAATATCAATATCTTTTAATTTACGTTCAACGCTTGAAAGATCATCACCTTTTACAGTTATTTTAACATTGATTTCTATACGGTTTTCATTCCATGTAGTTACGTTTACATTTCCGTATTTGTTGTTAATGTATAAAGTAGCGTTTTTGTTAACGTTAAACGTTTTGCTAATATTCTTGCTTTTTTCGTGTTTTCTATCGTTAGCGATAAGAATGGTAGGAATAAATAAGAATAAGAAAAGTAGTTTATATAATTTCATCGTCTAATAATTCTAATTTTGCTGGGTTTTGTAATTGCTCTAATTGTAAAAGAAGCCTTTCTAACACATCTAATCGTTGCTGATAATTTTGTATCATTTCTCGTATGATTTGACGTTTGTTTTCTTTTTTAGAAAGCTCTTTTTCAAGAGAGTTATATTGGTCTTCTAGTTCTTCAATTTCATTTAATGAATCTTCAATAATTGTTTCGGTTTCTAAACTTCTAAACTGTTCAACTTCTTTTAATTCTTGGTTTAGAGTTGTAACAAAAAAGTTTTGAGCTTCAGCCATTTTAGGTGAAACATCTGCTAGAGTATACGTTTTTTGTTGCTGGTAGTTACCAAGATAAAAACCTAACATTAATACAATTGATGCAGCTATACTCATCCAGAAAATTGAAGGTTTTTTATTTCTCTTCGGATTTTCTAGTTTACGCTGAAAACGTTCTAAATGTCCTTGATGAGGTTCAAAAACATCGAAATCATTTTCTTTAAAAAATTGATGTAGTTTATCCTCCATATCCTTGTGTTTTATTAGTATCGTTTACCAATACTTGTTTTAATTTCTTTTTAGCTCTTGATATTGTTGTGCGCACATTTTCGTTAGTATAATCCAATATCTGAGCTATTTCTTCATAATCATAGCCTTCAATTAAGTTCAAAGTCAATACAATTCTGTAATTATCTTTTAAACTTTGCAAACAGTTGAGTACTCTTTGTACTTCAAGAGAGCTATAATCTATCTCAACTTCTTCGATTTCATAATTCGGAATCACATCCATTTTAACTTCATCATATCGGGTTACTTTTTTTAGTTGCGTTAAACTTTTATTAATAACTATTCGTTTTAACCAAGCACCAAAAGTAACTTCGCCTTTAAAAGAGTTTAATTTTGTGAAAGCAGTTAAAAATGCTTCTTGAATTAAATCTTCAGCTTCGAACTCGTCTTTTAAAATACGAAACGACGTGTTATACATAGCTTTATAATAGCTTTGATACACTTGCATTTGTGCAGTGCTATCGTTTTTCTTACAGCGTTCGATTAGTTGGTTGATATGTGTTTTTTGCGACTCCAATGAAATCATTCTATACTAGAGACAATTTAACTTTTAAATTGTGACAGTTTGTTTTAATAAAAGTAACTTTTTTTGATAAAAGAGATTGTTTTTTTATGGAGTTTGATTATAAGTTACTGGATTTTAAATATTTGTGATGTTCTTTTTTTGTAAGGGTTTGAAGCAATCTTAAATTAGATGAAGTGAACCAAAATTATGTATATTTGACACAATGGTTAACAGTGTTAAAATTATTGAATGCCCAAGAGATGCAATGCAAGGAATTAAAAGTCATTTTATTCCTACAGAAGCTAAGGCAAAATACATCAACTCACTGTTAAAGGTGGGGTTTGATACTATAGATTTTGGAAGTTTTGTGTCACCAAAGGCAATACCTCAAATGAGAGATACCGCAGAGGTTTTGTCAAAATTAGATTTATCGTCTACTACAAGTAAACTTTTAGCAATTATAGCTAACGTACGTGGGGCAAATGATGCATCACAGTTTGAAGAAATTGATTATTTAGGATATCCTTTCTCAATTTCTGAAAATTTTCAAATGCGTAATACACACAAAACAATAGAACAATCTATTGATACATTAAAAGAAGTTTTAACGATAGCTAATAGAACAAATAAAGAAGTGGTAGCTTATTTATCAATGGGGTTTGGAAATCCTTATGGTGATCCTTGGAATGTAGAGATTGTAGGAGAATGGACAGAGAAACTTTCTAACTTAGGTGTTAAGATATTATCTTTGTCAGACACTATTGGAAGTTCAACACCTGAAGATATAGATTATTTATTTTCAAACTTAATACCTAGTTATCCTCAAATTGAATTCGGAGCGCATCTTCATACAACACCAACCAAATGGCACGAAAAAGTAGATAGTGCTTTCAAAGCAGGCTGTAGGCGTTTTGACGGGGCTATAAAAGGTTATGGAGGTTGTCCAATGGCAAAAGATGAGTTGACAGGTAATATGCCTACAGAGAAATTACTGTCATATTTTACAGCAAATAAAGTTGAAACTAATATAAAACCAATGAGTTTTGAAAGTGCCTATAATAAAGCACTTGAAGTTTTTTAAAAGATTATGAAATTAATACATATTATTTTTCTTTTTTTCAGCCTTTTCTCAAGCTACAGATAGTGAGAGAATAGGGACATGGAGTGTGAAAAATGGTGAAATAATACGAAATAGATCTAAAAACGATCAACTGGCCATTTATTATTGGAATGAATTCAATAGAATTTTCCCTCAAGAGTTGACCAAAAAATATATCAAGAGAATTGTTTTAATGACTGACGGACTTGATGAAAAAACAGGTGCTTTGGTGGCTTTGAGTTCAAAAAATGACAAATGGCAACTAGAAATAGATGTTAATGATGTTAACTTTTATTCTAAAGATAAAAAAAGACTTCATGAGTCTGTTTACACTTTAGTACACGAGTTTGGACATTTACTTACCTTAAACAGAACACAAATACGTCCTACCGATAAAAAACTACAAGATGAAGGAGAGTTGTATTTAACTTTAGAAGGAGAGGCGTATAAAAATAGTTACATCAATAGGTTTGTTAATTTGTTTTGGAAAGGAGCATTGTTAAATCGTTGGGATGTAATTCAGCGTAAATATTGCTATACTGAAGCGAACTGTGTTGAAAAATTATATGACTTGTATTTAAATAATAGAACAGAGTTCCTTACAGATTACGCTGCTGAAAGTCCAGAAGAAGATATTGTTGAAAGCTGGACAGCCTTTGTACTAAGACCTAAGATTAAAAAACCTAGAACGATTGCGCATAAGAAAATCAATTTCTTTTACCAATTTCCAGAATTGGTAGAATATAGAAGAATGATTCGACAAAACACACGCCAATATCTTCATTAGAATTTGTAAATTTGGTTTCTTTTTTAAAGTAAAATCAAATGAAACAGATTAGAATTCTTTTAGTACTTTTTATAACCTTATTTATAGTTAGTTGTAACTCCAATAAAAAAACAGCTAACACTTCTACAAACAAATATCAGTTTACAAAAGATGCTGATAAAACGTATTTTACAATTCTTCAGCTAAACGATGTATATGAAATAGCTCCAATACAAGGAGGTAAATATGGAGGAATGGCAAGGGTAGAAACAGTACATCAAAATTTACTTAAAGAAAACGAGCAAACAATGCTAGTTTTAGCAGGAGACTTTTTATCACCATCTTTAATAGGAACTATGAGACATAATGGAGAACGTGTTAGAGGTAAGCAAATGGTAGAAGTAATGAATGCAATGAACTTTGATGTAGTTGCTTTTGGTAATCATGAATTCGATTTAAGTTATACAAACTTACAAGCGAGATTAAATGAAAGTAAATTTGAATGGATTTCTGCCAATGTTTTACATAATAGAGATGGTGAGCATTCATATTTTTATAAATCTATTGATGGAGAAAAACATAGCTTAAAAGATTCTTACATAAAAGAATTTACAAATCCAGATGGTACAAAATTAAAGGTAGGTTTTATAAGTGTTTGTATTCCTTCTAATCCTAAGAGTTATGTATATTATGGTGATATGTACGAAGAGATAAAGCGAGCATATAATGAGATTAAAGACAATGTAGATATAGTTATTGGCTTAACTCACGCTTCGCTAACGCAAGACAAAGAAATAGCAAAATTACTACCTAATGTACCATTAATAATGGGAGGGCACGAACACACAAATAGCTACGATAAAGTAGGAGAGGTAGTAATAGCAAAAGCAGATGCAAATGCCAAAACAGCTTATATTCATAGATTTGAATATGATCCAGCAACAAAGAAAACTCAATTTAAATCTGAGTTAAAAGAAATTAATGATTCAATTGTTTCAAATGAAAAAGTACAAGCTGTAGTTGATAAATGGCAGGTTGTTTTACAAAATAAAATTCAAGAAGTAGTTTCTAACCCTTACGAAGTTTTATATACAGCTAAAGAGCCACTTGATGCAAGAGAAAGCACAATTAGAACTGTACAAACAAACATGGGGAAGATTATTGCAGAATCTATGAGCTTAGCCTATAACAATGAGGTTGATTGTGCATTAGTAAATGGAGGTTCTGTTAGAATAGACGATATACTAGCAGGAAATGTTAATGCCGTTGATATTTTTAGAGTTTTACCTTATGGGGGAGAAGTTTTAAAAGTAGAGATCAAAGGAAGTCTGTTAAAAGAAGTGTTAGATTTTGGAGAAGCAGCTTCTGGAACAGGAGCTTATTTACAACGATTTAATGCTAAGAAAGAAAATGAAGAATGGATACTTAAAAATGGCAAGCTTGAAGAAGACAAAACTTATACAGTTGCCTTTTCAGATTATTTATTAAGAGGACTTGATATACCTATGCTTTCGGATAAAAGTGAAGGAGTTATTAATATATATACACCTCAAAAAGAAGAAATAGCATACGATATACGTAAAGCCATTGTTAATTTTTTTAAAGGATAGAAATCTTAAAGTGCTGTTTATTAATTAAATACTAAAAACTGTTAATTTTATTTAAAATAAATCTTAATAAAATTTGTTAGATTGATTATCTCTACTAATTTTGCGGTCGTAAAATAAAAATAGTTTAAAATTAATCTAAATAAGATGAAAAAAGTATTTTTCGGTTTATTAGCAGGAGCATCATTATTCGCATCAGCGCAAACAGCTCCAAAAGATAGTATCCCAACTAACCCACAAACACAGCAAAATGCTGCGCAACGTCTTTTATCTTCAAATTTAAGTCAACAAGGATTAACAGTAGGTGGTTATGGTGAGGTTCATTACAATAGAGCAACAGGAAAAAATGCAAATTTAGATGTGCATAGAGTTGTAATGTTATTTGGTTACAAGTTTAACGAAAGAACTCAATTTGTTACAGAAATTGAATTTGAACACGTAAAAGAAGTTTACATTGAACAAGCATTTTTACAGTATAGTTTAACAGATAATTTAAATGTAAATGCAGGTTTAATGTTAGTACCAATGGGTATTGTAAATGAGTATCACGAACCAACTACATTTAATGGAGTTGAAAGACCAAGTATGGATAAAGCAATTGTACCAACTACTTGGAGAGAAATTGGTTTAGGGTTATCTGGTAAATGGGATGAAGCTTCTTTACGTTACCAAGCTTATATGTTTAACGGATTTAATACAGGGTCGTATGATGCTGCTACAGGAGAATATACAGGTAAATTAGGAGGAGAAAACGGTTTACGTGGTGGTCGCCAAAAAGGAGCTGAATCTAAAATGAACAATATTAACTTCTCTGGAAAAGTAGATTACTATGGGTTACCAGGTTTACGTTTAGGATTATCAGGATATTTTGGTAGAACACAATCTGATAGAGCAATTGAAGATATTGACGGTGCTGATGTAGGAATTGCCATGTTAGGTTTAGACGCTCGTTACGCATATCAACGTTTTACTGCCCGTGGTCAGTTTATCCATGCTAGTTTATCGGATACTGAAGCATACAATAACTTATATGAAACGAATAATACTGATGATGCCTTAGGAAGTGAGTTACAAGGTTGGTATTTAGAAGCTGCTTATAACTTATTACCAATGACTAAAAAGCAACAATTATATGCTTTTGCTCGTTATGAAGACTATAACACACATGCAGCAGTAGACGGTGGTATTAGCAAAAATTTAGCTTATGACCGTGATGAGTGGACGTTTGGTTTAACTTATAAAGTAGCACCAGGAGCTGCATTTAAGGCAGATTACCAATTAAAGAATAATGCAGTAGCAGGTAGCCAAACAATAAAACAATTAAACTTAGGTTTCGGAGTTTGGTTCTAATGTAAACTGAAACATATTAAACTAAAAAACGAATCAAATTATGTTAATTTGGTTCGTTTTTTGTTTTTTATTTAGACTAATTCTAATATTTTTGTAACATGAGAAAACAACTATTATTTCCTTTTGTACTGTTTATAGCTTCTTTTAGCTTGTTATCATTTGTCATTCCTAAAAATGTACAAAAGAAAGTAACAAAAGAAATAAGTAAAACTTTTGAGGTAGAAACTTTTGATTTAGAGGAAATAAAAATTTCAAAAGATGTAAACGATTTGTTAGTTCGTAAAATTGAAGGAGAAAAGCTTTTTAAGATTGTTGTAAAAAACGAATTAATAGGGTATGCCTACGTAGATAAAGCTCCGAGTAAAACTGATGAGTTCGATTATTTAATTCTGTTAGATAAAGACTTAATTATAGTAAAAACTAAAGTGTTAATTTACCGTGAAGATTATGGTGGAGAGATAGGTAGTAAGCGCTGGTTAAAACAATTTAACGGTAAAACATCAAAAGATAAATTGAAGTATCAAAAAGATATTATGGCAATTTCAGGGGCAACTATATCAGCTTCTTCAATGACAATTGCTGTAAATACCTTTCTTCAAAACTTAGCAATTCTTCATCAAAATAAAGTATTATAAATGCAGGTTCACGGAGTTATTCATCAGTTTCCTAAAGAAATAAAACATTTAATAGTTGTTTTTGTAGCCACATTAAGTATAGGCTATTTTGGAGGTCTTTCATTTGTAAATGACACAACCAATGCGAGTTCTAAAGGAATACAAGAACGTTATTTAGGAAATGAAGATGATGAAGAAGCTACCAAAATGATGTTTAAAAAATCTTCAGGAGAAATAAAAACATTGGTGCATAACCATATTTTATCACTTTCAGTAATTTTCTTTTTATTGGCTATTATCTTGTCTACTACAAGTATTGGTATGAAACTTAAATTATTTTTAATGATAGAACCTTTCGTTTCTGTAGTATGTACCTTTGGTGGTATTTATGTAATGTGGACAGGTATTACTTGGATGAAATACGTAGTTATGGCTTCAGGTTTTTTAATGACAGCTGTGTATACAACTTCAATAATTGTTATTCTACAACAATTGTATTTTAAAAAGAAATAATAATTTTTTTCTATCTAAACTTCTTTTTTGAGAGAATAGTAATTTACTTTATAAAGTATTACTTAAAAATTATTTTAAGTAGGTTTTCTATATAGTCTTTTTATTGTAATTTTAGCCAATAACCAAACTTAAATTATAAAAACATGGGAAACCAAGTAAACGTTAATGGAGTTACATTGACATTAAAAGATTTTAGAAAATTTGATACTAATATTAGTTCAGAAAATGTACCGAAAGGGCCTTTAGTTAACATGTCTGGGTTTGAAGGTAGTAATGGAACTCCTTTTACCGTAACAGTTTTAGCGTATTTACCAGACAACCCTTTACAACCAATTGAAAAGACAGATGGTTTACAGCTTCAAGGAAACGAAATCTATTTAAACTATTACGGGATTACACCAATCAAAATACTAAATAAAGATGGTGGATACACTACAGTAAGTGGTAGAGATTTTAGAGTGGATTTTAATTGTAAAAAAGAAGCTAGCCATTTTGATTTGTATTACTTACAATTTACGTATCAGTTAGAAGAAGGGGCTGAATTAGCAGACATGATTTATGTTAGAGATAATAATACGAATCCAATTTTAGGTGATGTAAACGATGATCCTGTAACAGAAAGAGGTACGGTAACCACCCCTGCTACACCACCACCTCCAACAATGCCAAAAAAATAATTTTGAAAAAAGACTTTTTTTTTCTTTGGGTGTTTATATTCTTTTTTGGAATAAATAGTTATAGTCAAAAATCAAATTTCCTATATGAAAGAGGAAATGAAATTTGTCAAAAATCGAATAATAAAATTTTTTGCAAGGCTATAGAGTTTTATAATAAAAAGCAGTACGATTCATGTTATGCTTATAGCAATAGAGCTTTAATGATTGCAAGAACAAAAAAAGAGAAAGATTTTTTTAATTGTATTCAAGGTTATAGTGCGTTTATCAATAAACTTTACACTAAGGCTCTATTGAATATTTCTGAAATCTCAGAAGATAAATCTTATAATCAAATTAAATTATACTTATTAGGTAATATTTATTTGAATAGTAAGAAGTATGATAAATCAGTGTTGAGTTTTAAAGAATGGATAGAAAATGATTCTGTAAATAATAGAAGTGTTAGGAAGACTATTTATCATAATTTAGGGCTTTGCTATATTTATAAGAAAGATTATGCCAAGGCTAATGAATATTTTAATAAAGAATTAAATTTAATTCAGGCTATAGATACAGCAGCTTTAATTAGTGCTAAAATGGATCTAGCAAATGTATATTACAATCAATATTTAGATGATAAAGCAATTCCATTATTTAAAGAAGCTTATGATTTGTCAAAATTTTATTCTGATGTAAGGTTGAAGCAAAATTCAGCAAGAAATATGGCGGTTGTAGAGAAGAATAGGAAAAATTACCAGAAAAGTATAGAGTATTATATGGAATATGGTAATTGGAAAGACTCTATTTGGAACCGTGATAAAATTTGGGAGTTGACAGAAAAAGACAAACAATTAGCCGTAGCTCAGAAACAACAAGAAATCGTTTTACAAGAAGAAGAATTAAAGCGTCAAGCACTTGTACAAAAGAGTTTAGCTGTAGGAGCTTCCGGTTTATTAATTTTTCTCGGGTTTTTAGGTTATTTTTATAGAGAGTTAAAAAGTAAAAATAAGTTTATAACTCAGCAAAAAGAGGAGTTAAACGTAGCAAATAAAACCAAAGATTATTTGTTTTCTGTGGTATCTCACGATTTACGTTCACCAATAAATACAATTAAGCGACAACACGAAAAGCTAAAACGACAGTTAAAAAACAAAGAATACGATGCGGTAAGTGAAACTACTAACAATGCTATTGCGTTAACTGAAAGTACAAGTCACTTATTAAACAATGTGTTGCATTGGTCGTTAGAGCAAAACAACCAGTTATCATTTAAAGCAGAAGAGTATCCTTTAAAGCCCTTGGTAGAACAGGCTGTTTATAACTTTGAAGAAATCGCTGAAGCTAAAAACATTGCACTGACTACAAATTTAGAAGCTACTATTTTGGTAAAAGCTGACAAAGAGTCCTTAAAAATAGTATTGAGAAATTTGTTAGATAATGCTCTAAAATACACAGGAGAAAACGGTAAAATTGAAGTGAAAACCTATAAAGACTCTGAAGAATTTAGTACAATTGAAATTAAAGACACAGGTTTTGGAATTTCAGAAGAAAAACTAGCAAAAATTAAAGAATTAGAAGACTTGAGTATTGACAAAATTAACAGATCCGAAGGGGTAGGTTTGGGTATGTTACTCTGTCAAACACTTATTAAAAAGAATAACGGAAAATTACTCATAGATAGTGAGTTGAATGTGGGGACTACTATACGAATTTTGTTACCCAATGCAAGTGCATAAATTATGAAAAAACTACAATTATTATTGTTAGAAGATTCAGAAGAAGAAGCCTTAGAGCTTTCTTCTTTTTTAGAAGATAATGACTATGAAATATCATTAGCAAAAAATGCTGTAGAAGCAGAAAAGCTAATTAGAAACCGTTTTTTTGATGTTATCATATTAGATATTATGATTAACGGAAAACCAGATGGAATTTCATTAGCACACCGTTTGAATAAAGAAGGAATCAATGTACCTTTTTTATTCTTAACCAGTATGCAAGGAAGAGAAATTTTTGATGAAGCAAAACTAACCAATCCGTTAGTGTATCTTTTAAAACCATACAACAAGTTAGAGTTACTATTTTCTTTAGAGTTAGCTATCGAATCATGCTATCAGCAAAGTAATAGCATAAGCTTAGCATCAGATAACGCGGTGTTAAGTCCTGCTTTTTTGTTTATCAAGAAAAAAAGAAGTGTGGTAAAAGTAGATGTTTCCTCCATTAATTATGTAGAGGTAAAGGAAAAGTACTGTAGTTTAATTTGTGATTCAGGAAACTATCTTATTAAATTATCATTAACTAAGTTGAAAGACATGCTTTCTAATCCAGATTTTAAGCAAGTACATAGAAATTACTTAGTAAATGTTAAGAGAATTAAAGAGATTTATTTTGAAGACAATCTTATTGTTTTAGATAGTGGCGAAAAAATTCTTTTTAGTGAACGATATAAAAATGCATTTATAAAAGATAATACAATTTTTAGATAGCTATATAACTTTAGAAGCTAAACTTATTAAAAAGCCAAAGCCATTTTCGATATTAGAAATTGCTTTGGCTTTTTCATTGGTACTCATAGTAGCGTCATCAACTAGTTTAAGTGTTTTAACAATATTTGTATTGGTAATTTTACATTCCTTAGTTATATCGTTGATTTTAGTTGGGTTTAAATTAGTAAGAATAGCCAATTGCTGATTAAACTCTTTATCAGTTTGTAGCGTAGCTTGTTGTGCTAAATCATTCCAGTTTATAGTGTTCATATATGTTTTTTATTAATTACTTTTTCAATTTGTAATAGCTTGTTTACAGTAAAAAGCTTTACTCATAGCAGAGAGTAGTTAAAAGTAAAAAGGTTATGTGTTTGTATAATAGGATTTTCCCTGAACGTAAAAAAGTTGATTATCAACGTGCAAATTTTTAGATAAAAAAGACAATGAAAAACTAAAAAAAGAAACAAAGTCGCCCTTATAAAGAACGACTTTGCAAAGTTAGTGGTTAGTATACTAAGTTTGGTTAGAAGATACTAATTGTTTGATTTTACAGGTACATCATTAACTTCATTATTCCCATAAGTAAATCCACCTGTACCATTCCAATCATTATCAATATCCATATAGGCAGAAAATTTTTCTAAATAACTTCCTATTGCAGGAGGTGGAACTGAAATTACGTATTCACCGGTTAAGTTTACAATTTTTGTTACTTTACCATAACCTGTTGCACGAATACTACCTGTAACGTGTACGCTTATAGGTTTTGCATTGATTGCTTGAGTTATTTCTACCATTCCAGAAACAGAATTTGATACGGGAGAAACTACTAATGAAAAATGTGCAATAGGTGCTCCTGGCATACCAACGTTTCCAATAGTTCCTTTAGTTAAATATGCACCAACTAAAGTTGATTTAACTGTGTCTTGTGTTGCTGTACTCATAATTATTTTGTTTTAAGGTTTCTTATTCTTTTTATATGTTAATTAATTTTTTAGGTAGCTACAAGTTAAGAAATTTCATTACCGAAATTACAAATCAATTATAATCATTAAGAAAAAATATCCTTAAGCGTAAAGAATAGAAGAATGAATGTTGGTTATTAAATGGCGGAAACTATTTTGAAATTAAATTTAACGACTTAACCTAAACTTAAAGGTTATATTTACATAATTTGTAGTATATTTGCATGCAATTAATTAACAACACACTAAATTGATTGCATATGCAAGCTCATCAATCTAAAATACTAGGTGAAGGATTAACGTATGATGACGTTTTATTAGTTCCTGCCTACTCAGAAGTACTTCCAAGAGAAGTTTCAATCCAAACAAAATTTACAAGAAACATAACAATCAATGTTCCTATAGTGTCTGCAGCAATGGATACTGTAACCGAATCTGCTATGGCAATTGCTATAGCAAGAGAAGGAGGAATAGGAGTGTTGCATAAGAACATGACGATTGAGCAGCAAGCTCTTGAAGTTCGTAAGGTTAAACGTGCAGAAAGCGGTATGATCATCGATCCTATAACCTTATCATTAACTTCAATTGTGTTAGATGCAAAGCAAGCAATGCGAGAACATAAAATTGGAGGAATTCCAATTGTTGACGAAGCAGGAAAATTAGTAGGAATTGTTACAAATCGTGACTTACGTTTCGAAAAAAATAACGAGCGTCCTATTGTAGAGGTAATGACATCTGAAAATTTAGTAACTGTTGCTGAAGGAACGTCGTTAAAAGACGCAGAGGTAATTTTACAAGAAAATAAAATTGAAAAATTACCAGTTGTTAATGATGATGATAAATTAGTAGGGTTAATCACTTTTAGAGATATTACCAAGTTAACACAAAAACCAATTGCCAATAAAGATTCTTACGGACGTTTACGAGTAGCTGCTGCATTAGGAGTAACTCATGATGCTGTTGATAGAGCTGAAGCATTGGTAAATGCAGGAGTAGATGCTGTAATTATTGATACAGCACATGGACATACTCAAGGTGTAGTTTCAGTATTAAAGAAAGTAAAAGAGAAATTCCCAACGTTAGATGTAGTAGTTGGTAATATTGCAACACCAGACGCAGCTAAATATTTAGTTGAAGCTGGAGCAGATGCTGTAAAAGTAGGAATCGGACCAGGATCAATTTGTACTACTCGTGTAGTAGCAGGTGTTGGATTTCCTCAATTTTCTGCAGTGTTAGAAGTTGCCGCAGCTATTAAAGGAAGTGGAGTTCCAGTAATTGCAGATGGTGGTATTCGTTATACAGGAGATATACCAAAAGCGATTGCAGCTGGAGCAGATTGTGTGATGTTAGGATCGTTATTAGCGGGAACTAAAGAGTCTCCAGGAGAAACGATTATTTATGACGGAAGAAAATTCAAGTCTTACCGTGGAATGGGATCTGTTGAAGCGATGAAACAAGGATCGAAAGACCGTTATTTCCAAGATGTAGAAGATGATATCAAGAAGTTAGTTCCTGAAGGAATTGTAGGACGTGTGCCTTACAAAGGAGAGTTACAAGAAAGTATTCATCAGTTTGTTGGAGGTTTACGTGCAGGAATGGGGTATTGTGGAGCAAAAGATGTTGAAACCTTGAA
Source organism: Tenacibaculum sp. 47A_GOM-205m (assembly GCF_000518405.1). Classification (NCBI taxonomy): domain Bacteria; kingdom Pseudomonadati; phylum Bacteroidota; class Flavobacteriia; order Flavobacteriales; family Flavobacteriaceae; genus Tenacibaculum; species Tenacibaculum sp. 47A_GOM-205m. Next base: position 51,805 of record NZ_JADN01000009.1, on the reverse strand, counting down.
AGAAACAGGAAAATTCATTCGTATTACTGCAAGTGGAATTAACGAAAGTCATCCACACGATGTAGCTATTACAAAGGAGGCACCAAATTACAGTAGAAGATAAACTAGTTGTTTATAAAATCATTCTTGCTATGAGCAGGAATCTAAAAAACAAAAACGCCGTTAATATTTATTAACGGCGTTTTTTATTCGTCTAATAAACCTTCACTATGTAAAATATCTCTAGTTATTGGGGCTAATTCTTTTAGTGTTTCAGGATGCACCCCTCTGGCTGTAAAAAACTCTCGCTTTTTATCTTTATTTCTTCCATACCAATAATTTGGTTTTCCTTCAGTAAAAAATGCCATATCCCTTATAAGAACTACTTTTTTAAAACGCTTAATATCTATATTATATAGCTCGTTTTTAATAGCTCCTTTAGTTATACATGCTGTAGTTTCATAGTGATTTTCTTTCCAAATAATACAATTATTGTTCTCAAATAAAGTATACTTATAAGTAAAAAGTAATATAAGAAAGAAAACAGAGGAGACTAAAAAATGTTTTTTAAATTTTAAAATAAAAGGCAGGATTTTTTCAGAAGTCTTTTTAATGTTGGTTTTTAACTCTTCTTCTGTTGTTGGTTTTTCTTTAATAATTGTTTTGATATAATCTTTTGTTTCTGAATTTTCTGTAAATGATTTTTTCTTGAAATCTTCAAAATCTTCAAATCCTAAATATTCAGCTATGAAATTCCGTTGATAACTATTAGGAGCTTTAACACTAACATCTTTTTTTTCTTCTATATATTTTTCATAGTAGCGTTTCGCTTTTCTTTCACCTATATAATTCTCATCGTTATAATCTGCTTTTTGGAGTTCGTTTACCCAAAAGAGAGCTTTAGCATTTTTATTGGTTTTAAACTCTCTTTCTTCAATGGTATTGAAAAAATCGATAAACAGTTGTTTAATCATGATAGTTTGGTGTTTGGACAAATGTATCCAAAGTGGTCACTTTTTGGTTACGGATATCCATAAAATAGACAATGCTGTTTGGTTAAAAACTGACCAGGTTTTGTCTGATAATAACCTGAAAAACCTTTTAATATTTGCATCAGAATTAATCGAAAAATAAAAAGAAAACAAATTGATTGGTTCTAATTAAAAGATAAAATATCGGTAAAGTTTCTTAGAAGGGAAGCTACTAAACAATACTGATACCAATCTTCACTTCCCGCGAAAGAGGCGCGCGACTCTTTTAAAAATTCTACACCCAATATGGTGTAACTGTAGCTAAGCAAAGTGCTTGGACAGGATAAATTTTATCAATTTTTAAAAGAAACAAAATGAACAAGGTTTTATTTATCATAACATTTTTAGTAAGCAATGGATTATATACATTAAACACAGATTCATCTACTGTAGTCCCACAAACAAATTCTACAGAAACAACGACAGATGATACAGGAGGGGGAAATAGCGGAGGAAACGATCATGATCCAGATCCAGAACCAGAAGATTAATTATTTTATTATAAGTTAATTTAATAATTTAGGAGAATGAAAACAAGAAAAGTAGTTCTCCTATTTTATTTATTATTTAGTAGTATTTTAGGTAATAGTCAAGAAAAAGAATTAAAAGAGAAAATATTAAATATCAGACAAGAGATATTAAATCTAGAAAAAGAAAAATTAGCAAAAAAATACTATCAATTAGGGTATTATTATAAAAAGGATAATAATATAGATAGTGCTTATAAATATTTTGATGCTTCAAAAAAAGAGTATGAAGCATTGGGAGATAGCATAAAAATAGCAGAAAAATTATTCAGTTTAGCAAAAATAGAATCTGAAATAGAATTATTTTTTAAAAGTGATTCTACGGCTATAAAAGCTCTTAAGTATTTAGGCAACAATAAAGGTAAATACTCTTTAACCACTTCTTTATACAACACATTAGGAATTAACGCAAATTCAAAAGAAAATTATAAGAACGCTATTTATTGGTATACTAAGGCAATGGAATTTGCAAAAGACTCAATAAAAAAATATCGTTACGAAAGTAATATAGCAAACAATTATATTTCTTTAAAAGAGTATAAATCAGCTATAAAAATATATGAAAATTTATTGTTGTCGTTAGAACCTTATACAGATAATAGTATTGGACTTAACTTAAAAGCAAAAGCACTTGATAATTATAATTATGCTAGATTATTAAATGGAGATGAAGTAAACGAGGATGATTTTTTAAAAACGCAAAAACTTAAAAAACAAACTAAAGATTTTAGAGCATTGGCGAGTAACTATTTTTATTTATATGTTTATTATGAAAAAATGAATATACCCGACACAGCTCAAAAATATGCATACCTAATGTATGATTTAGCTTCAAAATATGAAATGCCAAAGTATATCATTTTAGGTATAGATAAGATTTTATTGTCATCAAAACCAACAAAACTCCAGAAACTAGCTTTAGAAAGAATAAAACTACAAGACAGTATTACTGTATCAAAAAGAAAATTAAGAAATAAGTTTGCAACTTATATGTATAGCTATGAAGAAGAAAAAAAACAAAAACTTGAAGCTAGAGCAAAGTTAGCAGAGTCAAATCTTAGTTTAGAACAACAAAAATCTCAAAAGCAATTATTATGGTTTGTAGTAATTTTTACAATTCTATCTTCAATAGTATATTTCTTCTACAAAAGAGAAAAGAATAAAAAAGAAAAAGCCATAGAAGTATACAATACAGAAACCCGTTTAGCTAAAAAAATACATGATGAATTAGCAAACGATGTATACGCGGTAATGAATACATTGTACAATACATCAACAACAGATGCTAGGTTGCTTACAAGAATAGAGGAAATATATGCTCAAACCAGAAATATTTCTCACGAAAACAGCCCTATACTAACAGGAGAACACTTTGAGGATTTCTTAAAACAATTATTTATAGATTTTACAAGCGATCACTGTAAAGTAATTCATAAAGGATTGCTAGAGGTAAATATAAACCAGTTAGCCAAAGAAAAACAAATAGTAGTGTATAGGGTATTGCAAGAGCTTTTAGTAAACATGAAAAAATACAGTGAAGCAACGTTGGTGCTCGTAACTTTTTCAGTAGAAAAAAACAAACTATCAGTAGCGTATCAAGACAACGGAAAGGGAGTTGAAAATCTCTCTGTAAAAAATGGTTTGCAAAATATGGAAATCCGTATTAAATCAGTAGGAGGGTTTATTACTTTTGAATCGAAGCAAGAAAAAGGATTTAAAGCAAAGTTTCAATTTAAAAAGTAGTTATGTTCAAAAAAGTATTGATAGCCGAAGATGCCGATTTTATGTCAAGCGGAATAAAAGTAGCGTTAAAAGATATACAAATTCCAATTGTAGAGTATGCTCAATATTGTGATGAAGCTTTTTTAAAACTAAAGAAAGCGTGTTTAGATAATGAACCGTTCGATTTGTTAGTAAGCGATTTATCATTTAAAGACAATATAAACCCTCAGCGATTACAATCAGGAGAAGAATTAATTGCTGAAGCCAAAAAATTACAACCAACTTTAAAAACGGTAGTATTTTCAGTAGAAGACAAACCTTACCGAATTAAACAATTATGTAATGAGTTAGAAGTGGATGCTTATGTATGGAAATCCAATCACGGACAAAAGGAGTTGAAGAAAGCAGTACAGTTAGCTTATAACAATGAGTTTTTTATTACACCACAACTGGCACATGCCTTACGAGATAAAGAAGCCTTTGAAGTTACGGATTACGATGTGTTTTTATTACAACATTTAGCTGAAGGTTTAGATCAGAAAGAGATAAGTGAAGAATTAAAAAACAATAAAATTAAGCCAAGTAGTATAAGTTCAGTAGAAAAACGCTTAAAGCTACTAAAAGAAAGTTTCAATGCAAATAACCTCACTCAACTTATAGCTATTACCAAAGACTTTGGACTTATTTAAAAGTAAAAAACACAAAACCCTACGGAAACCCGTAGGGTTTTGTGTTTTTATAAAGGTAGGTTTGTAATGATATTAACAAAAAAATATAGATATGGCTGTAAAACACACACCAACAAATGAGGTTCATAAAGGAAGTAAGGGAGGAACGACAGGATGCGGTTTTGATACAACAGAGCACCCAGAACATTGGGTAAGTACTAGTGATAGAATTACTTGTGATAAAAATGGTTGTAAAAACTAAGAATCAAATTTTAAAGAGAGAGTTATGCAATATAAAGTAATACCCTTTACACCGTCTATTGATAGAAATAAAGGAAACTCAGCAAAAGTAGCACAACAATTAGAAGCTATTATTAGTAATTACAACGATCAAGGTTGGCGATATGTTCGACTTGAGAGTGTGGAAACTCATGTTCTCCCTGATTCAGGTTGTTTTGGAATAGGTTCTCAACCAGGATATACAGCATACAGACAAATGATTGTTTTTAGTAAAGAATAATGAAACATTTGTTACTTCTTTCTATAAAGGCGTATTGGAAGTTTAAACCAAAGGATAAGCCAGCACGCTGTATATTTAGAAAATCCTGTTCACATTATGTATATGAAGAAACAAAAAGAAAAGGACTGTTAGCAGGAATAAAAGCATTAAAATATCGGTTTAACAATTGTACTTATGGTTATGAACTGTATTTAAACCCGATTAGTGAGAATAAACAGATGTTGCTAAAGAATGGAGAAGTACTAGAAGAAGAGGAAATAGCAAAACGACTATTATATTGATTAAACCCTACGGATTTCCGTAGGGTTTAATGTTTTACAATAATTAGATTTGAGACTATAGAAACATAAACAAAAATATGAATGAAAATAAAACACCAATTATTCGGAGTAGGAATGATATCAGTAGTTATTCTTACATTAGGATTTGCTAAATATCCCACAACCAAAGAATCTTTAAAGAACGTAAGTATTTTAGGGTGTTATGTAGATACAGAAGCGAGATGTACGGGGTCTGCATACTGTAGGGCATGTAAAAATTGCAGTAGGTGCAAGCATTGTAGTGGAGGTGGGTCATGCGGGGTTTGTGCTCGAGGGAAACAAACAAGAAGTTATACCAATTCATATAAGAGTGATAGAAAAACTCAACAAACTAAGAAAACTGTTTTTAATGGAAGCACTAGTATTACATCATTAGAAAAGCCTAATAACTTAAAAACATTGCTTGTAAATAAAAAAAATCTTAATGTAAGGAGTGGTCCAGATATATCATATTATATAATTCAACAACTGGAATTTGGAGAAAAATTAAGTCTAATATCTACGCATGGTAAATGGATTAAAATTAAAGTAAAGAAAACTAAGGTAGTGGGATTTGTACATCAGAGTGAAGTTCTTTTGCTGGAAGATTAAAAGAATATTTAGATCTAATTTTTAACCTTACGGAAATCCGTAAGGTTTTGTTTTTTAGGGAGTTTAGATTTGATGTGTTTAACTAAAACTTGTAAAATGGAACTAGCCAACAAACTAAAAGCACTTTCACAAAAAATTACAACATTAAGAGATCAGATAGAAACGGAAGAAGCAACTAAAACAGCCTTTGTATTGCCTTTTATAGACTTATTGGGGTATGATATTTTTAATCCTACCGAAGTAATACCTGAGTTTACAGCTGATATTGGATTAAAAAAAGGAGAAAAAGTTGATTATGCTATCATAGAGAATAGTGTTCCTATTTTAATAATAGAGTGTAAACATTGGAAAGAAGATTTAAATACACATAACTCTCAGTTGTTTAGATATTTTCATACGTCAAAATCAAGATTTGCACTATTAACAAATGGAATAGAATATAAGTTTTTTACTGACTTAGAAGCTACCAATAAGATGGATGAAAAACCATTCTTAGAATTTGATATAACGAAATTAAAGGAGCCCACTATAAATGAAATAGTGAAATTTCATAAAACAAAATTTGATATCGATCAAATAGTGAATAACGCAAGCTCTTTAAAGTATTCGAAAGAGATTAAAAAGATTTTTAGCTCACAATTAATTGAGCCAGAAAATGATTTTATTCGATTTTTTACTTCAAGAGTTTATTCTGGAAGACAGACAGAAAAAGTATTGGAACAATTTAAAGAATTAGTATCAAAATCTATTAATCAATTTATTAGTGAAAGAGTAAATGATAGATTACAAAATGCGTTGAATAAAGAAGAAGAGAAAATGGTAGAAGAGCAAAAAGAATCTGAGCCAAAAAGTGAAAGTAAAATAGTAACCACAGAAGAAGAAATGGAGGCTTACAGAATTGTTAAGGCTATTTTGAGAAGAAAAATACCTTTAAATAGAATAGCTTTTAGAGATACACAGTCATATTTTGGAATTTTATTAGACGATAATAATCGTAAACCATTATGTAGGCTTCATCTAAATGGAAAAACTAAATACATAGGACTGTTCGATGTAAATAAAAAAGAAGTAAGAGAAAGAATAGAGAGTATTGATGATATCTATAAACTAGATACCTTACTTTTAAGAACTGTAGATTATTACGAGGAGTCTGAAGTAGAAAAAGTTAATTAAAATCTTAAATTAGGTTCTGAATTATAGATTAAACTATGTACCTAAAAACAATACTATTATTTTTATTAATAACTCTAACAGGGGCAAAAGTACCGAAAGAATTTAGTGCAAGAGTAATTGGGGTAGTAGACGGAGATACATTAAAGATATTATATGAAAACAAGCCAATTCAAATTAGGCTAGAGCATATTGATTGTCCAGAAAAAGGACAAGCTTATAGTACGAAAGCAAAACAGTTTGTATCCAACAGTATATTTGGGAAAACAGTTAAAGTAGTTAACAAGGGTAAGTGGCATTGGAACCGTTTAATTGCCGAGATTTATTATGATAAGAATCAAAATATAAATAAAAGCTTGGTTAAAAATGGGCTAGCAATGCATTTTATAAAGTATTCAAAAAGTAAAGAATATAGTGAGCTAGAACAAAAAGCTAGAATCAACAAAGTAGGAGTTTGGTCATTATCAAAAGTAATAGCTCCTTGGGAATACAGAAAAGCAAAAAAGAATAAAACTTTTATTGAAAAATAAAAAATCAGAATAATGAAATATATACTACTCATATTTGCGACATTAATGTTAATGGCTTTTCAAGAAAAGAAAGATAAAAACGTATTTATTTGTAAAAGTGTAGCAAGTGAACGTTATCATTTAAAGAAAACATGTAGAGGACTTTCTACTTGTAAAACAGAAATAAAAACGATTGTAAGGAAGAAAGCCGAAAGTTATGGTCGGACTCTGTGTAAAATAGAAGCTAAACAATTAAAGGGAAAATAACACAAACTCTGTTAATAATTAAATTAACAGAGTTTTTTGTTTTTACGTTGTAAACACTATTTTAGCAGAGACTTCAATTGCTTTTATTTTTATGACTCAAGAAACAAAATATACCGAAGATAATATTCGCTCGCTCGATTGGAAAGAACATATCCGTATGCGTCCTGGGATGTATATTGGAAAATTAGGAGACGGTTCTTCACCCGACGATGGTATCTATATTTTGGTAAAAGAAGTGCTTGATAACTCTATTGATGAGTTTGTTATGGGTACAGGAAAAACGATTGAAGTTTCGGTACAGGGCGAAAAAGTAATTGTGCGCGATTATGGTCGTGGTATTCCGTTAGGAAAAGTAGTAGATGTTGTATCGAAAATGAATACTGGGGGTAAGTATGATTCACGCGCCTTTAAAAAATCGGTAGGATTAAACGGAGTAGGTACAAAAGCGGTAAACGCCTTATCTACTTACTTCAGAGTTGAGTCTACCCGTGATGGTAAATCAGCAGCAGCAGAGTTTGAAAAAGGAAATTTAACGAATGAAGAATTTCTTGAAGAAACATCACGTCGAAGAGGTACCAAAGTAACCTTTATTGCAGATGATAGTATTTTTAAGAACTACAAGTATCGTCCAGAATATATTATAAAACTACTGAAAAACTACGTATATCTTAATCCAGGATTAACTATTGTTTTTAACGGTGAAAAATTCTATTCAGAAAACGGATTAAAAGATTTATTAGAAGATAACAACAATCAAGATGATATGTTGTATCCGATAATTCATTTGCGTGGTGATGATATTGAAATTGCGATGACGCACAGTAAAACGCAATATTCAGAAGAATATCACTCATTTGTAAATGGACAAAACACCACACAAGGAGGTACACACTTAAATGCTTTTAGAGAAGCAGTAGTAAAAACGGTACGTGAGTTTTTTGGAAAGAATTTTGATGCATCTGATGTGCGTAAATCCATCATTGCAGCGATTTCTATCAAGGTAATGGAACCTGTTTTTGAAAGTCAGACCAAAACCAAGTTGGGTTCTACTGAAATGGGAGGTGATTTACCAACCGTTCGTACCTATATCAACGACTTTGTAAAAACGCAATTAGACAACTTTTTACATAAAAATACAGAGATAGCTGATAAACTTCAAAAGAAGATATTGCAAGCTGAAAAAGAACGTAAAGAGTTATCAGGAATTCGAAAATTAGCTCGTGAGCGCGCAAAAAAAGCAAGTTTACACAACAAAAAGCTACGTGATTGTCGTATTCACTTTGGAGATACTAAAAAAGACGGATATTTAGATACAACTCTATTTATTACCGAGGGAGATTCGGCAAGTGGATCGATAACCAAGTCTCGAAACGTAAACACACAAGCAGTATTTAGTTTAAAAGGAAAACCGTTAAACTCGTACGGATTGTCAAAGAAAATCGTATATGAAAATGAAGAGTTTAACCTGTTACAAGCAGCCTTAAATATAGAAGACGGATTGGAAGATTTGCGTTACAACAATATCGTAATTGCTACCGATGCCGATGTAGATGGAATGCACATACGCTTGTTATTAATTACCTTCTTTTTGCAATTCTTCCCAGAAGTTATTAAAGAAGGACATCTCTACATTTTAGATACACCACTTTTTAGGGTTCGAAATAAAAAGGAAACCATTTATTGTTATTCAGAAGAAGAAAAGCAAGCCGCAATAAATAAGTTGAGAGGAAAACCTGAAATAACTCGATTTAAGGGGTTAGGGGAGATTTCTCCTAACGAATTTGTCCATTTTATTGGAGATGATATTCGTTTAGACCCAGTAATGTTAGACAAAGAAATGTCGATAGAACAAATGTTAGAGTTCTATATGGGTAAAAATACTCCAGACAGACAAAAGTTTATCATTAACAACTTAAAGGTTGAGTTAGATATTGTAGAAGAAGTTTAATATGAAAGAATTAAAGAAATTAATTATAATAGTATCATTGATAATGATTCTCGCGTGTGCCTTAATGATTTATTTTGGTAGTCCATCAAATCAAAATTCATATATAGGAATATTATTAATGCTGATTATGGCTTTAGTATTAGGTTTATCTATCAAAAAAATTAAAGAATAAAGATCAGATAAATAAATTAACTTGTAACGAAGTACAAGAAATAATAATGGATAGAAATAGAAGAGCCAGAATATATTTATTAATAGCATTTTCAATTTTTTTTGTCAACGTATTTAATGTTGATTTTGACAATTTAAGTTGGGAGGGAAATAAGGCGCCTTATATCAATATGATAGTTGCAGCCTTAGTTTTTATAGCTATTTTTTTACTAATTAAGAAGAAACAAAAGGACTCTTAAACGAATAAACGTTTAAACATTCATACATGAGTGAAGAAAACAACAATTACGAACACGAAGAAGAATTAACAAATGAAAATCATTCAGAAGTAACCGAAACCATTACTAAGGTAACGGGTATGTATAAAGAATGGTTTTTAGATTATGCTTCCTATGTAATTTTAGAACGTGCAGTACCATCGATTGAAGACGGATTTAAACCCGTACAACGTCGTATTATGCATTCGATGAAAGATTTAGATGATGGTCGCTATAACAAAGTAGCGAACATTGTTGGGCATACCATGCAGTATCATCCGCATGGAGATGCTTCTATTGCCGATGCCATGGTACAAATGGGGCAAAAGGAGTTATTGATAGATATGCAAGGTAACTGGGGTAATATCCTAACAGGTGACCGTGCTGCAGCCTCACGTTATATTGAAGCTCGTTTGTCTAAGTTCGCGTTAGATGTTGTTTTTAATGCTAAAACTACCGAGTGGCAAGCATCGTATGACGGACGTAAAAAAGAACCTGTAAACTTACCTGTAAAGTTTCCACTGTTATTAGCACAAGGAGCAGAAGGGATTGCTGTAGGCCTTTCTACCAAAATACTTCCACATAACTTTAACGAGTTAATAGATGCTTCTATAAAATATTTAAAAGGAAGAAGTTTTACCATTGTTCCTGATTTTTTAACTGGAGGTATCGTAGATGTAACCGATTATAAAGACGGAAAAAGAGGTGGTAAAATTAGAGTACGTGCTAAAATATCAGCACTTGATAAAAAAACACTAGTTATTAATGAAATTCCTTTTGGAACGACTACCTCATCATTAATTGACAGTATTTTAAAGGCAAATGACAAAGGGAAAATTAAAATTAAAAAGATAGAAGATAACACAGCTGCTGAGGTAGAAATTTTGGTGCATTTACCACCTAATGTATCGCCAGATAAAACAATTGATGCGTTATATGCTTTTACCAATTGTGAAAACTCAATATCTCCTCTATGTTGTATTATTGAAGACAACAAACCTATTTTTATAGGAGTAAGTGAAATTCTAAGAAAATCAACAGACTTTACGGTTGAATTACTTAAGCGTGAATTAGAAATTCAGTTACACGAGTTAGAAGAACAATGGCACTTTGCCTCGTTAGAACGTATATTTATTGAAAATAGAATTTACCGTGATATTGAAGAAGTTGAAACTTGGGAAGGTGTAATTGAAGCGATTGATAAAGGGTTACAACCGCATATCAAACATTTAAGACGCGAAGTAACAGAAGAAGATATCGTGCGTTTAACAGAAATTCGAATTAAAAAGATTTCTAAGTTTGATATTGACAAGGCGAAACAATTTATTGAAAGCTTAGAAGAAAAAATAGCAGAGGTAAAGAATTACTTAGCAAACCTTATCGATTTTGCGATTGATTATTTTAAAGAATTAAAAACGAAATACGGAAAAGGTAAAGAGCGAAAAACAGAAATCCGAATTTTTGACGATATCGTAGCTACCAAGGTAGTTATGCGTAATTCTAAACTATATGTAAATAGAGAAGAAGGATTTATTGGAACATCCTTGAAAAAAGACGAATACGTTACCGATTGTGCTGATATTGATGATGTTATTGTTTTTAGAGAAGACGGATCAATGATTGTTACAAAAGTAGATTCTAAAACCTTTGTGGGTAAAGGAATTATACACGTTGCCATTTTCAAAAAGAAAGACAAGCGCACTGTTTATAACATGATTTATAGAGATGGAGCTAAAGGAGCTTCCTTTATGAAACGTTTCAATGTAACATCGGTTACACGTGATAAAGAGTACAACTTAGCAAATGACGATTCTAAATCGAAAGTATTGTACTTCTCAGCAAACCCTAATGGAGAAGCAGAAGTAGTAACTATTTTGCTGCGTGCTGTTGGAAGTATCAAAAAGCTAAAGTGGGATATTGATTTTGCTGATTTAGCAATAAAAGGGCGTAGTGTTAGAGGGAATCAGGTAACCAAATATGCGATTAAAAAAGTAGAGTTTAAAGAAGCAGGTGTATCTACTTTAAAACCGCGTAAAGTTTGGTTTGATGATACGGTTCAACGTTTAAATGTAGATGGAAGAGGAGAGTTGTTAGGAGAGTTTAAAGCAGAAGATAAAATTTTAATTGCGACGCAATCAGGTAAAATAAAAGCAGTGACTCCAGATTTAGGAATGCATTTCGAAGATGACATGATTGTCTTAGAAAAATGGAAGCCTAATAAGCCTATTTCAGTAATTTATTTTGACGGAAATAAAGAACGTTATTTTGTAAAACGTTTTTTAATTGAAGCTCCTGATAAAGAAGAAATTTTCATTTCAGAGCACGAAAAATCGAAATTACAAATTATAGTAACCGATTATCGTCCAGTAGCTGAGGTAATTTTTTCAAAGCGAAGTTTAGAGAATATCGAGGTAAACTTTGAAGAGTTTATAGCGGTTAAAGGTATTAAAGCCTTAGGAAATCAGTTAACTGTTGAAAAAATAAAAACAGTTAATTTGTTAGAGTCACTTCCGTATGAAGAACCAGAGGAGGATAAAGTAGAAGATATTGAGGTAAACGAAGAGGAAGAAATAGTTGAAGAGTCTTTAGGTTTAGATGTTTCTGAGATAAAAAAAGAATTCGAAGAGTCGAAAGAAGATAAGGCAAAAAAAGCTTTAGAAAGAGCACTTCAAAAGAAGAAAAAAAGTAAAGATGACGAAAGTCAAACAGCATTATTTTAATGAGTGAATTAATATCATATCGTTTCAATTTAGATACTTTTTTTGGTGTTTTAGGTTATATTATAGTTGCTTTTCTAACCTCTTGGCTTATATCCAGGTTAGTTAGAGCAATTATTTGGCAACTAATTAAAAGTAAAAAAGAAGATCGTTTTGGTAGAACTAGTATTCAGTTTTTACGTAATTCGGTAACCTTTGTAATAGGGCTTTTAACTGTTATATACATTATTATGACAGTTCCGGCTTTTAGAAGTAAGGCAACATTAATTTTTTCTGGAGCAGGTATTATTGCTGCGATTATAGGTTTTGCTGCGCAAGCAGCGCTCTCTAATTTAATTGCAGGAGCTTTTATTGTTATTTTTCGTCCGTTTCGAGTAGGCGATTATATTAAATTAGATGAAACCCGTGTAGGAATTGTAGAAGACATTACGTTACGTCATACAGTAATTAATAATTTTGAAAATAAACGATTGATTATACCAAACTCTGTAATTAGTACCGATTCTATCTTAAATCATACTATAGAAGATTCTCATATTCTAAGTTTTAATAATTTTAAATTAGGAATAAAAGCAGATATAGATTTAGCACGAAAAATTATTCAAGATGAGGCGGTAAAGTTACCAACAGTAATAGATTATCGTACACCAGAGCAAGTAATGGCAGATGTAAATCAAGTAGATGTTCGTGTTATTGATATACATCCAGACCATATACATATGCGTGCATACGTATGGTTGAATGAACCTTTTCAGGAATTTAAAACAAAATGTAACCTAAAAGAAGCGGTGCATAAACGTTTTTTAAAAGAGGGAGTAGACTTGCCTATTCCAATCAATATAAATGAAATAATTAACAAAGTAAACTAAGTTTACTTTGTTAATAGACTTCAAAAGTTATAAAAAGCTTTTTATCAGAAGGTTTAGGAACTTCAGAAATTAAACCATAAATACCTTTATCTAGTATTGCTGTAAAATACCCTTTGTTTCCTGCAGGCATGTCATTTACACCACCTAAGAAAATTACATCAGAAGGTGCAGGTTCTATTAATCCTTTAGGTTCAGCCCAGTTCATCCATTTTTCTAAATTTTTAAGATCTGTTTTGTTTTGTAGTTTAACAAGATTAATATCGTGTCCAACGAAACTTTCATATACAGTTTGATCTTTAAAAAGAACAGAAAATGTACGTTTCCCTGCAAAAACTGAGTCTTTTAAAATAATCCCTTCAGTACTAGAAATAGTTATATTGGCATCGGCTTCAGGTTCAGAGTTTCCTGAATCTTTATTTGAAACAACAAGGTCTTTGACCATTCCCATAGAAGAGTGAAATACGCCGTTACTCATTTTTACATAACACTCTAGCATATAATTTCCTGGTTTTAAATACAGGATTGTTTCGCCTGTTTTTTCAGGAGAAAGTAATCCACTACCACCTAAAAAAGTTACTTCACTAAACCATTCAGGTAGTTTCTTAAATTCTTCAAATCCTTTTTTAGGATTTCCTTCATTAATAAGCTTCATTGCTTCATCAAATACAGGAGCTACAAATTTTTTAGCATCCTCTGAGTTTTTCCCTTCAGGATACTTATCTACAAGAAAGAAATGAGTTTGTGGCGATTTATTTAAGTATTTAAAAGTATTCCAGCCTGAAGGAATGGTATCAGCCATTTGAAAATCCATACTTTCAGTAATAATTGTAATAACATTTTTCTTTTTAGCTTTTTGTTCCGTTGGAATAATAGTAGTGTTTTGGTTTTCTTTTTTGTCTGATTTACAGGCGTTAAATAATACAATGAAGCAACCAATTACTATAGATAATAGTATTCTTTTTTTTAGAGTTTTCATACGAAGTTAGGTTTTGTTAGTATTTCTATTAAAGAAAAGGGAACTAATAGAGGAGGTGTTACAAATCTTATCGACGTACGAAAGTAAGAAATTATAAAAAGAAAATAAAAGGTAAAATCCTGATTATTAATGTTTTTAGTTTTGTTTTTTAAAAAGAAATCCTAACCCAAGACGACTTAAAAACTTCTTTTCAAAGTCCCAGAAAAAATTAAATTGACCAAATAACCAACCTAATAAAGGTAAAGTAGTTTGATAAATAGGGAAAATAAGTAAAATTCTTAAAGGGTAATACAACCAAGGAGACATAGTTTCAGGAGACAAACCAAGTAAGCCCGTTATAGGTTTAGCTACCCAAGCAGCAAATGAACCATTCATAGCAAATACAATAAAAATTGAAGCTAAAGACCAGTTATTGTCTACTCCCCAACGTTGTTTTAGTTTTTCCATACAGACTAATAATCGTGGCAAAAGTAATTAAAAGAAAAAGGGCAAACAAATGTTTGCCCTTTGATTCATCATTAAAAGAGAAAGTTTATTTTTTTCCAAAAACCCCACCTAATAATCCGCCTAATAAACCACCAGAATTTTGTTTACTGCTGCTAGCGTTTCCTAATACCATACCAGCTACATCATCAACAATACTACCGTCACCATCGGCATCTAAAATTTGTTCTAAGAAGCTTTGTTCTCTTTCGTTAGAGTTTCCACCAAGCAAACCACCTAATAAACTTCCTAAGTCACCAGTATTATTTACATTGGTTTCACGTTTTTGTTTTCCTAAAAGACCCAATAAGATTGGAGCAGCTGTTTTTAAGATATCTGCTACAGCATTTGTGTCTATACCTGCTTTTTGACCAATTACTTGTTCAACGCCTTGTTGTTTGTTTCCTAAAACATGTCCTAAAATTTTACTTCCGTCTTGTAAAACATCTGAGTTTACACCGCCATTAAATAAATCACCAAGGTTGTCTAAAATTCCTCCATCATGTTTATTTAATGCGCTCATTAAGCCTTCTGCACCTTCAGAAGAAGAAGCATTACGTTGCATAGCTTTCATTAAAACAGGCAAAGCCATTGTTAATACGCTGCTTGTTTTATCAGTATCTTGACCAGTAGATCCTGCTACACCAGAAACAATTGTTTTACCTAAATCACTGTTTAATAAGTCTAAAATTCCTGCCATTTTTAATTTTATAAGGTTAGTACTAAGTTCTTATTTATTGAGACACAAGTTACAAATTAGAGGTCACTTTTTTTTTCAATATTTCTTTTTACCTTACAGCCTCAAAAAACTAATAGATTACATGAAGAAACTTGCACTACACTGGCAAATTTTAATAGGAATGATTTTAGGAATTTTATTTGGTTTAGCGATGACTTTCGTTGAAGGAGGAGCGTCATTTGTAGCTAACTGGATAAAACCATTGGGAACTATTTTTGTGAAATTATTAAAGTTAATAGCTGTTCCATTAATTATAGCGTCTTTAGTAAAAGGGATATCGGATTTAAAAGATATTTCTAAGTTTAAAAATATAGGGCTACGTACCATACTTATATATATAGGTACTACAGTAATTGCAATTACTGTAGGGTTAATGTTGGTTAACATTGTACAGCCAGGAAATGGAATTTCTGAAGATACTATAGCAAAATTAACAGAAACCTATGCGAATAGTGGAGGAGTACAATCAAAAATAGCAGAAGCGAGTAAACAAAAAGCAAGCGGACCTTTACAATTTATTGTAGATATGGTTCCTGATAACGCAATGCAGGCAATGAGTAGTAACAAAGCAATGTTACAAGTAATTTTCTTTACCATTTTCTTAGGAATATCGATGTTACTGGTAGGGGAGAAGAAATCTAAGCCTTTAAAGAAGTTTTTCGATTCTTTAAATGAAGTTGTACTAAAAATGGTAGATTTAATTATGTTGTCTGCTCCGTATGCTGTATTCGCATTATTAGCTAACGTAGTAGTGTCTTCAAATGACCCAGATTTATTATTAGCATTATTAAAATATGCATTAACAGTGGTAGGTGGCTTGTTGATATTGATTGTATTCTATATGATTTTAATAAGTGTATTTGTAAAAAAGAATCCATTTTGGTTTTTACAACAAATTAGTCCAGCACAATTGTTAGCTTTTTCTACAAGTTCTAGTGCTGCAACGTTACCAGTAACAATGGAGCGTGTTGAAGAGCATGTAGGTGTAGATAAAGAAGTGTCGAGTTTTGTATTACCAGTAGGTGCTACTATTAATATGGACGGTACGAGCTTGTATCAAGCCGTGGCGGCTGTATTTATAGCACAAGCATTAAGTTTTAATCTAACTTTTGGAGATCAATTAACCATTATACTTACAGCATTATTAGCATCTATAGGTTCTGCTGCAGTACCGGGTGCAGGTATGGTAATGTTGGTTATTGTGTTAGAGTCTGTAGGTTTTCCGGCAGATAAATTAGCAATTGGTTTAGCATTAATTTTTGCTGTTGACAGACCTTTAGATATGTGTAGAACAGTAATTAATGTTACAGGCGATGCTACTGTATCTACTTTAGTAGCAAAATCTGTAGGTAAATTAGGGAAACCACATCCTCAAAATTGGGATGATCATTATGATGAAGTAAAGTAAATGTATAGCATTACTTATATAAATAGATTGAATAATAGTAATTAAAGAAGAAAGAATAAACAAATCAGGTTAAATGAATATTTGTTTTTTAATGTATCCTTGGGAAGAAATAAATCCTGAGAAAGATTCAACTTTAACGTTGATACATGAGTGTGCAAAACGAGGGCATGGAGTAGCAATATGTACACCATCTAACTTAACAATACGAAATAGTGTAACAAATGCTTTTTGTACCATTGTTGGAAGAATGGACAAAGTACCAGCAAGTATAAAATCGTACTATAAAAAAGCAACTACAAGAGAAGAAATGCTTCCTTTAGCTGGATTCGATGCTATTTTCATGAGAGCAAATCCACCTTTAGACCCATTAATGTTGAACTTTTTAGATTCAGTAAAAGATGATGTTTTTGTCATCAACTCGGTTCAAGGAATGCGTGAAGCAAATAACAAGTTGTATACCGCTGTTTTTGAAGATCCAAACAATGAGATAATTCCAGTAACTCACGTTTCTAAAAACAAAGACTATTTGATAAATATTATTGAAGAATCTGAGTCAGATAAAATGATCTTAAAACCATTAAACGGATATGGAGGTTCAGGAGTAATTTTGATTGAAAAGTCGGCAATGGGAAATATTAATTCTCTGTTAGATTTTTATATAAATAAAAGTGATGGATCTTCCGATTATGTCATTCTACAAGATTATATAGAAGGAGCCGATCAAGGTGATGTACGTATTTTATTGTTAAACGGATTGCCTATTGGGGCAATGAGACGTATTCCTGGAGATAAAGATCATCGTTCAAATATTACAGCAGGTGGTAGGGTAGAAAAGCATAAGCTAACAAAAGCTGAAAAGTTATTGTGTGATAAGATTGGTCCAAAATTGGTTCAAGACGGATTGTATTTTGTAGGAATAGATGTTATTGGGGGAAAACTAGTCGAGGTTAATGTGATGAGTCCAGGAGGAATTGTTTACATTAATAAAGTATCAAAAGTTAAGATTCAAGAAAAGGTAATTGACTTTTTAGAGAGTAAAGTTTTAGAAAAAAATGCAGCATTCAGAAGAATGACAGATTTAAAACGTAAAGTAGATGATGCTTAAAGTAGTTACACCTCTTGTTTCAGTAGAATGGTTACAAGAGAATTTAGAGGCTAAAAATCTAATTATTTTAGATGCAACCATTCCTAAAGTAGGAGGTACATTAGATATTACAAAAGAAAAACAGCAAATTAAAAATGCTGTTTTCTTTGATTTAAAGAACGTTTTCTTAAATATTGAAGGAGAATATCCAAATACAATTCCGTCGAAAGAACACTTTGAAAAACAAGTTCAAAAACTAGGAATAAACAATAATAGTTGTATTGTGGTTTATGACGATTTAGGGGTGTATTCATCGCCAAGAGTATGGTGGCTGTTCAATGTTTTTGGATTTCAAAATATCGCTGTTTTAAATGGAGGATTACCTGCATGGAAAGAAGCAGGATATAATGTAGAGCCTCAGAAAGAAAAGAAAATTGAAAGAGGTAATTTTGAAGCTGAATACCAAGAAGATTTGCTACGAGTAACCGAACAAGTTTTGGAAGCTTCCAATAATAAAGAGTTGATTTTGGATGCGCGTTCGAAAGGACGTTTTTACGCTACTGAACCAGAACCAAGAGCCGATATGCGTGGAGGTCATATTCCAAATTCGAAAAGTTTGCCTCACGGAAGATTACAGTCTGATGGGAAAATGAAATCAGTAGAGGAGCTTCAACAATTATTTTTTGAAATGAATCCTAAAAAAGAACACATGACTTTTTCGTGTGGATCAGGAATAACGGCGTGTATTTTAGCTTTAGGAGCGGAGGCGTCAGGATATACAAATTATAGTGTATATGATGGTTCTTGGACAGAGTGGGCAAGTAGATTAGAGTTACCTGTTGAAAAGTAGTTGTATGATGGAAAAACTTTCGATAGCAGAAATTATAGAAAAAATTCAAAAGGAAGAGATTTTTGAAGCCGTATCTAGCGATTATTCCTTTACTATAAAAATAGAAGAGTATGTTCCGTATGTATGTGGAGCCGTTCATGACGGGCATCAATTCAGACAAGAGTTGTGGGAAAATTGTATGCATACCGAATATGAACGTTGGTACGAAGAAGATCCAGAAACCAAAGCAATGGTACAATCGCACCCAATTGTTATTGCAGGAATGGACTCTCGTTTCGAGTATGATTTGAACCGTGCTCCTGAAACAGCAATTTATACCGATGCTTGGGGTAAGCAATTGTGGTACAAGCCACTTTCTGAAGAAATGAGAATTAAAAGTTTGAATAAACATGCTAATTTTTACAAAGTTGTTCATGCGTTGATTTCAAAAATTGAAGAAAAATTTAGCATTTGTATTGTGTATGATATGCATTCTTATAATTGGCAACGTTGGGATAGGGAAGTGCCAACATGGAATTTAGGTACTGCTAATGTAGATAATGGTCGTTTCGGTAATGAAATAGAAGCGTGGAGAGGCATATTAGAACAAATGCCTTTACCTAACAATATCAAATCAACGTCTAAAATCAATGATACTTTTCAAGGGAATGGTTATTTCTTAAAGTATATCACGCAAAACTTTAATAATACTTTAGTGTTGGCGACAGAAATAGCGAAAGTATATTGCGATGAGTTAGCACAAATCACATATCCAGAAGTTGTAGGTGCTGTAGAAAAGTATTTAAAAGAGGAGTTAAAATTGCATGCGCAATCATTTTATGAAACGCATAAAAAATAAATTTGTAGTTACTTTAATAAATTACAATGAAGGAAATTAATGCTACCGCAGAAGCGATTGCTGATATAGATAAAAAAATAGATAAACTCGTTAAAAAAATAGAGTTATTACGTTACGTAAACCCTGTTAATATAGAGGAAGAAAAGCAACGCTTTTTTGAGTCGAAATACTTAACCGATCCTGTTTTTGAATATCCAAAGAGAGATTTTGACAAATTTAAACTGCATCGAGAGTTTTTTACACTTCCGTTGGAGTTGATAGAGGATGAAAAAATTCGTAATCTATATGAAGAAATCATTTATTACTACTCGGGAATTGTACAGTGTATCGAAACTGTAGGAGAAGGAAAAAAATTCTATTACAACAGTTTGCGTTCTTTTGGAAAACCTACTGAGCAAGATGTAGAGAATGCAAAATTCATTTTACATTTTGATGCTGAAGATACTTCCGAAGAAATATTTCAACCAAAATACTCTATAGAAGAAGCGGAAAAATTATTTAGAGAATACGGAAGTAGGTATGACTTTTCTTTTAATATAAAAGAATCTGATACTATGGGGGCTATTGCTATGGTGTTAAATAGTACACAAACCTTGGTGTTGAACAGTAATCATATCTTTTCAAAAAATGAAATGGGTATTTTAACCAATCATGAAATCGGAGTACATATGGTAACAACGATGAATGGTGTATTGCATCCGCTTAAAATATTTTCTCATGGGTTTCCTAATAATGTTGAGACACAAGAAGGACTAGCTGTTTTTAGTGAATACATGTCAGGTAATTTAACGATTAAACGTTTAAAAGAATTGGCGTATCGAGTAATTGCTGTAAATAGTTTGGTAAAAGGATCTTCATTTTCAAAAACATTTAGATTGCTACATAATAACTATGATTTAGAAAGAGAACAAGCGTTTTATATTACAACGCGTATTCATAGAGGAGGAGGTTTTACAAAAGATTATTTGTACTTAACAGGGCTAAAAAAAATCTATGATTATTTTCATTCTGGTAAAGATTTGAGTGTGTTATTAACAGGAAAAGTTTCGTTAGAATATGTAAATGATATTGAATATTTGATTAATAGAGGGTATGCTGAGCATGCAAAATATATAACCGATTCTTATGTAGCAAATTCAAATACCAACCCCAAGATTGATTTTATTCTAAATAATTTAAAATAAATAGTTTACATTAGTAATCTAAAACTTTAATGATTATGAAAAAAGCCATTTTTTTACTTTTATTTTTATTTATCAGTACAGTTAGTTTTGCACAAAGGAGCTATTGGTTGGGAGAGTTTAAAAGTGGTGCGAAAATTTATTTAGCTTTAATTAAGAATGATGATAATCATGGCTTGCATGTAAGAATGTATAGTACTCATAATGATAGAGCTGTTTTGATTCGTGCTAATAAAAAGAAAAATTCAGAAACCTATAATATGCAAAAGAAATATGGAGGTTGGTCTGATAAAAATTATCTGGCATTTTCTAATCTCTTAGGAGAGGGGAAAGGTTATCTTGTTATGAATGGGAAGCCATTGAGTATAAAAAAGATTAGTAGAAGTGAAATTCCGGAATATATAAAAGGTTCACGAACAGAATATAAAAGAACATATGTTACAAATTAAAAAAAACCTCCAAACGGAGGCTTTTTTATTATATCAGTTTTTTAACTTCTTGTTTTAAAAAGCCAATAGCAGTATTTGCAGGACTTTCTTCTTGAGAGTAATCAATGAGTACATTTTCACGTAAATCTTTTGCAGTACTTACATTATCTGCAGTTGATCGAAGCTTTGCGATAATAGCCAGTTTAGCAGCTAAAACAGCTTTCCAGCTATCTTCAGAAATATATAATTGTTGCACTAGGTTGTGCTCAAATTCTTGTTCAATATTTCCTATTAAAAGTTGTAAATAGTTATCTGGATCATCTCCAATAGGATTTACTCTTAATAATAATTTTGATGGATTAATACGTTCACAAAACAATAACATACGTTCGTATGCTTGTAGTTTTACTGGTAAACTTTCTCGTTTTTTTTCAACTAAGGCGTTAAAGGTTTTTTCTTTGTTGTCTTGTTCTATAAAACGACCTAAAATAAGATAAGCTACACCACCAGTTACTAAAGCAGGTAGGGCATAGGCTAATCCTTCTATAATTTTATCTTCCATAATGCGAATATACGAGTCCTGTTAAAATTGCCAATCCAAAACTTAATAAAGTTCCGACAAGTACATACTCTGTTAATTTTCTATCTTTTGATGCGGTTAAATCTCCAAACCTGAATATAGATTTTGCTGCGAGTAAAAACCCCACTCCAGCCCATTGATTAATTGCTATAAAAACAAAAACCAATAAACGTTCTAAAAAGCCAATATACTTTCCTGCGTTAGCTAACGATTGTTCTTCTGATTTATTATTTTTCTCAGGATTCCATTTAGAAATCAACGTATTTATAATAATAGATGAGGTAAATGTTACAAAAAGTAAACAACAGGTTAAGAGTAAATTATGCTCACTTGCTATTGCTGAAAATGTAAAGTTAAAAGGTTGGGAAATATAAGTGGCTATTCCTACAAAAAAGAGGTGTAAAGTTTGATCTAAAAAGAAAAGCAAACGCTTGTTTTTCTTTTTTTGAAGATAAATTTTACCCAAATCAATTAAAAAGTGAGAAACTATTATTAATAAGAAAACATTCCAATATTGTAAGTTAAACTGTAATAAGATTAATAACAGAAAAGCATGAACACCTATGTGAGCGTATAGTTTTGTTGATTTGATTTTCTTTTTCTCTTTGTCTTTAACCCAGCTTTTTGGTTGAAAAACAAAATCGCCCAATAAATGAGCTACTAAAAGTTTTAAAAAGAGTATCATAGGTTGGTTAGTTTCTTATTCATAAGAGTTCTATAACGTTTTTCTAACTTCATGATTTCATCAAAACCAGCACGTTTTCTTCGTTCGCTAGCACTACTTTCTGAAATGGCTAATTTTTTAGCAATTACTTTTTGAGTACTTTCAGGGTTTTCTAAATACATTTTTACAAAAGCAGCCGAATTTACTGTCCAATTATCCATAATCAGCAAACTTAAACCTAAAGAAACTTCAAACTCTTCATTAATGTCTTTCCAAGGTGTTTTTAGAGCTAAATTTTGCTTTTTTAATGAATGATCGAAGGCATAACCTGAATTAACAAAAGCTTCACCATTAGCTTCTGTTACTTTATCAGCATCAAAGCTTTTAGTTCCTATACCAATAGCTAAACGAATATCTAAATCTTTTATTTTTTTTATAGTAGTTTTTAATTCAATAGCAAAAAGTAAAGTATCAGCAATATTTTCAATTTCAATTTGAAAACTATCACCGCGAAAAATTTCCCATGTTTTAGGAGTTTCTCCTATTTTGTTAAAGCTTTGCTTTAAAATAGGAAGCCATATTTTAGCTAATACATCTCTAGAATTTATAATATCACCTGTAATTACACTTGTCATACTGCTAAATTTTTAGTAAAAATAAATCTTTATATTCATAAAACAAAATAATTCGGGTTTTAAAACGAATATGTATTTATTTGGGTTATTAGACGAATTTTTAAATATTCGGTAATTATATCGAATTTTTCAAGAATAAAATTCGTGAATAAAAAATGGTTCAGAATCTTTAATAAACCTAAAAGAATGGTTAATTTTCCATTTTTAAAATCTTTCAATTTATTTTTCATTGAGTACTTATTTAGAGCAACTTAACGAGCCACAGAGAGCAGCCGTTTTACAAAAAGACGGTCCAATGATTATTATTGCCGGAGCAGGATCGGGTAAAACACGTGTATTAACCTATAGAATTGCTTATTTAATGGAGCAAGGAGTAGATGCGTTTAACATCTTGTCACTTACCTTTACCAATAAAGCTGCCCGCGAAATGAAAGACCGTATTGGTAAAGTAGTAGGTTATAGCGAAGCTAAAAACTTATGGATGGGAACTTTTCACTCGGTTTTTGCACGTATTTTACGTTCAGAAGCTGACCGATTAGGATATCCATCAAACTTCACCATTTACGATACACAAGATTCAGTTCGATTGATAACGGCAATTATCAAAGAAATGAATTTGGATAAAGATAGATATAAGCCAAAGCAAATTTTAAGTAGAATATCGTCTTTTAAAAACAGTTTAATTACGGTTAGAGCGTATTTTAATAATTCTGATTTACAACAAGCCGATTTAGAAGCTAGTAGACCGAGAACAGGAGATATTTATAAAGAATATGTAGATAGATGTTTTAAGTCTGGAGCTATGGATTTTGACGATTTACTACTGCGAACGAATGAGTTGTTAGCGCGTTTTCCAGATGTGTTAGCAAAATATCAAGATCGTTTCCGATATATTTTGGTAGATGAGTACCAGGATACTAACCATTCACAGTATTTAATTGTACGTGCGTTGGCAGATCGTTTTCAGAATATTTGTGTGGTAGGAGATGATTCACAAAGTATCTATGGATTCCGTGGTGCAAACATTCAAAACATCTTAAATTTCCAAAAGGATTATCCGGATGTAAAAACTTTTAAGTTAGAACAAAACTACCGCTCAACTAGTAACATTGTACGAGCTGCGAATAGTGTTATTGATAAGAACAAAACCAAGTTAGATAAAGAAATTTGGACAGCTAATGATGCGGGAGATAGCGTGAAAGTGATGCGTACGATTTCTGATGGAGAAGAAGGACGTTTTGTAGCACAATCTATTTGGGAAAACCAAATGAATCACCAATTGACAAGTGATCAGTTTGCGATTCTATACCGTACCAATGCTCAATCAAGAGCGATAGAAGATGCGTTACGTAAAAAAGACATTAAGTATAAAATTTACGGAGGAATCTCATTCTACCAACGTAAAGAAATTAAAGATTTACTATCATATTTACGAATTTTAATCAATCCGAATGACGAGGAAGCATTAAAGCGTATTATCAATTATCCTGCAAGGGGTATTGGTGCTACAACGATAGATAAGTTAACTATTGCTGCAAATCACTATAAAAAATCAATGTTTGATATTTTAAAGAATATCAGTACGATTGATATCAGTATTAATTCTGGAACCAAAACAAAGTTACAGAATTTTGTAAACATGATTCAGCGTTTTCAAATAGAAGCGCAAACCAAAAATGCTTTTGAAATAGCAGATTTGGTGGTGAAACAAACGCAATTAGTTAAAGATTTACAAAAAGACGGAACTCCCGAAGGAGTGAACAAGGTTGAAAACGTTCAGGAATTATTAAACGGGATAAAAGATTTTATTACAGATAAGATTGAGACAGGAGAGGATGCTTCGTTAACGTCTTTTTTAGAGGATGTAGCACTAGCGACTGATTTTGATTCTGATAAACAAGATGAAGAACCTCGAGTTTCGTTAATGACAATTCACTTATCAAAAGGATTAGAATTTCCATACGTGTATATTGTAGGGTTAGAAGAAAGCTTGTTTCCTTCTGCAATGAGTATGAACACACGTAGTGAGTTAGAGGAAGAAAGACGTTTATTTTACGTAGCTTTAACAAGAGCAGAAAAAGGAGCCTATTTAACTTATGCACAAACACGTTATCGTTGGGGTAAATTAACTGACGGTGAACCAAGTAGGTTTTTAGAAGAAATAGATGAACAGTATTTAGAGTATTTAACACCTAAAGTTCCAGAACCTTCTGCAAATAGATTTATTGATGCAAGTTTATTTGATGATACTCCGAAGCAAATTCGTTTTCAAAAGCCTATTCAGAAAAAAAGAAAAGAGTTTTTAGAAAAGAAAGAAAAACCGATGACGATTCCTCCAAAAAGTAAGATGAAAAAGGTTTCAGATATGAATCCCAAAATGAATTTATTTGATGGAGAAATTACCGTAGGAAATTTAGTAGAGCATAACCGTTTTGGTACAGGAAGAGTAATAGCTTTAGAAGGGAAAGGACCCAATAAAAAAGCAGAAATAGAGTTTAGTACCGTAGGTAAAAAGAAATTATTGTTACAATTTGCAAAATTGAAGGTAGTCGGATAGCTAGTTCGTAAATAATTACCTATTTTGCATGGATAAAAATATAGAGAAATGACGTTTGATTTAGAATACAATTCAGAAAGATCGAAATTAATTATTCCTGAATACGGAAGACATATACAAAAACTCGTAAATCATTGTGTTGCTTTAGAAGATAGAGAAGAGCGTAACACAATGGCTAAGGCAATTATAGACGTAATGGGTAATTTACAACCACACTTACGTGATGTTCCTGATTTTAAACATAAGCTATGGGATCAGCTACATATCATGTCTAATTTTAAATTAGATGTAGATTCTCCTTATGACACACCTTCTAAAGAAGAGTTGCAAGAGGCTCCAGAAAGAATGGCATATCCTAAATCAGCTTCTAAATATCGTTTTTATGGAACAAATATTCAAACGATGATTGATGTAGCTTTAACTTGGGAAGATGGTGATATGAAAGAAGCGTTGATTTTTACCATTGCGAATCATATGAAGAAATGTTATCTAAATTGGAATAAAGACACGGTTGATGATAATGTAATTTTTGATCATCTGTATGAATTATCAGACGGAAAAATAGACATCAGAAGTATTGAAGAAGATTTAACAGATAGTAAAAGTTTGTTAAGAAAACGTAGTACCCAAGGTCAGCACAAATCAAAAGGAAAATCAAACACTAAATACAGAAAAAAGTAAATGGCATCATTTAAAATTGAAGGAGGTCACAAATTAAAAGGAACAATAACACCACAAGGGGCAAAAAACGAAGCATTACAAGTAATTTGTGCAGTGTTATTAACTTCAGAAAAAGTAATAATTAACAACATTCCTGATATTATTGATGTCAATAAATTGATTTTCATTTTAGGAGAATTAGGAGTTAAGATTGAAAAACTTTCTAAAAATTCTTATAGTTTTCAAGCAGATGATATCAATTTAAAATATCTAGAATCAGCAGACTTTAAAAGGGATGGAAGCTCACTAAGAGGTTCTATTATGATTGTTGGTCCGTTGTTAGCTCGTTTTGGAAAAGGATACATTCCACGTCCAGGAGGAGATAAAATTGGTCGTCGTCGTTTAGATACACACTTTGAAGGATTCATCAATTTAGGAGCAAAATTCCGTTATAATCGTGAGGAATATTTTTATGGAGTAGAAACTGAAACAGGTTTGGTTGGTACAGAAATGTTGCTAGACGAAGCTTCAGTAACTGGAACTGCAAACATCATTATGGCGGCAGTTTTAGCAAAGGGAACTACAACTATTTATAACGCTGCGTGTGAACCTTATATTCAACAATTATCAAAAATGTTGAACTCTATGGGAGCAAAAATCTCAGGAGTAGGTTCTAATTTATTAACTATTGAAGGAGTTGAGTCTTTAGGAGGTTGTGAGCATACTATTTTACCAGATATGATTGAAATAGGAAGTTGGATAGGTATGGCTGCAATGACGCGTTCTGAATTAACTATCAAAGATGTTAGTTGGGATGATTTAGGACAAATTCCTAATGTGTTTAGAAAATTAGGAATTCAACTAGAAAAAAGAGGGGATGATATCTTTATTCCTGAACAAGATAGTTATGAGATTCAAAGTTACATTGATGGATCAGTACTTACAGTAGCCGATGCGCCTTGGCCAGGGTTTACACCAGATTTATTAAGTATTGTATTAGTAGTAGCAACTCAAGCAAAAGGTACGGTTTTAATTCATCAAAAAATGTTTGAAAGTCGCTTGTTCTTTGTTGATAAATTAATAGACATGGGAGCTAAAGTAATTTTATGTGATCCACATAGAGCTACAGTAATTGGGCACGATTTCAAATCGCAATTAAAAGCAACTAAAATGACTTCACCAGATATTCGTGCAGGTATTTCTTTATTAATTGCTGCCTTATCAGCAAAAGGAACGAGTATCATAGATAATATTGAACAAATTGATAGAGGTTACGAGGATATTGAAGCTCGTTTAAAATCTATCGGAGCTAAAATTGAAAGAATTAGTTAACTAAATATAAATCAAAAATAATTTTTAAAAGATGAAAATGATTAAGAATTTATTTCTTTTTACAGTTTTATTGGTATGTACCAATATATTTTCTCAAAACACTCAGTTTAAACCTCATAAGTTTGAATTGGAGTTTAATCAACCAGAGTTTTTTAAGAACTTAAAAACTATTAGCTATGAAATTCAAGATGATGGAACTTATTGGAATCATGAATATGATGAAAATGATAATAAGCCAGAAAACTATAGAGATTTTCCAACGTTACAATCTTTTACTGAAGGCTTAAAAGTAAAAGGGTATGAGTATGTAGAAAATGAAGGAGACATTCAAATAGTAGTGGGTTTTACTGGTAGTCAATTACAGCATGTAGAAAATGGATTACAGTTACAAGGTACTATGAATTTAATGGTGTTGGTTGATGGAGATAAAATGATTCATAATGAGGTAAGAAGAATAAAGTCTATCGTACCAAATTCAAAAGAATATCCAACTGAAACTAGGTTTTATAGAAATAAAACAAAGGCTATGTTGTTAACAAAGGAGGTACAAGATTACATTGATAGTAATGTAGGTGTTTTGTTTACAGGTAAGTCAGAAGTTGAATTATATTTTGGTTTATTTAGGAATGCCAAAAAAGGAAAAGCTAAAGAATTTAATGATATTTCTACACCACTGATTGAAGAAATAAAGACTACACAATCTAGTGAAACTCTTAAAAAAGCTGTTGAATACTGGAAAGAACAAGTAGATGTAGATTACGGAAAAAAATTAAAGCTAAAAAGAAAGCTTAAAGTAATTTATGCGAATTTAACAACAGCAAGTATTTTACTAGGTGATATAGATAATGCTAAAGAGTATGCGAAAATAGCTAGAAAAAATGCAGGTTTCTTAGATTATTTTAATAATGGTTATAATGATTATGAAAAGAAATTAAAGTATGTGTCAGAAAATCAAGATCTTAAAATGCATAGTATTACTAAAGAAGGTAGATACGCATATGAAATTGATATTAAAGAAGAGGGTGAGTTTGATTTAGGTAAAAAATCAAAAGGTTTTTCAAGAATTATTATACAAAGATACCTTCCAGTTGCAAGTTCAAATTCAGGAATGATGTCTTTAGATGCTGGGGAAAGTCCAACAGCAAAGTTATTTATTGATGGAGAACCAAAGTATATCTATAATTGTAGTAGCAAACACTCTATAAAACTTAAAAATGGTAAGACTATTATTTTTAAATTACAAAAAGGAGAATATGTACCTTATGTAACAGTTGATGGAGCAGAAGTAGGAAGACTACATTAAGACTAACCAGATATTATAATAATAAAAAAATCGTGTCAAGTTGACACGATTTTTTTATTGGCAACATTCTTGTTAATCAAAAGAAAGAAAATAAAGAAACTATTTACAATGAGTAAGGATCAATATACAAAAGAAGACGAAATTAATGACGCTGTAAAAAGTGGAGAATTAGGAGGAGAGCAAGAAGAAACTCAAGAAAATAAAGAGGTTGAGGCAAAAGATGAGCCTACAGCTGAAGAGTTAATTCAAGTAGAAAAAGACAAATATTTACGTTTGTTTGCTGAATTTGAAAACTATAAAAAACGTACTTCTAAAGAGCGTATCGAGCTTTTTAAAACAGCAAGTCAAGAATTAATGACAGCTTTACTGCCAATTATGGATGATTTTGATAGAGGTTTGGCAGAAATTAAAAAGACTGAAGATTCTGAATTATTAAAAGGAATGGAGCTTATCAACAACAAGTTTAAAAGCACATTAACTCAAAAAGGATTAGTAGAAATTGAAGTAAAGCCAGGAGATGATTTTGATGCTGAAATTCATGATGCAATTACACAAATACCTGCGCCAACAGAAGATTTAAAAGGAAAAATCATCGATTGTGTAGAGAAAGGATACAAACTAGGAGATAAAATTATTCGTCACCCTAAAGTAGTAATGGGGCAAGCGTAAAACAATTATCATTAATACAATTATTGGTTATTGTTTAAAATAACTGTTTACTGATAATTGAACATTGAAAGTTATGGCAAAACAAGATTATTACGAAATATTAGGAATATCAAAATCGGCATCGCAAGCTGAAATAAAAAAAGCATATCGAAAGATGGCTATTAAGTATCATCCAGATAAAAATCCAGATGATAAAGATGCTGAAGAAAAATTCAAGTTAGCTGCAGAAGCGTATGAAATATTAAGTGATGAGAACAAGAAAGCTCGTTACGATCAGTATGGTCATGCTGCTTTTGAAGGAGGTCACGCAGGCTTCGGCGGTGGCGGAATGAATATGGATGACATTTTTAGCCAATTTGGAGATATTTTTGGAGGAGCCTTTGGTGGCGGTTTCGGTGGTTTTGGTGGCGGTGGTCACCGTCAAGCACGAGTAAAAGGTAGTAACTTACGTATTCGTGTAAAACTAACTTTAGAAGATATAGCCAAGGGAGTTGAAAAGAAGGTAAAAGTTCGTAGAAAAGTTCAAGCAGAAGGAGTAACGTATAAAACCTGTTCAACCTGTAACGGTACAGGGCAACAAATGCGAGTTACCAATACTATTTTAGGTAGAATGCAAACAGCTACTACTTGTGGTACTTGTCATGGAGCAGGAGAAATGTTAGATAAGAAACCTAGTGGAGCCGATGCACAAGGTATGATTGTAAAAGAAGAAACTGTTTCTATTAATATTCCTGAAGGAGTTACAGAAGGAGTTCAACTAAAAGTAGGAGGAAAAGGAAACGAAGCTCCTGGTAAGAACTCAATTCCTGGTGATTTATTAGTGTTGATTGAAGAAGTACCACACGATACTTTAAAGAGAGAAGGAAGCAATATTCACTACGATTTATATATAAACTTCTCAGAAGCTGTTTTAGGAACTTCTAAAGAAATAGATACAGTTACAGGAAAAGTTAAGATTAAAGTTGATGCAGGAACGCAATCTGGTAAGATTTTACGATTAAAAGGAAAAGGATTACCTAGTATTGAACGTTATGGACATGGAGATTTCTTAATTCACATAAATGTGTGGACACCACAAGAATTAACAAAGGATCAACGTAAATTTTTTGAGGAAATGCAAGAGGATGAGAACTTTAGCCCAAACCCTCAAAAGTCAGACAAGTCGTTCTTCGAAAAGGTTAAAGACATGTTTTCTTAAAAAAAATATAAAATTTGAATTTTTTTTGATTTAAATTTTTTTAAAACAAAAAACGTTTATATATTTGCAGTGTCTAGGAGACGTTCTAGACACTTTTTCTTTTTCATAGCAATTTTCCCACTCAATTTTTTGAGTGGGTTTTTTTATGAATAAAGATGTGAACTAAAAACATATTAAGCAGACCTATCTTATCGACTTACAGCAAATGTAAGTAGGAAAGTCTGGACACCATAGAGTAGCATAGCGGATAACATCCGTCCGGTGTAAACCGAGGACAAGTGCAACAGAAAGTATGTACAGGTAATGCTGTAGTGAAACCAGGTAAACTCTATGCGGTGCAATGCCATGTACATTAGAGCTCGAGCGCTACTCGCGCGATTCTAAGGGGTAGGCAGATTGATTCCGTTAGTAATTTCGGAACTAGATAAATGATAAGAGCCTCATTTTTGAGGAACAGAATCCAGCTTATGGGTCTGCTTTTTTTTCCTATTTAGAATCATTATAGCTTTTTCTGTACTTTACTTAAAATATCTCAATTATCAAATTGATAATTAATTGACTGGTTTTTAAGTGTTTTTTTGAGATATTTTTAAAAACAGCTATTTCAAATTAAATAAATTTAGTATTTCTCCTGTTTTGTTGTTTATTTTTAAAATTGAGGTTAAAATAGTACTTTTGCTAGGCAAAAAAATAACAAGATATACTCGTATGTAAATTTGATATATGTGCTTACATATAACAGTTTTAGATACAAATAAATTAAGAAACAATAAAAGGGAGTTTTTATAAGTCAATTGTATCACAATCAATTTCAATAAATCTTAACTTTTACAGTTTCTTTTCAAATATTAAATAATAAACCTTTTATGAACACATACTCAGATTACCTAAAGGAGATTGAAGTAAGAAAAGGGCAAGGTCTACACCCTAAGCCAATTGACGGAAGTGAATTGTTAACTGAAATTATTTCACAAATTAAAGATGTAAATAACGAGCACCGTAAAGAGTCTCTTAATTTCTTTATTTATAATGTTTTACCAGGTACAACAAATGCTGCTGGTGTAAAAGCTGAATTTTTGAAAGAAATTATTTTAGGAGAGTTTGTAGTAGAAGAAATTACTCCAGCTTTTGCTTTTGAACAATTATCTCACATGAAAGGTGGGCCTTCTATCAAGGTTTTATTAGACTTAGCTTTAGGAAATGATGAAGCGATAGCTAAAGAAGCAGCTAAAGTGTTAAAGACTCAGGTATTTTTATACGAAGCAGATACTGAGCGTTTAGAGGAGGCTATGAAAGCAGGAAGTGCAATAGCTAAAGAAATTATTGAAAGTTATGCACAAGCAGAATTTTTTACAAAGTTACCAGAGGTAGATGAAGAAATTCAAATAGTAACATTTGTTGCAGGAGTAGGGGATATATCTACAGATTTATTATCTCCAGGTGCAGATGCACACTCTAGATCTGACCGTGAGTTACACGGACAATCTATTTTTGAGCACAACAAAGAAATGCAACAAGAATTGTTAGCATTAAAAGAGCAGCATCCTGATAAACGAGTGATGTTAATCGCTGAAAAAGGAACAATGGGAGTAGGATCTTCAAGAATGTCTGGAGTAAATAACGTTGCTCTTTGGACAGGGATTTCTTCTAGTCCTTATGTGCCATTTATCAATATAGCTCCTGTAATTGCAGGAACAAATGGAATTTCACCTATTTTCTTAACAACAGTTGGTGTAACAGGGGGTATTGGTATTGATCTTAAAAACTGGGTAAAACAAAAAGATGCTGAAGGAAATACAGTATTAAATGCTGATGGAGAACCAGTTTTAGAACAAACCTATTCTGTTGATACAGGAACTGTGTTAACGATTAACACAAAAACTAAGAAATTATATAACGGAGATAAAGAATTAAAAGATATTTCTGACGCTTTAACTCCACAGAAAATGGAGTTTATTAAAGCAGGAGGTTCTTATGCTGTAGTTTTTGGTAAAAAATTACAAACATTCGCTGCCAAAGTTTTAGGAATTGAAGCTCCACAAGTATATGCAGCTTCTAAAGAAATTTCTGTTGAAGGACAAGGATTAACAGCAGTTGAAAAAATATTCAACAAAAATGCAGTAGGAACTACTCCAGGTAAAACATTACATGCAGGTTCTGATGTTCGTGTAGAGGTAAATATCGTAGGATCTCAAGATACTACGGGGTTAATGACTTCTCAAGAGTTAGAAATGATGGCTGCAACGGTAATTTCTCCAATTGTTGATGGAGGATACCAATCAGGATGTCATACTGCTTCAGTT
Organism: Tenacibaculum sp. 47A_GOM-205m; assembly: GCF_000518405.1. Taxonomy (NCBI): domain Bacteria; kingdom Pseudomonadati; phylum Bacteroidota; class Flavobacteriia; order Flavobacteriales; family Flavobacteriaceae; genus Tenacibaculum; species Tenacibaculum sp. 47A_GOM-205m. The sequence continues at coordinate 18,651 of NZ_JADN01000009.1, read as the reverse complement.
TGGGATGATAAGTCAAAAGCGAATATTCCTAGATTAATGAAGTTTATGAACGACTTTGGTTTAATTACTGGTCGTGATCCTAAAGGTGAGTATCATGCAATGACGGATGTAATTCATAAAGTATTGAATGATATTACAGTAAGTGATTGGGATATTATTATTGGAGGAGATTCTCACACACGTATGTCAAAAGGAGTTGCTTTTGGTGCAGATTCAGGAACTGTAGCATTAGCTTTAGCAACCGGGGAAGCAACGATGCCAATTCCACAATCAGTAAAAGTTACTTTTAAGGGAGACATGAGAAGCTTCATGGATTTCCGTGATGTAGTGCATGCTACACAACAACAAATGTTAAAGCAATTTGGAGGAGAAAATGTATTCCAAGGAAGAGTTATTGAGGTGCATATAGGTACCTTAACAGCTGATCAAGCTTTTACGTTTACTGACTGGACTGCAGAGATGAAAGCAAAGGCTTCTATCTGTATTTCAGAAGATGAAACATTAATTGAATCATTGGAAATTGCTAGAGATCGTATCCAAATCATGATTGATAAGGGAATGGATAATAAAAAGCAAGTATTACAAGGTTTAGTTGATAAGGCAAATACTAGAATCCAAGAAGTTAAAACAGGAAATAAACCAGCGTTAAAACCAGATGCGGATGCTAAATATTATGCAGAAGTTGTAATTGATTTAGATGAAATCGCTGAACCAATGATTGCTGATCCTGATGTAAATAACGAAGATGTTTCTAAACGTTATACGCACGATACAATTCGTCCATTATCATTCTACGGAGGAACTAAAAAAGTAGATTTAGGTTTCGTAGGATCTTGTATGGTTCATAAAGGAGATATGAAAATCTTAGCTCAAATGTTAAAGAACATTGAAGCACAAGAAGGTAAAGTAGAATTCAATGCTCCATTAGTAGTAGCACCACCTACATACAATATTGTAGACGAGTTAAAAGCTGAAGGAGATTGGGAAGTATTACAAAAGTATTCAGGATTTGAGTTTGATGATAATGCACCTAAAGGATTAGCACGTACAAAGTATGAAAACATGTTATACTTAGAACGTCCTGGATGTAACTTATGTATGGGGAATCAAGAAAAAGCTGAGCCAGGAGATACAGTAATGGCTACTTCAACACGTTTATTCCAAGGAAGAGTTGTAAAAGATTCTGGAGAGAAAAAAGGAGAATCTCTATTATCTTCTACACCAGTAGTAGTATTGTCTACTATTTTAGGAAGAACACCTACTATGGAAGAATATGAAAAAGCAGTAGACGGTATTGTTTTAACAAAATTTAAACCATCTCAAAAACAACTAGTAATTTCATAGTTAAATAAAACTATTAGTTATAATATAGAAGCCCGAGTGTTAAAGCTCGGGCTTTGTTGTTATTAATTAATTTCTGTATAAAACTCTACTATAGAAAAAACTTATTTAAACTTATTATAATTATATAGTTACTCCATCTTTTGTACTGTTTTTTTTGGTAAATTCGTACAGCAACAAAAAAATTACATATATGGCTTTTGATATTAACATGATAAAAGAGGTATACAATAAAGTAGTAGAACGAGTGGATGCTGCTCGTGAAATTACAGGTAAACCTTTAACATTAGCAGAGAAAATTTTATACACACACCTTTGGGACGGAAATCCAACGAAAGCATTCGAAAGAGGAAAGGATTATGTTGATTTTGCCCCAGACCGTATTGCTTGTCAAGATGCAACAGCACAAATGGCGTTGTTACAATTTATGCAAGCAGGAAAAGATAAAGTAGCAGTACCAACAACGGTACATTGCGACCACTTAATTCAGGCAAAAGATGGAGCAGCTACCGATTTAAAACACGCAAACGATGTAAGTAGTGAGGTTTTTGATTTTTTAGAGTCTGTATCTAATAAATACGGTATTGGCTTCTGGAAACCTGGAGCAGGAATTATTCACCAAGTGGTATTAGAAAATTATGCATTTCCAGGAGGAATGATGATTGGTACTGATTCTCATACAGTAAACGCTGGAGGGTTAGGAATGGTTGCTATTGGCGTAGGTGGAGCTGATGCAGTAGATGTAATGGCAGGAATGCCTTGGGAATTGAAATTTCCTAAATTAATAGGTGTAAAATTAACAGGTAAATTATCTGGGTGGACAGCACCAAAAGACGTGATTTTAAAAGTAGCAGAAATTCTAACAGTAAAAGGAGGAACAGGAGCTATTGTTGAATATTTTGGACCTGGAGCAACAGCTATGTCTTGTACAGGTAAAGGAACTATTTGTAACATGGGAGCAGAGATTGGAGCTACAACCTCTACTTTCGGTTACGATGAGTCTATGGAACGTTATTTACGTGCTACAGATAGAAATGATGTGGCAGATGCAGCAAATGAAATTAAAGAATACTTAACTGCAGATGTTGAAGTATACGCAAACCCTGAACAATATTTTGATCAAGTAATTGAAATCAATTTATCAGAATTAGGCCCATTATTAAATGGACCTTTTACTCCTGATTTATCTACTTCAGTAGGAAAAGAAATGACAGAGAAGGCTCAAGCAAATGATTGGCCATTACAAGTAGAGTGGGGGCTAATAGGGTCTTGTACAAACTCTTCTTACGAAGATTTATCACGTGCAGCTTCTATTGCACAACAAGCTATAGATAAAGGATTGAAAACAAAAGCAGAGTTTGGTATTAATCCAGGATCTGAGCAAGTACGTTTTACAGCTGAAAGAGATGGAATACTACAAGTCTTTGAAAATTTAGATGCTAAAATATTTACTAACGCATGCGGGCCATGTATTGGACAATGGGCTAGATATAGTGATCCTAAAAATGCGCCAAAGAATAGTATTGTTCACTCTTTCAATCGTAATTTTGCTAAAAGAGCTGATGGTAACCCTAATACACATGCTTTTGTTGCTTCACCAGAATTAACTGCAGCAATAGCAATTTCAGGACGTCTAGATTTTAACCCAATGACAGATTCATTAATTAATGAAAATGGAGAAGAGGTAATGTTTGATGAGCCAACAGGATGGGAATTACCACCAAAAGGTTTTGAGGTTAAAGAGAATGGGTATTTAGCACCAGAGGAAGATGGAAGTCATGTAGAGATAGTTGTAAACCCTAATTCAGAACGTTTAGAATTATTAACGCCATTTGAGCCAATAGGTAATATTATAAAAGGTGCTAAATTATTAATCAAAGCATACGGTAAATGTACAACTGACCATATATCTATGGCAGGACCTTGGTTACGTTATCGTGGACACTTAGATAATATTTCTAACAATATGTTAATTGGAGCTGTAAATGCTTTTAACATGAAGACAAACTTCGTGAAAAACCAATTAACAGGAGAGTATGATGCAGTACCTAAAGTACAGCGAGAGTATAAAGCAAAAGGAATTAAAACAATTGTAGTAGGAGATCATAACTATGGTGAGGGTTCTTCTCGTGAACATGCAGCAATGGAACCACGTCATTTAGGAGTGGCAGCTGTGTTAGTAAAATCATTTGCACGTATTCATGAAACAAACTTGAAAAAACAAGGGATGTTAGGTTTAACATTTGATAATGAAGCAGATTACGATTTAATTCAAGAGGACGATACATTTAACTTCTTAGACTTAAATGAATTTGCACCAGGAAAACCATTAACTGTTGAAGTGGTTCATGCTGATGGTTCAAAAGATATAATTATTGCGAATCATACCTATAATGAAGGGCAAATTGAATGGTATAAAGAAGGTTCTGCTTTAAATTTAATTAAGAAACAGAATGCCTAATACATAACTAGTTTTTTATAAAAAGTGCAGTAATTACTGCACTTTTTTTAATTTTTAAATATGATAGATTTTTTAAATAATATATCTCAAAAACCATTACATGTAGTTGATACTAGTATACCTTTTAGTCAGTACATTCCAATTTCTATAGCTGCATCTAACAAAGAATTAAGCTTTGATGTTTCTTCATCAAAAGAATGGGAAGCATATTTAGAAAGTTATTTTTCAAAGCATAAAAAAACAGTTGCTTTTGGAGGGTATTTAGAAGTAAGAGATATTTATAGTAGAAGTGAGCATTTTAATAAATTATCAGAAGAAAACCAACGCAATATTCATTTGGGAATTGATTTGTGGTGTGATGCAGGTACAGATATTTTAGCTGTATTAGATGGGGAAATTCATAGCTTTAAAAATAATTTAAATTATGGAGATTATGGGCCAACGATTATTGTAAAACATTCAATAGAAGGAAATGAGTTTTATTCATTATATGGTCATTTATCATTAGAATCTTTAGAAGACATATCAGTTGGAACAAAGGTGAAAAAAGGAGAGAAGATAGGAACTTTAGGAGATAGTTCTGTAAACGGAGATTATGCTCCTCATTTACATTTTCAGTTAATGATAGACATTGAAGATTATAAAGGAGATTACCCTGGAGTTTCTTCAAAAAAGAACCTAGATTATTATAAGGAAAATTGCCCCAACCCCAATTTATTACTAAAATTGCCAAATGAAACGAACATTAATAAATTTTAAAAATTTCTATATAAAAGATTTTCTTTAAAATTTTTAATGAGAGAACGGGTGGAGCGAGTGGTTGCAAACGTTCTTAATTTTATTATAATAAATCAATTAATTAAAAAAATTAAAACGTTTGAAATATAGACAACTTACAAAAGAACAGTTTGAAGGATTACATGAAGAATTTACTCGATTTTTAGCATCACAAAACATTGATAAAAAAGAATGGGATGAACTAAAAAAAGAGAAACCACATGTAGCTGAAGATGAAATGAATGTATTTAGCGATGTTGTTTGGGATGATGTATTAACTAAAACAACGTATTTAGAACATTTTTCTCCAAACTTAGTAAACCTATTCAAATGCGAAGAAAAAGAAATACATCGTATTGTAATAAAAATAGAAAAAGACATTAATGTTTTAGAGCAAGAAGGGTTTGAATGGCTACTAAAAAATCCAAATGATGAAGCAATTGAGTTTTTAAGAGGCTCAAAAGCATATCAAGAAGAAAGAAATGTTGAACTTTTTGATTTGATTGAAAAAGGAAGCACAATTTCTAAAGGAGAATTGTATGAGTATTTTGACCGATTAACATCAAATTCATAAAACTTGATACTAAACTTATTTTAGTATAGTAATTAATTTATCAGTACCAGAACTAGCAACGTCTTCAATAATAGTTAAGTTATTGAAGGCGTTTTTATTTACAGCAGGTTTAGGATCTATAAAATAAATAGGAGTATTATGCTGTACATAATTAACCAAACTAGCAGCAGGATATACTTGCATAGAAGTTCCTATAATTACTAAAATATCAGCCTGTTGAGTAATTTCTGCAGCTTTTTCCAAAAGAGGAACATCTTCACCAAACCAAACAATGTGTGGGCGTAATTGAGCATTTTCTTCGCATACATCACCTATAGCAATATCTTTATTCCAATTATAAACAAGATGTTTGTTTTTGGTACTACGAGCTTTTAATAGTTCGCCATGTAAATGTATTACATTTTTGTTTCCTGCTCTTTCGTGTAAATCATCTACGTTTTGAGTAATAATATCAACTTCAAAATCATTCTCTAAAGAAACTAAATTGTGATGTGCTTTATTAGGAGAAACTTTTAAAAGTTGTCTTCTACGTTGATTGTAAAAGTCTAATACCAATTCAGGATTAGCATGAAACCCTTGTGGAGAAGCCACTTCATAAATATCGTGACCTTCCCATAAGCCATCGGCATCTCTAAAAGTTTTAATACCACTTTCAGCACTAATACCAGCACCTGTTAATACAACCAAACGTTTTTTCATAAATCTAAAATATAAAATTTTACTTACTATATAATTGATGAAGGGCAATTAACTTATTTAGAAGGTTTTTATTTTTATTATAGAATAGTTTTATGCTTCTTTAGAGAATAAAAATTAGGTAAATTTGTATTGCTATGAAAATTTTTCCTTTTCTATCTGAACCACTTTACTCATTAAAAAGAGAGCTACACTCATTCCTAATTTTATTTTTCAAGATAAAAGCTCAATTTTATCTAAAATTTAAAGTATTAACTATGAAAAAAATATTATTCATTAACGTTTTATTGGTAAGTTTTGGTCTTTTTTCTCAAGGCACCCCAAAAATTATTTTAAAAGATTCTAGTGAACTAAAACTATCAAATCTAAAAGTAGAAGTAAATATTACAGGTGATTTTGCTACTACCACTTATGATATGGAGTTTTATAATGATTTAGACAGAACACTAGAAGGGGATTTGATATTTCCTTTAGGAGAAGGACAATCTGTATATCAATTTGCGATGGATTTGAATGGAAAGTTAAGAGAAGCTGTAGTTGTAGAAAAAGAATTAGCTAGAGTTGCTTATGAAACTACTGTTAGGCAAAATATTGACCCTGCACTTTTAGAAAAAACATCAGGTAACAATTATAAGGCAAGGGTGTACCCAATTTTTCCTAAAAAAAATAAAAGAGTAGTTTTAACGTATGAAGAAAAGCTTTCTATAATTAGCGATAAACTTGTATATGAGCTTCCTTTAGGAATTAAGAAAGTTGTTGATAATTTTTCTTTAGATATTTTTACTTATGGAATATCTAAACTTCCTGTTGTAAAAAGCGAGTTCTTTAAAGATTTACATTTTATTAAGAAAGGAAGTGTAATGAGTGCTTCTTTAGTTAAAGAGAATGTATCTCCTCAAAAACCAATTAAAGTAGAGTTTAAAAAGCCTTCTAACTCTGAAAATGTTTTAAGCTATGGAGATTATTTTTATAGCTCGATTCCATTGGAAAACAAACCGAATAATAAAGAAAAACCCAAAAAGATAAGTATTCTTTGGGATGTTTCTTTTTCAATGAGAAATAAAAATTTAAATAAAGAAATAGAGCTTTTGAATAAATATTTTAACTACATACAAAATGTGGAAGTTGAATTTATTTCTTTTAATAATACAAAAAATAAAGGTGAGAAATTCGTTATAACTAACGGTACATGGGATAACCTTAAAAAAGAGATACAATCTCAAACTTATGATGGTGGAACTAATTTAGAAACACTAAGTACCTTAAAATTAAATTCAGACGAAATACTTTTATTTTCTGATGGATTGACTAACCTAGGAACTATAGAAGGGTTTAAGAAGAAAATAGTTTATACAATTAACTCATTAACATCTGCTAATCATTTTTTATTAAATAAAATTGCCACTGATCAAGGAGCTGTATATATAAACTTAGGAAAACTTAATAGTGAAGAAGGATATAGATTATTAAAACAAGAAGTATTACAGTTTTTAGGTTTTAAGAGTGATGCTAATTTGGATGAAGTATATCCAAAAAGCAGAACAAATGTTACAAGTGATTTTGTAATTACAGGAAGGTTTAAGGGGAGCCCCTCAGTTGAATTAGAGTTCGGATATCAAGGAAAGGTTACAAAAGTATTAACTCTTAATTTGGAGAATTCTGTAGCTTCAAATCATGTTAAGAGACTTTGGGCAAAGGAGAAATTGAAATATTTAAATAAGGAAAAAGAAAAGAATAAGAAAGAAATTATTTCCTTGGCGAAACAACATCATTTGGTTACAGATTACACTTCAATGTTAATTTTAGATAGAATTGAAGATTATGTACGATATGGCATAGAGCCACCAAAAGAATTAAGATCTCGTTACAAAGAGTTGTTAAAAGAAAAAGAGGAAGATCAAGTTTCAACCATAGAAGATATTGAAGATAGAAGAGAAGACCTTTTTGGTCAATATAAGGATATTATAAATTGGTATAACCATAGATACCCAGAGAAGAAGCAGAAGAAAAAAAGAGCAACTCAAACATCTAGGGTTAGAAATTCTAATACAAATCAAGAAAATAACACTACAAACACAACAAATGGTAACAACTTGAATGAAAATCATGCTGACAACCCAAGAGTAGATGTTGATTATTCTAAAAAGGTAGTGAAAGGTACTGTAAGTGATTCTTCAGACGTTTTACCTGGAGTGAGTGTAATAGTAAAGGGAACAAATCGAGGAACTGAAACTGATTTTGATGGTAATTATGCTATTAATGTGGAGGAGAATGAAGTTTTAGTTTTTTCTTTTGTTGGATGTTCAACTAAAGAAGTTATAATTAATAGCGGTGATACTGTAAATATAGAGCTTGAAGAAGATAATGTTCTTGATGAAGTAGTTGTTACTGGACTAGGTATAGCAAGAGAGTCAAAATTAGTAAATAGTAATATTGTTCAGTCTTTAATTGGTAAATCTTTAGGAGTAAATATTTCTCAAGATAATGAAGGGACAACCAAAGTTTCTATAAGAGGGAACAGTTCATTGAGTCAAAATGAGCCAATGTATATAGTTGATGGAATTTCAGTAAGAAAGAGTTTTATAGGAAAATTAAATACCAAAGACATTTATGCTGTACAGGTAATTAAACCTTTTGATGCAATAAAACTCTATGGAGAAAAAGCAAGGGATGGGATTATAATTTTTACGACAAAAAAAGGAAGAGAAACTAATAAAAAAGAAATAGAGAAATTAAACTTGTTGATAGAGGAAAGAATAGAATTAAAAGCGTGGAACCCTAAAACTCCATATGTAGATATTCTTAAGAAAGAAATTTCGGTTTTATCTGCTTACAATAAATATTTAGAAATTAGAGATTATTATTCTAATAGTCCGATGTTCTACATAGATGTAGCTGATTTCTTTGACCAAAAAGGAGAAAAAGAATTAGCAATTAGAATTTTGACAAATTTAATAGAGATAGATCTAGATAATTATGAACTTATAAAAGCATTGGCATATAAGTTAGAGTACTTTAAGGAGTATGACTTAGCAAAGGAAATTTATAAAAAAGTATTAGAGTTAAGACCTGAAGAACCTCAATCATATAGAGATTTAGCATTAGGGTATGAACTAGCTGGAGATTATCAAGATTGCTTCAATCTGCTTTATAAGATTTATAATGGAGAGCTTTTAGTTAAAGATGAAGATGAACGATTTGACGGTATAGAATCTGTTGTATTTGTAGAGCTTACAAGGATCGTATCGAAGTATGGAAATAAATTAAAGCTAAGTAAACATCAGAGAAAGTTTTTTAAATCAATTCCAGTAGATGCCCGTATAGTTGTTGATTGGAATCATAATGATACAGATATTGATTTATGGGTTATTGATCCAAATGGAGAAAAAGCATATTACAAAAATCAGGAAACAGCTATTGGAGGAAGAATGTCAACAGATATGACGGAAGGCTATGGACCGGAGGAGTTTATGCTAAAGAATGCTATTAAAGGGAAGTATAAAATTATGATTGATTATTATGCAGATAATGTTCAAAAGATATCTGGCCCAACTATTTTAAAAGTAAATATGTTTACAAATTATGGAAAGAAAAATGAAAAAAAACGAACAATCATCGTAAAATTAGAAAAACAAGAGGATTATATTGAGGTAGGAAATTTGTCTTTTTAAAAACAACTTCATTCTAAAATTTACCTTTATTTATGTTAAACATATGGATACTCTAAATTTCTAAATGTTAATTTAGTTACTAGCAATATTTTTACAGCACCTGTTAATACAACCAAACGTTTTTTCATAGATAAAAAATAAAGTTTTAAAAATAGAAAAATTTATTATGCATGTTACATGATTAATTAGGATTTGTAGACTTATTTAAAGATTTCTTAATTTCTTTTCAAAAGCGATAATATAGATAGTTTTTCTATTTTTTTTGTTTTGTATACCTGTTTATGTATTTGAACCTCTAAAAAGATAATTTTCTAGTACTTAAGTAAACTCCAAGAGAAAATTACTCTAGCTTTTCTAAGAATTTAGTAACTTTATCTGTAAGCATAAAAAGACCTAAAAAGAAGATAACATAAATTAGTAAAAATGAAATTATCCATAAAGTTAATAATATTACTATCGATTACAGTTGTCACACTTAATTGTTGTACAACAACTCAATTAGTAGAGTATTGGAAGAATCCAGAAATTGATTCACTATCATTAACCAAAGTATTAATCATTGGTATGACTCCAAATTTAGAGGCTAGAGATAAGTTTGAAGAATTGCTAAAAAAGGAGTTAGAATCTAGAAACATTGATGCAGTGCCAAGTTTAGATATTTTTGAGCCAAAATTTAGAATGGAAGGGAAAACAGAAGAAGAATTAAAACTTATAGAAAATGTTTTAACAGCAAACTTTTATGATGCAGTAATTTATACTAAGGTGGTAGGTGTGGAAGATAGAAAAATATTCTCAGAAAAATATAAAGAAAAAAAATACCTAGATGTAAAGTTTAAGGAAGATTATTATAATCACCGAGAAATTCTAGAAGACCCAAATTATTATGAAAAGTATAAAATATACAAAGCTGAAACCTCTTTATATTGTATTTGTCCAACAAAAGAACGAGAGTTAATTTGGAAAGGATATATAGATATTATTGATCCTAAGTCTATAGAAGAAACTGTAAATGATTACGTTAATTTATTGGTTCTAGCATTAGAAGAGCAAAAACTTATTAATAAAAAAGAAATTTAGCTTTCTCTTCTTTATTTAAGGTCATATTAATTAATAATCCAACACAACTAAGATTTATAGTTTACTTGTTATTTTAATTTAGTTGTGCATAGAGTTAACTACATTTATTAAAAAAGAACGAGTTGTTTAAGCATAAGATAAAATAGGAAAATTTACTATGTTTGTCGTATGATTGATGAAGGATTATTAGCCTATTTAGAAGGTTACATTACTGAAAAAAGGAAAGATACATTTCACAAAGTTTTGAATGAAAGAACACGTCATTTTACAGTAGTGTTAGAAGATATTTATCAGCCACATAATGCAAGCGCAGTGGTAAGAAGTTGTGATATATTTGGTATACAAGATGTATATGCCATAGAAAATAAGTTTACGAACAAAGTATCAAGACATGTAGCCAAAGGAAGTCAAAAATGGTTAGACATTCATCGATATAAAGAAGACGGAGACAATACCAAAGCTTGTTTGGAAGATTTACGAGCAAAAGGGTATCAAATTATAGGTACCACACCACACACTGATTCGTGTATTTTACCTGATTTTGATGTTACTAAAAAATCAGCTTTTGTTTTTGGTGCTGAAAAAGATGGAATTTCGGATTACATAAAACAAGAAGCAGATGGATTTTTAAAAATTCCAATGGTTGGTTTTACCGAAAGCTTAAATATCTCAGTAGCAGCAGCAATCACACTACAAGATGTAACTACCCGATTAAAAAGAACAAATTTAGATTGGCAACTATCAGAAGAAGAAAAGAATGTATTGTATTTTAAATGGATAAAAAACACCATTAAAAACCCAGAGAAATTAATAGAATACTATTATAAAGAACTTACTTAGAAGTCAATATTTTATATACTAACTCTTTGGTTAATGGTTGCCCGTTAGCCATTTTTTTGATGTTTTCAAAAGTAAACACAAAGTCACAACCATTTTTATACTCAGAACATCCATAAGCAGATTTTCCTTTTAAAACGCTTCCTTTGTTACACTTTGGACAAGTTATTTTTTCATTGTCATTACGAGGAGTTTGCGACGAAGTAATCTTTTCATTTGTAACAACTCCTTTTTTTGGTTCAAATTTTAAATTAAAATTATCATCAAAACGAACCAAACCTTCAATTTTATCAGAACCTTGTTTAAATCCTTTTAAATTGGTCGTGCATCCTTTGTCAAGCAAACGAATGAATTGACTTTCAGAAATTTTTTTGTCCATAAATTCAAACGGAAGTGTAAAATCACAACCATTTTTATAGGCAGAACATCCATAAGCAGCACTTCCTTTTAGTAATTGTCCGCTGCTACATTTTGGGCAGTTTTTACCTACCACTTCTTTCTTTTTAGAAGTAGATTTTTTCTTAACCTTATTTGTATTTTCAGAAGTGCTTTTTTCGGCAGATAATCGTACAGATTTGGTATTAGAACGTACCTCGTATACCAAACGGTCTACCATTTTTTTCATTTCATTAATAAAATGAGCAGCACTATACTCACCACGTTCAATTTCTTTCAAACGTTTTTCCCACAAACCAGTTAACTCTGCAGATTTTAGAAGCTCGTTGTCAATTAAATCAATCAGATCAATTCCTGTTTGAGTAGGAATGATCAATTTTTTTTGACGTTCAATGTATTTTCTTCTAAACAACGTTTCAATGATACTTGCACGTGTAGATGGACGACCAATACCGTTTTCTTTCATTAATTCACGCATTTCATCATCATCTACTTGTTTTCCTGCTGTTTCCATAGCACGTAGTAAACTAGCTTCGGTATAATTACGAGGTGGTTTGGTCTCCTTTTCTAAAAAAGAGGGCTCGTGCGGACCTTTTTCTCCTTTGGTAAAAGTTGGTAAAACGTCTTTTTCAGTATCTTTTTTTGGTTCTTTTCCGTATTCAAAAACTTCACGCCAACCTTTGGTAAGAATTTCTTTTCCTGTGGTTTTAAACGAAACTTTATCAGCTTCACCAATTACAGCGGTATTAGAAATATCACTATCAGGATAAAATACAGCGATGAATCGGCGAACAATAATATCGTACACTTGTTGCTGATTGTATTGTAGGTTGATTTCTATTCCTGTAGGAATAATCGCATGGTGATCGGTTACTTTTTTGTCATTAAATACTTTACTCGATTTACGTATTTTTTTCCCTAAAAGAGGTTGGGTTAATGTTGCATATTGTTTTAACCCTTTTAAAATATTCGGAACTTTAGGATATATGTCGTTTGGTAAAAAAGTAGTATCAACCCTTGGGTAGGTAACCACTTTCATTTCATAGAGTTTCTGAACAATTTTCAAGGTTTCATCAGCAGAAAATCCGAATTTGTTATTACAATATACCTGCAAGCCAGTTAAATCGAATAGCTTTGGAGCGTATTCTTTTCCTTTCTTTTTAGTAACAGAGGTTATTTCGAAATCACTTTCTTTTACTTTATCAGCAAAAGCTTGCCCTTCTTCCTTTTTTAAAAAACGGCCTTCTTCACAACTAAAAAGTGTATTGCGATACAAGGTTTGTAGTTCCCAATAAGGTTCTGGCTTAAAATTTTGAATTTCTTTATAACGATCTACCAACATGGCTAGGGTAGGAGTCTGCACTCTACCGATAGATAACACTTGTTTGTAACCACCAAATTTTACAGTATACAATCGTGTAGCATTTAATCCTAATAACCAATCACCAATAGCACGGGAATAGCCTGCATAGTATAAATTGTTATAATCGTCGTTGTCTTTAAGGTTATCAAAGCCTTCTTTAATGGCTTCTTCAGTTAGAGAAGAAATCCACAAACGTTGAATCTTACCTTTATAGTTAGCTTGATTAATTACCCAACGTTGAATGAGTTCTCCTTCTTGTCCCGCATCCCCACAGTTGATAACCACATCGGCTTTTTCAAATAAAGACTTAACAATTTTAAACTGTTTCTGAATTCCACTATCATTAGTAACTTTTGTGTCAAAACGATCAGGAAGCATAGGGAGATTGTTCAAGTCCCAACTTTTCCAGTGAGGTTTGTAGTCTTTAGGCTCTAAAAGTGTACATAAATGACCGAATGTATAAGTAACAGCATAGCCATTCCCTTCGAAATATCCATCTCGTTTGGTATTGGCTCCTAAGATATTAGCAATCTCACGAGCTACACTTGGTTTTTCGGCGATACAAACTTTCATGCAGGTAATTTAGAGGGTCGAAATTACTAAATTATTTGTGAATGTTCTATGTTGTTTTTTGAAAGAAGTTTTGATATGTAAATAACAGAATTTGAACATTTAGGAGCACTATTTAAACTTTATGAGTTAATTAAATGTCAGTTTATGAAGTAAGTTTGTAGTGTAAATAAAGGTTGTAACTTATAGAGCGTTTTGTTAGAAGTATAAAACGAGTAAACTGAATTAGTATGAATCGTATAAAAAGCATGTTAAGAGCAGAACCGAAAGAGGTTTAATATATATTCTCCTTCGAAATTAGCTTTAAAATTAGCTGTAGATAAAAAAACAGACTATGACTATTCAGTTTTTGAAGATAAGAATACGGATAAAAACCGAAGAATCTTAGTAATTGGAACAGAACAAGCACTAATTGAAATGAAAAACGAGAAAAACTTTTTAACAGAAAATCATCCTGTAGAAATATTTGTGCCAATGTTACATTTTATGAAAGCTGGGTTTGAAATGGGTATAGCTACTGTAACAGGAAACCTATTAAAATTAGAAGAGTGGGCTTTTCTTGAAGAAGACAGAGAAGTAATGGCAATTTATGAGACGTTTAAATCGCAAACTCTTACGCCTATTAAATTTGCAGGAAGTAGTTGAAGAATTAGATAAAGAGAGTCCGTATGCAGCAGTATATATTTCAGGAGGGCGTGGTGCTATTATAGATTTACCCTCAAGCTTAGCGGTTAAAAAGGTAATTGATTCGAGGGTGCAAAATGATAAGTGGATGATTTCTATCTGCCACGGTCCAGCAGCTTTTTTAGCAGCAGTTATTAAAGCTTCACCAGAAGAATTTCCATATAAGGGATACAAAGTAGCTGCTTTTCCTGATGGAGCAGATAAAATGCTTCTTTTAACAGGATATATATACCAGGCGTAATGCTTTGGTATTTTGGAGAAAGATTGACAAGATTTGGGTGTAACTATTGTAAATAAGATGCCAAACGGAAAAGAATGTCATGATCGCAAACTTATTACTGGTGATAGTCCAAAAGCAGCAAATAAATTAGGAAAGCTAGCTGTAAGGTTAATGCTTTCTAAAACATCGTAAGTAATAAATTATTGAATATAAAGGGAGCTTCTATTATTATATCTTTATATAATTAACAATGAACAAAAACGCTTTTGTTTTCCTTTATTAAGAATTCTGAAGTAAAGGTATATTAAAGGAGAAGGATACATTATTTTCCGATACAGAAATTCCCAAAAATATGACCTAAAATATCTTTATCAACATCATATTCACCAGTAATATTTCCTAAGTGTCTTAGACACTCTCGAATATCAATAGCAAATAAATCAGAAGAAATATCTAAATCAATTCCATTTTTTACCGAATTAATACTTTCTAGAGCATGGTTTAATGCTTCGAAGTGACGTGAGTTAGTAACAATTGTTTCATTGTTACTTAAAGCACCTGTATTCACTAAAGAAATAAGTTCTTGTTTTAACTCATCAACACCAATATTTTGTTTAGCAGAAAGTAGAATTAAGTTTTCAATTTCTGATTGTAAAATAGAAGAATCATGGCAAGATAATGTATCTATTTTATTAGCAATAACTAACAAACGTTTATTAGGAAAACGTTGTTTAATAGTTTCTATTTCTTCTAAAAATAATTCTTTTGAGTGTATGTATTTATTAGAATCAATTAAAAAGATAATTAGTTGTGCATTTTCTGCTTTTTCATAAGCTTTTTTAATTCCAATACTCTCAACAACATCTTCAGTTTCTCTAATACCAGCAGTATCTATAAAACGGAAAACAACACCATCAATAATTAGTTCATCTTCAATAGCATCACGAGTAGTACCAGCAATATCAGATACAATAGCTTTTTCTTCGTTTAGTAAGGCATTTAACAACGTAGATTTACCAACGTTAGGTTCTCCAATAATAGCAACAGGAATTCCATTTTTCATAGCATTTCCAAAAGCAAAAGAATCAATTAAACGCTTTAAAACAGCTGATATCTTAGCAACCAATTCTTTAAATTTGGTTCTATCAGCAAACTCAACATCCTCACCAGAAAAATCTAGTTCAAGCTCAATTAATGCAGCGAAATCTAATAGTTGAGCTCTTAACTCTTTTAATTCATTGGTGATACCTCCACGCATCTGCTGAATTGCCATTTGATGAGAAGCAGCAGAATTAGAAGCAATTACATCAGCAACAGCCTCAGCTTGCGATAAATCCATTTTACCATTTAAAAAAGCACGCATAGTAAACTCGCCATTATCAGCCATTCTACAACCATTTTGTAAGAAAAGTTGAATGATTTCTTGTTGAATAAAACTAGAACCATGACACGAAATTTCTACTACATCTTCACCAGTATAAGAGTGCGGGTTTTTAAAAATAGATACTAAAACTTGATCAATAACAACTCCATTATTTACAATATGACCTAAGTGTAGGGTATGAGATTTTTGATTTAATAATGATTTATTTTTCTTTACAGAGGAGAAAAATGAATCTACAATTTTTATAGATTTTTCTCCAGAAAGTCTAATAACAGCAATAGCACCAACCCCTGCTGGTGTTGCTAATGCAATAATTGTATCGTTTTGTATCATATTGCAAAATTACCTAATTAAAAAAGAAGTTTATTAAAATATTTTAGTTCTGTTTTTTTCCTTTGTTCGCTAAGGGGAAAACCCCTTTTTTTTAATTTGGATTTTTTGAATCTAAAAATTAGCAGTACTTTTACTTTAAAGTTTTTAGAACTTAAAAAACGTTAATCCCTCAAAATAATACAATTCCCAATCAGTATTATTTTATTTTCCTCAGTTAAAATTTATTGAACATTCTTGTGTATTGAAGTATTGTTAAAAGCAATACTAGGACGTGCGTAACCCTTAATTACCCCATCCCCATTTACCCCATCCCCGTATGGTTTTAGGTAAAACTAAAACTTTTATAAGTATATGTTTTCTAGAAAAGTCTAGAGAAATATTAAAAAAAGTTAATTTAAAAGTTAAGGTATGGGAATGAAAACTACTCATTTAAGAAAATTAATGCTGATACTTTTGTTGTTTAGTGCTAACTATATTTTTTCACAAACAACGGTATCTATGCAGAGTCCCTGTAGCCTTTCTGGGTGTGGAGCTCAGGATGTTGAAATAGGAAGTGTTTATATAGGAGACATAAATGGAAATCCAATAAGCACGTGTACAGTAGGGCAACAGCTCTCTAACGTTTATTTATATGTAGATATTTCAAAAGCAGCAAGTAAAATTGACCTATACATGCAGTTTTACTTGATGAATGGTACAGATAAAATTGATAAAGACGGAAATGTTTATGTAGGTACTGATAAGATTAGTATTGGAATCTCAGGTTCAATTAGTCCAGGTACTTATCAAATGTTTGAATTAATAAATTACACTTGTGGTGAAGAATTAACTTTAACAGACGTTTATCTTTCTTGGCAAACACCAGGAAGTGTTGTAGGACCAGGATGTGCTACACAAACTTCCAAGTGTTCTGGTGAGAACTTACCACCAATTGATGTACAAACACCAATAGCGCCAGATTTTACATTTGAATATAATTGTGGAACTAACAATAGTGGATTTCAAGGAGCAACATTTACAAATACTTCTACAGGAGGAGATGGGGTTTTAACTTATGAATGGAGTTTTGGAACGGATGCTTCTCCGATGGTAGCAACATCAGAAGGCCCTCATCTTGTTAATTACACAAGTGCAGGATCAAAGATGGTAACATTAATTGTGACCGACGAAGATGGTGATACAAACTCAATAATAAAAAATATTACGATTGATAGTACTCCTACAGCTGCTATTGTTGGAACGAATATTACTTGTAATGGGGTTAATGATGGTATAGCTGATTTAACAGTAACAGGAGGAAAAGCTCCTTATACCTATTTATGGAGTACGGGAGCCACTACAGAAGACGTAAGTGGCTTAGGAGTAGGAACACATAATGTTATCGTAACTGATGCCAATGGTTGTATAGCACTAGCGGATGTTACTATAACAGAACCACCAATATTATCTCTTTCTCTTTTAGGAAGTGATTTAAGTTGTGGAGGAAGTGATGGGGCTATTGACTTGACAGTATCAGGAGGAACAGCAGATTATACTTACTTATGGAATACAGGAGCAACTACAGAAGACCTTAGTGGGTTAACAGAGGGGACTTATACAGTTACTGTTACTGATACCAATGGTTGTCAAGAAATAGATTCTATTACCTTAGTATCAAATGATGATGAAGATCCTGTAATAAGTGTTCCTGAAATTTTAGACATAGAAGGTTGTGATGAAAACGATATTACAAATACTAATGCTAAATACTCTTTTAGTTTAGTAGAATCTTCAGATATAAAAGATAGCTTTTTTACCACTGGTTATACGGCTTCAGATGATGGAACAATAGCAAGTATAACTTATATAGATGCGATTAGTTCTGATGATGGATGTATTACTACAGTTACAAGAACGTTTACTGTAACAGATACTTGTGGTAAAACAGGAACAGATTCAATGGTAATCACAATAGTAGATACTACAGATCCAGTATGGGTAAATGAGCCAATGGATATGACAAGTGTAGAGTGTGATCCATCGACAAATGCACAAGCATTTAGTGATTGGTTAGCAAGCTTTAGTGGAAGTGATAGTTGTGGAACAGCTATAGTAACTCATAACAGTACCGGTTTAAGTGATTTATGTGGAGGAACAGGCTCAGAAACTGTAACCTTTACGTTAACGGACGAGTGTGGAAATGATATTACGAAAGATGCAACATTCACAATAGTAGATACTACAGATCCAGTATGGGTAAATGAGCCAATGGATATGACAAGTGTAGA
>NZ_JADN01000008.1:0-358288 GCF_000518405.1 Tenacibaculum sp. 47A_GOM-205m | reverse complement strand
GTTGGCAAACATATGAAAAGACACCTACTTACTTCGATATTTGTTCTGATTTTGATAGTTTCTTGTAAACAAAAAGAAAATAAAAAAGCGGTATCAATTGAACAAAAACCGACAACTGAATTAAAAGCTGAACCAAAAAAGCCGATTGAGGAAATTAATATTTCTGAACAGTATTTTGAAAATGATAGTTTGCGGAATATACTGGAATCTGAATTAGATGAATTAGCTCTGAATCCAAAGTTTGAATTAAAAACTGAACCGAAAATAAACACGCACGACCAGACAATAACTGACACGATTAAAACTCGGACTTTTGAGCAGAATAAAATCTATTCTTATAAATATCAAGAAAGAGAATGGGTTTATTCAGCGAAAATTAGAAGTTCGGAATTTAAGTTTTTGGATTCCATCAAAATTGGAGTAAAAAAACAGGCTCTTGAAAACATATTAAAATCGGAATTGGAGTCTGATTTAATAAAAATCGGAGATTTAGAAAACACTTCCGTTTTCATTTTTACATTTGAAAACGACACGTTAAAAACAATTGATTATCAAGGCTACGTGGATTAAAAATACGTTTGCCAACACCGTGTAAAAACAATTGCTTGGTTCTAGCCTACTCGGAAAATCCTACGGATTTTCCTCTGGTTTGTTCCATTTTTAGTAAGTTAGTTGCTCGCACACGCAACTATCCTTACACATAAACGTTGGCAGTAATTAGACAAAAACGATGAGCGAAAAAGAATTAAAATACAATAGAGCTATTTGTTTTTGTAATAAAAAAATAAAGAAAACATTCAAATGTGATTGGTTTCAAATTATACCTATTGTTGAGTATATAGATAAAGATGTAAAAACCAATCATTATCCATTCATTTTAGAATACACCTACAATAAAAATGATATCATACACATATCTCACGAAGATATTGTTGACGAAGATACTTCTGATTCTTTTTCAGAATTAAATCACGAAAATAATGTTATGAGGTATATTTTAAGATTACTCTCTGTTGTCACTAACCATTACTTTTTTACTTACGATTCAACTGACCAAGGTTGGTACATAAATCTGAATGGAAAAAAAAGTGAGGATATAAAATGTCAGTATGGAGCAAAAATTTACTACGATGAAAACTTTAAGGGCAAAATGTATATCTACAAGTTTTCAGAAACTGAATTCAAAGAGGTTGATAATATTGACCATAATAGGTATTACACTCATCCAGATATTGACAATCAACTTGAAAATGAATTAACAATTGGAGAATATACAGAGTTGTTTTTTGATTCCCTTAAAAATTTAAATGATTTACAAAAACAATATTTCGATTCGGCTGTCACATTAATCAACAATGGAATGAAAATAAGAAATCATATGAAAAGTTTAGCTTTTCTTGCTTTTATTTCAAGTATTGAAACAATGACTCATCTTGAATCTAAAATTAATAAGGAAGAGATAGAATTTGAATGTAATTCCTGTAAAACAATAAAAACATCGAATTATAAATGCAAAAAATGTGGAAATCCAATTTGGGGAATTAGCCAACAAATTAAAAATTATCTAAAAAAGTACTTATCACAAAATGAGGACTTAAATAAAGTTATAAATAAACTTTATGGAAGACGTTCTCAAATTGCTCATACAGGAAATTTATTGATGGGAGACATTTTCTTTGACTGGAATAAACCTGAAGAAAGGGAAAAACATTATATGGAATTGATAGCTGGAATGCAATACAGTAAAATGAGTTTAGTTAACTATGTACTATATCAAAAATAACTACTGTCAACAACGTGTAAGCGCAATAACGGCTGAATTTCCTAATCGGAAATTCAACTCGTTTTGCTAAATTAGGTGCGTCAGCGGAAAGCACTCGCGCACTTTCCCGTTACTGACGCTTACACAAAACCGTTACAACCAAAAAAAATATGCACTTAAAAGATAAAACAGTTTTAATTACTGGAGGAGCTTCTGGAATTGGCAAAATAATGGTTCGTTTACTATTAGAACGAAAAGCCAAAGTTATTATCTGGGATATTAATCAAGAAAATACTGATAAAACCATAGCTGAATTTTCTAACCAAGGAGAGCTAATTACGTACACCGTTGATATTTCGAACCTTGAGCAAATTCAACACACCGCTAAAAAAGTTAAAGCAGAAGTTGGTGTTGTTGATGTTTTAATCAATAATGCAGGAATTATAGTTGGTAAATATTTTAAAGATCATACGGTATCTGACATTTCAAAAACCATGGAAATTAATGCAAATGCGCCAATGTTTATCACATTAGAATTTCTTAACGATATGTTAGATCAAAATTCAGGACATATTTGCAATATTGCTTCCTCTGGCGGAATAGTTTCAAATCCTAAAATGTCTGTGTATGCAGCTAGTAAATGGTCACTTATCGGTTGGTCGGATAGCTTGCGTTTAGAGATGGAGCAGCTGAATAAAAAAGTAAATGTTACCACAATACTGCCTTACTACATCAATACAGGTATGTTTGACGGTGTAAGATCTAAAATTCCAATTCTTGAACCTGAAGCAACAGCATTAACCATTGTTAAAGCTATTGAGAAGAATAAAAAGCTAATCAGTATTCCTGGTTATATTTACAGATTTACACGTTTTGCTCAAGCGGTAACGTCAATTACTATTTTTGATTGGTTTGCTGGAAACGTCTTTGGAATTTATAAAACGATGGAACATTTCTCTGGTCGCAAAAAGTAATATTAAAAACTAGCTACTTGCTCCTCTACTAGTTCCCATTCTTCCATAAGTTCATCTACTTTTGCTTTTTTGGCTTTGTAGTTTTCAAAGAAGTTTGGGCGAGAAGAAACTTCGTCGTAGTTCTGAGCTAACTCTAAATCTATTTTTTCAATTTCAGCTTCTAAATCTGCTATTTGATTTTCAATTTTATTCAACCTATTTTTCAACTTTTTAAGTTCCTTTTCTTGTTCTTTAGAAAGTTGATAGGCTTCTTTTTTAGACGTATCTTTTTCTGCCTTTACTACAGTTTTTTTCTCAGCATCACGCAAACTTTCCATTTTGTGTTGCTCTAAGAAATAATCAATATCGCCTAAATATTCTTTTATTTCTCGGTCTTTAAATCCGTAAACCGTAGTGGTTAATCCTTGTAAAAAATCACGGTCGTGAGATACTACGATTAACGTTCCGTCAAAGTTTTGTAGCGCTTTCTTTAATACGTTTTTAGAAGCAATATCTAAGTGGTTGGTAGGTTCATCCATTATCAACACGTTAAAAGGTGTTAATAATAGCTTACACAAGGCTAAACGGTTTCGCTCTCCTCCTGATAAGACTTTCGCTTTTTTATCTACCGCTTCTCCACCAAACAAAAAGGCTCCAAGCATATCACGAACTCGCATCCTATTGGTATCGGTTGCAGCGTCTTCCATAATTTCCAACACTGTTTTTTCAGGTGGTAATTCTTCTGACTGATTTTGCGCAAAATATCCTATCTCTACATTATGTCCTAGTTTTAAACTTCCCTCAAACGGAATTTCTCCTACCATCATTTTTGCTAAGGTTGATTTTCCTTGACCGTTTTGTCCTACAAAAGCAATTCTACTATTACGTTCAATGAGTAAATCAACATCTTTCAACACCTCTTTTTCTCCGTAGTTCTTGGTTAAGTTTTCAGCCTCGACAATAATTTTACCAGGTTCTTTTGATATTTCAAAACGAACATTCATTACTGCATTATCATCTTGATCAACCTCAATACGCTCTACTTTTTCTAACTTTTTAATCAGCGATTGCGCCATGGCTGCTTTACTAGCTTTTGCACGGAACTTCTCTATCAACTTTTCGGTATGTTCTATTTCCTTTTGTTGATTTTTTTGCGTTTGTAACTGCTTTTCTTTGATTTCAGCTCGCAATTTTAAGAATTCAGAATACGGTTTTTTGTAATCGTAAATCTGTCCTAACGAAATTTCTATAGTACGATTGGTTACGTTATCTAAAAACATTTTATCGTGCGATACCAATACAATAGCTCCTGCATAATTCTTCAAGAAATTTTCTAACCAAATAATAGACTCAATATCTAAGTGGTTGGTAGGCTCATCGAGCAATAAAATATCGTTATTCTGAAGAAGGAGTTTTGCCAATTCAATACGCATACGCCAACCTCCAGAGAAGGTATCAGTCAACTTATTAAAATCTTCTCGTTGAAACCCTAATCCTTGTAAAATCTTTTCGGTTTCTCCTTGATAGTTGTATCCTCCTAATAATTCGTAACGTTCAGTTTTTTCGTTTAAATCTATAATTATCTGATTATATGCTTCACTTTCATAATCAGTCCTTTCTGCTAATTGACGATTGATTTCATCGAGTTCTAGTTCAATTTCTTTAATTTCAGTAAATGCTTGATAAGCTTCTTCTAAAATAGTTCTTCCGTGTACAAAATCAATATCCTGACGTAAAAAACCAATACGCACATCTTTATCAAACGCCAAGGTTCCTCCACTACTCTCTATATCTTTAGAAAGCACTTTTAATAAAGTAGATTTTCCAGCTCCATTTTTACCTATTAATCCTATTCTGTCTCCTTTAATTAATTTAAAGGTGATTCCTGAGAACAAGTCTGTTCCCATAAATGAAACTGATACGTCGTGTACGTTTAACATATTTTTAGAAAATTACTTTGATTTTGTAACTAGAGTTACAAACAAGAGTTTTATTTTTGTTGAAATTTGTGCAAACTTACAAAAAGCAAATAGTTAATTGAACTTAATACCCAGAAGAAATGTTTGGAAAAGGGAGTAAATTATATAGTATTTTCAACAGTAAATGCCCTCGTTGTCATGAAGGTGAGTTTTTTAAATATAAATTGAACTTCAATCCTAAAAAAGTCACTACTTTGCACGAAAACTGCCCAAAATGTAACTTAAAATACATGATGGAACCTTCTTTTTTCTTTGGTGCCATGTATGTAAATTATGCTCTTGCTGTGGCTCTTTTTGTTGCTATTTTTATTATTGCAAAGATGTTTATCGGATTGTCTATTTTACATAGTTTTATTGCTATTGTAATTGTTTCTTTAATCTTAACTCCAGTTACTATTCGTCTTTCAAGGATTATATGGATTAACCTTTTCGTGAGTTATAAAAAGGACGCTAAAGAATTACAATCAGAAAAATAGTTTTTAAAATATAATTATATCAAACAAAAATAGCTTCCTCAAATTAGGAAGCTATTTTTATATATGCTTTTTTAAACTTGGATTATTCAAATCTTTTAATATCTATCTCGCTATCTAGGTTTTCGCTATTTTCAAGGTGATTAAACAAATTTTCAGCAACAGTTGGCGCTACCATAACTCCACGAGTTCCTAAACCGTTTAAAACTGCTAATTGAGCGTATTTAGGATGAACACCTACCAAAGGTCTTCTATCTTTTACTGTTGGTCGTATTCCTGCTGATTGTTCTATCACTGTATAAGAAACTGAAATAATTTTCTGAAGCTTATCTTCCAACTCTTTTCTTCCTTCATCTGTTGGAATAGAGGTTTTATCTGTCCAATTAAACGTTGCTCCAACTTTATAGTTATCATTTCCTAAAGGCATCACAAAAACACTTCCTTTTAATAAAAAATCTATTTGCAGTTTAGGTGCATGAATTGTTATGGTTTCTCCTTTAGTTCCGTTTAGAGGCAAGTAATTAAAAAACGGGTTTCTTTTCAATCCAAAACCTTCGCTAAACACTATTCTTTTTGCCGTGATGTTATCATAGCTTACTTTATCTTCTGAAATCTCTACTTTAGAATAATCAAAAGCTTCCTCTACTAGATTCCCTAAGGAATTGATATATTCTTTATAGGTAGTAACAAGCAATGGTGTATCTATTCTTCCAGTTCCTGTTAACTCTCCAAAACCATAATCGCCTATTATTCCTTTAATTTTTTCTTTTTGAATAGTAGGATTCATATAATAAGACAACATCGGTTTGTCCGAAGCTATAAACCAATTGTTCTCATCACCTACACTTGTAAACACCTTTTTTGTAGTGAAACTATAATCTAATGTTATGTTTAATTTTTCTTCTAACTTTTTATAAAAAGGAAGTGCTTTTATCAGCTGCTCATGACCATTCCAAACAGGAGTAAATCGTTTTAAAATTACAGGATTATAAACCCCTCCTGCTACTACAGAAGATACTTGTGAGTTGTTTTCAAAAACAATAAAACTCTTGTTGTTTTCTATCAGTTTTTCTACAAATGCTATTCCTGATAGCCCTAAACCAACAACTATATAATCTACCTTTTTAATCATACTTCAAAAATAATATTATTACAATAAAAAAGAGCTTGCAATGCAAGCTCTTTTTTAATTATGTATGTAGTCAAATTATTAGTAATTCCACATATCCATTTCACGATCACGAATACCTTCTTTAATTCTATTCGCTTCTAATAATTGGAATAAAGAGTTTCCACGAACATATTCAGAAATAGCTCTGTCCCCATAGATATTTTCTTCCTTAAGAATTGTAGAATTAAAACGTCTTGCATTTAACAAGTTATCGTAAGACAATGGTTGTGCTGAGTTTTCAGGGTTGAATACTTTTGATTTGTGTAATGCTTCTCTTGCATCTGGAAAATACACCCAAAATAGGTCATACACATTTTCTTTATCATCAATTTCTTCAACTCCCATTACTTGTACGTCTGGTCCCATTGGAGCTAACGCTAACAAGCGATACTTTAACTCACCTTGACGCTTGTCAAAATACCAAAGACCTTTTAACATATATCCTTTGATATCTTGAGACTATACATAGTAAGGATCAACATAATCACCATTTTGGCGCTCATTATAAATCATTAACATAACTTCATCCATTCCTATTTTGGTAGTAAAATAAGAGTCGTTATAAACCTCTTTAATTTCACCATTTTTAATTCCTTTCAATAGTGTATCGAATAATGAACGTCTTGTTAATCCGGCATTCGCAGTATCAATTGGGTAATAATACGGAAGATTTATTTTTTGATTTAAATCTACATATTCCCACACCACTTTAGACCATAACACATCTCTATCACTAATGTAGCCATAAGGAAGTGGTTTGTCATCTTCTGAAGCGATTTGCGCTTCAGATTTAAATCCAATTTCATCTACCTTTTTAGCATTTAAAAGGTTAGCTTGAGCACTTGCGTAGCTTGTAGCTGCAAATGCGAATAAAACCATATAAAAACGCTTCCAATTCATACTTTCTTGTTTTTACTTATTAATTTGTAATTTCTATAGCAACAGGTAATACTTTTTTGATGCTATAATTAGAGCCAGAAACTGATGCTTTAATATCAAAAATAGTAATTACATCATTTCTTCTAGCTTTTGATAATGCTGCTTTAGCTCTAGGGTTTAATCTAGTTCCACTAACTGGGATAGCTACTTGACCAGGAACTTTAATTTTAAAGCTTGATACGTTTAATTTTAAATCGAATAAGAAGTCTGGTAAACCAGCTGCAATACTAACATTCCCTAAACTTGCCTTTGGCATTTTTACAGTACCGTATTGTCCTCTTACCATACCTACCGCTGGAGGTATGTCTTTAATTCTAAATTTCTTTACAGAACGTACTCCTTTATCTGATCCTGCTGGTGTACCAGTTACAACGATATTTACTTCGCTTCCTTTACCAGGATACATAGTATATTTATCTCCACTTACTCTTTTTAATCCTGGTGCATTTGCAGCAACTTTGTTACTTGGTACTCCTGGAATAGAAATTGTTAATGGGTTAGCTAAACCACGATATACAACGTTCATTTTATCTGCTGAAACTAATGCTTCATTTGGTCTTGGAATTACAGCATACGCTCCTTTGATATCTATTTTTACAATAGAATCTCCTTCTTTAAACTGGAACTCTCCTTTCAATTCTTTATCTCCAACGTTTCCTGCTGGACCGTCTAAGATAACTTGACCTGCTTGAATTTTTTCTGCTTCAACCTCTTTATCATTAATGATAACTTTCTCTGCAGTTAAGTTAGGATCTTTCTTTCCTAAAACAATTCTACCTGATAAGTTTTCTCCTGGATAGTATGCACTCTTGTCGAAAACAACCATAGCCTCATACTTTGTCATAGAAACTGCACTTTGTAACTCTCCTTGTAATAACGCGGTTAATGCGTCAGATTCTGTAGCTTTAATATCTGCTTGAATTTGAGTTAACTTTGTTAAAGAAGCAATTAAAGGGAAACCTTCGTAGTTATACTTTAACCAATCGATTTTCTTTCCATCTTTATTTTCTTCTTTATCGGTATTAAAACGAGTTGCAATAACACCTGCAACCTCAGTTCCTTCTAAAGCTGTCATTGCTTGATTTCTAAACCCTTCAATTTTAGCTACAAATTCTTTACCTGCTTCAGTTACTTTTCCACCTTTAAAGAATAATTCGTCTAAAAATTTAGACTTATCCATAGTTTCATATGCTGTTTTATCTTCTAAATCACCAGTCATTCGGCTCTTTAAATCTCCAACATATGCATATAATTCATCCGCAGCTACTTTTAATTTATCTGTTTTCTCTTTAGCCTCTCCATACTGCTTTGCTTGTTCAGCAGCTTTTTGGGCTAACGTTTCGTAAGCTGTTTTATTTTTCTCAGTTGCCTTTTCGTTTGCTACTGTTAACTTTTCATTCATTAATCCAAAGGCTGATAATACCTCTTTACTCATGTTCATTGCTAACATTGCAATAAACACTAAGTACATCAGGTTAATCATCTTCTGCCTTGGTGATAGTTTTCCTCCTGCCATATTAATTAGTTTGTTTCGTTAAAAATTAGATAAACTAATTAATTACTTGTTAGACATTGCAGATAACATTCCACCATAAACTCCATTTAACGAAGATAAATTCGTAGCTAGAGATTGCATTTGCTCTTGTAAACGTTGAGAGTTTTCAACCATTGCAGAGTTTAAGTCAGCTTGCTTACTAGCATTCTCTACTTGTGTTTGGTATAAACTGTTTAAAGATTCCATTTGAGCTGCTGCTCTAGACATTTGCTCGTTGTAGCTATTTGTAGCTGAAATTGATTGAGAAGCAGATGCTAAAGGCTCTACTGCTCCTTGGAAATTTTTAATACTATCTCCTAAACGAGATACTAACTGAGCATCTAATTTAGCTTCGCTTAAGATATTATCTAATTTTTGAGATAACATGCTTTGTGCTTCTTCTGGAGATGCTTCTTTACCTTTCTTACCTCCTAATGATTGACCATCTGCTAACTCTGGGTATACTTTAGTCCAATCTAAATCGTCTTCTACTGCTTCAAACGCTGATAATGCGAAAACTGCTGCTTCCACAATCATACCTATCATTAATACTTCATTTCCAAAAGGCCAGTGTAAAATTTTAAATAATGCTCCAATAATAACTACTGCGGCTCCTAAACCGTAAGCCATATTAAACATCTTCTTAGTTGATTTTGATTGTGCCATAATTTTTAATTTTTAATTTTTGGGGATTAATATTTATTCTTGTTTTCTTGTTTAATTACTCTTGTTTGTTCCTAAATAATCTTGAACAGTTCTAAATCCGATATAACTTCTTGCAGTATCAGCATATTCCCAGTCACGAGAACTTACTTCTAAGAAATAGGCTACATCTTTCCATGAACCTCCACGGATAATTTTTCTTCTATTTTCTTTAATCTCTACGTTCGGGTTCATTGTAGACCCCATATAATAAGACATTTGGTTATAAGCTGTATTTGTCCATTCAGAAACGTTACCTGCCATATTAAATAACCCATATTCATTTGGATTGTATGACATTGCTTCCACTGTATATAAAGCTCCATCTGCTGCATAGTCACCACGTACTGGTTTAAAGTTTGCTAAGAAACATCCTCTATCACTTGTAGTACTTGGTCCACCCCAAGGATATTTAGCATAGTCTAAACCTCCACGAGCTGCATATTCCCATTCAGCCTCTGTTGGTAATCTGAACGCAGGTACTAATCCTAACTTTCTTCTTGAACGTTGGAAGTTATTTTTAGTTTGAGTTCTCCAATTACAAAATGCTTTTGCTTGATTCCAAGTTACACCTACTACTGGGTAGTTTTCATATGCTTTATGAGCAAAATACTCTTGGTGCATTGGGTCGTTGTATGAATAGTTGAAGTCTTTAATCCAAACTGTGGTATCTGGATATACATTGATAACTTCATTTTTTAAGAAATCTTTTCTATTCTTTCCTGTTCTTGCTGCTGCCTCATTATCAAACCAATAATATCTATAATTTAATAACTTTGTATTGAACGTTCTAATTCCGTTTAAAGCCTCATCTTTCTTAATATATAAAGAATCCATTACTTCTACATAATCAGCATCTGGGTATTCAGGAGCTTCCCAAATAATTTCTTCTTCCCAATTTAATGGTTTTAAAGAGTCTAACCCAGCTCCTAACTCATAGTAATTTTCACGCATGTACTTTTCGTAAGGAGTTTCATTTACAGTATCTTTTGATGCAAACGCATATAACTGAATACCTTCAGCTCTTCCTGCTCCTTCTGCATCACCAGCTCCCATTGAAGCAAACTCTGCTTGATAAGCTAACTTAGTTCTTGTGATAGAATCTCTTACCCAGAACACAAATGCTTTATACTCACTATTTGTAATTTCTGTTTCATCCATATAAAATGGTTGTACAGTTACAGTTTTTGTTGGCGCATTCATAGCTCCCATAGGATCTTCATCTTGTTTACCCATAGTAAAAGACCCTCCTGGTATTTTAGCCATTCCATATGGTTTTTCGGCAAACCATTTTCTTGTAGACTTTACTCCTACTAACTCTCCTCTATCTCCACTTGAACCACAAGAGTAGATGATAGATACCAATAATGCAAGTAATGCTATTTTTTTCATATTATATCTTTTCTTATAAAAGAGGCGTAAACCTATTATTTTTTTTATTAAAAAACAATTACGAGTTATATTTTTTCACACTTTATGCAACTTTCTTCTAAACAAGCTTTTGTAAAGCTTTGTACCACCTTTCAGGTGTTTTTTGTTGTAGTGCTAGTTCATAATCTCGATAGCTACATGGTATTAACGCATGTCTTTTGTGTTTATTATTCGATATTAAATTTATTTCCATCCACCAACGACCACTTTTATCACTTTTATAAAAGTTTATAGGGTCGTCATCGCTTAAAAGTACTGTAAATTTCTGATAACTTTCTTTGGTTGCAAACGGATAATCTTTTGCTCTAGAGTTCATTCCTTCTATAAAGTACCAAATTATTTGAGCTATCAACTTTGCTGTTTGACTATTTGAGTCTAACATTACATTGTATTCGTAAATCCCGAAAGAAGTTACTTTATCACTTATTCCTGCATATCGTGCTATTGCACAAATTTCTTCTCCGTAAAACCCATTTGGTGAGGCGTTTTCGTTAGCTGGCGCTTCACTTTGACGAATACTTCCAACATCTATACTCACCACATCTGCATCTCTCATTATAGGTTCTACTAAAGTAATGTCTTTTACTTCTCCTAACCTATATGCATCAAAATACAACTTATCTAATAAGTCTATTTCATCTTGCGAGTTAAAATAGGTTTGATATCCTATATTACTAAAGTTAAAAAGATTGTTAGGCTCTTCCATAACAATTCTACTTACATATGATTTTGACGTCAGCTCATCCTCTAACGAACCTAAGTCGAATCGGCTATCAACAGCTACTAAATTAACTGTTTGCTCTAAGTTATCGTAAGCCCTATAATTTGCATAGGTAATATCTTGCCCGCCACCTATAATGATTGGCATAATATTTTTCTTTAGTAAAAACTCTACTGATGATTTTACCGCAAAATAAGTATCCTCTACAGTATTCCCTTTCTCTATATTTCCTAAATCGGCAATTTGGGTTGTCCATTTACCAGCAAACAACTGATAAAAGTGTTTACGAATTTGGTCTAACCCATTTCCGCAACCTTCATTACCTACTGCTCCCCTTCCATCTTTTACTCCTAAAATAGCTATTGAAACTTCTGTTAAATCTGGAAAACCATTATCAACAGTATGAAGTTGAACTATTTTACCTAATACCGAAGGCGCTTGCTCAAGTACGTGAGCAGCTACAGATTCTTCGATAGGTGTAAAGAAGTCAAGATTCATTTATTGGGGGATTTTAAGAGCGCTAATATAACAAACTATTTTTTATAGAAAGCTTCTTTATTTCTTTTTGGTTACTTTCTTCTTTACTGTTTTCTTTTTTGGAGTTTTTGCTTCAATCATTTTAACAGCTTCTTCTTGCGTTAACTTCTCAATCTCTGTTGTTTTAGGTAATTCAACCTTTATTTTACCTTTAATTACATTAAAACGACCCCAACGTGCTTTTTCTACACGAATACCAACTTCTTCAAAATTATGGATGAGCTTTTCGCGTTCTTTTTTCTTTTTATCCTCTATTAACTCTTCTAAATCTGATTGACTTAAATTATCAAAATCGTATTTTTTGTTAACATTGATGAAAATAGAATTCCACTTAATAAAAGGTCCAAATCGTCCAACTCCTTTTTGAATTGGCATTCCTTCATACTCACCAATAGGAGCATCTGCTTTACGTTTAGCTTCAATCAATTCAATAGCTCTATCCATATCTACTGACATTGGATTTTCGTCTCTATCAAGCGACACATATTTTCCATCGAATTTAATATAAGGACCAAATCTACCGTTTGCTACTTCTACTTCCATACCTTCATAGTCTCCTAAAACTTTTGGTAACTTAAATAAATCCATCGCTTCTTCGTAAGTGATAGAATTCATAGTTTGATCACCTTGTAAGCTTGCAAAACGAGGTTTTTCTTCATCAGTAGCTTCACCAATCTGAACCATTGCTCCATAACGTCCTAAACGCACATATACATTCTTACCACTTTCAGGATCTACACCTAACAAACGTTCTCCTTTTGCTCTTTCAGCATTTGCTGCAACATCTTCTACAACTACATGGAAGTTTTTGTAGAAATCTTTAATCATTGCAGTCCAATCTTCATTTCCCTCTGCTATTTCATCAAATTCATTTTCAACTTTAGCCGTGAAACCGTAATCTAAAATTGTATCAAAATTTTCTACTAAAAAGTCATTTACGATATTTCCGATATCTGTTGGAACTAACTTTCCTTTATCAGAACCTACTCGTTCTGTTAGGACTTGCTCTGATACTATTTGATTTGCTAAACTTAACTGTGTATAGTTTCTTTCTTTTCCTTCAACAGTTCCTTTTTCCACATACTCTCTTCTTTGGATAGTTGAAATTGTTGGTGCATACGTAGAAGGACGTCCAATACCTAACTCTTCTAATTGTTTTACTAAGGCAGCTTCGGTATATCTTGCTGGCGGACGTGTGTAACGTTCTGTTGCTGTAATTAATTCATTAATTAAAGATTCGTTTACTTCCATTTTAGGCAACATTCCTGCTTGCTCTTCATCTTCATTATCTGTTCCTTCTAAGTATACTTTTAAGAAACCTTCAAAAGTAATCACCTCACCATTGGCTGTAAACTGTTTCTTGTTCTTATTGTTGTCTATTTTTACAACGGTACGCTCCAATTGTGCTTCACTCATTTGTGATGCTAGTGTACGTTTCCATATTAAACTATACAATCTATCTTGATCATAATCTACAGAAACCTCATGACGTGTCATATCTGTAGGACGAATCGCTTCGTGCGCCTCTTGGGCTCCTTTTGTTTTAGTTGAAAAATTACGTGGCTTACTATATTCTTTACCATAAGAAGCTATAATTTCTTCTTGTGCCGCATTTTTAGCGTCATCAGATAAATTAACGCTATCTGTTCTCATGTAGGTTATCAATCCCGCTTCGTATAAACGTTGCGCCATCATCATCGTTTTTGCTACTGGAAAACCTAACTTTCTAGATGCTTCCTGTTGCAATGTTGACGTTGTAAATGGTGGTGCTGGTGACTTTTTCGCAGGCTTTTGTTGTAAATCTGCTACTGAAAACGCTGCATCAGCACAAGAATTTAAGAATGTTTCTGCTTCTTCTTTAGTTGAAAAATTCTTTGCTAACTTCGCTTTAAACTTTTTTCCTTCAGCATTTACAAACTCAGCATCTACTCGATAAGATGCTTCGGTTTCAAAGCTTTCAATTTCACGCTCACGCTCTACTATTAAACGCACTGCTACTGACTGCACTCTACCTGCTGATAACCCCGGTTTTACTTTTCTCCATAACACTGGAGACAGTTCATAACCTACTATTCTATCTAACACACGTCTCGCTTGTTGTGCATCTACTAAGTTATAATTAATAGTACGTGGATTTTCAATTGCTTTTAAAATTGCTTGTTTAGTAATTGAGTTAAAAACAATACGCTTTGTATTTTCTTCCTTTAGCTTTAATTGTTCTGCTAAATGCCATGCAATAGCTTCTCCCTCGCGATCCTCATCGGAAGCTAACCATACTGTTTCTGCTTTCTTTGCTAAATCTTTTAGTTTTTTTACTACCGCTTTTTTATCGGTAGAAACTATATATTTTGGTTTGAAATCTCCTTCAACATTTACCCCTAATTCTTTAGATGGTAAATCTGCAATGTGTCCAAAACTCGATTCAACCTGAAAATCTTTCCCTAAAAACTTTTCTATTGTTTTTGCCTTAGCAGGTGACTCAACTATTACTAAATTTTTTGCCATACGTCTTTATCTCATTATCACTTTACACCTTATTAATATAGGTATAATTCAGTTTGCAAAAGTATATAGTTTTTTTTTAATGATTAATTTTTAGCAAAACTTTACCTTTTATTAAACAAAACTATCCATGTCAATTTGTCACAAATAATACTTTTTGGTTGTATATTTGCACCCTATTTAGCACGATTTTAGGATTTATGGAACACGTAGAAAAAATAATTGATGAGAAACAACAAGGAAAAGCCCTTGTTACAGAACACAAAGAAGGAAACAACAAAAAGCTTTTTATAGAAAGCTATGGTTGTCAAATGAATATGAACGACAGCGAAATTGTGGCGTCAATTTTAGCAGAACAAGGTTTTAACACCACTCAAAATTTAGAAGATGCTGATTTGGTACTGGTGAACACTTGTTCTATTCGTGAAAAAGCCGAGACAACAGTTCGTAACAGACTGCAAAAATATAACGCTGTAAAAAAAGTAAATCCAACCATGAAAGTTGGAGTACTTGGTTGTATGGCAGAGCGATTAAAAGAGAAATTTTTAGAGGAAGAAAAAATCGTTGACTTGGTTGTGGGTCCTGATGCATATCGTGACTTACCTAATTTAATTGAAGAGGTCGATGCTGGACGTGATGCTGTGAACGTAATCTTATCAAAAGAAGAAACGTATGCTGATGTTTCTCCTGTACGTTTAAACTCTAACGGAGTTTCAGCCTTTGTATCAATTACCCGTGGTTGCGATAACATGTGTACATTCTGTGTAGTTCCGTTTACACGTGGTCGTGAACGTAGTCGTGATCCTAAGAGTATTATTGAAGAAATCCGCAGTATGCAAGAGAAAAACTTCAAAGAAATTACTTTACTAGGTCAAAATGTTGACTCATACTTATGGTATGGTGGTGGATTGAAAAAGGATTTCAAAAAAGCTTCTGAATTAGCGCAAGCTTCTGCTGTTGATTTTGCTCAGTTACTAGATATGTGTGCTACAGAGTTTCCTAAAATGCGTTTTCGTTTTTCTACTTCAAATCCGCAGGATATGACATTAGACGTAATTCACATAATGGCAAAACATAAAAACATTTGTAAATACATCCACTTACCTGTTCAAAGTGGAAGCAATGCAATGCTTGAAGCAATGAACCGTCAACATACTCGTGAAGAATACATGGAATTGGTTGATAATATTTACAAGATCATTCCTGAAATGGCTTTAAGCCAAGATATGATTGCTGGTTTCTGTGGAGAAACAGAACAAGACCATCAAGATACTTTAGACTTAATGCGTCATGTAAAATACAGCTTCGGATTTATGTTTGCCTATTCTGAAAGACCAGGAACCTTAGCTGCTAAAAAAATGGAAGATGACGTTCCGTTAGAAACTAAAAAACGTCGTTTACAAGAAATCATTGATTTACAACAAGAACACAGTTTATACAGAACAAAAGAGAATCTTGGTAAAGTTCAAGAAGTATTGATTGAAGGAACATCAAAAAAGAACCCTAACGAATGGAAAGGTCGTAATACACAAAATACCGTAGTGGTTTTCCCTAAAGAAAATTATAAAATGGGAGATTTTGTAAATGTACGTATTGACGATTGTACCTCTACTACCTTAAAAGGTACAGCTGTTGGGTATTCTGACAATAACTAATTTTTAGAAAAGAGAGTCAAGAGAAAAGAAAAAAGACACAATCTTTTCTCTCTATTCTTTTTTCTCTATTCTAAAGAAAGAAATGGAAAATTTACAAGCTATAAAACAACGTTTTGGCATTATCGGTAACGATATACAGTTGAATCGCGCTATTGAAAAAGCGATTCGTGTGGCTCCTACCGATATTTCAGTACTCGTTACTGGAGAAAGCGGTGTTGGAAAAGAAAACATCCCAAGAATTATTCACCAACTATCACACAGAAAACATGCAAAATACATTGCGGTTAACTGTGGAGCTATTCCTGAAGGAACTATTGATAGTGAATTATTCGGACATGAAAAAGGAGCCTTTACAGGAGCTACACAAACACGTAAAGGGTATTTTGAAGTTGCTGATGGTGGTACCATTTTTTTAGATGAAGTTGGAGAATTACCATTGACTACTCAAGTACGTTTGTTACGTGTATTAGAAAATGGAGAGTTTATTAAAGTAGGTTCTTCTCAAGTACAAAAAACAAACGTTCGTATTGTTGCTGCTACCAACGTAAACATGCAGGAAGCTATTGCAAAAGAAAAATTCAGAGAAGATTTATATTACCGTTTAAGTACTATAGAAATTCCGTTACCTGCATTAAGAAATCGTGGAGAAGACATTCACTTACTCTTTAGAAAATTTGCAGCTGATTTTGCTCAAAAATACAGAATGCCAACCATTCGACTAGACGAAAATGCTGTAAGAATTTTATTAAATTACAATTTTCCTGGTAACATTCGTCAGTTAAAAAATATTGCGGAACAAATATCTATTGTTGAAGAAGATAGATTAATTACGCCAGAAAAACTAGTTCAGTACCTACCAGAAAACAGAAGTAATTTACCTGCTATTATTGGTGGAAAATCAAGCAGTCAATCAGATTTTGCTAACGAACGAGATATTATGTATAAAATCTTGTTCGATATGCGAAACGATATCAATGACTTAAAAAAGTTAACACTCGATTTAATGCAGAGTGGCAACCTAGAAGAGGTACAAGAAGAAAACCATCGATTAATTGAGCGTATTTATCAAGACCAAGATTTATCTGAGGTATCTAACATTGAAGTAGTTCAAATCCCTAAAGTTTCACCACCTCAAGACGATTATGATTATGCTGAAACTATCGAAGAAGATGAAAGTTTATCTTTACAAGAAAAAGAGATTGAAATGATACGTAAATCACTCGAAAAGAATAATGGAAAACGTAAATTAGCTGCAAAAGAATTAGGAATTTCTGAACGAACTCTATATCGAAAAATTAAACAATACGACTTATAAGCGAATTTGTTTACTTTTACAATTCACTCACAATTTCAGATGAAAAAAACTTTATATATACTATCTTTATTCATTGGTTTAACCACTATTATTGGTTGTGGTGCTTACTCTTTCACTGGTGGTAACACAGGAAATGCAAAAACAATCCAAGTTGATTTTTTTCCTAACCAAGCTCCAGTAGTAGAACCTATTTTAAGTCAAAAATTCACACAAGACTTACAAGATTTGTTCACTCGTCAAACTAATTTAACTTTAGTTAAAACAGGTGGAGACTTACATTTTTCTGGTGAAATTGTCGATTTTCGTATTACACCTATGAGTGCTACAGCGCAACAAACTGCAGCTCAAAACAGACTCACCATTACTGTAAATGTAAATTATATAAACGCTTTAGAAGAAAAAGATAATTTTGAAAAACGCTTTTCATTTTATTACGATTACGGAGCTAACCAACTGTTAACCGGTTCGGTATTAGAAACTGCATTAGATGAAATTATAGAACGTATTACACAAGATATTTTTAATGCTTCTGTAGCTAAATGGTAAATTAATTGAATAAGGATAACTACATACAATTATTAGAAAAACCTGAATTAATTTCAATAGAAAATTCTTCAGAAATCACAGCTCTTATCCAGGAGTATCCTTATTTTCAATCTGCCAGAGCGTTACGTTTAAAAGCTTTAAAAAACCAAGAAAGCTATAAATACAACAACGAGTTAAAAATTACAGCTGCTTATACAAGTGACAGAACAGTATTGTTTGATTTTATAACTTCAGAATCTTTTAAAGAAACTCCAAAGCTAGAAGAAAAAACTAGCTTAAAAGACAAACTTCTTCCGAAGAAAAAAACAACTAAAACTGCATCTATAGAAGAAGATTTAGCTATTGGAAAACCGCTTTCTTTTACACAAAACGAAACGTTTTCATTCAATCAGTGGTTACAATTATCTTCTAAAAAGACTATTATAAGAGATATCGTTCCTCCTCAGAAAGAAGGAAAAAAGCAAGAGGAAGAATCACAGCCAATTAAATCTGAACACGAGGCTATTATTGATCGTTTTATAGAAACAGC
The DNA here is from genome assembly GCF_000518405.1 of Tenacibaculum sp. 47A_GOM-205m. Classification (NCBI taxonomy): domain Bacteria; kingdom Pseudomonadati; phylum Bacteroidota; class Flavobacteriia; order Flavobacteriales; family Flavobacteriaceae; genus Tenacibaculum; species Tenacibaculum sp. 47A_GOM-205m. Next base: position 339,539 of record NZ_JADN01000008.1, on the reverse strand, counting down.
ACCTAAAATATCACGCCCAAATAAAACATCTACGAGCGATGTTAAAATAGCCGACACCCAACAAAGTAATCAACTAGCAACTGAGACTTTAGCTAAAGTTTATTTAGAACAAAAGAAATATGATAGTGCTATTCAAGCATATAAAATATTAAGTTTGAAATATCCAGAAAAAAGTGGTTTCTTTGCAGACCAAATTAAAAGAATACAAATTTTACAAAACAATAAATAAATGACAACGTATACTTTACTTTTAGTTTTAATATTGATTGTTGCAATAGCATTAATCTTAATTGTAATGGTTCAAAACCCTAAAGGTGGAGGATTATCTTCATCATTTGGAGGCGGTGGTGCTCAAAATATTGGAGGTGTACAAAATACAAACAGTTTTTTAGATAGAACTACTTGGACATTAGCAATTACTATGTTTGCTTTAATTTTATTAGCTAACTTTGCTATTCCAAGAGGTAATGCAGCTGATACTCCTCAATTAGACGACACTTTAAACAGTATTGAAACTACAACTACTCCTGCTACACCAGCAGCAACTGATGCCGCTAAAGATAGCGCACAGTAGTTTATACAAAATAGAATTTAAAATGCCAATGTGAATGACACGTTGGCATTTTTTTTATACGTAATTTTGCCTTGCTTGAAAAATTGTCAGCAAAAATCTAATGGCATAATTTCTGACAAAAACTAACAAGTAAATTTTAATTTAATCAATCAAAATATATAAAATGGGATTAAACATTAAACCTTTAGCAGACAGAGTTCTTGTTGAACCGGCTGCAGCAGAAACTACTACAGCATCAGGAATCATCATCCCTGACAACGCAAAGGAAAAACCACAAAAAGGAACTATCGTAGCCGTGGGTAACGGAACAAAAGACGAGCCTTTAACTGTAAAAGTTGGTGATACTGTTTTATACGGAAAGTACGCTGGTACTGAACTTAAATTGGAAGGAAAAGATTATTTAATTATGAGAGAAAGCGACATCTTCGCTATTATCTAAAACTTCTTCGCTTTTAGCTTTTTGCTATTAGCCAACTAAACAAAAACTAAAAACCAAGCCAGTAGCTAAAAGCTAACGGCTAAAAACTAAAACAAACATGGCAAAAGATATAAAATTTGATGTAGACGCTCGTGACGGATTGAAACGTGGAGTAGACGCATTGGCAAATGCAGTAAAAGTAACTTTAGGTCCTAAAGGACGTAACGTAATTATTTCTAAATCATTCGGAGCTCCTCACGTAACAAAAGATGGAGTTTCTGTAGCTAAAGAAGTAGAATTAGAAGATGAGTTAGAAAACATGGGAGCTCAAATGGTAAAAGAAGTAGCTTCTAAAACTAACGATTTAGCAGGTGACGGTACTACTACTGCAACTGTGTTAGCACAGGCTATCGTAAAAGAAGGTTTAAAAAACGTTGCTGCGGGTGCTAACCCTATGGATTTAAAACGTGGTATTGATAAAGCGGTAACTGCTATTACTGAAGATTTAGCAAAACAATCTAAAGAAGTTGGTGATTCATCAGAAAAAATTAAGCAAGTAGCTGCAATTTCTTCTAATAACGATGCGGTAATTGGTAATTTAATTGCTGAAGCATTTGGAAAAGTTGGAAAAGAAGGAGTGATTACTGTTGAAGAAGCAAAGGGAACTGACACTTATGTAGATGTTGTTGAAGGAATGCAGTTTGACCGTGGATACTTATCTCCTTACTTCGTAACTGATGCAGATAAAATGATTGCTGATTTAGAAAATCCATACATTTTATTATTCGATAAAAAGATTTCTAACTTACAAGAAATCTTACCTATCTTAGAACCTGTTGCACAATCAGGAAGACCTTTATTAATTGTTGCTGAAGATGTTGACGGACAAGCATTAGCTACTTTAGTAGTAAACAAATTACGTGGTGGATTAAAAATCGCTGCTGTAAAAGCTCCAGGATTTGGTGACCGTAGAAAAGCAATGTTAGAAGATATCGCTATTTTAACTGGTGGTACAGTAATTTCTGAAGAAAGAGGTTTCTCTTTGGAAAATGCAACTTTAGATTTATTAGGTACCGCTGAAACAGTAACTATTGATAAAGATAATACTACAATTGTTAATGGTTCTGGTGACGAAGCACAAATCAAAGCTCGTGTAAACCAAATTAAAGCACAAATTGAAACTACTACTTCTGATTACGATCGTGAAAAATTACAAGAGCGTTTAGCAAAGTTAGCTGGTGGTGTTGCTGTATTATATGTTGGTGCTGCTTCTGAAGTAGAAATGAAAGAAAAGAAAGACCGTGTTGATGATGCTTTACATGCTACTCGTGCAGCTGTAGAAGAAGGTATTGTAGCTGGTGGAGGTGTTGCTTTAGTTCGCGCTAAAAAAGTATTAGAAACTATTGCTACTGATAACTTAGACGAAACAACAGGAATTCAAATCGTAAACAGAGCGATTGAAGCTCCTTTACGTACGATTGTTGAAAATGCTGGTGGTGAAGGCTCTGTAGTAATTAATAAAGTTTTAGAAGGAAATCAAAACTTTGGTTACGATGCGAAATCTGAAACATACGTAGACATGTTAGAAGCTGGTATTATTGACCCTAAAAAAGTAACCCGTGTAGCGTTAGAAAATGCTGCTTCTGTTGCAGGTATGATTTTAACTACGGAATGTGCTTTAGTTGATATTAAAGAAGATAATCCAGGTGGAATGCCTCCAATGGGTGGTGGAATGCCAGGAATGATGTAGTGGCGAATCGCCACAGATAGATATAAAAACCTCGAGAAAAATTTCTCGAGGTTTTTGCTTATACAAAAAATTATTTAAAAGCATCATAAACCAATACTTATTACTATATTTGATTTATAATTAATTTGCTATGAAAAACATTACTTTTCTATTATTCTTTATAATACTTACATCCTGTGAAGGGCAAGAGATTGCGACTGACAACATAAAAGAAAAAGAGGTTGTCCAAAAAAAAATAAAGACTTATTTTGATGCTAAAGGAATAAAGGTTACATTCGAAAAACCCGAAAATTTTAATTATAAAAAAAAAGTTCTTTCTTTTAAAAACTTAGAGGAATTTGACAAATTTGTAGCTTTATCTAAAAAAAATATCGATTTTTCTCAAAAAGAGGTTTTCGAATATGACTATGGCGACAACACTATTCCTACAGGTGGAAGTAGTTCAGATGGTCTTTTCATAACAAAAACTATTGTCAAAAACACCCTTTTAGGATCCATTTACCTTAATATCTCATTTGTTAAGAAAAATTGCGAACCGAGTAAACTTACATCTTGGATTTCAGGAAATGCTTACACTTCTGAGTATACTGAAACTAATCAATATTTATCTATCAAAGATAAAACTACAACATGTATCAATATACAATACAGTGTTGTTGGAACTTTAACCACTCAGGTTGAAATTTCTGGAATGAATACTTACAATACCTCAACTGTAAGCATGAATGGTATACATTGCTGTAAATAGGTTCTTCAAAACAAAATATATACTTAATTTTTCCTCTCTACTACATAATCAATCATTTGAAGTAGTGATTTTTTGTAGTCAGAGTCTGGGTAGTTATCTAAAATAGCTAAGGCTTTATTTTTGTAATCCAACATTTTAGCTGTGGTGTATTCTAATCCTCCGTTTTGTTTTACAAAGGCAATCACTTCTTTTACTCGCTTTTTATTAGTGTTGTGCTTTTTAACAGAGTTAATCAACCAAGATTTTTCTTTTTTAGAGCAATTATTCAAAGTATAAATTAACGGAAGTGTCATTTTTTGTTCTTTGATATCTATACCGGTAGGTTTTCCTATTTTATCCTCTGTGTAATCGAATAAATCATCTTTAATTTGGAATGCAATACCAATGTATTCTCCAAACTTACGCATTTGTTGGACTGTTTCATTGTTCGCTCCTACCGAAGCTGCACCAATTCCGCAACAAGCTGCTATTAAAGTAGCTGTTTTTTGACGAATGATTTCAAAATATACTTCTTCAGTAATATCTAATTTACGCGCTTTTTCAATCTGTAATAACTCCCCTTCACTCATTTCACGTACCGCAATCGAAATCAATTTCAGCAAGTCAAAATCTTCATTATCTATAGAAAGCAATAATCCTTTAGAAAGTAAATAATCACCTACTAAAACAGCTATTTTATTTTTCCATAAGGCATTCATTGAAAAGAATCCTCTACGACGATTACTATCATCAACCACATCATCGTGTACTAATGTTGCAGTATGGATTAACTCTACTACTGACGCCCCACGATAGGTACGTTCATCAAATCCTCCGTTAGAAACCATTTTTGCGACCAAAAACACAAACATTGGTCGCATTTGCTTTCCTTTTCTACGAACGATATAATACGTAATTCTGTTTAATAATGGGATTTTAGATAACATCGAATCTTTGAACTTAGTTTCAAAGAGTTCCATTTCTTTGGCTATCGGAAGTTTTATTTGCTCTACTGGCTTCATGGCTAGCAAATGTAAGAAATAAATACCTAACTTTTATTCGCTAATTGTCCGCAAGCAGCATCAATATCTTTACCACGAGAACGACGAACATTCACTACAATATCATTCATTTCTAAGTTAGAAATATAGTTATTGATAGCTCTTTCAGAAGCTTGTTGGAACTCACCATCATCAATTGGATTATATTCTATTAAATTGACTTTACAAGGAATATATTTACAAAACTCCACCAATGCATTGATATCTTCTTTACGATCGTTAATTCCGTTCCAAACTACATATTCGTAAGTTACTTTTCGTTTGGTTTTTTCATACCAATACTCTAATGCTTCTCGTAAATCTTTTAACGGAAATGTAGCATTAAACGGCATAATCGATGTTCGAACTTCTTCTATGGCTGAATGCAACGAAACTGCTAAATTAAAACGCACCTCATCATCTGCCATTTTCTTAATTATTTTAGGAACTCCTGAAGTAGATACAGTAATTCTACGAGCAGCCATTCCTAAACCTTCTGGTGAAGTAATTTTATCAATTGCCTTGATAACATTATTGTAATTCATCAAAGGTTCTCCCATTCCCATAAACACAATATTTGATAATTTATGATTATGGTATAACCTACTTTGCTTATCAATAGCAACTACTTGATCATAAATTTCATCTGCATTCAAATTACGCATACGTTTTAAACGTGCAGTTGCACAAAACTTACAATCCAAACTACACCCAACTTGACTCGACACACAAGCAGTTGTTCTTGTCTCTGTAGGAATTAAAACCGACTCTACAATCAATCCATCATGTAACTTGATAGCATTTTTTATGGTACCATCATTACTACGTTGCATTGTATCAACTTCAATATGATTTATCACAAAATTATCATCTAACATTTGACGTGTTGCTTTTGATAAACTTGTCATATCATTAAACGAATGTGCTGCTTTATGCCACAACCATTCATATACCTGATTTCCTCGGAAGGCTTTATCTCCATTCTCTACAAAAAAATCACGTAGTTGTTCTTTAGTTAATGCTCGTATGTCTTTTTTCTTCGCTGTCATCAGGTACAAAAATACACAAAACCTCACAAGTAACTTGTGAGGTTTTGCTAATGATTATAAAAGTTCTTTTATAAAATTAACATCGCATCTCCGTACGAGTAAAATTTATATTTTTCTTTGATTGCTTCGTGATAAGCTTCCATCATAAAATCATGACCTGCAAATGCTGAAACCATCATTAATAAGGTTGATTTTGGAGTGTGGAAATTCGTTACCATACAGTTTGCGATACTAAAATCGTATGGAGGGAAAATAAATTTGTTTGTCCATCCTTCATAAGCATTTAACTGCTTACTTGAAGATACAGAAGACTCAACTGTTCTCATTACCGTAGTACCTACAGCACAAACTCTTCTCTTTTCTCCTATTGCTTTGTTTACGACATCTGCACTTGCTTGTGGAATAATGATTTGCTCAGAATCCATTTTATGCTTAGATAAATCTTCTACTTCAACAGGGTTAAATGTTCCCAACCCTACGTGTAAAGTAGTTTCAGCAAAATCAACTCCTTTAATTTCTAAACGCTTCATTAAGTGTTTAGAAAAGTGTAATCCTGCAGTTGGTGCAGCTACTGCTCCTTCGTTTTTTGCAAAAATAGTTTGGTAACGCTCTTCATCTTCTGGCTCTACCTCACGTTTGATATATTTTGGTAACGGAGTTTCTCCTAAATCAATTAATTTTTGTCTAAATTCTTCGTAAGAACCATCAAATAAGAAACGTAATGTTCTACCACGAGAAGTTGTATTATCAATTACTTCTGCTACTAAACTATCATCATCTCCAAAGAACAACTTATTTCCTATTCTTATTTTTCTTGCTGGATCTACTAATACATCCCACAAACGATTTTCAGCATTTAATTCGCGTAATAAGAATACTTCAATACGAGCTCCTGTTTTTTCTTTATTTCCGTACATACGAGCAGGAAATACTTTCGTATTGTTTAACATCATTACATCTCCTTCATCAAAATAATCGATTAAGTCTCTAAACAACTTATGTTCAATTTTTTGAGTATCACGGTGTAAAACCATTAAACGTGCTTCATCTCTATGCTCTGATGGGTATTCTGCCAATAATTCTTTTGGCAAGTCAAAATCAAAATTTGATAATTTCATTTGTAAAATTTTCTTAACGGAGGCAAATATACAATTTCAACATAGGGGTTGTCAAGTGATTGACTGTTTATTTTATCTCTTCATTTTTTATTCCAATAACATCCATATGTTCCCAAAAGCTTCGATATGATTTTGTTACTACCTCAGCTTCTAAAATTTCTACTGGAACTTTTAAAGCTAAAGGCGCAAATGCCATTGCCATTCGATGATCATTATAAGTTGCTATTTGAATGTTTTTTTTAATTTTTGAAGATGATTTTAAATGTAAACTCTCATTGGTTACTGAAATATTTGCACCTAATTTTGTTAATTCTTCATGCAATGCTTCTAAACGATCTGTTTCTTTAATCTTTAAGGTATGTAAACCTGATAAATCACAAGCTATTCCTAATCCAAAGCAAGTAACTGCAATAGTTTGGGCAATATCTGGTGCATTTTTTAAATCTTGCACTAAAATATTTGAATCGTGTTCTTTTTCTTTATTTAACGTGATAGAATTTTCTTCAAGAGTGGTATCCACTCCAAAGTGTTGGTAGATTTTTGCCAAACAACTATCTCCTTGTAAACTATCTTTTTTATAAGCTGATAATTTTACAGAAGAACCTACTTCGCTCAATGCTATAATCGAATAGAAATAAGACGCCGAACTCCAATCAGATTCTACTACAATCGTTTGTTCTTTTACAGTTGACTTTGGGGCTATTTTTATAATTTGCCCTTTAAAGTTTGCTTCAATTTCTAGTTGATGTAACAACTGCAACGTCATATTAATGTAAGGTACTGAAGTGATTTTACCTACCAACTCAATCTCCAATCCATTTTGTAAGCTTGGAGCAATTAACATTAATGCTGAAATGTATTGACTACTCACATTCCCGTTAATTGAAACCTTGCTTTTAGTTAACTGCTTACCCGTAATTTTTAGTGGTGGATATCCATCTTTTTCAACATATTCAATTTCAGCTCCTAAATCACTTAATGCGTTAACAAGAATTTCAATTGGTCGATTATGCATACGATCTGAACCTTGCAATATTTTTGTAACACCTTCTTGCGCTGCAAAAAAAGCAGTTAAAAAACGCATAGCGGTACCTGCATGACCAGTATCAGCTACGTTACTACTCGACGATAATGCTTCTTGTAAATGATGTGTATCGTCAGAGTCTGATAAGTTTTCAATCTGTAAACTCGGATATAATTGTTGTAAAATCAACAATCGGTTTGATTCACTTTTTGAACCTGAAATTGTAATTTCTTTACCTGATACAAACGTTTCTGCTTTTAGCTTTAAATCCATTACAGTTTACTTCATTCTTTTATTAACTATGTACATACTGTATATTACAGCAATAACAATTTTACTTAACCAAAAACGAATCCATTGCTTGTTTGCAAAATGCACATTATAAACAGTTTCAAAATCTCCAGAAAAAATAGCTCCTCCCGTTTTAAACAACAAAGAAAACAGTGCTACAACAACTAAAAAAGGGATCCCTACTTTTGCTACATTGATCCAAAAACTTCCTTTTTGTATATTCTTTATAAGACTCATTTATTGTAATTTTTCGTTGTTATGATGACGGTCGTGATCTCTCTTAGTTTTTATATCTAACTTCTTATCGAATGCTTCTTGCAAGTTTACTCCTGTTTGATTTGCTAAACACAATACCACAAACATTACATCTGCTAACTCTTCTCCTAAATCTTTGTTTTTATCACTTTCTTTTTCGCTTTGTTCTCCATAACGACGCGCAATAATTCGAGCAACCTCACCTACTTCTTCTGTTAGCTGCGCCATATTTGTTAACTCATTAAAGTAACGTACTCCGTGATTTTTAATCCAATCATCTACTTGTTTTTGTGCGTCTTGTATATTCATGCTTTCTACTTTCTTATTAAATATTCAAAGATAAAAACTTCTATTTCTTAATTGATTCGCCAAGGCGGATTTTTTCTGTGTTCGCCTGCTTTAAACAGAATTAATTTATTACCATCAGGATCTAACAAATGGGCTTCTCTCCATAACCATCGTTGGTCTATTGGTAACTGAGTGAACTGAATTCCTTTTTGCTGTAATTCTTCTACTAACTCGTCTAAATTATCATCTTCAAAATAAAGAGTAACTCCTTCTCCTTTGGGTAACCTCTCTACTTGATGAATTGAGAAAGTTGTATTACCATCTGGCACTTCAAATCGGACATATCTAGGGCTTGCATCTACAATGAGAAGCAAGCCTAGTTTTTTATAAAATATTACAGATTCATTTACATCTATAGATGGAATTGTTACTTGATTTAAGTCCATGCGATTACTTTTTCTCTTTTTACAATTCGCTTTAACATAAATAAAAACAACACTCCAATTCCTGATAATACAATCATAAAATTCCACGTATTATCAAACCCAATATTATCTATTAGTTGCATTCCTGAATTGTGCCCAAAAATATGAGACATTGAAAATGCAATACTATAATATGCCATATACTCACCCTGATTTCCTTTTTTGGCTCGTTCCATTACAAAGGCATTTGAAAAAGGAAATGCTATCATTTCTCCAATAGTCATTAACAACATTCCTACAATTAAAATTCCTACCCAACCTGTTAAATTGATTACCACAAAACTTAACCCTGTAAGCAATAAACCAAAAAACATTAAGAACTCTTTAGTATACTTACTTTTTTCTAACCAAGTAATGAGCGGCATTTCTAATAGGAAAATGAAAAATCCGTTCATCCCCATTAACAATCCTATTTCTAACTCTGTCAAATGATGTACATCTTTATAATAGAGAGGCATGGTAGAAAAATATTGTAAGAAAATAAATCCGAACACAAACATTCCTACAAAAAACACCCAAAAAGCCTTATCTGAAAAAACCGACTCTGGATTATCTACCTTTATTTCATCCAACACTCTTGCTTTTTTAGGATGTAACACATTTACCAATAATATAGTTGCTAAAACACAAGTAACTCCATCTACCCAGAACAATCCGCTATACCCCATTGAGGTAATTATTAACCCTCCAACAGCTGGACCTGCAGAAAAGCCCAAATTAATTGCCAGACGAATTAAGGTTACTGAACGTGTTTTATTTTCTGGTTTACTATAAGTATTTAAAGCTACAAACATAGCGGGTCTAAAAGTATCTGCTACTAGCATCACCAAAAAAATGCCGATACAAAATCCCCAAAAAGTATTAATAAACTGTAAGGCTATAAAGAGAATCCCTGTTAAAAACAAACTTGTTTTCATCACTTTGTAGAACCCTATTTTATCAGTTAACTTTCCTCCCAACCAAGATCCTCCAACAGATCCTAATCCAAAACAAGTCATAATCCAACCTACATCACTTAAAGAAAAATGCAAACTTTCTCTCAAATACAATGACATAAACGGAATTACCATGGTTCCTGCTCTGTTTATTAAAGTTATTAAAGCGAGCCACCATACTTCGCTTGAGAGACCTTTAAAAGTGTCTAAATAATTAAAATAGAGTTTTTTCATTTGGTTTGGTTTTAGTGTTGATTGCTGATATAAAAATAAAAAGTCCGACTATGAAGTCGGACTCTTTATTATCGTTATATTTTATATAAACATAATTATAATACATACATAGCCCGATCTGTCCTGTGTCTCACCACAGTCGATTTACATTGCTTATATGTATTAAAAATTGTCATTGTTTTTTCTTGATTGAGTTGTAAAACTAGTAAAAAAATAAATACACCTACATAAAAAGTTTTAAATAATTTTATATAGCACTGGTTTACTAGGTGTTGCATCGTTTTCAAACGGCGCTATCATTAAGTTCAAAAAGTAAGTTCCATCTTTTATTTTATTGGACACATAAATAAATTCGGTAATAGTAGCCTGCATTCTAATAGTTCCTTTTGTATTCCAAAAAGCATTATGTGCTAACAATTTTCCTTCATCTTTTTCTTTATCTACCGATGGTAAATCAATCAATAAATGTTCTATTCCTTTTTCTTTAAGATACTCTGCTGCCTCTTCTAACAAATACGGTGGATTTGTATTTGAGTATCGCATCGATTTTTTTTCTGACAAATTTGGAATCGTTCTTATAACAATAGCTTCTCTTTTCTTATTTCCTAAAACATATTGCAACTGCTTTTTAGAAATTACAAAATCTTTATTTTCTATTTGCTCAGGGGCTATGGTTACCACTTCTACTAAAAAGAAAAATTTTGATAGTTCTTTATTTACTGAATAAACTTCTTCTGTTATATGGCCAACACATTCGGTATGTGTAATATGTGAATGCGGATTAAACTGTATATTATTAAAATTTACATCTGCTCCTTGTTGTACACTTCCTGTCCAATCTCCTTCAGAAACAGGAAAAATCTTAGGGTCATCAAGATACCATGCATTGATGTTTTCTTTAGTGGTATCAATAGCTATTGAAATATCAAGTGGTTTTGATAAATCAATTTTATATTTTTTTGAATTATGTTCAATAGTTGCTGTCATACTCAAATATACCTAAATTATAAATAACTCACTAGCTAACCCATCAGCCAAGAACTTTCCTTCTTCTGTAGTTTTTAAAACTCCTTTGTTAGAATTAGGGTCAGATTGCTTCATTTCATTCTCAATTATCAATAGACCTTGATTAATAAATTTCTCAGCATTTTTAAGGAGATTTTCTCTAAACTCTTCTCCAAAATCTTCTACTATTTTTTCTAACGATACTCCCCAAATGGTTCTTAATCCTGTCATTAAATATTCATTAAACTGATCTTTTATAGTAAGTTCCTCCTGCTCTAAAGGGAGATTTCCTTCTTGAATAGTTTTGATATATTTTACATTGTTAGCTACATTCCAACTACGATGTGTTTTATTAAACGAATGTGCTGATGGACCAATTCCTATATACTTTTTTCCTAACCAGTAACTTGTATTATGTTTTGAGAAATAATCTGGTTTTCCAAAATTGGAAATTTCGTAATGTACAAATCCATTTTTAGCAGTTTCCGCTACCAAAATATCGAAATGTTCTTTAGCCACAGCTTCATCAACATCTGGATATTTTCCTTGTTTAATAAAGGAATCTAACGCTGTTTTAGGTTCCACTGTTAATGCATATGATGAAATATGATTAATTCCAAAATCAAAAGCAATTTGTAGGTTTTCTCTCCAACGCTCATTACTCATATTCGGGACACCATAAATCAAATCAATCGTAATGTTATCAAAGTAGCGAGTTGCTACAGACAAACATTTTCTCGCTTCTTGTGCATTATGAGCACGGTTCATTAATTGTAAGTCTTCTTCAAAAAAAGATTGAATTCCAATACTTAGTCGGTTAATTGGAGTTTTAGATAATTCAATTATTTTTTCTTCTGACAAATCATCTGGATTGGCTTCTAAGGTAATTTCTGGATCTTCAATTACTGTATAATTTTTGGAAATCGTATTCAGCAATAGTTCTATTTCATGAATAGATAATAAACTCGGTGTTCCTCCCCCAAAATAAATAGTTTCTATCGTTTCATTTAGAAGTTCTTCTTTTCTTAACTCCAATTCTTTTACCAAGCAAGATACCAGCTCTTCTTTCTTTTTTAAAGAGGTAGAAAAGTGAAAATCGCAATAGTAACACGCTTGCTTACAAAACGGGATATGTAGATAAATTCCTGCCAAATTATTTCACTTTTCCTGGGTTCTGTTTTACAAACGCTGCCCAACCTGTATAGTTCTTACCTCCTACTTTAGTTCCTGAATTATAGAAATGACACACCGCTGCAGCTAATCCATCAGTTGCATCTAGGTTTTTAGGGAGTTCTTTTAAGTTCAACAACGACTTTAACATTAAGGCTACTTGTTCTTTACTTGAAGTTCCTTTTCCTGTAATTGCCATTTTAATTTTCTTAGGTGCGTATTCGGTTACAGGAATTTGTCTTGACAATCCTGCTGCCATGGCAACACCTTGCGCACGTCCTAATTTTAACATCGATTGTACATTCTTACCAAAAAAAGGAGCTTCTAAAGCTATTTCATCTGGATTATAGGTATCAATCAACTCAATAGTGCGTTCAAAAATAATTTTTAGTTTTAAGTAATGATCATCATACTTTTTTAAGAGTAGTTCATTCATCTGCACAAATTCCATCTTTTTACCTACTACCTTTATAATTCCAAACCCCATAATACTTGTCCCAGGGTCAATACCTAATATGATTTTTTCTGTCTTCAAACTTCAGCTTATTTAACTTCCAGAGAAGTAAATTTAAATGTATTTCCATCAAACAATCCTTTATCTGATAGTTTTAAGGATGGAATTACCAACAAAGCCATAAAAGATAAGGTCATATACGGAGCTCGTAATTTACTTCCTAATTGTTTTGCCATGGCATCCAATTCTGCGTAGGCTTTTCCTATTTCAACCGCTGGTTTATCAGACATGATTCCTGCTACTGGAAGCGGAACTACTTTTTCTTCAGAAGAAGTTACCGCACAAACACCTCCTTTGTTTTCTATTAATAAATTAACTGCTTTGCAAATCAATTCGTCGGATACTCCTACTGCAATAATATTATGTGAATCATGACCAACAGAACTCGCTATGGCTCCTTCTTTTAGTCCAAAATTTTTGATAAAGGCTATGGAAGGTTCCGCGTTTTCGTAACGATTTACCACCGTCATTTTCAATACATCATTCTCTACATCTGAAACTAAATTTCCGTCTTTTATTAACGAATCCACTTCTATTTCATTTGTCACTAATTCTCCATCTAAGGCTTCAATAACTCGAATCTTTTCAGATGCTGAGTGGAACTCAAAATCAGCAATATTTTTTTTATCGGTATCAAAATTATTTAGTACTTCAAAGTCTACATGTTGTATGAATGATTCTCCTTTTTCAGCCACTAACTCCCCTTTGATATAGGTTTGTAACACCTCAAACTTTTGTAAGTCTTTTACTATAATAAAATCAGCATCATCTCCTTCGTTTAAAGTTCCTACATCCAAATTATAATGTTTTACCGGATTGACACAAGCAGCTTGTAATACTTTAAAAACATCTATTTCTTTCGCTACTGCGCGCTCACACAACTGATTAATATGTCCCAATAACAAATCATCTGGATGTTTATCATCTGAACAGAACATCATATTTTCATAATATTCAGGAAGTAAATCTATCAAAGCTTCGAAGTTTTTTGCTGCGCTTCCTTCTCGAATGATGACTTTCATTCCTTTTTGCAGCTTCTCTAAACCTTCTTCATAGGTAAAACATTCGTGATCGGTATAAATTCCTGCTGCGATGTATTTATCTAAATCTTCTCCTCTTAATCCTGGTGCATGTCCATCTACTGGTTTGTTATAATGTTTTGCCCTAGCGATTTTTTTCAACACTTCTTCATCTTGATAAATGACACCTGGATAATTCATCATCTCTGCTAAATATTTGATGTCAGGGTTCTGCATCATTTTTTTGATATCTTCTGAATCAATCAAAGCTCCTGCACTTTCAAAAGAAGTTGCTGGTACGCATGATGGTGCTCCAAAATTGAATTTTAACGGAACTTTCTTTCCGTTTTCAATCATAAAGTCAACTCCTTTCACACCTAGCACATTGGCTATTTCATGCGGATCAGATACCGTAGCTACGGTACCATGAGTTACCGCTATTTTTGCAAACTCTGATGGCACTAACATCGAGCTTTCAATATGAATATGTGCATCTATAAATCCAGGTAAAATATAGTTTTCTACGGAATGGTTTACTTCTCTTATCTGTGTAATCTTTCCTGCTTCTACCTCGACTTCTCCTTTAAAAATTCTTTTGTTTTGTATATCAACTATATTTCCTTGTACTCTCATAACCTAAGTATTTAACTATGCTAAAATACGCAGTATTTATGCATAAAAAAAGCATCCGATTTGGATGCTTTTTACAATTTTATTTTTCTGCTGCTGGAGGACCTCCCGCTAAAATTTCATCATTCGCATAGTCTTCAAACTTTTTAAAATTGTTTCTAAACGAATCTGCTAATTTATGTGCAGTTTTATAATATTCTTCATCGTTGTTCCAAGCTTTACGTTGACTTAATAACTCATCTGGAACTCCAGGGCACGTTCTTGGTTGTGCTAAACCAAATACAGAGTGGATTCTGAAATCTTCAGGAGAGTTTCCTAACTCACCATTTAATGCAGCATTAATCATTGCACGCGTATATTTTAATTTCATTCTGTGTCCAACTCCGTAAGGACCTGCGGTCCAACCAGTGTTCACTAACCAAACGTTAACTCCTGTTTCTTTCATTTTCTCACTTAACATTTCTGCATAACGAGTTGGGTGTAATGGCATAAATGGTGCTCCAAAACACGCTGAGAAACTTGGTTGTGGCTCAGTTACTCCAGCTTCTGTTCCTGCTACTTTAGCAGTATAACCAGAAATGAAGTGGTAAGCAGCTTGACCTGGTGTTAATTTTGAGATAGGAGGTAATACTCCAAAAGCATCTGCTGTTAAGAAGAAGATGTTCTTAGGGTTTTTACCAATTGAAGGTGTTTGAATATTTTCAATGTGATAAATTGGATAACTTACACGTGTATTTTGTGTAATAGTTGTATCAGCAAAATCCACATTCCCATTATCGTCCATTACGATGTTTTCAAGGATTGCACCTCTCTTGATTGCTCCGTAAATTTCTGGTTCTTTTTCTTGAGACAAGTCAATTACTTTTGCATAACATCCACCTTCAAAATTAAAGATAGTGTTTTCAGCAGTCCAACCATGCTCATCATCACCAATTAAACTACGGTTAGGGTCGGTAGATAAAGTAGTTTTACCTGTACCTGATAATCCGAAGAAAATAGCAGTATCTCCATCTTTACCAACGTTTGCAGAACAGTGCATTGGTAATGTGTTTTTAAATACTGGTAAAATAAAGTTTAACGCAGAGAAAATTCCTTTTTTAATCTCTCCTGTATATCCTGTACCTCCAATTAATGCGATTTTCTTACCAAAGTTTAAGATTGCAAAGTTATGTTGGCGAGTTCCGTCTACTTCTGGATCTGCCATAAAACCTGGAGCGTTAATTACAGTCCACTCTGGTGAAAAAGTTTTTAACTCTTCTGCAGTTGGACGTAAAAACATGTTGTAAGCAAACATGTTACTCCAAGGATATTCGTTTACTACACGAATATTTAATTTATAATCTTCATCTGCACATGCATAACTGTCACGTACAAACACTTCTTTATTTGATAAATAGTTAGTTACTTTATCGTATAACTTGTCAAATTTTTCTGAATCGAATGGGATATTGATATTTCCCCACCATACCTCATCTTTCGTAATATCGTCTTTAACGATAAAACGATCCATAGGAGAACGTCCTGTAAACTCACCTGTATTAACAGCTAAAGCTCCAAAACTAGTTTCTTTTCCTTGTCCTTTTTCTATAGTGATGTCGTGTAACTCGTCTGAAGTTAATTGATAACGAACCGTAGCGTCTTTTATGCCTAAGTTATCTAACGATATCGTTTTCGTATCAAGATTTGTCATCTTAAAAAATTTTAGTTGTGTTTAATTTTGGACAAAAATAGTTCTTTTTGATTAAACAGCTATATCATTAAAAGATTTTATCCCGTTTAATTTTTAACAGCTCTTTTAACAAAGTTGTATGCTAATAATGCCCAACCTACAATTAACAGCACTCCTCCTAAAGGTGTTATAAACCAAATAGACTTAGTCGGTACTTTTAATAAGTAAATAAGATAGATAGAACCTGAAAACAACAAAATTCCTGCTATTATAAAATAACTAATCCTGTTTTTTTCTTTATTCGTAAACTCTTTATACATATTAACGAAGAGCAACAGTAGTACATGAAAAAACTGATAGCGAACCGCCGTTTCAAAACTCTCTAGAGCTTCAGGTGTTAATTTTGACTTTAAAGCATGTGCTCCAAAAGCTCCTAAAACCACAGCAATCATTCCTAAGACCGCTGCTGTTGTTAAATTTTTATACATTTATCCTATTTTTGTTTAAATTTAAACTTTTTTAGCGATATTGTCGCCTCAAATATTATACACAACAAAAATAATTATAAATGAGAAATATATTGATTATTGGCGCTGGTAGATCGAGCTCCTCACTTATAAAATATTTATTAGATAAATCTTCACAAGAAAACTTACATATAACTATTGGAGACGTTTCGTTGGAAAGTGCCCAATCAAAAATCAACAACCATAAAAATGCTACGGCAATCCAATTAGATGTTTTTAATACTGATGAACGTGCCAATGCAATTCAAAAAACAGATATTGTAATTTCTATGCTTCCAGCTAGTTTCCATATTGAAGTAGCCAAAGACTGTATCACTTATGAGAAACATATGGTGACTGCTTCATATATTTCTGATGAAATGAAAGCTCTAGATGAAGAAGCTAAAACCAAAGGTTTGGTATTTATGAATGAGATTGGTTTGGATCCTGGAATTGACCACATGAGTGCGATGCAAATTATTGATCGAATTAAAGACCAAGGTGGTAAAATGTTATTATTTGAATCGTTTTGTGGCGGATTGGTAGCTCCTGAAAGTGATACCAACTTGTGGAACTATAAATTTACTTGGAATCCTAGAAATGTTGTTTTAGCAGGTCAAGGTGGTGCTTCTATGTTTATTCAAGAAGGAACTTACAAATACATTCCGTATCATAAATTATTTAGGAGAACGGAGTTTATGACAATTAACGGAAGTGGAAAATTTGAAGCATACGCCAATAGAGACTCTTTAAAGTATAGAAGTATTTATGGTTTGGAAGATATTAAAACCATGTACCGTGGAACCATTCGTAAAGTTGGTTTTTCTCGTGCTTGGAATGTGTTTGTTCAATTAGGAATGACTGATGATTCGTACACTATTGAAGATTCTGAAAACATGAGCTATCGTGACTTCACTAATCTTTTCTTAGCATATTCTCCTACAGATTCTGTAGAATTAAAGTTCCGTTCGTATGCAAAGATTGATCAAGATGATTTGATGTGGGATAAATTCTTAGAACTAGATATTTTCAATCCAAATAAAAAAGTTGGGTTGAAAAACGCAACGCCAGCACAAATTTTACAAAAAATATTAATGGATTCTTGGACTCTTGAAAAAGATGATAAGGATATGATTGTAATGCATCATATTTTCGGATACCAATACAAAGAAGACAAGTTTCAAATAGAAAGCAGCATGGTAATTAAAGGTGATGATCAAACCTACACTGCCATGGCAAAAACGGTTGGTTTACCTGTAGCAATGGCAACCGTACGTATTTTAAATGGTGACATTACAACTCCTGGTGTACAATTACCAATCAACAAAGAAGTATACGAACCAATTTTAAAAGAATTAGAAGATTACGGAATTAATTTTGTTGAAAAAGAAGTACCTTATTTAGGGTATAACCCTGAGAGTATAAAAGGCTAGAGTTAAATTTAAACATTTACTCTTTTTTAATAAATTAGCTGACTAAGTACTTAGTCAGCTAATTTATAATTTATAAAAAATTGAAAAAGAAAAACACTCATCATCTTATTCAAATAATAATTTTCTTCTTAATTATTACTAGTTGTAAAAACAAAAGTAATAGAGTGATAATTAGCTCTTCTCCTTTAATTTATTATACCAAAGACAAAGATCAATTGGATTTCTATCATGAAAAATTTGACAATCTTGTAGACTCTTTGAACTTTTTTAATAATGAAGGAATTAGACTTGCTAAAGATTTTAAAATTGATAAATCTCGTGAAGCTTTTTTAAAAGGTTTAAACAAAAACTCTACAAATGTGATTATTTTAAATAATCTAGGAAATTTAGAAAGAGATGCTAAAAACTTTCAAAAAGCTATTAAATATTATCAGAAATCATTCAACGAATCTGATTCTTTGTATTTTGTAGCCAAACTAAACTTAGCTAGAACATTGAGTATCATTGGAAAAGATATTGAATCAGAAAAAGGGTTCTATTACATCATTGATAACTCTAAATTAAACTTTATTAAAGGTTTAGCTTATTACCTACTTACTAAAAACTATTTAAGGTACGGCTATATTGACAAAGGGAATAATACGTTTAAAAAAGCAAAAGAATTACTCAAGGAAAATCCTGATTTCAATAATGATTTAATTAAACTTCAAAATAAATTAACGAATTATTACAACTAAATCGGTACTATCTTATTGGCATGGATAAAAAAATTGAAATCAAAGAAGGTTCTATCAGCAGAGTAATTTCAAGAACAATAGGTTTAGTTATCATATCTTATTTAGTTTTCAACTTTTATGACAACCCAAGTATTTATGGTATTTGTATACTTATAATATCCTTTCAATTACTTGTAAATGATGAAGCCTATACAATTACGGCTGACAGTAGAGGAATTGAAATATCCCATTCAAACCTTCTTAAAATATCAGCTTCAAAACAATATATTCGCTATTCTGAAATTAGTGGTATTCGATTTATCCCAAGCAAGTTCTCTTTAACCATTTTCCTTCTCAACACAATTATTAGATCCGGCGCTAAATCACATAAAGATTCCTTACTTACTATTTATAAAAAAAATGGAGATTTAATCGAAATGAAAGGAATAGGTACTAAAGGAGAGGTAGAATATTTGCAAAAATGGCTATCAATAAACCTTACACAACAACAATAACAACAACTTAAATCATAGAAAAACCTACCTTAAAAGTTAGTATTTTTACCCTTAAATACTACACTAGGATATGGCTGAAAGCATTTTAAAAAATCATATAAAAAACTACACCGATCTTTCAGAAGAAGAATTAACTAAAGTACTTTCTTTTTTTGACTGTCAATCCTACAAGAAAAAAGAAACTTTATTAACCACAAATAAACCTTGTAACAAGCTATTTTTTGTTACAAAAGGTTGTTTACAGTTATATTTTATTGATGATTTAGGCTACAAAAAAACAACTCAGTTTGCTTTAGAAAACTGGTGGTTAACAGATTTTTTAGCTTTTCAAAATCAAAAAGAATCTAATTTCATAATAGAAGCCGTAGAACATTCTAATGTATTATCAATTTCTTACGCTAAATACCAAGAACTACTCAATACTTTCCCTTCATTAAATATTTATTTTAGAAATATTTACGAAACTGCTTATGGTGCTTCTTTAATGCGGTTAAAATATATAAACAGTTACTCTAAAGAAGAAATGTACTTTAGGTTTCAAGAAGAGTTTCCTGAATTTGTGCAACGAGTACCTCAATATTCTTTAGCTAGTTTTTTAGGATTAACCCCAGAATACTTAAGTGAGATTAAAAAGAATCGTTTTTCTTAAGCTAGTTTATTTTTTACTGAATTCTTCTTAACTACCTTTGTACTTATATTAATTTAAGGGCATAATAGCATTATGAAAAATATGAAAAAAATCGTCGTTGTTGGCGGCGGTTTTGCTGGATTAGAACTTATAAAAGGATTAGGAAATTCAAAAAATTATCAGATTATTCTAGTAGATAGTAACAACTACAATTTCTTTCCTCCTTTAATCTACCAAGTATCCACAGGTTTTATGGAGCCATCTGCAATTAGCTATCCATTCAGAAAAATTTTAAGAAAA
Source organism: Tenacibaculum sp. 47A_GOM-205m (assembly GCF_000518405.1). Taxonomy (NCBI): domain Bacteria; kingdom Pseudomonadati; phylum Bacteroidota; class Flavobacteriia; order Flavobacteriales; family Flavobacteriaceae; genus Tenacibaculum; species Tenacibaculum sp. 47A_GOM-205m. The sequence goes on along the minus strand of NZ_JADN01000008.1, from coordinate 319,246 downwards.
TTTAAAAACGCCCGTTTTCGACTCGGTACCCTTGAAAAAGTTGTTCCAGAAGAAAACAAAATAGTCGTAAGTAATGGAGAAATTGAATATGACATCTTAGTAATGGCCACTGGTACAGAAAGTAATTTTTTTGGAAACAAAAACATTGAAAAGTACAGTTTACCAATGAAAACAATTAGTGATGCCTTATCTCTTAGAAATGTAATTTTAACTCGATTTGATCGTGCTACTAGAATCCACAATCCAGAAGAGAGGAAAAAGTGTTTAACTTTTGTAATTGCAGGAGCTGGACCCACTGGGGTTGAACTTTCAGGAATTTTATCAGAAATTAAAACTTCTATTATCATAAAAGATTACCCTGAACTAGACAAAAATGACTTTGGTGAAATACACCTTATCGATGGTCAAAGCTCTGTTTTAGCTCCTATGTCTAAAAAAGCACAAGAGTACACCTCTAAAAAATTAAGTGAACTAGGTGTTAAACTAACAATGAATACAATGGTTAATGACTTTGATGGCGAAACCGTGTATTTATCAAACGGAGAAAAAATAGAAACCAAAAACCTTATTTGGGCGGCCGGTGTATCTGCAAAGACATTCGACGGTTTTTCAAAAGAAAGCTTTGGTCCTGGTAGAAGATTGAAAACAAATCAATTTAATCTAGTAGACACATACGATAACATCTATGCTTTAGGTGACTGCGCCTTAATTTTAGGTGATAAAAACTATCCTAACGGACACCCACAATTAGCGCAACCAGCATTACAGCAGGCAAAAAACTTAGCTAAAAACCTTAATAGAAAAGATGATAACTGGAAAACTTTCCAGTACAACGACAAAGGATCTTTGGCTATTATTGGAAGAAACAAAGCTGTACTTGACTTCCCTGGACAAAAACAATCTTTAAAAGGTTTTGTTGCTTGGTTAATTTGGATTTTTGTACACATTATGGGGCTTGTAAACTTTAAAAACAAAGTAAGAACTCTATACAACTGGTTAGGCTACTACATATACAAAGACCAATATTTTAGAATGATTATTAAGCCTACTCAAAGAGGTACTAAATAAAATACGCATGAAAAATTTAAGTCTTATCTCGCTACTGATTTTTACAATTATTACTGTTAGCTGTAATTCAGAAAAATCGAAAACCAACAAAAAAACTGACGAAGTTGAAAATGTTATATCTCCATCTGATACACTAACTAAACACCTAAAACCATTTAACCCTGATTTACCAACTATTGGACTTTTAATGTTTAACGGGGTTTTACAAGGAGAAGTTATAGCAACGTCAGATGTTTTTGGTAAAGTAGATAAAAAAGGTAAACAACTTTTTAATGTAGTTACTATAGCTGAAACAGCTAAACCAATTACCACCGAAGAAGGAATGCATTTTGTTCCTGACTATACTTTTGATGATTGCCCTAAATTAACAGCTCTATTTGTACCAAGTGCTTACGATATGTACGCACAAGTACACAACAATAAAGTAGTAGATTTTATAAAAACAAAAAATCAAGAGACCCAATACACTGTTAGTAATTGTGCTGGTGCTAATTTAATAGGTAAATCTGGTATAGCTGATGGTCATAAAATTGTAACATGGATTGGTGGTGGTGAGCAACTACAAAAAGATTACCCTAATTTAAAAGTTCAAAACGACAGCTTGGTAACTTTTATAAAAGATGGTAAATTTTTATCTTCAAACGGAAATTTAGCAAGTTATATTTCGGCGTTAGAACTACTCGAAATTATGACAAATACTGAACACAGAAAATTTGTTGAAAGCTATTTATACCTTGATAGACTTAAAAACTGGAAAAAATAACACTTCCTTTAAAGCTTACATTTTCAAATAAAAATCTTTTGTAAGATTAATATAGGCATCAGTATACTGGTGCCTTTTTGTTTCTATTATCAACTCTTCTTCTTTAATTGAAGTTTCTACAAAAGATAATTCTAATAAACTTCTTTTTACCTCTGTATCAGGTGTTCCTTTTACACGACAAACTCTGTTTAGATATAAATCATACTTTTTAGCTAGCTCTACAAAGTTTTCTTGCTCTTTGAATGGTATAATTGTTGAAAACCTTCCGTTTTCGGACAATATTTTACTCACTCCTTTTAATAAGTCTTCAAAAGACAACGAACTCGTGAATCGAGCTTTATTTCTCGCTACATCTTCTGTTTCGTAGTTATCTGTATAAAATGGTGGGTTGGATACAATAACATCATATTGTTCTTCCTCTTCTGCCATTTCTTCTGCAAACTCTACAAAAGAAGCATTATAACAAAAGAGACGATCTCCCCAATCTGATTGTTCAAAATTTTCAACGGTTTGCTCATAGGCATTTTCATCAACCTCTACCGCATCAATCGTCATGGCATCACTACGTTGTGCTAACATCAAAGAAATAACTCCTGTACCAGAGCCAACATCTAGCATTGTATCTGGATAATCTCCTAAATTACACCACGCTCCTAACAATACAGCATCGGTACCAATTTTCATCGCTGTTTTATCTTGATGTACTGTAAACTCCTTAAATTGAAATGGCTTCATTTATAAAAATCTACTTAGAATATTTTCTGCATTGAAAAACAAGTACAATACTATAATTAATAAGATTACTAGAAACAATCCTCTTTTAGGATTTCCTTTTTTTCTATTACCAAAACGTCTTTTAAACTCCATTTGTTTGTTTTCTAATTTCTACACTAATTATAAAAATATTACTTTCTAACTTTCGTTGCTCGAAGCATTTCTCTTTTTCCTGGTGGTCCTGGTAAACGTTCTACATCAAACCCTACCGCTTGCATTGCACGTCGTACACTTCCTTTTGCTGAATAGGTTACTAATACTCCCTCAGCTTTTAGAGCCGAAAACATAATTCGAAAAATATCTTCTGTCCACAAATCTGGCTGCACCCTTGCTCCAAAGGCGTCAAAATAAATCAAATCAAATTGATTTTCATCTGTAATTTCAGAAAAAAATTGCTTGCGCTTTGTTAGCGAAAAATTATTAGTAATAGCATGCTTTGCTTCCCAAGAAACTTCATGTATTTTATTAAATAATTCTTGCTTCTCTTCAGCCTCTAATTCTGCTACGTAATTTAGCTTTCCAACTTCTTCTTTAGCTACAGGATATGCCTCTACTCCTACATAATCAATATCTTTTCTTGCTTCCAATAACGTGATAAAACAATTAAGACCAGTACCAAAACCAATTTCTAAAATTGAAATTTTCTCTTGATCAACATACTTCAAGCCGTTTCTAATAAATACATGATATGCTTCTTGTATCGCACCGTGTTTAGAATGATATTGTTCATTCCATTCAGGTAAGTGAATGGTTGTAGAACCATCGGACGTTATAATTATTTCTCTTTTAATTACTAAATTATTTAATTAATAATTTTTTAATTCTAGGTATAGGTCCTCTACAAGTAGTTTCATGACAGGCAATACAACTATTTATTGCTTGATTAAAGTTTTGCTTTAGTGAATCTTGTGAACCGCTGTATACCTGTTGCATATTTTGTATATACAATTTTGAAAAAGCCTCAAAACTAGCATTTCTATCTGCAGGGTCAGTTAAAACTGCATCATGAATATTGAGGTAAATATCAGGGAAATTCCCTATGCTATCTCCTTCTAAAATCTTATTCTTAACTGTCATATTACCTTCATACATAGCATTCATTAAAGCTGCCATTTCTGAAGATTGATACATAATTAGTTCTTCTTTGGGTTGCTTTATTTCTTTTTTACAAGAAAAAAGAAATAAAGCTATACATAACAATTCTAAAACGTTCTTCATTACTTTTTCATTAACACTCCATCTGCTTCAAAAGCATATGTGTATTTTGGTTCAGTAATTTGAGCTATTTCTTCTTCTGATTTTCCAGCATCTTTAGCATAATGTTGTAATTCATCTACTGAAATTTCAGTTACATAAGCCTTACCGTTTACTACTACTTCTTTTGCATCTGCATTTAATGGCATAAAAAATCCGTAATCTTTGAAGCGTACCATAGATTCTTGCTCTTCTCCTAAGTCTAACTTCATCCAACAACCTTTTTTCTTACATACTTCGTTTATTGTAGATGCAAATTTTACATTTAAAGTATCTCCTGCTTTAAGGTTTTTGAATTTTGCTCGCATTTCATCTGCAGAAATTGCATCAGCATCTGTAATCTTTTCTCCGAAAGATGCGTATTCTATTTTCTGCACTTCAGTAGTATTTGTAGCAGATTTCTCTTCTTTCTTTTCAACTTTACACGAACTAAGCGCCACACTTAAAACCATAGCAACAACTAGTAGTCTTTTCATTTTCAAAATTTTAAAATTAATACTCAACAAATATACTTATTATTTCTTCAAACAATAAGCCACTCTAGAACATACCACTAGATTTTGTATCTTCGTAGCACTTCTAAAAACAACACACAATGAATATTGATATTGAGCTTATACAAGAATCGAAAATAGATAAAGTAGATTTTAACAACTTAGCGTTTGGTCGTGTTTTTTCTGACCATATGTTAGTTTGTGATTTTAAAGATGGTGAGTGGAAAACTCCTAAAATTATGCCTTACGGACCAATGACTTTTGAACCTTCGGCAAGAGTTTTTCATTATGGACAAGCTGTTTTTGAAGGAATGAAAGCTTATAAAGATGATAACGATGATGTTTTTTTATTTCGCCCTGATGAAAACTTTCACAGAATTAATAAATCTGGAGAACGCTTAGCAATGCCTCCTGTACCTGAGAATGTATTTATGGAAGGGCTAAAAAAATTATTAGAAATTGACGGTGCTTGGATTAAAAAAGGATTTGGAAACTCGTTATACATCCGTCCTTTTATTATTGCTTCTGAAGGAGCTATTTCTGCTTCTCCTGCTGAAGAATACAAATTCATCATCATCTGTTCACCTGCACAATCATACTATGCTGGAGAAGTTCGTGTTCTTTTTGCTGAAAAATATAGTCGCTCTGCCGATGGTGGTGTTGGATTTGCAAAAGCAGCAGGTAACTACGCTGCACAGTTTTACCCAACTAGTTTAGCTCATAAAGAAGGATACCAACAAATTGTTTGGACAGATGCTAACACACACGAATATCTTGAAGAAGCAGGTACTATGAATGTGTTCTTTAGAATTGGTAACAAACTTATTACCGCACCAACAAACGATCGTATTTTAGATGGTGTTACTCGTAAATCAATCATTCAACTTGCTAACGATTATAATATTGATATAGAGGTACGAAGAGTATCGGTTTCTGAAATAAAAGAGGCTGCAAGAAAAGGAGAATTAAAAGAAATTTTTGGTTCTGGTACAGCTGCAGTAATAAACCCAATTAAAGGTTTTAAACACCAAGATGAAACTTTTGAGTTACCAGACATGGAAGATTCATATGCTACTTTTTTCAAAGAAAAACTACTTGGAATTCAATATAACAAACTGGAAGACAAGCACAACTGGAGGGTGAAAATTTAGTTTTTTCATTAAAAAAAGCTATATTAGTGGATAATATTCAATTTTTGAATAGAAAAATCTAAATAAAATGAGAAATATAGTACCAGCATTATTATCTATAGGAATTGGTTTTGCTATTTCTTTTTTTGGTTTACAAAGTTACTCGAACTCTATATCGGGTAAACCTATTTTCGCTATAAACGAAACCGTAGACACCCAAGAAGAAACTCAACTTCCTGAAGAGGAAGAAACAACTGATACAGAAGATACGCAACAAGAAATTAGCACGGATACTAATGAGGAAACTCCTTCTGTCGAAGAAACAATTCCTGAAGAGGACACTCAAGAAAACAGAGAAGAAGATGAAGGGGGAGAAGGAGAAGCTATGGAAGTTGAAACAATTACTTCAGCTTCTTATGATTCTAATGATATTCAAAAGAGTTTTGATAATTGGGAAGCCTATACAAAAGACAATATTGATTTGATGGCTACTTTTACTCCTCTAGATGAAAAAGGAGCTACTATTGAAAAAGGTATTTTCCTAACATTATTACGTACTGGCGCTTTTATTCCTGTTAAATCTGTAAAAGAAGGAAAAACACAATACCAACTGACAAATATCAATGATACTTCTGATGAAAAAATAAAGAAGTCTATTACTAGTAAAGCTGCTATAGCTCATCAATATTTTAAAATGGAAGGGAAAAAACTTCCTGATTATAATTTTGTTGATTTAAAAGGTAAAACACACAACAAGGCTGACACAAAAGGCAAACTACTAGTAATTAAATGTTGGTTTATTACTTGTAAAGTATGTGTAGAAGAATTTCCTAAATTAAACGAGTTGGTAGACAAATACAAAGATGAAAAGATTGAGTTTGTTAGTTTAGCTTTTGATAAAAAAGACGAATTAGTTGAATTTTTAGAAACTAAAGAGTTTAAATACCCTACTATTCCTGAACAAAAGGATTACATGGCAAAAAAACTAAAAGTTAAGCAATATCCTACACATTTAATTGTTGACTCTAACGGTATTATTATTAAAATGGTTAATAATGTAAAAACCTTAACCTCAGAATTAGAACGAATTATGGGTAAATAAACAGAAAAACAAAATATAAAAAAGCTTCTCAAAAGAGGAGCTTTTTTATTTATCTAAAATTTCTTTAATATTTGGCTTAAAGTAATTAGGTCCTTTCAATACTTTTCCATCTTCACGATAAATTGGCTTACCATCTTCTCCTAACTTGCTCATATTACTTCGTTGAATTTCATTGAATACTTCTTCTATTTTATGTTGCATTCCATGTTCAATTATAGTTCCACATAAAATATACAGCATATCTCCTAAAGCATCTGCTACCTCAACCAAATCATTATTTTGAGCAGCCTCTAAATACTCTTCATTTTCTTCTTTCATTAAATTAAAACGAAGTAAGTTTCGTTCTTCTCCAATGTTCGCTGTTGGCTCATTTTTTATTCCTAACCCAAATGCTGAATGAAATTCATGTACTGCTTCAATTCGTTTTTTCATTGTAATTAATCTGTTTTATATATTAGTTTATGTTGCTACTTTTAAAATCCTTGCTGGTACAATTTTTAGTACCCAAGCAATAAGTCTCCATCTTTTTGATATATATGCAACACGTTTTTTTCGTTTTATTGCTGAATATATTTGCTGCGTAGCTTTTTCTACAGGTACCATCCAAAAAATGCCATCACCCAACGCCATTGCTGTATCTACAAATCCTGGACGAATATCTGTAATAAAAACTTTTTTTGTTTTGATGGATTTTGTTTTGATATACAAGCTCTCTAAATATGCTTTTTGATACGCTTTAGAAGAGAAGTAATCTGGTGCAGCTCTATTTCCTCTAATGGATGCTATAGATGAAATTCCTACCAAATGTCCAAAACCTTGTTTTTTAAACTGTTTATATGCCAAAGCATACAACTTTGTTACTCCTAAAACATTTGTTTTTATAGTTTGTTCTTGTTTATCCCAATCTAACTTTGGGTTTACAAAACCAACTCCTGAAGATTGTATTACCAAATGAACTTCTCCTAGCTCATTCACCATTTCATTAAACACTTTTTCAACCTCATCTACTTGCTGAATATCATTCTGCTTTATAATTACCTGATTCGGATAAGTATTCTTTAACTCTTCAAGCTTTTCTATTCTTCTACCAGTAACTGCAACTATATAATTATCTTTTATTAAGATTTCTGCTAAACTCTTACCAATACCTGAAGTGCCTCCAAAAATAATTGCTGTTTTAGTTTTTTTCATTCTAAAATCATTCTTTAACTTTGCTAAAAATACAATTTTATGTTTATACTTATTGCTGCTAAAATGTTTACTACGGGCAGAATCATTTTTGCAAGTTTATTTGTAATAGCTTTTATCGTTTTGATGTACTTCAGCTATAAAAAGGATGCTAAAAACAATAAAAAACACTACCAAAACGGTGCTTTATATGTAGCTATAGGAATAGCAGTAGTTATTGCGCTGTTGTTTTTATCTAAACTATTAACGAAATAACACAACCGCTTAAGGTTTCATTATAAAACAAAAAACCGATTCTTTTCAGAATCGGTTTTTATTATTTAAACTTTTAACTTCTTAGTTTTTTACTGGTAAGAAATTATAGTTTTTAGCGTAGAAATTCATTTGTTCTTCAAACGTTTCTGGTTGCTTGATCTTAATATCGGTGATATTTCCTTCAGCATCCATTACTGGCTCTAATACTGGATTTACAAATCCGTTGTAAGGAGCAGATGTAAACTGTGCATTACGATCTAAAACTTCTTTATGAATATTTTGATCTACTTTTACTCCGTAACCTTCTACTAATGCTTTTGCCGCTTCAAAATCTCCTTCTGATTTAATTCTTTGCGCTTCTTTTAATAAACGTCCAAAAATCTCACGAAGCTTCTCATAATCGTTGATATTATAATATGTCTTACCATCTCTGGTAACTTTTTCAATTACATTATCTTTTGCTCCTTGTTCAAAAGCCCAAGCTGAAACCCATTGACGGTTTACCATGTGGTCTTCTTCAATATCATCTCCTAAGTTAATTCTGATTAACTGAGTCATTAATCCATTTCTGATATACCCGTCATAAGCAGCTTTACCAACTTTTTGCCAGTCATCAACTAATCCTAATTCTTGTAATTTAGGATCCATTAAATAATACAGCCCAACCAAATCTGCTCTACCCTCTTCCATAGTAGAAGCATAGTTCTTTAACGTTTCTTTTGGTTGGCCAATTCCATCATTAATTACACCTGAAGCATGTCCGATTACCTCATGTAATGCTGTGTGTAATTTATCCGCTAACTTACCATATTTGATCTCTAAATCAATTTCTTCTTGATCATTAGCAAATTCTTTTAAACGTCCAGTTCCTCCAGCATTGTTATATGAACCTATAATATTTCCTAACGATACTGATTTAGAACCGTGTTGTTGACGAATCCAGTTATTGTTTGGTAAATTCACTCCAATTGGAGTACTTGGCGACGCATCTCCTGCTTCACCTGCAACATTTACTGTTTTATATGATACTCCTACAACATCTTTCTTTTTGTGACTTGGATCTAACGGAGAATTATCTTCAAACCACTGTGCATTGTCTGATAATACTTTCATTTTTTTAGACATATCAAAGTCTTTGATTTGTACGATTGTTTCGTACGAACCTCTGTACCCTTTAGGATCATTATAAACTTCAATAAAACCATTAATCCAATCAATATTTCCTTCTGTAGATTCTACCCAAGCAATTGCATATTCATCCCAAGTATGTAAATCTCCTGTTTTATAGTATTCGATTAACAACTCTAATGTTTTGGCTTGCTTTTCGTTTTCTGCTACTTCTTTAGCTTTTTCTAACCAATAAATAATTTTATCGATTGCTTGTCCGTACATTCCACCAGACTTCCATACTTTTTCAACTAGCTTTCCATCTTCACGAACTAATTTCGAATTTAATCCAGCCTCAATTGGTTGATCTTTTGGTCCTTTATCAGCTTTCGCATAAAAATCTTCTACATCTTTACTGGTAATATCAGCTCCGTAAAAATTTACTGCTGATGCTAATACATTATCTACTCCTGCTTTTTTGTTTACTTTTTTAACATCTTTATCATTGAAAATAACGTCTAATGCTTCAGCAGATAACTCAGTATTAGTTTCTTTTAATAACGTTTCTAAATATTCTTTAGAAAATGTAGGTTTTAACTTATCGTTAGAGTAATGATGGTGAATTCCGTTTGAAAACCATACTCTTTTTAAATAAGTTGTAAACGCTTTAAAATCTTCGCTCTCTTTATCTCCTTTAAAGTTATTATTGATGTTTTCTAAAGCTACTCTAATTTCAAGATTATGACGGTAGTTTTGATCCCACATAATATCACGTCCAGATAAACCAGCTTGTGTTAAATAATACACCAACTTTTTTTCTTTAAGCGTTAACTCATCAAAACCAGGAATTTGGTAACGTAGTACTTTTATATCAGCAAATTGCTCTACAACATATTCAAATTCTTTTGCTTTTTTTTCAGCTACTTTAGGCTCTTTTTTGGCTTCTGTTCCGCATGAAGTTAACACTCCAGCTGCAACAACTGCACAAAGCATTTGTTTTAGTTTCATTTATAATAATATTTAGTTTATTTTTTGGAAGGCTAAAATTACGAAAATTAAACTTCATGGTATCTGAAGCAATCGGTTGTGTGATCATTAACCATACCTGTAGCCTGCATATGTGCATAAATTACTGTGGATCCTACAAATTTAAATCCACGCTTTTTTAAATCTTTTGAAATCGCGTCAGAAAGCTCTGTTGTTGCTGGTACTTCTTCTCGTTTTTCAAATGAATTTTTTATGGGTTCTCCATCAACAAAACTCCAAATATATTTAGAAAATGTTCCAAATTCATCTTGCACTTTCATAAACAATTGAGCATTGGTAATTGTAGCTTTTATCTTTAGTTTATTTCTGATAATACCTTCATTTTGTAATAACTCTTCATACTTTTCTTCATCATATTTTGCAATTTTCTGATAATTAAAATCATCTAAGGCTTTTCTAAAATTTTCTCTTTTTTTAAGAACAGTTATCCAACTCAATCCTGCTTGAAAGGTTTCTAAAATTAAAAACTCAAACAATTTCTCGTCGTCATAAACAGGAACTCCCCATTCTGTATCGTGGTATTCAATATATAAAGGGTCATTTCCTACCCAAAAACATCTTTGCTTCATATTCTTTTATTTAATGCTGAAAATTACTGTTAAACAAGTTAAAAATCAATGAATTTCGGAATAATTTTTGCAATTTTATAGTTACTAAACTCTATTGATTATGAAAACATTACAACATATTTTAGCTCTTAGTATCATAGGAATTATGTTATGGTCTTGTGGTCCTTCCCCTATAAAGAACACTTCAAACACTAATGAAGAACCTGTTGTTATTGCTAATGACAGTTTAGAATACGAAATCATTATTATAGACCCAGGTTTTACTACTTATTTAAACAGTATAGCCAAACCTGAAGGGTATTATTCGCAAACCTATTTAGAAAATAAAAATCGTTTGTATGTTATAAATTGGAATTATAGAGCACAAAATCCATTACAATTCAATCCTAATATTTATGAAAACGTAATTGATTACAGTCTGCATATAGATTATGGTTACGAAGTAAACTACAAACTATTCAATTATTTTGAGTTTGCTCAACGTAAATACAAGATGAGCTTAGGTGCTGGATCAACTAGATTTAGCAGGTAATTTTAACTTTAAAAGCATCTTTGTAAAAACTGTATATTTGCTCAAAAAATCAACCCAATAACATGAAATTTTTAAGAAATCTGTTAGCCTCAGTTCTTGGCTTTTTTATTGCCCTTTTTTTACTGTTCGTTTTCTTTTTTGCAGTAGCTTCTATTGTCGGGGCCGAAGAGCAAATTGTAGTTAAATCAAACTCGGTTTTAGAATTAGATTTATCAAACCCTATAAAAGATTATGCTCCTGATTCAAACAATCCTCTCGAAAAAGTATTAGCTGAATACAACAACAAAAAGAAAGAAAGCAGCTTAAACACAATCATTAACGCTATTGAAAATGCTAAAACTGACGATAAAATTAAAGGAATTAGCATAAAAACAACCTTTGTTAATGCTGGCATTGCACAAACACAAGCTATTAGAAAAAAGCTGAAAGAATTTAAAGAGAGTGGTAAATTCATTTATGCTTATAATGACATTTACACTCAAAAAAACTATTACTTAAGTTCTGTTGCCGATAGTTTATTCTTAAACCCAGTAGGCGCTATCGATTTTAGAGGTTTATCTACTGAAATTTTATACTTCAAAGATTTTGAAGATAAATATGGTATTAAAATGGAAGTTGTTCGTCACGGTAAATATAAAAGTGCCGTTGAACCATTTTTAGAAAACAAAATGAGTGATGCAAATCGCGAGCAAACTACCTCTTTTTTAAAATCAATTTGGTCAGAAATTACTGAAGATATTAGCAACAGCAGAAACATTTCAATTGAAGAATTAAATAGTATTGCTGACAATTCTAACGGAAGAAGTGCTGAAATAGCATTAAAAAACAAACTTATTGACGCTTCTATTTACGAAGATGAATATCAAGAAAAACTAGCGTTAGGATCTGATGAAAAAGTAAATACTATTTCTATCGAAGACTACATCAACTCAGGAAAAGGAAGAATTTCTTATACAGCTAAAGATAAAATCGCGGTGATTTACGCACAAGGTGATATCATCTATGGAGAAGGAAACGAACATTATATTGGACAAGGAATTATTAATAAAGCTATTAAAAAAGCTAGAAAAGATGATAAAGTAAAAGCTATTGTACTTCGCGTAAACTCTCCTGGAGGTAGTGCTTTAGCTTCTGAATTAATTTGGCGTGAGTTGGAATTAACCAAGAAAGAAAAGCCTTTGGTGGTTTCTATGGGTAACTTAGCCGCTTCTGGTGGATACTACATTGCTTGTAATGCTGATAAAATCATAGCTGAACCAACAACTATTACAGGATCTATTGGTGTTTTTGGTGCGATTCCTAACTTTAGTCAGTTTGCTGATAATATTGGTATCAATGCAGAACAAGTATCAACTAACAATAGTGCTTCTTACAGTGTTTTTGAACCAATGAATCAGAAGTTCTACGATGTAACTAAAGAAGGAGTTGAGCAAATCTACACTACTTTCGTTAATCGTGTTTCAGCAGGACGTAACATGACTTTTGAGCAAGTAAACGAAATTGCGCAAGGTAGAGTTTGGACAGGTAAAGAAGCTATTGAAAAAGGCTTAGTTGATCAATTAGGAGGATTAGAAGACGCTATTAAAGCAGCAGCTGAATTAGCTGAAGTTGAAAACTATAGAGTTCGTAATTATCCTCACTACAAAACTGACTTAAAAGATGCTTTACAAATGAATCCTTTTATGAAAGCTTCTAAAGAAGAAATCTTAAAAGAAACAATGGGTGATGAAAATTATCAGCTATACAACAACATTCATAAAATGAAAAACCTAAAAGGAATTCAAGCTAGAATCCCTTTTATATTTCAAGTGAAGTAATCATAAAAAAAGCCTCGACAATGTCGAGGCTTTTTTAGTTTTAATAGTTGACGATTCTTACAAACCGAAACTTTCTTTTACTTTAGATACATAATCTAATTTCTCCCAAGTAAACAACTCTACATCTAATGTAATGCTTTCACCGTTAGGTTGTGTAAATGTTTTAGAAACTACTTCATTTGTACGCCCCATATGTCCGTAAGCAGCAGTTTCACTATACATTGGGTTTCTTAATTTTAAACGATCTTCAATTGCGTGTGGACGCATATCAAAAATTTCAGAAACTTTTTGAGCAATCTCTCCATCAGTTAAACCAACTTTTGATGTTCCGTAAGTATCTACAAAAATTCCCATTGGCTCCACTACTCCAATTGCATACGATACTTGTACTAATACTTCATCAGCAACTCCAGCCGCCACTAAATTCTTTGCAATATGACGGGTTGCATACGCTGCAGAACGATCTACCTTACTTGGATCTTTTCCTGAAAATGCTCCACCTCCATGTGCTCCTTTTCCTCCATAAGTATCAACAATAATCTTACGACCTGTTAATCCAGTATCTCCATGAGGCCCACCTATTACAAACTTTCCTGTTGGATTAATATGATATTTAATATCATCATTAAACAACGCTTGAATTTCAGGAGTAAGTTGTGCTTTAACTCTAGGGATTAAAATTTCAACAATATCTTTTCTAATTTTTGCTAACATTGTTTCGTCATCAGCAAAATCATCATGTTGAGTAGATACTACGATAGCCTCGATACGTTGTGGTACATTATCATCAGAATATTCAATTGTTACCTGACTTTTAGCATCTGGACGTAAATAAGTAATTTCTTTATTTTCTCTACGTATCACTGCTAATTCCTTTAAAATTATATGTGATAAATCTAACGCTAACGGCATATAATGCTCTGTTTCGTTAGTTGCATATCCAAACATCATACCTTGGTCTCCTGCTCCTTGCTCTTCTTTAGAAGCTCTATCCACCCCACGGTTGATATCATCTGATTGTTCGTGAATTGCTGATAAAACCCCACAAGAATTTCCATCAAACATATATTCTCCCTTGGTATAACCAATTTTATTGATTACTTCACGAGCTATTTTTTGAACATCTAAATAGGTTGATGACTTTACCTCTCCAGCCAATACAACCTGACCTGTTGTTACTAAAGTTTCACAAGCAACCTTAGATTCTGGGTCAAATGCTAAAAAATTATCTATTAAAGCGTCAGAAATTTGATCTGCTACTTTATCTGGATGTCCTTCAGAAACACTTTCCGAAGTAAAAAAATATGACATAAAAACTTCTTTTTAAATTAACTAAAAGAAAAAACTTGGATTGCTGAGTCGCTAAAAGGAGTAGAAAATTACTGCTTTAGCATTTTTATTCTGAACTATTGTTCATTGAGGTTGCAATCAGTCAAATTTTTCCTCAAATAAATATTGGTGCAAAGTTATAGATTATTTTACACACATAAAAACAAACTAAGCTTTAAAAAATAGAAAGTATTGATACTATGATAATAAAAAGTAATTTTTGTAAAATTGCATTGGAAAAATATTTGCTTACTTTTGTGCTGTACAAAGTAAGATAATAACTTAGATAAAACATATATAAAATGGCATTAGAAATTACAGATGCTTCTTTCGAAGAAGTAGTATTAAAATCTGACAAACCGGTATTAGTAGACTTTTGGGCAGCTTGGTGTGGACCTTGTAGAATGGTATCTCCTATCGTTGATGAAATTAGTAATGAATATGACGGTAAAGCTGTTGTTGGTAAAGTAGATGTAGACGCAAATCAAGAGTTTGCTGCTAAATATGGTGTAAGAAACATCCCTACTGTATTAATTTTTAAGAATGGTGAAGTTGTTGACAAACAAGTAGGTGCCGCTCCTAAAAAAGCATATACAGATAAAATTGATGCTGCTTTATAATATATAAATAGTATTTTAATTTGATATTATAGAAAAGGTTTAGCAATTGCTAAACCTTTTTTTTATCTTCGAAATTATATGATTGATCTTAAAAACACGACTTCTGAACTAAAAAACCTCGAATTACTGGCTAAACAAGTAGTCGAAGGTTTTATTACAGGTATGCACAAAAGTCCGTTTCATGGATTTTCAGTTGAATTTTCTGAACACAAACTCTATAACAAAGGTGAAAGTACTCGCCATATTGACTGGAAGTTATTTGCTAAGACAGAAAAGCTTTACACCAAAAAATACGAAGAGGAAACCAACCTTAGATGTCATATAATTATCGACAACTCTGCTTCTATGCATTACCCTATAAGTAAAAACCAATCTATAGATAAGTTAAACAAAATTGGTTTTTCAACAGTAGCAGCTGCTTCTTTAATGGACATTTTAAAACGACAACGAGATGCTGTTGGATTAAGTATATATTCTGACACTTATGAATATTATACTCCTGAAAAAGGAAGTGAGCGACATCGCAAGATGTTATTACACCAATTAGAGCAATTACTGTCGTCTGAATCTACCTCTTCTACAGAAACCTACCAATACTTGCATGAAATAGCTGAAAAGATTCATAGGCGATCTTTAATTTTCTTATTTACAGATATGTTTCAGACTAGTAAAAATGAAGAAGAGCTTTTCGATGCTTTACGACACCTAAAATTTAACAAACATGAGGTAGTCTTGTTTCATACACACGATAAAAAGACAGAATTTTTGTTTGATTTTGGCAATACACCAAAAAAATTTATAGATGTTGAAACTGGTGATGAAATAAATTTATACGCTGAAAATGTACAGCAAAAATATCAAGAATTAAGCAACTCTTTTTTCAAAAACCTAAGAAACAAATGCTTACAATATAAAATAGATTATATTCCTGTAGATATAAATGAGGGTTATGATAAAGTACTTATCGCTTATCTTATCAGTAGACAGAATTTTTTATAAATAACTCTTTTTTATTTAAAAAAAGGTTATATATTTGCATCCGCTTAGAGCAACGGTCTGGTAGTTCAGCTGGTTAGAATACATGCCTGTCACGCATGGGGTCGCGGGTTCGAGTCCCGTCCAGACCGCTAAAGTTTCTCTAAAACAAATAACATATTGCTTCAAGCAACGGTCTGGTAGTTCAGCTGGTTAGAATACATGCCTGTCACGCATGGGGTCGCGGGTTCGAGTCCCGTCCAGACCGCGAAAAGCTTCTCAATTTTGAGGAGCTTTTTTCTTTTACTTACTATTTGATTTCTATAAAAATAAAAAGAGGAAAGGCTTAAACCTTTCCTCTTATATAAATTAATATTATTCTTTACTTACTTAACATTATAAGTAAATTCGTAATTTAGCTCTTTACCTCCACTAGAATACTTTAAGCTCCCCTTATTTTCTGCAGAAGCTGAGAATTCATTGTATTGTTCTTCTGTAATTCCAAAATTAAGAACATCTGGTGCAGCTGCAAAAAAATCATCAAAAGTCGTATTATCAATTGTAACAGAACTTACAGCGAATGAGTCAGTTAATTTTAACACAACAATATATCCTACATATTGATCTTTATATACATCTGCACTAAGAACAACAAATGAACTATCAACTGACGCTGTTCTAAATGTAACAGTATTAATTGTAGTAGCTCCATTTGTATCTCTAGCAACAATCTTTACAATATATTCAGTATTTGAAGACAGCGATGTTAAACCATAAATACTATTGGTCCAACCAGTGGCTACTTCTTCTCCATTAACATAAATATCATAAAACACATTATCACCATCAGGATCTACTGCATCATCCCAATTCACCAATGCACCTGATTCACTAATATTATCTATTTCAATATTGAAATCTGCAGGTGGATTACCTGTTGTTTCAAACATTTTCTCTACCTCTGTCGCTAATTCTGCATCTTTAGACACTATTTTTACAGTATACGAAGTAGTTGACTCAAGTCCTTCTAACAAGTAACTTAACACATCTAAATCAGTAGCTATTATGTTTCCATTTAAATATACATCATAAGTTACAGCATCCCCATTTGGATCTAATGATTCTTTCCATGATACCTTAGCTGTTTTATTAGTTATATTATCAATAAAAACCTCAAAACTCTCCGGAGCTAAGTTAGTTATTGATGTCGTGAATAACTTTTCAATTTCTATTGAATTATTATGATCATCAGTTGCCACTACCACAACTTTATACTCTGTACTTCCAACTAACTCTGTTAAACTTAATGAATTCTCATTTAAGTTTTTAGCTATCATCTCACCATTCAAACTAACACTATACACTACTGTTTTACCTTCAGGGTCTTCTGAAACACCCCAATTAAGCTCTGCTGAAACATCAGTGACTTGAGATACCATCAACTCAAAACTAGACGGAGGTAAGTTTAACTCCTCTTCATTATCTGAAGAACAAGACATCAAAAGGTTTACAAACACAAAAAAAAATAAGATTTTTTTCATAACTATTTAAATTTTTTAAATTAATATTGGCGCAAACATATGTTTTTATTAACAGATAAAACATGACAAATATTATTTTATTCTTATCTTCTCGTTAAACAACTTCTTACCTTCTTTTTACACTTTTTTCAAAAAAAGTTTGGTTTAGTAAAATTTATTTCTAAGATTTGTCACGTACAAAGAACACAAATACAATGATGTTACAAAACGTATGGCAAGGTTTCTATTTTTACTTTTACTTTTTTAGTAAGAGCTGAGACTTTGCACCATATTGTTAAACTAACAAAATAATATACCTAATCAAAGTCTCGAATTTATCGAGGCTTTTTTTTTGATTTAAAATGAAAAAAATAGCCATTCAAGGAATACAAGGAAGCAACCACCATATTGTTGCAAACAACTACTACGGTGAAAACATCATATTAGACGAATGTTTGTCATTTGACGTATTAGTAGATAGCCTTTTGAGCTTAAAAAGTGACCAAGCTGTTATGGCTTTAGAAAATACTATTGCAGGTTCTATTATCCCAAATTATGCATTAATAGACAAGTATAATTTGCATATTTCAGGCGAATATTACCTACCTATACATCATCATTTAATGGCACTACCTAATCAAAAAATTGAAGATATTACTGAGGTTTGCTCACACCCAATGGCTTTATTACAGTGTAAAGAATTTTTCAAACAACACAAGCACATCAAATTAGTTGAAGATGTTGATACTTCTGCAGTTGCAAAAAGGATTGCAGAAAATCAATTAAAAGGTATTGCTGCAATTGCACCAAAAATGGCAGCTGATATTTTTGGCTTATCAATTATTGAAGATGAAATTCAAACTATTAAAAATAACGCAACTCGCTTCGTATTTCTTCAAACAAGCCTTCCTAAAAACGGTAAAAATGAAATTAACAAAGCTTCATTAAAATTTGAATTAGATCATAAAAGAGGAAGTTTAGCAGCAATGTTAAACGTAATGAGTGATTGTAAATTAAACCTTACCAAAATACAATCGTTACCAAAAATTGAAACCCCTTGGAAGTATGCTTTTTTTGTTGATGTAACTTTTGAAACATATGAAGATTACGAAAAAGCAAAAGCCATCATACAAATTATGGCAGAAGAATTTAAAATATTAGGCGAATATAAAAATGGAAGATTATGATACAGTTTGCTAATCGATTACAAACCGTACAAGAGTACTACTTCTCTAAAAAATTACAAGAAGTACGTCAATTAATTTCAGAAGGTAAACCAATTATAAACATTGGTATTGGTAGCCCTGATTTACAACCTCCAACATCGGTATTAAAAGCTATTCAAGATAGTTTACAAGATACTGGAGCACATAGCTATCAGAGTTATCAAGGTTTACCAGAGTTTAGACAAGCTGTTGCTAACTTTTATCATAATAACTATAAAGTTTCCATAAATCCTACCAACGAAGTACTTCCTTTAATGGGAAGCAAAGAAGGAATTATGCATATTTCATTAGCCTTTTTAAACGAAGGAGATCAGGTATTAATTCCTAACCCAGGATATCCTACCTACAGTTCTGTAACCAATTTATTGGGAGGAAAACCTATTTTTTACGATTTGGAAGAAGCTACTAACTGGCAACCTAATTTTGATGCCTTAGAAAAACTAGATACTTCAAAAATAAAGTTAATGTGGGTAAATTATCCACATATGCCAACAGGTGCTGAGGCAACCAAAAAAACTTTTCAAAAGTTGATTGACTTTGGAAAGAATCACAACATTGTTATTGTAAATGACAATCCATATAGCTTTATACTGAATGAACACCCTCAAAGTATTTTACACATTGAAGGAGCTAAAGACATTGCTATTGAATTAAATTCGGTTAGTAAATCATTCAATATGGCGGGATGGCGTGTTGGAATGTTACTTGGAAAACCTGAATTCTTAACTGAAATTTTAAAAGTAAAAACTCAAATGGATTCAGGGATGTTTTACGGAATCCAAAAAGGAGCAACAAAAGCTTTAGAGTTAGACAAGGATTGGTTTATACAATTAAACAACACCTATAAAAAGAGACAAAAATTAGTATTTGAATTAGCAGAAAAACTAGGATGTACCTACGATAAAAACACCTCAGGAATGTTTGTTTGGTGTAAACTTCCTGAAGGAAAAACGTCTGAAGGAATGATTGATGAGTTATTATATAACAAGCACATTTTTGCGGCTCCAGGAACCATTTTTGGTAGTCAAGGAGAAGGTTATATCCGCTTTTCATTATGTGTACCAGAAGAAAAAATAAAAGAAGCAATCAATAGAATATAATGAATGTATTTATCATAGGTTTAGGATTAATCGGCGGAAGTTTTGCCCTAGATATTCAGCAAGCATTTAAAAACGCAACTATCTACGGAATCGACTCCAATGAAGAACATGGTGATCTTGCTTTAGAAAAAGGGATTATCCATCAAAAAGCGGTATTTTCAGAATTATCAAATGCAGATATAGTTATTATTGCTATTCCTGTAGATGTTTCACAAGAAGTAATTTTGAAAACATTGGATATTATTTCTGATGATTGTTTGGTATTTGATGTAGGCTCGACTAAAGAACAAATTTGTAATGTTATTAAAAATCACCCTAAGAGAAGAAATTTTTTAGCTATGCATCCAATTGCTGGAACAGAGTTTTCAGGACCCAATGCAGCGTTGACAAATTTATTTAGAAGTAAAACTAACATTATCTGCGAAGTAGAAAAAACAGCATTCAAATTACAAGAAAAAGCATTAGCTATTTTTTCAAAATTAGGAATGCGCATTCGTTATATGGACCCAAAATCACACGATAAACATATTGCTTATGTTTCGCATTTATCACACATTAGTTCTTTTATGTTAGGTAAAACGGTTATTGAAAAAGAGAAAAACGAACGTGATATTTTCGATATGGCTGGTAGTGGATTTGCTTCTACTGTGCGTTTAGCAAAAAGCTCACCTGCCATGTGGACACCTATTTTTAAGCAAAATAAAGAAAATGTTGTTGAATCGTTAAACGAATACATTTATAACTTACAACAATTCAAGATTTTATTAGAACAAGATGATTTTCCAGAAATACATACTGAAATGGAAAACACCAATCATATAAAACAAATTTTAAACGGAATTCAAGAGGTAGTACCTCAACAATAGAAACTCAAATGGAGAATACAAAAGAATTAAGAACGTGGTTAGATACCTTCGGATTAGGACATCCACTAGTAATTGCAGGACCTTGTAGTGCGGAAACTGAAGAACAAGTATTACAAATTGCACACGAATTAAAAGACACAGATGCCACTGTATTAAGAGCTGGTATTTGGAAACCTCGTACCAGACCTGGAAATTTTGAAGGTGTAGGTGCTTTAGGCTTAAAATGGTTACAAAAAGCCAAACAAGAAACAGGAATGTTGATTGCTACCGAAGTTGCGAACAAAGATCATGTAAAATTAGCTTTAGAACACG
This sequence comes from Tenacibaculum sp. 47A_GOM-205m, assembly GCF_000518405.1. Taxonomy (NCBI): domain Bacteria; kingdom Pseudomonadati; phylum Bacteroidota; class Flavobacteriia; order Flavobacteriales; family Flavobacteriaceae; genus Tenacibaculum; species Tenacibaculum sp. 47A_GOM-205m. Next base: position 298,198 of record NZ_JADN01000008.1, on the reverse strand, counting down.
ATGTAGATATTTTATGGATTGGTGCCCGTACCACTGTAAGCCCATTTATCGTTCAAGAAATTGCAGATGCTTTAGAAGGAACTGACAAAATTGTTTTAGTAAAAAACCCTGTAAACCCAGATTTACCTTTATGGTTAGGAGCCATTGAGCGTTTGTACTCTAAAAACATTAAAAAATTAGGAGTAATTCACAGAGGGTTCTCTACCTATGAAAAAACAAGATACCGTAACAATCCTGAATGGCAAATTCCTATTGAATTACAAAATCGTTTCCCCGATTTACCATTGATTTGTGATCCTTCACATATTGCAGGTCGTCGCGATATCATTTTTGATATTTGTCAAACTGCATTAGACTTAAATTTTGATGGTTTAATGGTAGAAACACATTACGACCCAGACAATGCTTGGAGTGACGCTGCACAACAAATCACCCCTAAAACATTAGTTCAAATGATGGTAGATTTAAAAGTTAGAAAAGCTACTGATACAGAAGCTGACTACAGAAACGCATTAAATACACTACGTACTCAAATTGATGTAGTTGATCATCAACTCATTGAAATGCTAGGAAAGCGTATGAAAATAGCCGACTCTATTGGTGAATTGAAAAAAGACAAGAATGTAGCTATTTTACAAACCAAACGATGGAACGAAATCTTAGGTAAAATGATTTTAGAAGGTCAAGAAAGAGGATTGAGTGAAGAGTTTGTACTTAAAATGTTTAAAGCTATTCACCAAGAAAGTATTAATCATCAAGAAAAAATCATCAACAGTTAAATCTATAAAGACCGTCAGAAATTGGCGGTCTTTTTTTATTCAATTTATTGTATTTTCATCCAACCAAACTTAAAATACATGAAACCTCTTCATACAATTGATGATGTTATAAACATCTTACAAGATATTATTAACGAATCTATAGAAAACGAAAGTACATTAGGTTATTTTGCTGCCCTATATCAAAAAGTAACTATCAAAGTAAAAGAAGGCATACAAAACAATTATTTTGACGACAACCAACGAATGGAAAAACTCGATATAATTTTTGCCAAAAGATATATAGATGCTTATTACAATTATAAAAACAATATACCTATTACTTCTTCTTGGGAAAAAGCTTTTAGCATAACTAATAAATACAAGTATATAGTTTTACAACATTTATTAGTTGGTATGAATGCTCACATTAATTTAGATTTAGGAATAGCAGCAGCAGAAGTTTCTAAAGGACAAGACATTCAAAATTTACATGGTGATTTTAACAAAATAAATGAAATTTTATCCTCTTTAGTTAATGAAGTTCAAAACGATTTATCTGAAATATTTCCTTTTTTAAAGAAAATCCTTACATGGACTAAAAATGTTGACGATTTTTTTGTTGACTTCAGTATGGAATTAGCAAGAAATGGTGCTTGGAATTTTGCTGTTGAATTAGCCAACACACCTATTAGTGGTTTTGAAAAAACTATACAAAAGAGAGACATAAAAATAACCGAAAAAGCCGATTTAGTTATTTCTCCAGGTTTCATTCCTCAAATAATTTTCATGATTATTAGAATTTCAGAAAGAGGAACAGTAGCTCAGAAAATTAACGATTTAACCGATTAAACGATACTAAAACATTCAATTTTTATTCTCATCTTTGTTCTATGACAGGAACGGTTTATAAATCTACAGGAAGTTGGTATTGGGTAAAGTCTGAAGGCGAACTATATAAGTGCCGCATCAAAGGAAAATTTCGTCTTAAAGGAATTAAGAGTACCAACCCTATATCAGTAGGTGACATAGTTGATTTTTCATTAGAAACTAAAAATGATGAAGAAACAGGATTGATTACCAATATTCATGAACGTAAAAACTTCATTGTTCGTAAATCGGTTAATTTATCAAAACAAACCCATGTAATTGCTTCTAATATCGATCAGGTATTTTTATTAATTACCATTGACAACCCTCCTACTTTTACCACGTTTATCGATCGTTTTTTGGTCACTGCTGAAGCCTATTCAATCAAAACAATTTTAGTTTTTAATAAAATTGATTCGTACGAAATTGAGCAACGTGCAGAAATTATGTATCTAAAAGACATTTATGAAGCTATCGGGTATGACTGTATAGAAGTTTCTGCTACCGAAAACATCAATATTGACAAAATAAAAGAGTTGATGATAGGTAAAGTAAGCATGTTTGCGGGTCATTCAGGAGTTGGAAAAACTACTTTAGTTAATGCCATTGAACCTTCTTTAGATTTAAAAACCAAAGAAATTTCTGAACAACATAAACAGGGGCAACATACTACTACTTTTGCTGAAATGTTCGATTTAAGTTTTGATGCTCGTATTATTGATACTCCAGGAATTAAAGGTTTTGGAGTTGTAGATATAGATAAAGATGAATTAGGTGATTATTTCCCTGAGTTTTTTGCTTTAAAACAAGATTGTAAATTCAACAATTGTATTCACGTAAACGAACCACAGTGTGCCGTTAAAGAAGCCTTAGAAAATGAAGAAATTGCATGGTCTCGTTACAAGAGCTACCTACAAATTCTAGAAGGCGAAGAAGAACATTACCGAACCGATATTTGGGAGTAGTATAAACTTTCAATTTATCCAATAATTTAAGTTTAAAAAAATGAAAGCCGTAATTCAACGTGTTTCAAAAGCAAGTGTTACTATTGAAGGTGTTAAAGTTGCTGATATCCAAAACGGATTATTAGTCTTACTTGGTATTATTGATGAAGACACACAAGAAGATATCAATTGGTTAACTAAAAAAATTGCAAACCTTCGTATTTTTAATGATGAAGAAGGCATAATGAATAAATCATTACTTGATATAAACGGAGATGCTATTGTAGTAAGCCAGTTTACTTTACACGCTTCTACTAAAAAAGGAAATCGTCCTAGTTATATTAAAGCTGCTAAACCTGACGTTGCCATTCCGTTATACGAGAATTTTGTTCAGCAATTTGAAACAGATTTAGGCAAAAAAGTGCAAACAGGTGAGTTTGGAGCAGACATGAAAGTGGAATTACTAAATGATGGTCCTGTAACTATTATTATTGACACCAAAGACAAAGTGTAATTGCTGTTTATTGATATTCATACCCACATTTCATCTATCCAAAAAGATGTTTTTTCAATAGAAAATAAATACCCTAATTCGACAGACTTTAGCACTCCTTTTTCTATTGGCATTCACCCGTGGTATATTTCAGAAAGCACTTTACAAAACGACATAAAAATTATTGAAGAGCAGCTAAGCTCAGAAAACTGCTATGCTCTTGGAGAATGTGGTTTAGACAGAATAACAGATGTTGATTTTTCGCTTCAACTAGAAGTTTTCAAGCAGCAAGTTCAACTTTCTGAACAACATAACAAGCCTCTAATTATTCACTGCGTAAAGGCTTTTCAAGAAATTATTCAATTAAAAAAAGAAATCAAACCAAAACAACCTTGGATTGTTCACGGATTCAATAAAAATCACCAAATTGCGCTCGATTTAATACGACATCAAATATGTATATCCTTCGGAGAGAGTTTATTAAAAAATGAGAGGCTACAAGAAACATTTTCAAAACTTCCGTTAGACTTTCTTTTTCTAGAAACAGATACTTCCGAAGAGCATATTGAAAATATATACAACATTGCTAGCGAACTAAGAAAAACCGAAAAACAAAATATTATAAATACTGTAAAACAAAATTTTAGTAGAATTTTTAAAAGATGAGTTGGTTAGAACGTACCGAATTATTGGTTCAAAAAGAAGGATTAGAGAAGATTAAAAAAGCCAATGTTTTAGTAGTTGGATTGGGTGGAGTTGGATCGTTTGCAGCGGAATTTATTGCACGCGCAGGTGTAAACAAAATGACTATTGTGGATGGAGATGTTTTTGACAAAACAAACATAAATCGTCAATTACCAGCACTACATAGCACCATAGGAAAATCAAAAGCACAAGTATTAGCTGAGAGACTTAAAGACATCAATCCAGAGGTTGAATTGACCGTTTTAGAAGAGTTTTTATCACCTGAAAGAGCCTTTGAAATTGTAACTCCAAACTTTAACTATGTACTAGATTGTATTGATAGTATTACTCCTAAAATCAATTTAATTGTTGCAGCACGCAGGAAAAAAGTAAAAATCATTAGCTCTATGGGAGCGGGTGGTAAGTTAGACGCTTCTAAAGTTAAAGTGAAGGATATTAGTAAAACCAAGCACTGTAAAATGGCAAGAGCCATACGTAAACGCTTAAAAGAATTAAAAGTAGACAAAGGAGTTAGAGCTGTTTATTCCGAAGAAATTCAAATTTCTGAAAGTTTAAAACTCACCGATGGAACTAACTATAAAAAATCATACTACGGAACCATTAGTTATATGCCTGCTGCTTTTGGCTTACATGCTGCTTCTTACGTAATTAATCACATCTTAACAAAAAATTAAATCCCATGGAAATTATTTTTTTATTACATTTGTGCTCAATTAATAATCATTATTAAAAACTCAAAGATGAAAAAAACAATTTTAGCTATTGCTTTTATGGCAATGGGAGCTGTTGCTTGTAAAACAGAGAAAAACAAAACTGCTGTTAGCGAAGAAAAAGAAGTAGCAAAAACAGAAAATATTATTAATGCATACAAAGCAAACGTTGCTGAATCTGTAGTTACTTGGAAAGGAACTAAACCAACTGGTTCTCACAACGGTGTTGTAAGTTTAGAAAAAGGAACTTTAGAAATTGAAAACGGAGCTGTAAAGTCTGGTGAATTCGTTATCGACATGAACACTATCGTTTGTCAAGATTTAGAAGCTGGAAACGGTAAAGAAAAATTAGAAGGTCACTTAAAAAATGCTGACTTCTTTGACGTTGAGAAATTCCCAACTGCTAAGTTTGAAGTATCTAGTTCTGAAGTAAAAGACGGAAAAGTTCACGTTACTGGTAACTTAACTTTAAAAGACGTTACTAAGAGTATTACTATTCCTGCTACTATTACTGAAACTGAAGATGCTGTTACTTTTAAAAGTGATGTTTTTAACATTGACAGAACTGACTTTGGTATTACTTATAGCTCTAAGAAAATTGATGCTGCTTTAAAAGATAAATTCATTAATGATTTAATGGAAATTTCTTTCGAAGTTAAAGCTAAAAAATAATTTTAGTTTTCTATAGAAACTAAAAAAAGGGTTGACAATGTCAACCCTTTTTTTATGCTTTAATAAATTCTTCTACTTCAAACAAGTCTTTAAAGTGTTTTAGAATTTTTTCTTTCACTTCCTCTTCTGGTATTTTTCTCCCAAGCTCAGCTTCCATAGAGGTTACTGCTTTACCACGAATTCCACAAGGAATTATATTATCAAAGTATCCTAAATTTGCATTCACATTTAATGCAAACCCATGCATGGTTACCCATCTACTTGCACGAATTCCCATAGCACAAATTTTTCGAGCAAACGGTGTTCCAACATCTAACCAAACACCTGTTTCTCCTTCACTTCTTTCAGCTTTGATACCATATTCAGCAATTGTTAAAATAATTGACTCTTCTAACAAACGTAAATACTTATGAATATCAGTAAAAAAGTTCTCTAAATCTAAAATTGGATATCCAACTATTTGACCAGGACCATGATATGTTATATCTCCCCCTCTATTTATTTTATAAAAAGTAGCTTCCTTTTCTTTAAGCTTCTCTTCATTTAATAATAAATTATTTATATCTCCCGATTTCCCTAGGGTATATACATGTGGATGTTCTACAAATAAAAAATAATTTGGAGTTTCTATTTCTCCTCCTCCATTTCTCTTTTCTCTCTTTAATGAAACGATCTCATCTAACAAACTTGTTTGATAGTCCCATGTTTCTTTGTAATCTTTTTTTCCTAGATCACTAACTCTTACTTTTTTATTCATAAATTAGGCGTCTAAATAGCTCTACAAAGGTAGGGAAAATTAAACTTTTACTGTTATATGTAAGACTTATCAATAACTAAATCATGCCGAAAAGAAACTCCCTTCTCATATTTTGTATTTTACTTCTTTCAACCACAGGTTTGTTCTCTCAGCAGATGTGGACGAAAACATCTAACGAAACAATTAAGCTTCAAAAAAAAGAAGTACTTACAACTAAAATTTCTCCGAATCAACACTTACTAATGAGGTTAGATTTAGAAAAATTCAAAAGTATCTTATTAAGTTCAAAAGCTAAGAATACTACCTCTGAAAAGATAATAACGTTACCTAATACTAATGGAGAAGTTAAAAGATTTTTTGTAAAAGAAACCTCTTATTTAGCTCCTGAGTTAGCAGCAAAATTCCCACAAGTGAAATCTTATTCTGCTAAAGGAATTGATGACACTTCCTCTACAGCTAAAATAAGTATAGGAAAAGATGGTGTACATGTTATACTATTTACTTCAAATGAAAATACAGTTTATATTGATCCTTATACAAAAGATAATAAAGAGTATATAATCTACAAAAAAGGAGAGCTTGCCTCATTAGATGATGACTTCTCTTGTAAACTTGAAAATACTGCTCAAAAAAACATTTCTGCTTCTATACAAAGTAGAAATGCAAATGATGCAACATTAAGAACTTTTAGAACTGCTATTGCTTGTACTGGTGAGTATGCACAATTTCACATAAACAATCAAGGTGTATTACCAACTGCTAGTGAAGCAGAAAAAAAAGCTGCTGTATTGTCTGCTATGAATACTACGATGACTCGTGTTAACGGCATTTTTGAAAGAGACTTAGCCGTAAGAATGGTTCTTGTTAGTAATAATGATGATTTAATTTTCTTAGATCCTAACACTGATGAATTATCAAACGATGATGCAAATTTTTTAATTGATGAAAGTCAAGTAAAATGTGATGCAATTATTGGAGACGCAAATTATGACATCGGACATACCTTTAGTACAGGAGGTGGTGGTTTAGCACAATTAAATTCTGTTTGTGTTACGGGGTACAAAGCTCTAGGAATAACAGGTAGAAGTCAACCAATAGGTGATGGATACTCGATTGATTATGTAGCTCATGAAATAGGACATCAATTTGGTGCTACTCATACATTTAACAATTCTTGTAGCGGTAATAGAAGTCTTGAAACAGCTGTTGAACCTGGAAGTGGATCAACCATTATGGCTTATGCTGGTATTTGCTCACCAAACATACAAGGAGCTAGTGATGATTATTTTCATGCTGTTAGTATCGCTCAAATGTGGGAGCATATTCAAGGGGCCGGTGGTTGTGCTAGTGTTTCAAGCACAGGAAATAATGCACCTACTGCTAACGCGGGCAACAATGTAAGCATCCCTAAATTAACACCTTTTGTTTTAAAAGGAACAGCTACAGATGTTGATGGAATAGAATCTTTATCCTATACTTGGGAACAAATTGATAATGAAGTGGCAACTATGGCTCCTTTACCTACCAATACTGCCGGACCAATGTTCAGATCTTTATCTCCTTCAAAATCTCCAAATAGATATTTCCCTGCTCTTTCAACTGTGGTAAGTGGAAACACTTCTACTGAATGGGAAGTTTTACCTTCAGTAGCAAGAGAGTTGGATTTTGCTTTTACAGTTAGAGATAACCATGTAGGAGGAGGTAGTTCAGCAAGAGATGATATAAAAGTTACAGTTGTAGATGTACAACCATTCATAATCAACAACCAACCTACTTGGGCACCAAACACTACAAGAGAAATTAAATGGCTGGTTGGTCAAACCAATGCTTCTCCTATTAACTGTCAAACTGTAAACATAAAACTATCTACAAACGGAGGTGTTTCTTTTGATGTAATTCTTATAGAGAACACACCTAATGACGGTATAGAATCTATTACACTTCCTAATCTAGCTACAACAAACAATGCAGTTTTAATGATTGAGGCTGCTGATAATATTTTTTACAACGTTACTCCTGAATTTAAAATAGATACTACTCCTGACTTTGCAATCTCTAACCTAAGTGGAGATATAGCTCTATGTGGTAGCGCTTCTAATAATGTACAATTTGAATTAGATTATGTTGCATCTAACGGATTTAACAATACCGTTACTTTTTCAGCTTCTGGAGCTCCAATTGGCTCGTCTATTTCATTTGACAATAACACTGTTAGTAATAACTCTAAAATCACAGTAACTATTGATAATATTAATAATGCAGCTACGGCAGATTATATTATCAATATTGTAGCTTCTGATGGTTCTCTTACAAAGTCAATAAACCTTAACCTAAACAAAAACGATAATATTTGTAAATCTACAGGTACTACCGAATCTCAAATTAGTATTACAAACGTAACATTTAATGATATTGATAATAGTTCTACTAAAACAACAGGGTATTCTGATTTTAAAAATCAAAGTACAATAGTAGGAAAAGGAGAAAGTTACACGCTAACAACATCTATTAACAACGATAGCTATAGTAATATTAAAACATTTGCTTGGATAGACTGGAACCAGAACTGTGTATTTGACATTAATGAAGCTTATGAAGTTTCTAACAATACTGTTACAATTACAGTCCCTGAAAATGCTGCTGTCGGTTCTACAACCATGAGAATTACCACAAAGTTAAATTCTGCACCTGACGCTTGTGAATTAAGCTTAAATGGTGAAGTAGAAGATTACACCATTACTGTTGAAGAACGATTTGCCACAGACAATAGCTTATTTAAAGATCTTCAAACTTATCCTATTCCTTCTAATGGTAGTTTAACGGTAAGTTTTAGAGTAAAAGATAAAAATGCTACAATCATTCGTTTATTTGATTTTAGAGGACGCTTGATTGAAACCCAGAAATTTTCAACAATCTCTAGTTCTTTTAATAGAGTGGTTAACTTTAATAAGGCAGCTAGTGGATTTTACCTAATGCAAATTGAAAATGCAGGAAAACATATAACAAAAAAGATTGCTATTAGGTAATCTCTTTTACAGCACTAAACAAAAAAAGCGAGCTAATTAGCTCGCTTTTTTTTACCTTAATATTCTCTTTATAAATTATATTTTACTGTAAACATTGCTATTCTTGGCTGAATAATATACGATGAGTTACTCACAAAAATATCATTACTACTATTTTGGTTCAATCCTGTTGAATTTAGCAAGTTAGTAACTCCCACTTTGTACTCCCATTTACTATCTTTTTTCTGATATGTTATATCTGCTTTTAAAAACCCGTAGCTATCAATCATTTCTCCATCATTCAACACATTGTTATAGGTATAATTTGATGTAAAAATGAACTCTTTTAAGAAAAATGTATCCAAATTTATATACGGACTATGTGTTGTAAAAGTATTTTCTACTCCCCCAATATTCGAGTTATTGATAGACACATTATAACCTACGTCAAAATTTGGAGCTTCTTTAAAATTCGTGCTAAATTTTGAAGTATACGTTTGTGAAAATGTTTTTGCTAATCTATTTCTTACTTCATTAGTTTGACGATCTATTATCAAACTATTCGATTTCCCATAAGAAATATTTCCTCCAAATCGTAATTTGAATTTTCTAAAACTCTTTTGAAAATTAGCTCTTACCGAAATAGTTTCATCTGGAAAAGCAGAATTTATTGAAGTTCTAACTTGGTTCACATCAATAAACTCGGTATTGCTTTTAATTTGATCAATTCGTTTGCTATAGTTTATAGATCCAAAAACGTTAGTATAATTAAACATATTGAAGCTAAAGTAATTCAGGTTTACATTATGATATAATGAATTTTCTAACTCTCTATTTCCTGAATACAAACTATTATAATTATTAAAAACATACCCTTCAGCCAACTGATTTACATCCGTAAAACTTGTTTGCATACTATAACTTAAACGTAAAGTTTCCGATTTTTTAAGATTTACTTTTACCGAAGCATCTGGCAACAATTTCATGAAATTATTCTCATAAACTGACCCTAACTGAGTATTTTTTGACACATAATTATGCAGAGTAAAACCTTGATTGAAGGTGAAAATCCCCGTTATAAATTTATAATGCAAGCCTACATATAAATCATTAAAAGAAAAATCGACGTCGTTAATTGTAGAAGACTGAGTAATTTCATTTTTATTTCCTGCTAAAATTTCAAAAATATTAGAATTAAATTGTTGATTACTCAACGTAGCACCTAAGGTTACATTTAAATTACTTTTTGAGTTTATTACATAATAGTAATCTAGTTTTGTATCGAGCTTATTTGTTCTTATCTTTTTATTCTGGCTTACATCAAATAAATTATGATCTCCAGGATTTGGATTTACATTCGTTAGTGATAATAGATTATAAAATGATAATTTTTCTAATTCCGCATTGTAAAACGGATCTTCATTTTGCCATAAATGTTGCGCTTCAAAAGCAAAAATATTTTTATCGTTTAAAGTGTAATAATAATTTAAATTTTGATTGATTGAAAACGGACTTTGGTCTGACAACTGGTTAATTGGTACTACCTCATTATCTGCATTAAAATAGGCTCTAGTTGATAATGTTGATTGTAATTGCTCTTGCTTAGACACCTTTGCAAAAATGTCATAATCCAATTGATTATTTGTATTAGGCTTATAGCTTGAACTTAGTTTAAATAAACCTAAATCACTTTTTTGAGTGGTTAAATCTTGTGTTTGCTCTGTATCAATATATTTTGCTGAAGATGGATCGTTTTCGTCGTATGGAGGCAAATTATTTGTGTTAATTCCTGTGTTAGCGTATACACGTTGCGTGGTTTCTTCCATATCTGTCTTGTTTCCAGAGTAAATGGCAAACCCACTAATATCCCAAGTTTTTTTGGGAGAATAGCTAAAGTTTAAGGCTCCAAATTTTGATTCAATTTCTTTCGCTCTATTGTTTCGTAAGGTTAAAAAAGAAATATCATTTGACCCCACGTTAAAATTTGTTCCGTTGCTTTCACCGAACGATCTGAATCCGCCAGTAAACTTAAAATAATCGCGCATAGTAAACGGAACTTCGCCAATATTATTCACATCGGTAATAATATTTACACTGTATTTCGGACTGTAATAAAACAATTTTGGATGCGCTATATATCGACTATCTTCCATCACCAACCCTAAACCTACTGAAACTTCACCAAACCAAAAATTTTTCTTTCCCTCTTTTAATTTTATATTGATAACTACGTTATCTTCATTATCAGTTACACGACTCATCTGGCCCACTTCACTATGGTTTTTAAGCACTTGAATTTTATCAATCGCATTGGCAGGAATGTTTTTTGTTGCTATTTTAGAATCTCCATCAAAAAAATCTTTTCCTTCTACCATTACCTTTTTTACGGTTTTTCCTTCCACTTCAATTTCTCCATCATCATTTACTTCAACCCCTGGTAATTTTTGAAGTACATCTCCAAGTTTTTTCTCTGTACCATTTTTAAAGCTATCAGCATCATACACAATGGTATCCCCTTTAACTGTTACAGGCATTTTATAAGTAATGTTTACCTCATCTAAACTATTATCTCCTTCTAAAGTAATATCTTTTAGTAAATCTATTTCTTTTGTTTCAATACCTATTTCTGCTGTTTTTAAGCCTATGTAACTTACTTGAATCTTATATGGTGAGTTTACGTTAAGATTCAATTTATAATTCCCTTTAGCATCTGTAAACCCATAAGAGTCTAACTTTTTTGTCGTTTTATTAATAGCTATAACATTTGCCATTTCTAACGGATTTCCTATACTATCTTTTACAACTCCTTTAAGTGTAATTTGAGCATTTATAGCCCATGTAGTCATACAAATGACTATGAATACTAATTGTTTCATTGTGTAGTTTCTTGTTAAGTAAGTTGTATGTTAGTGAAAGCCTCTTCCGCCTCTATCATTCCCTCCTCGTCTACTCCTGAATCGCTCCCTCATTTCCTCCATCTTTTCTTTTACAACCTTATTGTATTCTTCTCTTGTGATTTCTTTTCCTTTTGCTGGTTCTTTTATGTCTATTTTATCAGAAGGATTCATTGTTATTTCTGAACATAAAATTGTTGTTCTTCCTTCATTAATTTCTAAAATCAACCCTGGTAATCCCCAATACTCACCTGGACCATTACTAACAGGTATTTGTGGTGTGTACCAAGCTGTAACAACAATTTCCTTCGGTATTTCAACCTCGTCAGTTACTTTTTTTACGTTTGAAGTATCTTTTTTCTCTTCATTATCACGGTTTCTTCTTCGCATATTTCTCCAATCGAAAGCACTAGTTTTTTTAACCAAAGTTGCTTTAAAACAAGTGTAATTTCCTATTTGTTTAGTTTCACTTCCTAATTCCCATTTTGGTTGTTCTGCTTTTTCAGTAATTAAAAAATTCTTTCCAAAAAACTCCGTAGACTCTAACAACTTACCCTCTTTTACATTTTTATAGGTAGTTCCTCCGCCTGCGAATCCTCCAAATCTAAAACCTCTCCCTGATCCTGGAGCTTCTAGTTTTTCTTCCTCTTTATATATTGATTCCTTTTTCGTAAAATTTAGAATGTATGTTTTCTCTAACATATTTTTCATACGCTCTAAAATTCGTTTTTTTTGTTCTTCAGACATTTGTCTTCCACCAAAATCAGTATCTACCGTAGTTTTAGATTGATAAATAGCTTTTCCTTGAAAATTTGCTTGAGAAAAAACAGCTACAGAAATACATAAAAAAAAGCTGGTTATTATACGTTTCATTACTTCAATTTTTTAAGTTATAACTCATTAACAGATAACAGTTAGACTCTTAAAAAACATAAAAGTTTAAAACACCTGTATTATCCTCTGATTTCTATACTGAAAGAATTCCCATCCTTACTTTTTCGTTTGTTTTTAAAACGTTCCATTATTTCTTTTGAATGATCATCCATAATCTTATCAAACTCTTCTTGAGTTACTTTTTTTCCTTTTTTAGGTTCTTCTATTTCAATTTTATCTGACGGATTTAACACAATTTCTGAACAAACTATAGTAAGGTTTCCATCTTGTACTTCTAAAATTAATCCAGGCAATCCCCAAAACTCTTCTGGACCATTACTTATAGGAACTTGTGGTGTATACCAAGCAACCGTTTCAATTGTTACGGTTTCTTTTTTCTCTTCTTTTTCTCCATCAGTCATCGAAAAAGACGTTCTTTCTTCTTCTCTCTTTCTTGTTGCTTTATAACAAGTATAATCGCTAATATTTTTGGTTTCTCCTGTAGTTTCCCACCCATAATCTTGTAAAACATCTTTAATTAAAAAACGTTTCCCACTTATTTCTGTTTTATTTACATAGCGTCTATCTACTATATTTTTATATAAAACATCGGTTCCTCCACCACTTCCCATGATTTGGATTTGCATCCCTCCTGTTTGAACTTGTGGCGAAGACAACTCTTCGTTTTGTGTATAAACAGATTCTGATTTGTTAAAGTTTAACGTATACGTTTTTTGAAACTGTTTCATTAACTGAGCTTGTAATTGCTTTTGCATATCAGCATTCGGAGCCCCTTTACCATCATCTATCTTAAAATCCATTTTTCGATGCGTTTTATAAGTTGCTTTTCCTGTAAAATTTTGTGTATACCCTCCAACACTAAATAAGAATGTTAATAATATTATTGTACTTTTCATTTTTTTAACGTTTTATAGTTTTTCAATTACTTTAATCATTTTTCTTGTGATTTTGATTGTTCCGTCCAAATCAGACATTTTACCTTTAACCTCAACACTATGTTTGAATTTTGGCTCTGAATCATTTGTGTCACTTTTCACTTTAAACCCAAGAACTATGCTTTCATCCTTATTTTCATTTCTATTAAAAATCTCTTTAACATCATCCCAATTAATAGTTTTTAATTCCTCTACAGAATCAACTGAATAAACCAGTGAAGTAATTTTACTTTCTTTTATTGTAGTTGTAGGAGCCTCACTTTGTGAATAAAGCAAACCACTAATAAGTAAAAACAGAATTGTACTAATTTTTTTCATTTTTATATTTTTTTTCGTTCAACACTACAAATATGGTTTGCTCTAACATCTTTTTGAGTTAATGAGTGTTAACGAGTGTTAACCGGTATTTTTTATTCAACATTAGATTATATCTTTGAAGTATGAACACGAAAAAACATCATTGGATTTTATACTTAATCAGTATTACCATTGTTGCTACTATTACTATTCAGTTTTATTGGAACTATAAGAACTACCGAGAAAACAAACAACGGATTGTAAATGAAATTCAGCAAAGTTTAGATGATGCCATTGAAATTTATTATACAGATTTAACTAAGAAAAGGTTTTTTACTTTTTCCTCTTCAGATAGTTTACCAAAAAAAACAAATGCTTGGAGTTCTATTTTTTCTAATTTAAATAACAACAGGGATTCCTCTAACCATAAATCAAAAGTCAATATAACTTCGTTGAGTTTTAGCACCGATAGTAATCAGGAATTTAAAGAAATGGATTCTATTTTTACTCAACAAATTACTAATGGTATAAAAAAACATCACAAAAAAATAGACTCTTCAAAACTTGAATTTAAAATCAAACAGATAACCCAATCTAACCTAGATATAAAATCAAGTCTTAATTTTAATTCTCCCAACCATATTAAAGAAATAAAAGTTTTTAATTCTAACGAAGATAAAATTGCTGATAGCTTAAAATTAATTAAAGGATTACAAACCATTTTTATTTCTGTTCAAGACAATTCTTTAAATCATAACAAATTAGATTCACTTATAAAAAAACAACTCTTTATTAAGGGAATTTCTACTCCGTTTTATATCAATCACTTTAAACATGATACACTCTTTTACTCATCAAAAAAGGAAAATTCGCCTGTTCTTGCTTTAAAAATGAATGCTAAATCTACCTATGTGAAAAGTGAAGAAAAATTATCATTACAATATGAAAACCCTACTCATGTTGCCTTAAAAAGGAGTTCTACTGGTATTTTGCTATCATTATTATTAGCGTTAGCAGTAATCTCTAGTTTGTTTTATTTACTAAAAATCATCAATCAACAAAAAGAATTAGCAGAGATAAAAAACGACTTAATTAGCAATATTACACACGAATTTAAAACCCCTATAACAACAGTTTCAACTGCACTAGAAGCCATTAGTAATTTTAACGCTATTAATGATATAGAAAAAACGAAAAAATATCTCACTATTTCATCTGTTCAGGTTGAAAAACTAAACTTAATGGTTGAAAAATTATTAGAAACAGCAACCCTTAACAGCGAAAAATTACTTCTAAAAAAAGAGCCTATCAATTTGGTGGAGCTGATAGAAAATAACGTTAAAAAACATCAGTTTACCAATTCAGAAAAAACAATTCAATTTTCTACAAATAAGTCTCAAATTATTACCAATGTAGATTCTTTTCATTTTGAAAATGCTATTTCAAACCTGCTCGATAATGCCATTAAATATGGAGGAGACATCATCGAAGTACATATAAATCAAGTATTAAACATTATTGAAATTGCAGTAGCTGATAACGGCAAAGGGATCGACAAACATCAACAAGAAAAAATATTCGACAAATTCTATCGTATTCCTAAAGGAAACACTCACGATGTAAAAGGTTTTGGGATTGGCTTGTACTACACCAAAAAGATTGTTGAAAAACATGGAGGTACAATTTCATTAGCCTCAAAACTAACTAATACGTTATTTAAAATTGTTTTGAATTATGAATAAAATCATCAAAATTTTATTAGCCGAAGACGAGCCAAGTTTAGGACAAATAGTTAAAGAAAGTTTAGAAACCAGGAATTTTGAGGTTTTTCATGTACTTAATGGTGAGCAGGCTTACGAGGTATACAAAAACAATTCACCTGAAATATTGGTTTTGGACGTAATGATGCCTAGAAAAGATGGTTTTACCTTAGCCAAAGAAATCCGACAAGAAAATAAGCAAATTCCCATTATTTTTTTAACAGCAAAATCGCAAGCTAAAGATGTTGTAGAAGGTTTTGAACACGGCGGCAATGATTATTTAAAAAAACCTTTCTCTATGGAAGAGCTTATTGTTCGCATTCATGCTTTACTAAATAGAGTTGAGTTAAAAAAAAGTCATAATAACATAAATATTGGCAACTATATCTTTAATCACACTAAACAAACATTAATACTTAATAACGACATAAAAAACCTCACACATAGAGAATCTGAACTACTTTTTCATCTATCTCAAAATAAAAATGAAATTTTAGACAGAGCCTTTATTTTAAAAAAGTTGTGGGGTGATGATGATTTTTTTAATGCACGTAGCATGGATGTGTTTATTTCTAAATTACGAAAGAAGTTAAAACATGACGAAAACATTCAGATTATAAACGTAAGAGGTTATGGTTATAAATTGATTTGTTAATCTTGTTTCTTAATTCCTTTTTTTATGTACTTTTACCTCCCCCTGAACTGGCATTGCCAGTAATATTAAAATCATTATTACACAAATAGTTATGCACGTAGCAATTGCCGGAAACATAGGCGCAGGAAAAACCACATTAACCAAATTATTAGCAAAACACTACAATTGGGAACCTCATTTTGAATCAGTTGATGAAAACCCTTACTTAGATGATTTCTACGGTGAAATGGAGCGTTGGTCTTTTAACCTGCAAGTATACTTTTTAAATAGCCGTTTTCGTCAAGTTTTAGAGCTACGCAAGTCAGGTAAGAAAATAATTCAGGATAGAACTATTTACGAAGATGCTCATATTTTTGCTCCAAACTTACATGCAATGGGGCTTATGACCAATAGAGATTTTAGTAACTATTCTTCGTTATTTGAGTTAATGGAGAACTTGGTAACTCCTCCTGATTTGTTAATTTATTTACGTGCAGATATTTCTACCTTAGTCGGTCAAATACATAAACGAGGTAGAGAATATGAAAACTCTATTAGCATTGACTATTTAAGTAGATTAAATGAACGTTATGAAGCTTGGATTAGCCAATACAACAAAGGAAAACTATTAATTATAGATGTTGATAATTTAGATTTTGTTGATAATCAAGAAGATTTAGGATATGTAATCGACAGAATCGATGCTCAGATAAACGGATTATTTTAATCCTCTTTTAAACTCACTCAGTAAAATTGCTGTAGCTGTGGCTACATTTAGGCTCTCTGTTTGTTGCAAATCACCAAATCTTGGAATGGTTAACGCGTGTTTTACTATTTGAGCAATTTCAGGTGAAATTCCGTTAGCTTCGTTCCCCATAACCAACACTGCTTTTTCTGGTAATGATGATGTGTACACATTTTCTCCGTCCATATCAGCAGTAAAAACTGGAAGTTTACTGTTTGTCAGAAAATCTTCTAAATCTACATACGAAATATTCACTCGTGTTAAAGATCCCATAGTAGATTGCACCACTTTTTGATTGTAACAATCAGCTGTATTTTTTGAACAAACTAATTCAGTTATTCCAAACCAATCACATAAACGAATAATGGTTCCTAAATTTCCAGGATCATTAATTCCATCAAGAGCAACCATAAATTTATCTTGATTGATTTTTTTTTCCTTTGGAATTTTAAACAATCCTAAAACTTTATTAGGGCTTTTAAGTGTACTTATTTTTTTTAATTCGTTTTCAGAAATTAACGTTACACCACATTTTTTTAATGGTTCAAAAGATGTATCTACAGAAAATAAGTGTTCAACTTCTAATGAAGATGCTAACAACTCATTTACCACTTTCACTCCTTCTGCCACAAATAATTGGTGCTTTTGTCTATACTTTTTTTGTTGTAAACTAGTTATTAACTTTATGTTGTTTTTAGATAAGCTCATTAAATTATTTTTAACACTCTAAAACCACTAAAAAATAGTATTTTTGATTCTTAATACGAGGCGTAAAGTTAATGAAAAAACTTTCTTTCTTCTTTTTATTAGTAGTCTTATTCAGTTCGTGTAGCACGATTAAATATGTTAAAGAAAATGAATTATTACTGGCAAAAAACACAGTGTATATTGACAGTGTAAAAACTTCGAGTGAAAACATTTCTGAATTACTTATACAACGTCCTAATGCTAAGGCTTTAGGAATGCCTTTATCGTTACATTTTTACAATCTTGGAAATCCTGAAGCACCAAAAACACCAAGTGAATGGGGAAAAAAACATCAAAAAACCTATAATTTTATTAGTGATGTTTTTTCTGAAAAGCAAAGTATTTCTGTTGCTAAAACTTTTATAGGTTTCAACAATTGGTTTTTAACTAGCGGGCAAGCTCCTGTTATTATAGACGATAAAAAAACGCGAAGAACAGTAGACAACTTAAAAACATACTATCAAACTGAGGGGTATTTCAGAGCAAAAGTTACATCTAAAAAAGATAGTATTGGTAAAAAGAAAGGAGAAATTAGCTATCATATTACCAAAGGAAACCCTTCGCTTATAGATACTCTTAAAACTTTTATCACTTCCCCTGTTTTAGACTCTCTATATCTATCGACTAAAGATAAAAGCTACTTAAAATCAGGAGATCATTATAAAGATAACAACTTTATAAAAGAAGCTAATCGATTAGTTAAACTATTTAGAAACAAAGGTATTTACCATTTTAATGAAAATTACATTTCCTTTGATGTTGATACGCTCAAAAACTATGAAAAAGCAGACGTAGATATTAACATCTCTGATAGAGCCATTCCTTTTCAAATTCAAAAAATTAAAAAAGTTAATGTTTATACAGATTTCTCTTATAATAAACGTAATTCTAAACACAGAGATACTACAAACTATCACGGAATTGATTTTTATGCTCTTCGCAAATTAAAATACAATCCTAAATATTTATCTCAATCTATCTTTATAAAACCGAATACTGTTTATAGTGATTCTCTCAGAAATTTAACTCGATTACATTTAAGAGGTTTAAAAAACTTTAAAGCTACTTCTATTAGATATGATGAATTGAGTGAAAATGAACTAGAAGCTAACATTTTTTTAACTCCTATTGAAAAATATACCTTAGGGTTTGAATCTGAATTATCTCGTTCAAATATTCGTAATTTTGATGTTTCTTTAAAATTCTCTTTAACTAATAGGAATACTTTTAAAGGTGCAGAAATCTTTAAATTTTCAACTTTTGGTTCTTATTTTAACTCA
Organism: Tenacibaculum sp. 47A_GOM-205m; assembly: GCF_000518405.1. Classification (NCBI taxonomy): domain Bacteria; kingdom Pseudomonadati; phylum Bacteroidota; class Flavobacteriia; order Flavobacteriales; family Flavobacteriaceae; genus Tenacibaculum; species Tenacibaculum sp. 47A_GOM-205m. The sequence continues at coordinate 279,098 of NZ_JADN01000008.1, read as the reverse complement.
AACAATGGTCCTGGTTGGGAAATAGGTTCTGACATTTCTTTAGAAGTCCCTCGTTTTATGGCTCCTTTCGGATTACATAAACTAGTTCCTAAAAAAATGTTTCCTAGAACTAAATTCTATTCAGGTATAGCGATTCAAAAAAACATTGGTTTAGACAAACAAAACATCTCTGTTGGAATAGATTACAAGTGGGATTATGATGCTAAAAAATCTATTCAACTAGAAATACTAAACACGCAATACATTAGAAATTTAAATGTAGACAATTATTTTTCTATCTATGTTTCAGAATATCAAAAACTAGCTGAAGTTGCTCAAATTTATAACCCTTCATATACTTTTCCTGACAATACACCTAGCAACTCTAACGAAATAATAAGTTTCGTATCAGATGTTATTACAGATGCTAATTTTGCTGCTTCAAACCCTATTGAATTTCAAAACGTTTTAAATCTTGCAAACAGATATAATATTGTAACCTCTGACTTTTTGATTCCTGAAATTGCTTATGGATATACATATAACAATCAAGAAAGTGTTAAAGATGCTAGCTTTTCATTCCTAAAAATTAGAATTGCTAACTCTGGGAATTTTATGGGGCTTTTATCTAAAAGTAAAAATAGTTTGGATCAAAAAACAGTATTTAAAATTCCAATCGCACAATATTTTAAAACGGATATTGAATATAAAAAATACTGGGATTTAGGAGACAATAATGTACTTGCTCACAGAACTTTTCTTGGAGCTATTTTTACTTACGACAATTCAGACATTCCTTTCTCTCGTAGTTACTTTGCTGGAGGTTCTAATGACATCAGAGCTTGGAGAACCTATGATTTAGGTCCTGGTACAAGAAGCCCTGTGTTAGAATATAACATTGGAAGTTTAAAGTTTTTAACTAGTTTCGAATACCGCTTTAATGTCTTTGGTTCTCTTAAATCAGCTTTGTTTGTTGATGCTGGAAATATTTGGGACATTACTAATTCTAGTTTTGTTGATGATCCTTCTAAATTTAAAGGAATTAAATCGATAGAAGATATTGCAGTAGGTGCTGGTTTTGGGCTTCGTTATGACTTTAAATTTTTAATTGCTAGATTAGATTTAGGCTTCAAAGCACACGAACCTTACCTAACTGGTAATAGATGGTTTAGAAACTTTAATTTCACTAACTCAGTACTAAATATCGGTATCAATTACCCTTTTTAACAAACTACTTTCTATCAAAAATTTATCGCAACTTATAAAAAAAGTGTAGATTTGTTCCCTAATTTTGTAACACACAACTAATAAAAAACAAAAGATGATTAAACCTGGGGTTGCCACCGGAAAAGAAGTTCAAGAAATTTTTGAATTAGCAAAGAAAAAAAACTTTGCGCTACCAGCTGTTAATGTTGTAGGATCTAACACAATTAATACTGTTTTAGAAACAGCTAAAGAACTTAACTCACCTGTAATCATTCAGTTCTCTAACGGAGGTGCTCAATTCAATGCAGGTAAAGGCTTATCAAACGAAAACGAAAAAGCTGCTATTGCAGGTGCTGTAGCAGGTGCAAAACATATACATTTATTAGCAGAAGCATACGGAATTCCTGTTATTTTACATACCGATCACGCTGCTAAAAAATTATTACCTTGGATTGATGGTTTATTAGATGCTAGTGAGCAATTTTATAAAGAAACAGGAAAACCTTTATACAGTTCTCACATGATTGATTTAAGTGAAGAACCTTTAGAAGAAAACATCGAAATTTGTAAAGAGTACCTTGCACGAATGAGTAAAATGGGAATGACTTTAGAAATTGAATTAGGAATTACTGGTGGTGAAGAAGACGGAGTTGATAATTCTGATGTAGATGTATCTAAATTATACACACAACCTGAAGAAGTAGCTTACGCTTATGAAGAATTAATGAAAGTAAGCCCACAATTTACTATTGCTGCTGCTTTTGGAAATGTGCACGGAGTTTACAAACCAGGAAACGTAAAACTAACTCCAAAAATCTTAAAGAACTCTCAAGAGTATATTTCAGAAAAGTATAACGTTCCTCACAATACAATCGACTTTGTATTCCACGGAGGATCAGGTTCTACTTTAGAAGAAATTCGTGAAGCTATCGGATATGGAGTTATAAAAATGAATATCGATACTGATTTACAATATGCGTTCACCGAAGGTGTTCGTGATTATATGAAAGAAAAATCTGCATATTTGCAGTCTCAAATCGGTAACCCTGAAGGAGATGATGTTCCTAACAAAAAACATTACGACCCTCGTAAATGGTTACGTGAAGGAGAACAAACTTTTAAAGCTAGATTAAAGCAGGCTTTTGAAGATTTAAATAATGTAAATACATTATAAAATTCTTTGGAAAAAGAAAAACCAAACAACTAAAGATTAAAAAACTAAATTATGGCTTGGTTTAAACGTACAGACAAAGGGATTCAAACCCCAACAGAAGAAAAGAAAGACACACCAAAGGGTTTGTGGTATAAAACCCCAAGTGGAAAGATAATTGACACAGATGAACTTAAAAAGAACCTATATGTAAGTCCAGAAGATGGATACCATGTACGTGTAGGAAGTAAAGAATATTTTGAAATATTTTTTGATGATAATGAGTTCACAGAAATAGCACCAAAATTATCAGCTAAAGATCCTTTAAAATTCGAGGACACTAAAAAGTATCCTGAAAAATTAAAAGCAGCTCAGAAGAAAACAGGTTTAAAAGATGCTGCACGTGCTGCTGTTGGTAAATCAAACGGGAAAGACTTAGTAATTGCTGCAATGGACTTCTCTTTCATTGGTGGTTCAATGGGTAGTGTTGTAGGTGAAAAAATAGCACGCGCTATTGATTATTCACTTGAACACAAAATTCCTTTCTTAATGATTTCAAAATCAGGAGGAGCACGTATGCAAGAAGCATTAATTTCTTTAATGCAATTAGCAAAAACTTCTGTAAAGCTAGCTCAATTAGCAGAAGCTAAGATCCCGTACATTTCATTATGTACAGATCCTACTACAGGAGGAACAACAGCTTCTTTTGCAATGTTGGGAGACATCAATATTGCTGAACCAAATGCCTTAATTGGATTTGCAGGACCTCGTGTAGTAAAAGATACTACGGGTAAAGATTTACCTGAAGGCTTCCAACGTTCAGAATTTTTATTAGAACACGGTTTCTTAGACGCTATCTACGAAAGAAAAGACTTAAAAAAACAGGTAAATTTATATTTAGATTTAATACAAAACCAACCTGTAAGAGCATAACAAAAAAGCTAGCGTTTGCTAGCTTTTTTGTTTTCTGTCATTTTCAATATACATGAATAGTTTTCATTCAAAAAATAATTGTACATTTGCAACTTCAATGTAATAGCATTGAGTACATAATAATCATTTAAATAATATTGGCATGTATTTAACAAAAGAAGTTAAAGAACAAATCTTCGCAAAACACGGTAAAGGAGCAAATGATACTGGTACTGCAGAAGGACAAATCGCGTTATTTACGCACAGAATTAACCACTTAACTGAGCACTTAAAAAGAAATCGTAAAGATTTTAACACTGAGCGTTCATTAGTTAAAATGGTAGGTAAGCGTAGAAGTTTGTTAGATTATCTAAAGAAAAAAGAGATTAACAGATATCGTGCGATTATTAAAGAATTAGGAATTAGAAAATAATTCTACAAAAAAAGAGGCTCTATAAACGTGCCTCTTTTTTATTTTACATCAAAAAGTATTTCTGACTAACAAACAGAAATTTATATATAAAAAGTTCAAAATTATTAACAACAATTTTGATTTTCCATTGGAACAACAACAACACAACAACAAACAAAAACGAATTAAAATTTAGAAGAATTAATTTATGATTCCAAAAGTATTTAACCAAGTAATAGAGCTTGGAGATGGAAGAACCATCACATTAGAAACAGGAAAATTAGCAAAACAAGCAGATGGTTCTGTTGTTGTAAGAATGGGAGATACAATGTTATTAGCAACAGTTGTATCAGCAAGAACTGCAAACCCAGGTATTGACTTTTTACCATTAACGGTAGATTACCGTGAAAAATTTGCCGCTGCGGGTCGTTACCCTGGTGGATTTATGAAGCGTGAGGCACGCCCTTCAAACGAAGAAATTTTAACAATGCGTTTAGTAGACCGTGTATTACGTCCACTATTCCCAAAAGATTATCATGCAGAAACCCAAGTGATGATTCAATTAATGTCTCATGACGAAGAAGTTATGCCAGATGCCTTAGCTGGTTTAGCAGCATCAGCAGCGATTCAGTTATCAGACATTCCTTTTGAAGCTCCTATTTCTGAAGTACGTGTTGCACGTATTAACGGTGAGTTCATTATCAATCCAAGTGCTACTCAATTAGCAGAAGCTGACATCGACCTAATGGTTGGAGCTTCTAACGACTTTGTTGCCATGGTTGAAGGTGAAATGGATGAAGTTTCTGAAGAAGAAATGGCAGAAGCAATCCGTGTAGCACACGAAGCTATTAAAGTGCAGTGTGATGCTCAGGTAGCTTTAGCTGAAGCATTTGGTAAAAAAGAAACTCGTGAGTATGAAGGAGAAGCTGAAAATGAAGAGTTAGCTGCTAAAATTCACGAAGCTACTTACCAAAAATGTTACGATATTGCTAAAAAAGGAACTTCTAAACAAGAAAGAGGTTTAGCTTTTTCTGAAGTAAAAGATGAAGTTATCGCAATGTTTACCGAAGAAGAATTAGAGGAGTATGGAGATTTAGTAGGAAAATACTTTGGTAAAGCACATAAAGCAGCTGTTAGAGACTTAACTTTAAATGAAGGTTTACGTTTAGACGGACGTACAACTACTGATATTAGACCAATTTGGTGTGAGGTTGATTATTTACCAAGAACTCACGGTTCATCAATCTTTACACGTGGAGAAACTCAGGCATTAGCTACTGTTACTTTAGGTACCTCTAGAGATGCTAATATGGTAGATTCTCCAACATTACAAGGTGAAGAAAAATTCTACTTACACTATAACTTCCCTCCTTTTTCAACTGGTGAAGCACGTCCTTTAAGAGGAACTTCTCGTCGTGAAATTGGTCACGGAAACTTAGCTCAAAGAGCTTTAAAAGGAATGATTCCTGCAGATTGTCCTTACACAGTACGTGTGGTTTCTGAAGTATTAGAATCTAACGGTTCTTCTTCAATGGCTACTGTTTGTTCTGGTACTATGGCATTAATGGATGCTGGTGTTCAAATGAAAAAACCAGTTTCAGGTATTGCAATGGGATTAATTTCTGATGGTGATCGTTATGCTGTATTATCTGATATTTTAGGTGATGAAGATCACTTAGGTGATATGGACTTTAAAGTAACTGGTACTGCTGATGGTATTACTGCTTGTCAAATGGATATTAAGATTAAAGGATTATCTTATGAAATCTTAGTAAAAGCATTAAAACAAGCTCGTGATGGTCGTTTACATATTTTAGAGAAATTAACTGATACTATTGCCACTCCAAATGCAGATGTGAAGCCGCATGCTCCTAAAATGGTGAACAGAGTTATTCCTAACGATTTAATTGGTGCGTTTATCGGACCACAAGGAAAACACATTCAAGAGTTACAAAAAGAAACAGAAACTACAATTGTAATTAATGAAGATCCTGTTACTGAAGAAGGAATCGTTGAAATTTTAGGAACAAACCAAGAAGGTATAGATAAAGTTATAGCTCGTATTGAGTCTATGATGTTTAAACCTGAAAAAGGTTCTATTTACGAAGTAAAAGTGATTAAAATCTTAGATTTTGGTGCGGTAGTTGAATATACTGAAGCTCCAGGAAACGAAGTATTATTACACGTTAGTGAGTTAGCTTGGGAACGTACAAACAATGTAACTGATGTAGTAAACATTGGTGATATTATTGATGTAAAATACTTTGGAATTGATCCTAAAACTCGCAAGGAGAAAGTATCTCGTAAAGCGATATTACCTAAACCAGAAGGTTACGTTGCTAGACCACCTAGAGACAATAACAAAGATAACAGAGGAGGTCGTGACAATCGCAACCGCGATAACCGTCGTGATGATAGAAGACCTAGAGAAGAGAAAAAAGAATCATAATATTCTTTTCTATATAAAACAAAAAGGTAACCAAATTGGTTACCTTTTTGTTTTAATACACCTCTATTAAAGTTTCCAATAAAAAAAGGCTACCATAACGGCAGCCTTTTAACTTAGAGTTGTTCTAGATCATTCCCCAATAATCATATAAAAATCTTACTCTATAAAGAAATCCAATAATAAAACAGTTAAACACAAAAACACCCTACCTTTTTTTGAAAAAAATATTTAAATAAAAAGCCATTTTTTTAGCACTTCTTATTTAAGTTTTATTTTTCTTTGCATTCTACTCATGAAAATACAACGAATCACATACATTTCTATAGGAACCAATCAAGGGGACAAGCTTACAAACATTCAACAAGCAATTAATTTAATTGCGGATAAAATTGGTGCAGTTTTAAAAGTAGCTTCTGTATACGAAACAGCTTCTTGGGGTTTTAACAGTAACAATTTTTATAATACTTGTATAAAGGTTTCAACGTATTTACCACCTGAACAATTAATTTTAAGACTTCTTTCTATTGAAAAAGAATTAGGGAGAACAAGAAAAGACACTGATGGATATTCTGATAGATTGATTGATTTAGATATTTTATTATTTGATGATGAAATTATCTTTTCAAAAACTTTAATAGTTCCGCATCCTAGAATGTTAGAGCGTAAATTTGCCTTAGTTCCTTTGGTTGAAATTGCTCGTAATGTCATTCACCCAATAGAGAAAAAACATTTATATATCTGTTTAGAAAATTGTTCTGACACTTCGGAAATCACAAAGCTAGACGTGAAGCTTGAGCGACCAATTCCTATTACTGAAAAGTATAACTACATTGCTATAGAAGGAAACATTGGTGCTGGTAAAACATCATTAGCCAACATGATGTCTGATGAATTTAACGCTAAAATTGTGTTAGAACGTTTTGCAGACAATCCTTTTCTACCAAAGTTTTACAATGATAATGAACGTTTTGCCTTCCCTTTAGAAATGAGTTTTTTAGCAGATAGATACCAACAACTTTCTGATGATTTAGCGCAATTTGATTTGTTTAAAAACTTTATTGTTTCTGATTATTATATTTTTAAATCGCTCATTTTTGCACAGGTTACTTTGCATAGTGATGAATATAAATTGTATAGAAAAATGTTCGATTTAATGTACAAAGAAATCACTAAGCCCGATTTATATGTGTACTTATATCAAAATACTGAGCGTTTATTAGAAAACATTAAAAAGCGTGGACGTGATTACGAACAAAACATAGAAGCAAGTTACTTACAAAAAATTCATGACGGTTATAGCAATTTCATCAAAACACAGCCTGATTTAAATATTTTAATCATTGATGTTTCTGAATTAAATTTTGTAAATAATTTTGATGATTATGAAACTATCATCAATAAAATAAAAAATTACAATGCATAAAAAAAGCAGCTTTTAAAGCTGCTTTTTTATTTCTTAATTAACTCTAACTTTTCAGCAAAGTAATCGCAAAAATCGCGCATAGTAGCACTCATTTTTTCGTCGTTTGTAGCTCTTTCAAATGAATTTGCCATAGACACTAAGGTTTGATGAAAAAACTGCTTCATTTCATCTACAGGCATATCTTTGGTCCATAAATCCATACGTAACGTATCTTTTTGTTTATGATCCCAAACAGATAGCATAATTGCTTTTGAAGCTTCGTCTTTAATACCTCCATCTTCTGCGTTCCAAGTAATTTCTTCTGGAATTCTATTATCGTCTAATCCTACTTTAAATGTTATTTTTGATGTATGTTTAACCGCCATTATCTCTTTGGTTTGTATCCTGATTTTTTGAAGATTTCATCTTCACTTGTTTGTAATAATTGATGCAAAGATACATCATTCTTTTGCATATACGAACGTACGATTTGCCAACCAATCCACTCTCCTATTCTTCCTGGTGATTGACTATCTTCTTCCATATAAAACTTAGAAAAAGGAGCTAAATCTAAAAAGCGTTTATCAACATCTTTACTTGTACTGTACAACAAATCTTTTTCTACAAAATACATCCATATTTGTTCTTCATTCCTCTCTGCCCAATCTAATTTTATTTGTGAGTAACCAATTTTTAAGGCATCTAATGTATTTGGTAAATAAGCATCAAGCAAATACATTTTCTTTCCTCTATAAATCATTTTATCAATAAAACTCCTAGCCATACTAGGTAACATTTGCTTACCTACAATAGCTTTAGCTACATCTACTACGATGTGTTCTTTCGTATTATTTTGTTTTACATAAGCTGGATAATCATTATAAAACTCATGTTCTTTTCCTAAGTAAGAATCTAAAGAAATCAACAATAAACTATCAGTATATACTATTCGATTGTTGTAATCAATATTTGTTAGCATAGTAATCACTTTAGGACTTACAAATCTTGGATTGTAATATTTAACATGCTTAAAAAGAGATATTAATTGCCCTTTTTCTTCTTCTATATCAGGAAAAACCTTTTGAGTTTCAGCAAATAACTCTCGTTCGTCTTTATTATTAATCTTGTTCACCCAAACACTATCAGGTTGTGGAGGAAAAAACATCGGATATTTTTCTTTTGTCTTAGAAAGTTCACTAGGTTTTGTATTGTAAAAATCGATATCGAAACGCTCTATTTCTACATTAGCTTCAATATTCGACACATCAACACTTAATTTATTACTTTCTTCATTTTTACATGAAAACCCTATCAGAATTAAGGTAACCAACGCTAAAATTTTTCTCATGAACTTTAGTATATTTACGTTCTAAATTATAACGTCGAAATTACTAAATTAGTTTTTATCCGTTACTGATAAACTCTTAAAATATCTCAAAAATGAACACTCCTAAAGTTGCAGAACACATCATAAACTGGTTGAAAGAATATGCTACAAATGCTAAAGTGAATGGCTTTGTTGTTGGCATTTCTGGTGGAATTGATAGTGCTGTTACCTCAACTTTATGTGCTAAAACTGGCTTACCTACTTTATGTGTAGAATTACCAATTCACCAAGCTGAAAGTCAAGTAAGCAGAGGAAATGAACACATTAAGCAATTACGTGAACGTTACACAAACGTGAGTGAAGTGGAGGTAAACCTAACCTCTACATTTGAAGATTTTAAGACTGTAGTTCCTCAAATTGAATCTTCCCCTAAAGTTGATTTAGCTTTAGCCAATACTCGTGCTCGTTTACGAATGACCACTCTATATTATTTCGCTGGTTTACACGGTTTTTTAGTAGCTGGAACAGGAAATAAAGTAGAAGATTTTGGTGTAGGATTTTTTACTAAATACGGTGACGGTGGGGTTGATTTAAGTCCAATTGCTGATTTGGTAAAATCAGAAGTATATGAATTGGCAGCTTATTTAGGTGTACCTGCTTCTATTCAAAAAGCACAACCAACTGATGGTTTATTTGGCGACAGCAGAACTGATGAAGATCAAATTGGAGCTTCTTATGATGAGTTAGAATGGGCCATGAAAATGCAAGACGCAGGAAAAACAGTTAATGATTTTTCCGATAGAGAGTTAGAAGTATATAAAATATACACGCGTCTTAACCGAATTAATCAGCATAAAATGGTTCCTATTCCTATTTGTGAAATCCCTGAAGAATTAAAGTAGATTAACAGACATCATTTGTCGCTTAATCTTTTGATAAGCGTGTTTTTTTTGTCCATTTGATATATTGAAAGGCAGTATAATAAGCAACCTTAGCAACTCTAGAATTTGCAGTAACTTTCTCATTTTTTTTATTTCTTGTTCTTTTCGCAAGTAAATTTACAAAAAAAATGTTAAGAACCTTAAAATTCTAATTTTTTAGCAATTTCTTAATCTTAAATAACGCGGTTTAATTTTTCGAAAAGTCGTTTTTTTAACCCTGTATAATTAGCTATTTCTTCCAGATCAGGAGTTACACTTTGCTCTTTACTTTCATGCATTATCTCCTTTATTTTTTCTTCAATTAAAACCCTACGTAAATTTAAAACTGCATCTGTAACTAGTTTAGGAAGGATTTTTATCGTTTCAGTTACAAAAACCTCTTTACGCTCCCAATCACTTAAGTTATATTTTTCCTCATCCATCAAAATATTGGTTACCAAACTTGATATTTGAGGATTTTCATGCATAACCAAATAATCTACACTTATTTTTTCATCTTGATTTAATTGATGAATTAATTCAAAATAAGTTAATCTAAAAATTTCATTGGTAAATTCTATTTCGTCTTCTTGCAAATTCAAATACAACTCGTTAGAAACAGTATTTTGATATTCTTCTTTTTCCAGTACAGGTCGCCCTCTTTCATCTACTGCATCTACCCAGTTGACAAAATCAACAATTTCATTCCCATATAACAGCAAAATTCTTATAATTTCTTTTTCTAGAATATTTAGCTGATCGATACTTTGCTGTAACTTTCCTTTACCTCCTTTTACAAGCCCCATTACAGGTTGATCTTGTTCATACATATACTCTGGAGGCGGCTGATTTGAATCTGACCTTAAACTACTTTTTTGAGCAGCTGCAGCTCCTTTTTTTAATAATTGAGCCAATTCACTAAATAAAACCTGTTCAGAAATATCCATAATACGAGCACACTCTTGTACATAAACCTCTCTTTGAATTCCGTCTGGAATCTTAGAAATACTCGTTACAATATCGCGAATTAAACCTGCTTTTTTTACAGGATCATTCGCCGCTTCTTTCATTAATAAAGAAACTTTGAACTCTATAAAATCTTGAGACTTTTGTGTTAAATACTCTTTTAATTCAGCATTAGAATGTGCTTTTGCAAAGCTATCAGGATCTTCTCCTTCCGGAAAAGTAACCACTTTCACATTCATTCCTTGCTCTAAAATTAAATCAATTCCACGAAGTGATGCTCTGATTCCCGCTGCATCTCCATCAAAAAGTACTGTAATATTTTTAGTTAATCGGTTTACCAATCGAATTTGATCGGGAGTTAATGCTGTACCTGATGAAGCTACTACATTTTCTATTCCTGATTGGTGGAATGAAATTACATCGGTATATCCTTCCACTAAAAAACAATTATCTTCTTTAGCAATTTCTTTTTTAGCTTGATATAATCCGTAAAGAATTTTACTCTTATGATAAATTTCACTCTCTGGTGAATTCAGGTATTTTGCTGCTTTTTTATCGTTCGTAAGAATCCTTCCTCCAAAACCTAAAATTCGTCCCGACATACTATGGATTGGGAACATCACACGTCCTTTAAATCGGTCAAATTTTCTATCTTCTGCTCCACCTTCTTTAACAATAGTTAATCCAGTAGATTTTAAATATTTTAAATCGAAACCTTTATCTAAAGCAGCTTTGGTAAAGTTATCCCACTCATCTTTACAATATCCTAAGTCGAATTTTTCTATGGTATCTTCTCTAAAACCACGTTCTTTAAAATACGACAGCCCTATAGCTCTACCATTTTGTGTATTCATTAACACATCGTGAAAGTAATCTTTGGCAAATTTTGATACCAAAAACATACTTTCTCGTTCGTTCATCTGCTCTTTTTGTTCATCAGATTGCTCGGTTTCTTCAATTTCAATATTGTATTTATTTGCCAACCAACGTATAGCTTCAGGATAGGTATAATGCTCATGTTCCATTAAAAAAGAAATGGCATTCCCTCCTTTACCTGTACTAAAGTCTTTCCAAATTTGTTTTACAGGCGACACCATAAAAGATGGGGTGCGTTCATCAGTAAACGGACTTAACCCTTTAAAGTTACTTCCTGCTTTTTTTAACTGCACAAACTCTCCTATCACCTCTTCTACTCGGGCGGTTTCAAAAACTTTATCAATGGTTTGTTGGGTTATCATACACTATAAAATAGAGCAAACAAATATATAGATAAGACAACTCTTCTTAAATTAAATTTGCTAAAAACATATAAATATATAATTTTGACAAAAAATTCCCCCTTATTAATGAAAACAATTATCCCCTTTAGTTTAGCATTACTTTTATCTTACAATACATTTTCACAAGAAACTATTCGAATTCCTGACATCGGTTTAGAAGAATGTTTGGTTGATTTAAAAATTGACTCTAACGGTTTAAACGGAAGTATTACCATTAGTGATGCTGAGTATGTTACTAACTTAAACATTGACAATCCTGTTACAAACAAGGATTTACCTAATGTATATTCAAAAATTAAAAACTTAACTGGTTTAGAGAGCTTCCCTAACTTAAAACGTTTAGATTGTTACGATAACGAAATTACTAAAATAGACTTATCTCGAAGTTCTTCTATAAGTTTTTTAAACTGTACTCAGAATAAAATTGAGCGTTTAGATGTTAGTAACAATCCTAATTTGACCTATATAAGTTGTGATAGCAACAACATGAGTTCGTTAATTCTTGGTGAAAATTCTAATCTTGAAAGCTTATATGCTAGTTATAACAAATTAACTACGTTAGATGTATCTAGCTGTCCTAATCTTATAAATATGGACGTTACTGGTAACAATATTAAAACTATTGTTGTTAGTGAAGCTCAATTAGCTAATATTCCTGCAGGTTGGTATAAAGACGACAAAACAACCTATGCTACTAGCAATGGTAAAGTGGCAGATACAGACACTATGGTTATAGAACAGAAAAAAACTACTAAAAAAGTTGAAGAAAAACCTAAAACAGCTGAAAAACCTGTAAAAAAATACGCAGAAAGCTTTATACAATTGGTTGTTTCTGAATATGAAAAAAATGTATTAGATAAAGCTCACCTTAAAAAGGTTAAAGAAGATTTAATGTATAAATACGACATTAAAGGTGAAGAAATTACCAAGTGGATACAACAACATAGTAAACTTCACAAAACAGAATAGTTAATTCATTAAAAAGCATAAAAAAAGCCATCAAATTCTTGATGGCTTTTTTTATGAATATGTTTTTTACTTATGAAGCTGCTTTTAATTTTTTTAATGCTGATTTAGTTAATTTCGCTTCAGCATATTCTTTAGTTACACTAAATTCTTTTTCATCAGAACTTGGTATCTCGAACATTGCGTCAGTTAAAATTGCTTCACATAAAGAACGTAAACCGCGTGCCCCTAACTTATACTCTACTGCCTTATTAACAATAAACTGTAATGCTTCTTCGGTCATTGCAAACTCAACCTCATCCATAGCAAACAATTTAGTGTATTGCTTTACTATTGAATTTTTAGGCTCAGTTAAAATAGCTCTTAATGTTTGAGCATCTAACGGATTCATGTAACTTAATACAGGTAAACGACCAATGATTTCAGGTATTAAACCGAAAGATTTTAAATCTAAAGGAGTAATGTATTGTAACAAGTTGTCTTGATCTATTTTATCCTCTTCAACCGAAGCACTATATCCTACAGCTTGCATGTTTAAACGCTTGCTTATAATTCTATCAATTCCAGAAAAAGCTCCTCCTGCAATAAATAAAATATCTTTGGTATTTACTTCAATAAACTTTTGTTCTGGATGTTTTCTTCCTCCTTTAGGAGCTACATTTACCACCGCTCCTTCTAACAACTTCAATAATGCTTGTTGCACTCCTTCACCAGAAACATCACGTGTAATAGACGGATTATCGCCCTTACGAGCAATCTTGTCTATTTCATCAATAAACACAATACCTCTTTCTGCTTTTTCAACATCATAATCAGCTGCTTGTAACAAACGACTCAAAATACTCTCTACATCTTCCCCTACATAACCTGCTTGTGTTAAAACAGTAGCATCTACAATAGAAAACGGCACGTTTAACATTTTTGCAATAGTACGTGCTACTAATGTTTTACCTGTACCCGTTTCACCAACTAAAACAATATTAGACTTTTCAATTTCTACTTCGTCTTCATCTCCTCTAGTTTGCAATAATCTTTTGTAGTGATTGTATACTGCTACAGACATTGCTTTTTTGGTTTCATCTTGACCAATAATATACTCATCTAAAAAAGCTTTAATTTCTTTAGGCTTTTTTAAAGTTAAGTCTTTTGATAAATCACTTGTTTTAAGTTCTGCTATTTCCTCTTCTACAATTCCGTGAGCCTGCTCTATACATTTATCACATATATGAGCATCTAAACCTGCAATTAATAAATCGGTTTCAGGTTTTTTACGACCACAAAAGGAACATTGTAAATTTTCTTCTTTCGACATCTTATCAGCTTATTGCTAATAGCCAAAGCTATTAGTTGTTAATTTATTTTCTAGTTAAAATTTCGTCAACCATACCGTAAGCTTTCGCTTCATCGGCTTTCATCCAATAATCTCTATCAGAATCTTGGTTTACTTTTTCTACAGTTTGACCTGAGTGTTTTGCAATAATTTCATACAACTCATCTTTTAATTTTAAAATTTCACGAGCTGTAATTTCAATATCAGATGCTTGTCCTTGCGCACCTCCTAATGGTTGGTGAATCATGATACGAGAATGTGGTAATGCTGAACGCTTTCCTTTTTCTCCTGCACACATTAACACAGCTCCCATAGAAGCGGCCATACCTGTACAAATTGTAGCTACATCTGGCTTAATAAATTGCATTGTATCGTAAATACCTAAACCTGCATACACTCCACCACCTGGTGAATTAATATAAATTGAAATATCTTTATTAGCATCTACACTTTCTAAGAATAACAATTGTGCTTGAATTACATTAGCTACTTGATCGTTAATTCCTGTACCTAAGAAGATAATTCTATCCATCATTAAACGAGAGAAAACATCCATTTGCGTGATGTTCATCTGACGCTCTTCCATAATGTATGGAGTTAAGCTACTTGTTATTTTTCCGTAGTAGTTACTATTTATTCCGTGGTGCTTAGTTGCGTATTTTTCGAACTCTTTTCCGTAATCCATTTAAAATGTTTTTAGGTTATAATGATGTAAATATAAGAACAATTTCGTTAGTATTTTGTTACAGTTTATGGCTAAAAAAACCTGAATGTAGATTCAGGTTTTTCTTATTACATCAGTTATAAACTGTTATTTGTATACTTCTTTAATGAAATCTTCAAAAGAAACTTCTTTAGTATCAAAACTCATGTTTTCTTTATAAAAAGCTAATAATTTCTGAGAAATTAATTGCTCTTGTAAACGACGAGCTTCGTCTTGATTTTGTAAGATTCTTCCTGCGATATCCTCTAATTCCTTTTCTTCTGGATTCATGTTACCAAACTGTGCCATTTGAGCTCTAATAAACCCTTTAGCATAATCTACTAACTCAGCATAGTCTAACTTGATATCGTTATCTTTCATAATCTTTCCTTCGATTAATTGGTAACGTAATCCTTTTTCAGACTTATTGTATTCTTCAACAGCTTCTTCAGCAGTTAATTCTTTTTCTCCAGCAGTTTGTAACCACTTTTGTAAGAATTCAACTGGTAAATCAAATTTAGTATTCTCTACTAAGTTCTCAGTAATTGCATTTAACAATTGTTGATCTGCTTGTTGTTGGAATTGCTTTTCTGCGTCTTCTTTAATTTTATCTTTTAAATCAGTTACAGTTTTTACGCTTCCGTCAGCGAATAACTTATCAAATAACTCTTGATCTAATTCTGCTGGCTCTATTTCAGTAATTTCTTCAATAGTAAATGTTACAGGAATATCTAAATCGTGAACCTCATCGTGAGATACACCTAAAGCTCCTTGTAACTTGTGCTCATCTTCAAACAAATTTTTAGTTTTTAATTCTAAAACGTCTCCAACTTTAGCACCTACAAACTTTTTTAAGTTTGTTTTTCCTTTAATATCTTTTACAGAAATTGTAGATTTTTTGTTGATTTCTTTCTCTTCGTTTACGAAAGTACCAGTAACGTTAGTTTCTTCTGTAGCTTCGTCTTTAGCAGACATTTTACCGTAACGAGTTTGAATGTTTTCAACTTCTTTTTCGATTAACTCGTCTGTAGCAACGATGTTATATTGAGTTACTTTGTCTTTTGGTTGTAAGTTTACGTCGAACTCTGGAGCTAATCCTAATTCGAATTCAAAAGAGAATTTATCAGCATCCCAATTGAAATCTTCTTGAACTCTTGGTAATGGGTTACCTAAGATATCTAACTTCTCTTCAACTAAGAATTTGTTTAACGACTCTTGTAAAAGCTTGTTTACCTCATCAATCATTACTGATTTTCCGTATTGCTTCTTTACCATTCCCATTGGTACATTACCTTTTCTGAATCCAGGAATGTTAGCTGTTTTACGGTAATCGTTTAATACTTTTGTTACTTTATCTTGATAATCTTCTGCAACAATATCAACTTTTACAACTGCATTTAATGCATCTACGTTTTCTTTTGTTATATTCATCTTAAAAATCTGTTTCTTAAAAAATCGGGTGCAAAATTACTACTTTATTTATTGATAACCAATACTTTTAAACATAAAAATATCTACTTTTTCATCACCCTTATTTTCTAGTTTTTACTGTGTTAGGTTACTTATTCGTCTCCTTCTTTTAATAGCGAAAACATTAACGATCTAAAAATTGACAGCAATACACTGAACAAGAGCGCTGTAAAAAATCCGCTAACTGCAAATCCTGACACTAGTTTATCTGCCAATAATATAATTACTGCATTAATTACAAACAAGAATAACCCTAATGTAACGATGGTTGCTGGCAGTGTAAAAAACACTAGTAACGGACGCACAAATAAATTTAACAACGCAATTACTACCGCTACAATTACTGCAGTTGTATAGCTTGCTACGGTTACTCCTGGTAAAATATTTGCCAATACAATTACCACCAATGCTGTTAACAATACTTTTAAAAATGTTTTCATTTTTCTTTTTAATTTAATTGGTTATGAATTATAAATTTACTCATTTTTAACTGAAACTATTAATTCGTAACACTTCCTACACTTTACCACAACCATACCAAAAGCAAAAACCTGCAGTTTTGGCAGATTTAAAAACTTTGTTTTAGTTTTTGAGAGATTTACTTTAAATTCGTTAGCTAAGGATACTTTCAAACTTCATTTATCACATTACTTATAAGTATGGAAAAATTAGAATGGCAAGGAGATCAAATTATTGAAGGGGTTGACCCTCTAATATATTTAACCGCAAACAAATTTTACGAGACATCAAAAATAGTTCATCATAGCTTCATTGAACCTAAAATCATGAACTTATCTTTCTCTATAGAGTTATATCTAAAGTCATTGAATACTAAAACTACAATCTCAAAAAAAGGCAGTACTGATTTTGACACACCAATTCTTGAAAGAAAACTTGAAACAACCAAGGGACATGAACTTGACTTGATATTTAACAGATTAAAACCTAAAGATCAAAACAATCTAACTAGTTTATATTTAGAAAAATATAACTCTAACTTCAGACAAGACCTATTTGATATTAAAAATGCATTTATCGATTACAGATATTCATTTGAAAAGGACTCTTTAACTATTAGCTTAACCATAATTGAAAGATTAGCTGATTTTTTAAAAGAATATATAGAAAACGAAATGAAACAATCTAATTTTTCTAGATGACAAACCAGCTCAAAACACTCAAAAAACACTTAGCCTCCTATAATATTCTTACTGAAGAAGAAATAGACAATTTTATAAAGTTAGTCAGTTATAAAAAACTTAACAAAGGTGATTTTTTCATACAAGAAGGAAACACTTGTAAAGAAGTTGCTTTTATAGCTTCAGGTATTTTCAGGTCGTTTTATCATTCGTCTGACGAAAAAGAAGCTACCTATTGTTTGTTATCAGAAAACTCATTTGTTACTGCATACTCATCGTTTATCTCTCAAACAAAAACTAACGAGAATATTCAAGCATTAACCGATGCTGAGCTATACAGCATTACCAAAGAACAATTTGTTGCTCTAGAAAATTCAAGTACTAATTGGTTACGTCTTTTTAAAATATTTGCTGAGCAAGAGTATATAAATCTAGAGAATAGGATTTTTGTGTTACAAAATGAAAGTGCTGAAAACCGTTATAAAAAACTACTAGAAACACACCCTAGTTATTTACAAACCATACCACTACAGTACCTTGCTTCTTACTTAGGAATCACTCAACGACATTTGAGCCGAATTAGAAAATCGGTTTTTTATTAGACAATTGTCCTTTTTAAGCTTGTAAAACCAACCGAACTTTGCTTTATAATCACAAACATATTATGAAGCATATTTTATTAATAAACGGACACCCAGATAAAGAAAGTTTTAACCACGCACTAGCAGCTTCCTACAAAAAAGGTGCTTTGGAAACCGATGCTACTATTGAAGAAATTACTATTACTGACTTAAACTTTAATCCGAATCTTAAATTCGGTTACCGAAAAAGAACTGAACTTGAACCTGATTTGCAAGAAGCTTTAGCTAAAATTAAAAAAGCAGATCATATTGTTTGGGTTTTTCCTGTTTGGTGGGCAGGTTACCCCGCAATAATGAAAGGTTTTATTGACAGAACTTTTTTACCTGGAATTACTTTTCAACCCATTAAAGGAAAACCATTTCCTGAAAAACTTTTAAAAGGCAAAACCTCTCGACTTATCATAACCTCTGACACTCCTAACTGGTATGACTACTTATTCATGAAGAGACCCGCTATTAGACAATTTAAAAAAGGAACGCTGGAGTTTTGCGGCATTACACCTGTAAAAACCACTTTTTTATCCGTAATTAAAAGCTCAACTCCTGAGCAGCGAAATAAATGGCTAGAAAAAACATACACTTTAGGTAAAAACTTACAATAACTAAACTACAAGCTAAATTTTTAGCTTGTAGTCTTGTCTAAACTTATCTCTTTTTTAAATATTTTTGCTAAAACTTTACCTCATGGATACTAGCAACATTATCACTTCTATAAAAGTTACTGATTTTAAAAACAACGAAATCGATTTATTAGAGAAATACCCTAACAAACCCATTCTTCTTTTGTTTTATAACAATGCTTGCTTAGGGTGCACTGGTAGAGCCATACCACTTGCTTATCAGTTTAAGCAAGACTACAAAAACATTGAAATCATAGGTATTCATAGCAACTTTACGAGTAACGATGTTTCTAAAGAAGATATCCTAAGTATTTTCACCATCAAGGAGCTTCCTTTCCCTATTTACATTGATAAAGATCATAAAATGTACGATTTTTTTAATTCGGAAGGAACTCCACAATGGATATTACTAACCTCAAAAGGTGAAGTTTATCGTTCTATTTTTGGTTCACAAGACAATGCGCAAAACAGATTGTATTATGCTTTAGAAAACTTAACTGAACAATAATTATTTAACAAGAAACTGAATTGCTTCTTTATAAAAATCTGTTGGGTTTTCTGCATGCAACCAATGCCCTGCATTTGCTATCGTTTTAATTTCTGAATTTGGAAAGTGCGCATGTATTAAAGGTTCATCTTCTTTCGAAATATATCCTGAGTTTGCTCCTCTTAAAAACAGTGTTTCACCTTCAAAAACCGTGAATGAAGGCAATGCCACACCAACCTCATTATTGTTTTCTGTTAATGATTTTAAATTGAAACGAAAAGCTAGTTTATCTTTTGTTTTTCTATAAACATTTTTCAACAAAAATTGACGAATTCCTACTTCTGAAATCAATTCAGCTAATTTTTCATCAACTAATGTTCGAGAATTTTGAATATTAAAATCTATTGAGTTTAATGCAGCTAAAATATCATGGTGATGTGGTGGATACATTCTCGGAGAAATATCGGCAACAATTAATTTGTTAACCAATTCTGGATATTCCGTAGCAAATAACATTACTGTTTTTCCTCCCATAGAATGCCCTAACAAATCTACTTTTTCTAAATTATGATACTGAATGTAATTGTATAAATCACCTACCAATAATTCGTAGTCAAAAGCGTCTGTATGAAAGCTTCGTCCATGATTTCGTTGATCTATCAAATGTACTTCATAACCGTCTTCTGCAAATTTATTGGCATGCGATTTCCAATTATCTCCCATACCAAAGTATCCGTGTAAAATCAACAACGGTTTTCCTTCTCCAATTATTTTAGAATGTAATACCTCCATACTTATTGCAAACGGTGTAAATACATATTTACAACATTTTGTAAACCTAAATACAAGCTTTCTGAAATCAACGCATGTCCTATTGACACTTCAGCCAAATGAGGAATGTTTTGTTTAAAAAATTGGATATTATCTAAACTTAAATCATGTCCTGCATTAACACCTAAACCTAATTCATGTGCTAAAATTGCTGCTTCTGTATATGGTTTTACACCATTTGTATTGCCTTTTTCATATTGAACAGCAAACTCCTCTGTATATAACTCAACTCTATCGGCTCCTGTTTTCGCTGCAGCTTCAATCAATTTTAAATCTGTATCAATAAAAATAGATGTGCGAATTCCAGCATTTTTAAACTCAGCAATTACTTCTTGTAAATAAGATTGATGTACTATCGTATCCCAGCCAGCATTTGATGTAAGCTGATCTACACCATCAGGAACCAAAGTTACTTGCGTTGGCTTTATCTCTAACACCATTTGCATAAACTTATCAATAGGGTTTCCTTCGATATTATATTCAGTAGTAACCAACGGTTTTAAATCGTATGCATCTTGATAACGAATATGACGCTCATCGGGTCTTGGGTGTATGGTAATTCCTTCAGCTCCGAACTCCTGAATATCGGTTGCTACTTTCAATAAATCTGGCACATTTCCTCCTCTAGAATTACGAAGTGTAGCTATTTTATTAATATTAACACTTAATTTTGTCATGTTGTAAAATTAGACCACAAAGGTAACGCATTCCAACATTTTAAACTATATTCGTAGTAATGAAAATCAATGATTTTATACTAAAAGAGATTAAAGCACTTACATTAAACAGCTCTGTAAAAAGTGCTCAACAAGTATGTAAAGACTTACCTATAACACATATTCCAGTTGTGGAAGATGGTAAGTTAATTGGTTGTTTACCTGAAAGTGATATTCAAACTATTGAAAATAAAAACCGTACACTTAACGAGTACACTTACATGTTTGATCACTTTTACACGAATGAAAAAGCTACGTTACTTGATTTAATCGCTTTGTTTGCGGATAACGACTCTAATTTAATCCCTGTTTTAGATAAAAACTTGAACTATGTTGGGTATTATGAACTAAGTGATATTTTAGATGCTTTTGCCAACAGCCCTTTTATACATAATGAAAGTCAAACTTTAATAATAGACAAACCTAAGAGTGACTATTCTATGAGTCAAATAACTCAAATTGTAGAAACCAATAACGGAAAACTCTTAGGGGCTTATATTTCATCTGAAAACATAGACAATATAGAAGTTACCCTTAGAATTGTTTCTGAAGAAATTAATGAAATTATTCAAACGTTTCGCCGATACGACTACAACGTTATCACACAACATGAAGACGATTTTTATCTAGAAGAGCTTAAGCATAGAGCTGCCTATTTAAGAAAATATCTAGATATGTAATTTCTAAAAAAATATTTTACAAGTGAAAAAAGTAGCTATTTACGGACAAGCTTATACTACACTAGCAGAAAAAGAAGTTAAAATTCTTTTAGATGTTTTAGAGAAACACAACATCGTTGCTTTTTTTGAGCAACAGTTTTACGATTTATTTGTTGAAAATGATTCACTAAACAAAAAGTACCCTACCTATACACATTTTAATGATTTATCAAATACTTTTGATGTGATGTTCACTATTGGAGGAGATGGTACTATTTTAAGAGCCGTTACTTACATACGTGATTTGAATATTCCTATTATGGGGATTAATACTGGGCGTTTAGGTTTCTTAGCAACCATTCAAAAAGATCAAATTGAAGAAGCTATTGATTTAGTACTTAAAAAAGAATACACACTTCAAGAACGTTCTTTATTACAAATAGAAACATTTCCTAATACCGAAGATTTTTCTGAACTCAACTTTGCTTTAAATGAAGTAACAATTGCAAGAAGAAACACTACTTCGATGATAGGAATTAAAACTTTTTTAAATCAAGAATATTTAACCAATTATTGGGCAGATGGATTAATCATAGCAACACCAACGGGTTCAACAGGATATTCATTAAGTTGCGATGGCCCTGTAATTTTACCAAACTCAAAAAGCTTTGTTATTACTCCTATTGCACCACATAACTTGAATGCTCGTCCGATGGTTATCCCTGATGACACTGAAATACACCTTGAAGTAAGTGCCCGTGAAAAAGATTTTTTAATCTCTTTAGACTCACGTATTGCAACGGTTTCACAAGAAACCAAGATAAAAATTAAGAAAGCCCCATTTACCATAAAAAGCATTTTACCTAAAAACCAATCCCATTTAAAAACCTTACGCGGTAAACTTTTATGGGGAGAAGACACAAGAAATGAAGCTTTATAACTTATACAATTACAATAAATTCACAAAAAAAAAGTTAATCAAAAAGACGGATTATTAACTTTTTAAAGCAAATTCAATTCCCTATATTTGCACGCTATTTTACAATGAGAGGACTTATTTTATCAATATTATTTGTTTGTTTAGTTGCACCTTTACAATCACAAATTCATGAAATCGGAATATTTGCCGGTGGCTCTAATTATGTGGGAGATATAGGAAGCACAAACTATATATACCCAAATAAATTCGCGGGGGGTATTATTTATAAGTACAATTTAAATCCTAGAATTGCTTTAAGAGGTACATATACATATATTCCTGTTTCTGGTGATGATGCAGACGCTAGCAACCCTTCTCGTCAAAACAGAGGATACAGCTTTTCAAATAACATACATGAATTTGCTGCTGGTGTAGAATTTAACTTTTTCGATTATAATATTAGTGATTACAGAACCACTTTCACCCCTTATATTTTAGCTGAAATCGCAGCTTTTAACTATAAAAGTCCAGACTCTCAAATCTCAAACAATACTATTTCATTAAAAAATAAATTCTCATATACTTTACCTGTGGGTATTGGTTTAAAAGGAAGACTAGCAGATAACTTTGCTATTGCTTTTGAAACTGGTATACGTTTTACATTTGAAGATGATTTAGATTACACAACAGATAAAATAAACTCACTAGACTTTGGTGGAAATGGAAATGACTGGTATACTTTTTCAGGAATTTCTATTGTTTACACCTTCGGAAGACCACCTTGTTTTGGCGGAATAGCGGACTAATTATATGAAAGAAAAACTACATCGTATTGATTTACAAAATGTACCTAACCACATTGCTATTATTATGGATGGCAATGGTAGATGGGCTAAAAGTAAAGGAATGCAACGTGTTTTTGGTCATCGAAATGCATTAACAGCTATTAGAGAAACTGCAGATACTGCCTCAGAATTAGGAGTAGAATACTTAACTCTTTATGCTTTTTCAACTGAAAACTGGAATCGACCAAAACTAGAAGTAGATGCTTTAATGAGCCTCTTGGTTACTACCTTAAAAAAAGAACTTCCTGAATTTCAACGTAAAAATGTAAAGATAAATGCTATTGGTAATTTAACCAGTTTACCTAAAAATGCTCAAAAAGTATTAGCTAATGTTATCGACGCTACAAAAAACAACACCAAAATTACATTAACCTTTGCTTTAAGCTATGGTTCAAGGGAGGAAATTGTTAACGCTATCAAAAACATAACCAAAAAAGTTGTTAATAACGAGATAGAAATTGAAAAAATTAACGATAAAATTATAAATAATCATTTATATACGTTTAATTTGCCCGACGTTGATTTAATGATACGTACAAGTGGGGAACAAAGAATAAGCAATTATTTACTTTGGCAAATGGCTTATGCTGAATTGTATTTTACAGATGTATTATGGCCTGACTACAGAAAAGAACATCTTTATGATGCAATAATTGATTATCAAAATAGAGAAAGAAGATTTGGAAAAACCAGTGAACAGATTGAAACCAATGAATAAATATTCGTATTTACTAGTATTTTTTATCACCTTTTTAACGGTGAGCACACAAGCACAAGACGTAACACCAAAAGATAGCATTGCTACCAATATTATATCCTACGAAAAAGGAAAAGAGTATATTTTAGGAGGTATAACTGTAACAGGTTTACAAAAATTTAGTGAGCAAACCGTAAAAGTTTATACTGGACTTACAGAAGGGCAAACTATTAAATTACCTGGAGATAAACTTACAAGTGCCATTAAAAAACTATATGAAAGTAAACAATTTAGTGAAGTAGATGTATACTTATCTAAGCGTGACGGCGAAACTGTTTACCTACAATTCGATGTAACTGAATTACCTCAATTAACTGATGTTACCTTTTCTGGCATTAGTAATTCCAAAGCTAAAGAACTAAAAAAGGAAACTGATCTTAAAAAAGGAACTATGGTTACTGATAACCTTATCGTAACCACACGAAATTTTATAAAGAAAAAATACACTGACAAAGGTTTTCTTAAAACAAAAGTTTCTTTAGATACTAAAAGAGACACTTCTGATGTAAATACCGTAAGTATGGCTGTTTTTATTGACAAGGGTGACCGAGTAAAAATTAAAAACATCAACTTTACTGGAAATAAGGCCATGTCCGATGCTACTTTACGTAAAGCGATGAAAAACACGAAACGTAAACTTTTAGGACGTTTCTGGAAAGCTTCAAAATACATACTAGACGACTATAAAACTGACTTAGAAAGCATTCTTGAAAAATATAGTGAAAATGGATATAGAGACGCTCGTATCTTATCAGATAAAGTTGTGTGGAATGATGATAATACAATTAATATAGAAATTGATTTAGAAGAAGGTCGTCAATACCGATTTGATGAAATTCTTTTCATAGGAAACAAAAAATACACTGACGAGCAATTAAGTAATTTATTACGAATTGAAAAAGGAGATATTTACAACGGAAAAGTATTAAAAGAACGTATTTCTGGTGATGGAACTCCTAACTCTCAAGATATTCAAACTTTATATCACAATAGTGGGTATTTATTTTCTCAAATTAACGCCATTGAAACTAAAGTAAAAAATGACTCAATTACTGTTGAGGTTCGTATTAGAGAAGATGATCCTGCAACAATTAAAAGAGTTACTGTTAGTGGTAATGAAAAAACAAATGATCATGTAATTTTTAGAGAACTACGTGTAAAACCAGGAGATTTATTTAGTCGTGAAAATATTATTCGTTCTATTCGAGAAATCGGACAGTTAGGGTTCTTCGACACTAACGTAAGTCCTGATGTAAAGCCTGATTATCAAAATAAAACTGCTGATATCGAATTTTCAGTTGTTGAAAAAGGAGGAAGTCAAATTGAGCTTCAAGGAGGATATGGTGGAGGATCTTTCATTGGTACTTTAGGCCTTTCTTTTAACAACTTCTCTTTTAGAAACATATTTAATAAAGAAGCTTACAAACCATTACCTATGGGAGATGGACAAAGTTTATCTTTACGTTTACAAGCAAGTAGAACATACAACACTTATAGTTTCTCTTTTACTGAGCCTTGGTTAGGAGGTAAAACACCTCAATCATTATCTTTCTCTGTATATTTATCAAACCAATATCGTTTTGATTACACAACATATGATGTAAATAAAAATGAAAGTTTAAGTATTATAGGAGCCTCTATAGGTTTAGGAAAGCGCTTAAAGTGGCCTGATGACTACTTTTCTCTTTCTCAAAACATTAGTTACCAAAGAATAGAACTACAAAATTATGGTTATCGTGTAGGATCGTCAAATGATATACTTAGTCAAGGAGATTTAAACAACTTAGCCTATAGTGTTGCATTAAGCCGTAACTCTGCTGGTCCAAGTTTAATTTTCCCTACCTATGGTTCAGAGTTTACTTTACGTGCTAAAGCTACTTTTCCTTACTCTTTAGTTAATAAAAAAGACTATACCGAGCCAGAAAACCCTACATTAGACCAAAGACAAGCATATTTAGCAGATAAATATAAATGGTTAGAATACTACAAGATTTCTGCTAAAGGAAAATGGTATACATCCCTAGCTAATAAATTAGTTTTAATGTCTAATTTTGAAATGGGATACTTAGGAAAGTATAACAATGAATTAGGATTAACTCCTGTTGAGAGGTATTTTGTTGGTGGAGATGGTATTGCTCAAGGTCAATTAGATGGTCGTGAAACAATTGGTTTAAGAGGCTATGAAAATAACCGAATCTCTTCTTTAGACGGAGGTTCAATTTACAATAAATTTCAATTAGAGTTACGTTATTCTATAACTGACAAACCCTCAGCATCTATTTATACTTTAGGATTTTTAGAAGCTGGTAATTCTTATGACAATTTTAGTACTTTTAATCCGTTTAAATTAAAACGTTCAGCTGGAGTAGGTGTTCGTATATTTATGCCTGCATTTGGTTTATTAGGTATCGATTTCGCACATGGATTCGATCCGTTACCAGGTTTAACTGAAAAATCAGGTTGGCAAACGCATTTTATAATTGGAAGACAGTTCTAAAACCGCAGATTTATAATGTGTCTGGGTTTTGGCACGGTTTTTTCTAAACACATTATACAAGATGAAAAAAAATATTTTATCACTCGTTCTTTTACTTATTACAAGTATAACTGTTGCCCAAAAAAATCAACGTATTGCATACATTGACATGGAATATATTCTTCAAAATATTCCAGAATATTTAGATGCACAAAACGCATTAGATGCTAAAGTTGAAAAATGGAAAACAAAGTTAGACAAAGAAGCTCGTGCTATTGAGGTTTTAAAAACAGATCTTTCTAACGAAAAAGCAATTCTGACAAAAGAATTAATTGAAGAACGTGAAGAAGATATAACTATTAAACAAGAATCTCTAAGAAGGTTAGAGTCTTTATACTTTGGTCCTAATGGAGATATGTACAACTTAAGAAAACAATTAGTTAAACCTGTACAAGATCAAGTATACAATGCAGTACAAACAATAGCTTCACGAAAACAATATGATTTTGTTTTCGACAAATCAAGTGAATTGGTTATGTTGTATTCCAACAAAAAACACGATATTAGCGACCTTGTTGTACAAATGATTAGTATTGATCAGAAAAGACAAGCTAAAAAAGATAAAATTGAAGCTAAAAAAGAATTACTTAAAAATGACAATTTAAGTGATGAACAAAAAGAAAAAATACAACAAAGGGACGATCTTCGTAAAAAGAAAGAAGAGGATAGACTTGCTAAAATTAAACTAATTGAAGAAAAAAGACAACAACGTTTAAAAGAAAGAGCAGATAAAAGAAAATTATTACAAGAAAAAAGAGCTGCCTTATTAAAGGCTCAAGAAGAAGCAAAAAAGAAAAAAGAACAAGAAGCTGAAGAAAACAAATAAATCAAGAATAAAGAACATTAATTAAATTAAAACAAAGATGAAACATTTAAAAACGTTATTATTAGTTGCAATTTTTACTGTTGGATTAGGTGGTGTGGCAAATGCGCAAAAAACTGCACATATTAACACAGATAAATTATTAGCTGAAATGCCTGCAACAAAAGCTATGAAAGCAGAGTTAGAAAAGCTAAATAAAACTTACCGTGACGACATTGAATCTATGTACAAAAAGCTAGAGGCTAAGATGAAAAAATACGAAGCTGAAGGTAAGAGTCAAACTCAAGAAGTAAACCAAAAAAGAGCTGTTGAAGTTCAACAAGACAGATTAAAAATTAGTCAAGCTGAGCAAACTGCAGGTCAAGAAATGCAAAAGAAATATCAAGAGAAAACTATTCCTATCTTACAAAAAGCTGAAGATGCTATTAAGGCTGTAGCTGCTGAAAAAGGAATTATCTATGTTTTTGATGCTGCTCCTGGTAAAGGGTTAATCGTTTACGAAAAAGGAGAAGACATCTATGATGCAGTAAAAGCTAAATTAGGTTTCTAATAAATAACAAAATATTTTATATAAAAATCCTGCTGAAAACAGCAGGATTTTTATTTTTGTTATACTTATGAAAAGCAAACAACACCCTATCGGTATTTTTGACTCTGGTATAGGAGGAACTTCTATTTGGAAAGAGATTCACCAACTTTTACCCAATGAAGATACTATTTACCTATCTGATAGTAAAAATGCTCCTTATGGCCAAAAATCAACACAAGAGATAGTTGATTTATCTATAAAAAACACTAAATTCTTAATAGATAAAGGTGCCAAAATTATTGTAGTTGCTTGTAATACTGCTACAACCAATGCTATTCAACAATTGAGAGCTAATTATGATATTCCATTCATAGGTATAGAGCCCGCTATAAAACCTGCTTCTTTAAAAACTAAAACTGGTACTGTTGGCATATTGGCCACAAAAGGAACACTAAACAGTGCTTTATTTGAAAAAACTACGTCTAATTTGAGTGATGAAATTACTATTGTTGAACAAGTTGGTGAAGGTTTAGTAGAATTAATTGAAAATGGCAAGATGTATTCCGAAGAAATGACTTCTTTGCTTAAGAAATACATACATCCTATGTTAGAAAAAAAATGTGACTATATTGTTTTAGGTTGCACACATTATCCATATTTACTTCCTCAAATACGAAAAATAACTGGTGATAATGTTCAAATTATAGATTCAGGTGAAGCTGTTGCTAAACAGGTTAAAAATGTACTATCACAACAAAACCTTGTTAATGATATCGCTAATAAATCATCAAATGTATTCTATATAAACAAGGATAAGTCTGTTTTAGAAAACATTCTTAAAGATTATAAAAATTGTAAAATTGATTTTTTAGATTTTTAGTAGGTAAAACTTCCGTTAATATTTGGACAAGCTGCTGCCCTTCTTTTTGTACAGAAAAGATTTACTCCTAAAGATAATTGGTGAAACCCTCCATTAGAAAACACTATATCTCCTGTTTGTTGAGTATACGTATAAGCAAACATCCAATTTTTATAATTTACTCCTGCAATTGGTGTAATGTATTGAGAATTTCCAAAAACACTACTATCAAAACTTCTTCTATAGGATAATGCCGCCCACAACTGCATATTATCTAATGTTTTGTATACTTTAAAATTTATATCTCCTATTTTTTCTTGAGTTTGTTCTTTAAATTGAAACATAAAAGATGGCTCAAATTGTAACTTTTCTCTATCGCCAAAAAAATAACCTCCTCCTAAAATATAATTTCTAAGATTTGGTGATTCAAAATTTGAGTTTAAGTTATTTTTTGCTGATAAAAAGATATTCTTTATAGTGAAATAAGATGATAGTCCATTTTTATGATACGCCATACCAAAATCAGCATTAAAATAGAAATCACTTTCTATAACCTGACTTACAGCAGGGTCATTTACAAAGGTTCTTTGGTCTCTCTCATTCTGAACTACAGAAAAAGATAACCCAAAAGATAACTGATTAAAAAGATTTTCATTCCCCATATCTATATGATACGCATAGGTACCTTGAATTCCTTTTTGTGAATGATACCCATTTTTATCGTTAAAGAGAATTACTCCTAATCCAGTATTTGAGTACTCACCTAATTTTGTGTGAAAACTCGCTGTTTGCAAAGCAGGAGCATCATCTACCCCTAACCATTGTTGTCGTGCTGTTAATCGTATTTTACCGCAATCTCCAATTCCTGCAGCTGCAGGATGCAATAAATATACATTATCTGATAAATAATCAGCATAAATAGGTAAAGTCTCTTGTGCAAAAACTCCAGTATAAGTAAATGATACTAATAGTGTTAAATAAGTAATTCTTTTTCTAATAAACATAACTTGACAATAAAGATTTCAAATATAGTTAAGAGATTTAAAAATTTGTGTTAATTTTTGAAAATTAAGATTATTATATATTGTTAAAGGGCAATTTTTATCAATTATTCTTTCTAAACTTTGAAGGATTCATGTTTTTTACCTCTTTAAACTTCCTATTAAAATTAGAAAGATTATTGAAACCACACTGATAAGCTATTTCACTAATTCCAATACTTTTATCCGAACTCAATCGCTTACACGCATTTTCAATTCGTAATTCATTTAAAAAAGTAAAGTAGGTTTTATTTGTTCGTTGTTTAAAATATCTACAAAAAGCATTGGGAGTCATGTTAGCCTTTTCTGCAATCTCGTACAAATCAATATTTTTATCAAAATTATTCATTGTAAAGTCCATAACATTACGCATTCTCTTTCCTTCATTATCTGTGTATCTCCTTGGATATACAAAACTTGCTAGCTCAGTTGTTTTTGAGTTTACTACTATTTTTAAAACTTCAAGCAGCCCTATAAATCGATTAAGATTCGTAGATTTTTGTAAACCTAAAAATATCTTCATCACTTCACTTCTATTTTCAACAAGTTTAAATCCTGATATTGATTTTTCAAAAAAAGTGATTAACTCTTTAAAGTCATCCAATAAAAAAAAGTCTTTCCCAAAAGAACTCTTTGTAAAGAATAATGAAATCATGAAAGATTCTTTTATAACAGAAGCATCGCTTTTAAAAACATGTGGCAAGTTACTTCCTATAACTAGAACATCTCCCGATGAATATTTGTTAATTGTATCACCTACAATTAACGTTCCTTCTCCTTTTACAATAACACATAACTGAATTTCTTCATGTTGATGGAACTTATCATAAAAATACTTCTCTCTATCTTCTTGATAAATTAGTCCAATGTTTTGAGTTTTTGGTATTTTAAAGGGTAAAACTTTCATTGATAAATTGCTATTCTTATTCAAAAATATGCAAATACTATTAATATAATAAAACAAATACATTGTATAGGTTAATATAGTATTATTATATGGTAATTTCAAGTTAAAACTCTCTTTATCTTACACATAACTTTGTAATGAAAAAACAATATCACAATGAGTATAAATTGGAAAGGTGTAATGCCAGCGGTTACTACAAAGTTTACAAATGATGATACTTTAGACTTAAATATGTTTGAAGTAAACATTAAAGCACAATTGGAAGCAGGCGTGCATGGAATTGTTTTAGGAGGCACTCTAGGGGAAGCCAGTACATTATCTGATGATGAAAAAAGAACACTAACTAGAACAACCGTTAACTTAGTTAACAATCAAGTTCCTGTTTTAATAAATATTGCTGAACAAACTACCAAAGGAGCTATTGAAGCTGCTCAAAAAGCGGAAGAAGATGGTGCTAAAGGTTTGATGATGCTTCCTCCTATGCGCTATAAAGCAGGAGATAGAGAAACTGTTGAATATTTTAAAGCAGTAGCTAACAATTCATCACTACCAATTATGGTATACAATAATCCTGTAGATTATAAGATTGAAATTACATTAGATATGTTCGATGAGCTTTTGAAGTGTGACAATATTGAAGCTGTAAAAGAATCAACCCGAGATATTTCAAACGTTACAAGAATTAAAAATCGATTTGGTAATCGATTAAAAATAATGACAGGTGTTGATACCTTAGCTTTGGAAAGCTTATTAATGGGTGCTGATGGTTGGATTGCTGGTTTGGTTTGTGCTTTCCCAAAAGAAACTGTAGCAATTTATGAATTGCAAAAAGCAGGTCGCATTCAAGAAGCATTAGAGATTTATCGTTGGTTTTTACCATTGTTAGAGTTAGATATAAATCCTAAATTAGTACAAAATATTAAGTTAGCTGAAGTGGCTACAGGTATTGGAACTGAAAATGTACGAGCTCCTCGATTACCTTTAATAGGTGAAGAACGTAAACATGTTTTAAATATATTAGAAACTGGATTAAAAAACAGACCAACACTACCTGATTATAAAGCTTTAGCTACTTACTAATTAACTCTCTACCTCATTAAAATATGATTACAGGAAAAAACTATATAGGAAATCAATTATCCTCTTTAGGAAGTACAACATATAAAACATTCAATCCCGAATTAAATCAGGAAAATGAAGTCGTTTTTACTGAAGCTACTTCTGAAGAAATTAACGAAGCTGTCAATTTAGCCTCAAAAGCGTTTAAAAAGTATAGAACTATTTCAGGTGAAAGAAAAGCTGAGTTTTTGAATGCTATTGCTGATGAAATTTTAGCCTTAGACAATGAATTAATACAAACTTATTGTTCTGAATCTGGTTTACCAGAAGGACGCGCAAAAGGAGAGCGAGGAAGAACTGTATTTCAATTACGTTCATTTGCTGATTTGGTTAAAGATGGTTCATGGGTAGAAGCTACTATTGATACTGCTATACCTAATAGAGAACCAAACCCTAAATCAGATTTACGTAAAATGAATATTCCGTTAGGTCCTGTAGTAGTTTTTGGTGCTAGTAATTTCCCTCTTGCTTATTCTACAGCAGGTGGAGATACAGCAGCTGCTTTAGCAGCTGGCTGTCCTGTTATAGTGAAATCACATCCTATGCATGCTGGTACTGGTGAACTTATAGCTTCTGCCATAATTAAAGCAGCAGAAAAAACAGAAATGCCAAACGGTGTATTTTCTAACTTAAATTCGAGTGGTATAGAAGTGGGACAACAATTAGTTACTCACCCAAAAGTAAAAGCTGTTGGTTTTACAGGAAGTATTAGAGGTGGTAGAGCTTTGTTAGATTTAGCTGCAAAACGTGAAGAACCAATTCCTGTATTTGCAGAAATGGGTAGTATTAACCCAGTAATTATGCTTCCAAAAGCATTACAAAATAGAACTGATAGTTTAGCTAATACCTATGCTAATTCTATCACTTTAGGTACTGGACAATTTTGTACCAACCCAGGTTTAATTCTAGGGTTAAAAGGAGAAAATTTAACAAACTTTATTAACTCATTAGCTCAAAAGATTGTAGAAATCAACCCTAGTTGTATGTTACATCCTAATATTATTGGAGCATATGAGAATAATAAAACTAAAGCTCTTAATCAGGAAGGTTTAACATTAGTAGCTACATATGAAGAAAGTACTCAACCTAACTATGCTGCACAAGTAGTTACAACTGTTGAAGGAAAAACATTTTTAAATAATCCAAACTTACATCAGGAGGTATTTGGACCATACTCTATGGTTGTGCAATGTGAGAATGAAGAACAATTAGAAGAAATTATTTCAAATTTAGAAGGACAACTTACTGGAACTGTAATTTCAGATGATAATGAAGTAGTAAACTACCCTACTGTAATTGCTGCCTTACAAAACAGGGTTGGAAGAATTATTTTTAACGGAGTTCCAACAGGTGTTGAAGTTTGTCCTTCAATGGTACATGGAGGTCCATATCCAGCATCTACAGACAGTCGATTTACAGCTGTTGGAATAAACTCTATTAAACGTTGGGTACGACCATTTAGTTATCAAGATTGGCCCAACGATTTGTTACCAGATGAACTAAAAAATGAGAATCCTTTGCAAATTTTACGTTCTGTTAACGGTACGCTTACAAAAGAACAAGTGAAATAATAAAATTTTAATAATTTCTTTAGAAAATATCAGACCTCAAAAACTTATTTTTGAAACTGGCTAAAGAAATTGAAAAAAGCCAGCTTTGTGTTTCCCTAAATAGAAAAATTTGAAGGGTTTTTTCTACCAAAGAATACAAGCTGGCGATTCAATTTAGCATGAGAAAAACTTATTTTTGCGTTGATGCACACACCTGTGGAAATCCTGTAAGAGTTGTTGCAGGTGGTGGTCCTAACTTAGTAGGAACCAACATGAGCGAAAAACGTCAGCATTTTTTAAAAGAATACGACTGGATTCGCAAAGGTTTAATGTTTGAACCTCGCGGACATGATATGATGAGTGGTTCAATCTTATTCCCTCCTCACAATCCCGAAAACGATTTTGCTATTTTATTTATTGAAACTTCTGGATGTTTACCCATGTGTGGGCATGGAACTATTGGCACAATCACTATAGCTATTGAGGAAGGATTAGTTACTCCTAAAGTTCCTGGAAAAATTAAAATGGAAGCTCCCGCTGGTTTGGTTGAAATTGAATACCAACAAACTGGTAAAAAGGTAGATTGGGTTCGACTAACCAATGTAAAAAGTTACTTAGCAGCAGAAGGTTTAACTATAGATTGCCCTGAATTAGGAGAAATTACTTTTGATGTTGCTTATGGCGGAAACTATTACGCAATTGTAGACCCTCAAAAAAACTTTTCAGGAGTTCACAATTTTACTGCTTCTAAAATTATTCAATACTCACAAGTTGTTAGAGAACGAATCAATGAAAAATATCCTGATCAATTTATTCATCCAGAAAATGATACTATTAGAGATGTAACTCATATGTTGTGGACAGGTAGCCCTATTGACCCTACTTCATCAGGAAGAAATGCTGTTTTTTATGGTGATAAAGCAATTGACAGAAGTCCATGTGGTACAGGAACCTCAGCACGTTTAGCACAGTTATATGCTAAAGGAAAGTTAGAAGTTCGCGAGGAATTTATTCACGAAAGTTTTATAGGAAGTAAATTTATTGGTCGAGTTGAAAAAGAAACTACTTTAGATGGTAAGTTAGCCATTGTTCCTAGTATTCAAGGATGGGCAAAAGTATATGGGTACAACACCATCATTATCGATGATGAAGATGATTCTTATGCTCATGGTTTTCAAGTTATTTAATATTTTATAAGCAACGAATTATCATCTCGAGCGTAGTCGAGGGATCTTTTATGAGTAAAGAAATTATAATCATTGGTGGTGGAATTATAGGTTTAAGTTCCGCATATTACCTTCAAAAAGAAGGACACAAAGTAACTGTAATTGAAAAATCAGATTTTTCATCAGGAGCTTCATTTGCTAATGCTGGGATTATTACTCCTAGTCATATAGTTTCTTTGGCAGCTCCAGGAATGATTTCCAAAGGGTTAAAATGGATGCTTAGTTCTACTAGTCCATTATCTATTAAACCTCGTTTAGATTATGACTTCTTACAATGGGCTTGGTTTTTTAAAAAATCTGCAACACATACAAAAGTAGCTGCTTCTATTCCTGTTATTAAAGACATTAATTTATTCAGCAGAGAATTATACGAAGAAATAAAGGCTTCTAAAGATTTTGACTTTCATTATCAGCATAAAGGATTGATGATGTATTATAAAACTGATAAAATGGGAGAAGAAGAATGGAATGTTGGAAAGCTTGGCATAAAAGAAGGGTTGAAAGTTGAACATTTAACTAAAGAAGAAACTCAAAAACTCGAACCTAATATTCAATTGAATATTAAAGGAGCTGTATATTATCATTCTGATGCTCACATGACTCCAAGTGAATATATGAAACAACTTAAGTTGTACTTAGAACAAAATAATGTTACCTTTTTGTCTAATGAAGAAGTTCTAGATTTTCATGTTTCTAACAATACAATAAAATCAATCAATACAAAAAACAACACGATTGTTGCTGATGAATTTATTTTAACCACTGGATCTTGGACACAGAAGCTAGCAAAAAAATTAGGAATTAATATTCCTGTGCAAGCTGGTAAAGGTTATCGGATTAATGTAAAAAACGATACTGGTATTACAATTCCTGCCATTTTAACGGAAGCTAAAGTTGCAGTAACTCCAATGAATGGATTTACACGTTTTGGAGGTATGATGGAAATTGCTGGCATCAATAACAAAATAAATAAGAAGAGAGTAAATGCTATCGTTAACGCTAGTAAAAGTTATTACAACAATTTAAACATTAATCAAAAAGAAATAGATAATGTTGAAAGTGGCCTACGCCCATGTTCTCCTGATGGTTTGCCCTACATTGGTAAACTTTCAAAAATTAAAAATGTAACCGTAGCAGCTGGTCATGCTATGATGGGGTGGAGTTTGGGACCTGCAACAGGTAAATTAGTTTCTGAAATTATTTCTGATAAAAAAACAAGTGTAAATATTACCCCTTTTAATGTTGAACGTTTTGCATAAAAAAACTCAAGAGTAATTAAACTCTTGAGTTTTTAAAACAACAAAATAGCAGACATTTACATGTCATCTTTATAAACTTTATCTATAAATTTTGAGATTAATAATCTCGCAACTCCCATATAACTAGGTCTAAATTTAATTTTATCACCTACTTTATACTTTACGTTTCCTGATTTGTCTTTATTAGTTCCAACATCAATTACTAGCATATCAGAAGTAATTCCAACAAAAGAAATATCTTTATCTTCAACTTCAATATCATCTTTATCTACATCTAACAGACCAACATCTAAAATTGCTTTATAAGATGTTTCTTGTACATTGCTCTCATCATAATCAGTTGTATGCCCAATATTCGCATCGTTTATAATACCATCTGGTACTAATTTTTTTTCTTTCAACTCTATAATATTAGCATAGAACTCAAATGTTTCGGTGTGTAGGTTTTTAAACTGCTTGTTTTCTAGCGGACTTAAACCAAAAAATGCAGCCTCCCCAATTCTAAAATGATTAATCTCTTTAGGAACAATTTTATTTTCTATCAATGGTAAAGTAATCGAAGTTCCTCCTGAAACATATTTTAATTCTTTATTGAATTTTGCTGAAATCAGTTCTTTATATAGTGATAACTGCAATAATTTATCATACGTAGGTTCTACACCATACATACAACCAAGATTTGAGCCAATACCAATCACATCAATATTTGATAAATTGAATACCTTTTCATAAAAATCTAAAATATCATCTCTTCTTACACCTTCTCTTAACTCACCTAATTCAATCATAATAATGATTTGATGAACTTTATTTTTCTTTTTAGCTGCTTGATTTAAAGCCTCTATGGTAGACAGTGAACTATTCAAAGATATATCTGCATATTCAACTACTTCATCAACATAAACTTCTGCAGGAGGTTTTATATAAATGGTTCTTAAATCTGGATTTACTGCTCGTAAGTTTCTTAAACTAGTTAACCTAGAATCTCCTACCGAATTTATATTCTTAATTACATCTTTAGTTAATATAGTTTTCAAAAACGTTTTATCTCCTGAAAACACTTTAGTAACTAAACTCCACTCTATATCATTTGATTTAAAAAAGTCGCTTAAATCTTTTATATTCTGTTTTATTCTTTCAGAATGTATTATTAATTCTGCCATATTATTTTGTTATAATTCTTGGTAAATTATCTGGTAATTTAGTTAGTAACTCGTAATTGATTATCTGTATGTAATCGTTAAATGATGATACTGTAATTTCTCTGTCTCCTTGATCTCCTATTAATACAACTTCATCTCCTTTTTCAACATTGTCTGCATAAGTTACATCAACTGCCATCATATTCATATTAACAGTTCCAATAATATTATGTCTTTTTCCTCTAATTAAAACTTTACCTCTATTACTTAACGACCTACTATATCCTGATGAGTATCCTACTGGTACAATTGCTATTTTTATTTCATGATTGGTAAAAAATGAGGTTCCGTAACCTACAAATTGACCCGATTTTACAGTCTTAACATCCATTACCTGGGTTTTCCATGAGATAACCCTTTGTAGAGGTGATTCAAAAATTCTATGCTTATTTAAATAATGGACAAGGATTTCTTTTGTAGGGAAAAAACCAAACTGTAAAATCCCTATTCTCACCAAGTCATATCTAGTTTTAGGATATCGAATACTCGCGGCTGAACTTGCCAAATGAAAATCAGGATTTAAAAATTCATGCTGATTTATTTTATTTATTGTCTTCCTAAACTTCTTTTGCTGATCGGTAATTCTTTTGTAGTTTGAAATACTTTCTGCTCCAGCCAAATGAGAACAAACTCCTTTCACAACAAGGTGTTCTATATTTTCTTGAACATATTTCAAAACCTTAGCTATATCTTTTAAAATAAACCCTGTACGGTTCATTCCTGTTTCTATTTCTATATGAATTTTTGCTGAAGTTTTAAGTTTCTTAGCAGCTTCAACAGCAACTTGTAACCTATCATTTTCAAAAACATAAAACTCTATATTATTTTCAACAGCCCATTCTATTTGACTATTGTGAATCATTCCCATAATCATTATGGTAACATCCTTTTGAAGCAATGTTTTCTTTACTTCATAAGCTTCATTAGCATCAGAAACACTAAAATGTCGAACTCCATATTTATAAGCTAAACTACAGTAAGTTCTAATTCCGTGACCATAAGCATTTCCTTTTACTACAGAAGAAAATGTCACTTCATTACCTAGATGATTTTTAATAAAATCGATATTGTTTTTAATTGCCGATTCGGAAATTTCTATAAAAGATGTGTGTGTCATGAATCTAATACCTCCTTTGCTATGCTATAAAATAAGTGAACTCCTGTCATCGTAATATCATCAGGAAAATCATAATCAGGATTGTGTAAAGCAGGTGAGTTTTTTCCAGCACCTAAACCAAACATTGCTCCTTTATACTTTTGAGTAAATAATCCGAAATCTTCTCCCCATTTAAATGGAGTTTTAATTTCATTAATTGATAAATTTTGTTTCTCTGCAGATTTTTTTATGATTGAAATAGCTTCATCATCATTTGTATTTGAATAAAACTCTTCAAACCACGAAGCTTCAATTTTAAGTGAATATTTTTGCTCTAATTGAGCTAAGAATTTCTCTAACTTTTTTCTTTTTTCTTCAATCAGTTTCGTATTCCAACTTCTTAATGTAAAATGAACTTCTCCATATCCTGCTGAAACTCCGTATGCTTTTTCTCCCATAGTTACATAAACTGGAGTTATCAAAATAAAATCAGGTGAGTCTGGTAAGTTTTTACTCTCTTTTTCAGCAAAAGTTAATATTGTAGCAATTGCATTAGCAGGATTGTATCCTTTTTCAGGTTCTGCAGCATGCGCTGTTTTTCCTTTGAGTTGAATTGCTACACTTTTTACATTACTGGTAAATATTTCACTTTTAACCACTATTTCATGCTTTTCGAAACCTGGTAAATTGTGTAAAGCAAAAGCAAAATCTATGTTTGTATTTTTGAAAAAAGGATCGTTTAAAACCATTTCTGCTCCATTACCATTTTCTTCCGAAGGTTGAAAAAGTAGCAATACTTTTCCCTTCTCAATTGGATATTTTGTTAACCTATTTGCAACTCCAAGTAATATAGCTGTATGTCCATCATGCCCACATTTGTGAGAAACTCCTTTGTTTTTTGATTGATGTTGAAACGTATTTACTTCTTGAATAGGTAACGCATCAATATCAGCACGTAACATGATGGTTTTACCATTTTCTTTTCCTTCAAAAACAGCTACTAGTCCTGTTTGAGCAACTTCAACAATTGTACATGAGGCATTATTAGTTAAAAATGCCTTTATCTTTTTTTGAGTTTCATATTCTACTCCAGAGATTTCTGGATGTTGATGTAACTCTTTTCTAACTTTTTCTAAACTCTTTTGTAAAGCTTCCACTACTTTTCTTTTCTAGTAAATTGAATTATAGAAAATACCAAAGCTGATAATGTAATTCCGAAGAAGTTAGCATCTAAACCGAATGGTAATTTCACCTCTAAGATAATTAATATTAAAGTAGTAAGTCCACCTATAATCATCGCATAAAAAGCCGCTGTTGATGATGGTTTTTTTAGCACTAATGTACCTAAAACAGGCACTAATAAACCAGATACCATAAAGGCATATGAATACAGCATTAACTCTAATACATTTTGCATCATGGTAGCCAACAGAATAGCTAGACCTCCTATAAAAAATGTAATAATTTGCGAGTTTTTTATACTGATACTTTTCTTAAAATATCCAAAAATATCCGTTGTTAAATTTCCTGAAGCTGCCATTAAACAACTATCTGCAGTTGACATAATTGCTGAAAAATAAGCTGACATCATCAATCCCATTAACCCTACTGGTAAAATACTTCTTAACAACAATGGTAATCCTAATTCTGCATCCATTTCAGTACCTGGTGCGTACCCTATTGACGAAAACATTCCTTGTTCAAAAGCAACTCTGGAGAATAACCCTAAAGCAACTCCCATAAAAGCCATAATTGGATATTCAAACAACCCCGCTATTTTCCATGCTTTTTTGGCTGTTTTTTCGTCTTTACAAGCATAAATTCGCTGATACAAGGTCATTCCCACGAACCAAATAGGCACAATGGTAATAATCCAGTTAAACATATCAATAAATGTTATGTTTGATAACGATAAAAAACTTGCTGGTAAAGTTTCTTTAATAGCAGTCCACCCTCCTATTTCGATAAAACCAATTGGAATTCCTATACCAATCAATCCTACCATTAAAATTATCCATTGAATGGTATCGGTATAAATTACTGCTTTAATTCCTCCAATAACAGTGTACACCACCGCTATAACTCCCATAATTAAAACTGCGTCGGTTATAGAAATTGACGGAAATGTAGCAGATGCTAGTTTTGCTCCTGCTAATATTTGTGAACTTGTAAAACCTATATATCCTATAAGAGAAATGATTCCTGCAATTAAAGCCACTTTTACATTATAATGGTGTGCTAACGATTGAGGAAAAGTTAAAAAGTGATTTTTTTTCGCTATTGGATATACTTTTGGGATTAAAAAAACGGCGCTTATCCAAGCACCTAACAATCCTGTAAAAAGCATCCAACTACCGGAGAGTCCCATTAAAAAACCAAGACCTCCTAACCCGATAGAAAAACCTCCACCAACATCTGTTGCAACAACAGATAACCCAATGTGGCTCGCAGACATGTTTCTTCCTCCTACATAGTAATCGTCTTTTGATTTGTTTTTATTCATGAAGTACACTCCTACTCCAAGCATAAAAATTAAATAAGTAATAAATATGAGTAGATCAATAAAATGTATATCCATAAATTATTTTTCTTGTTCTAGCAAAAACCGTTCTTTGTATTGAGCTTTTTTTAACTGCTCTCTTTTACTTGCTGATGGTTTTGTGTATTCTTTTCTTTCTCTTATCTCTTGCAATACTTTTGTATTTCTGTATTTTCTTCTATATCGTTTAATGGCTCTATCAATATTCTCGCCTTCTCTTACCTGTATTATTAACATATATATTGTTTTTTTAATTCATATTTTGATTCATTAACCTAAGTACGTTTGCAATACTTTAGTTCTTGATCTTTGTTTTAACCTTCTGATTCCCTTTTCTTTAATTTGACGTACACGCTCTCTTGT
Organism: Tenacibaculum sp. 47A_GOM-205m; assembly: GCF_000518405.1. Lineage (NCBI taxonomy): Bacteria > Pseudomonadati > Bacteroidota > Flavobacteriia > Flavobacteriales > Flavobacteriaceae > Tenacibaculum > Tenacibaculum sp. 47A_GOM-205m. The sequence continues at coordinate 237,964 of NZ_JADN01000008.1, read as the reverse complement.
TAAATCAAATGTTTCTCCTATTTCGGTCAAACTCATAGGTCGGTAATTCTCTAATCCATAAAATAGTTTTATGATGTCAGATTCTCTTGGAGATAGCGTTTCTAAGCTTCTACTAATCTCTAACTGTAACGATTCTTGCATCAACTCTTTATCTGGCTTAGGAGCTTCTGAAGCCCTTATAACATCGTATAAGTTTGATGTTTCTCCTTCCTTTAAAGGTGCATCCATAGAAATATGTCTTCCTGAGTTTTTCATAGATTGTTTCACATCGGAAACTGTCATATCTAACACCTTAGCTATTTCTTCGGGAGTTGGCATACGCTCGTTACTTTGCTCTAACTTAGATACAGCTTTGTTTATTTTGCTAATACTTCCAATCTTGTTAAGTGGTAATCTTACCACACGTGATTGTTCTGCCAAGGCTTGTAAAATTGATTGACGTATCCACCAAACTGCATAGGATATAAACTTAAATCCACGAGTTTCATCAAATCGTCTTGCTGCTTTTACCAAACCTATATTTCCTTCGTTAATTAAGTCAGAAAGACGCAACCCTTGATTTTGGTACTGTTTAGCTACCGAAACAACGAATCGTAAATTTGCATTTACCAAGGTTTCTAAGGCTCTTTGGTCTCCTGTCTTGATTCTTTGAGCTAATTCAACTTCTTCATCAGCAGTAATCAAGTCAATTTTCCCTATCTCTTGTAAGTATTTTTCAATAGATTTTGATTCTCTATTGGTAACTTGTTTTGTTATTTTTAACTGTCTCATATTATCGTTTTAGTCTCATTTCTAAGTACGGAGTCGTAAACCCTAGTTTTTCATATAAAAACTTAGCTGGATTATCTTTTTCTACGTGTAAAGCAATGTCTCCCTTACAATTTTCAATGGCATGCTTCATTATCTTTTTACCAAGCCCTTTCCCTCTATAATCTTTATGAGTAGCGATGTAAACCAAAATATTCTCAGGTATATATTCATCCATTCCTGTTTTATTAATCACTACTGCTCCTACAATTTTATTTTTATCTTCTATTGTAAACACATAACCTCCTAACCCAGTTCTTTCTTTTGCGGCGTAGTCTATAGCCTTTCGAATGGCTGTTTTAGCATCTCCATAGTTTTCAAGATGTGTGTATAAAAAATTCGTTACTCTTTCCATTTCAAGAGGTGTTATACGATTAAAAGCATCGTAAGTGTGTACTGTCATAATTTGATTTTTATAAATAGGTATTGAGTTTAACAACAAACAACTTCAGCACTTTTTATTGAAGTTTTTAAGAGTTGTAACAGCCTATTTGGGGTTTATTTTTTTTTAGCGCAGTATATACTTTTGCGAAAAGTGTACGAATATGCCAAATAGCTATTCGTAAGAACCGAATATTTTTCAGCTCTATCAATTTAGATAGAACTTAAAATAATGCAAATACGTTTGAAATCTTTTCCTTTTTAAGAAAAGCAATAAATTAGAATCCTGGTGGAATAAACTTGTCCGACTGGTTTCGGAACACAAGGAAGTTGAATGTAAAAACTCGTTGATTTTTTTTCTCGTGTGTAGTATCTACCATATCGTACAAAGGTAAGAATTATACGGCAAATTTCAAAATGAGCCTAGAAAAGAGCTTTTTACATTAAGCAAGTTTTCTTCAAAAGAAAAAAGCACCTTAAAAATTAAGGTGCTTTTGAGTTGTATTTATTTGTTGAAGTTGGTAATTCCTTCTTCAAGCCAGTTGAAATATTCATCTGCATCTGGCATGTAGCCTACAGGATCTGATATGTTTGATTCATCATGATTCATCAATACATAAAACGGTTGTGAGTTGGCTTTATACTTAATAGTTTGTAGTTCACTCCACTTTTGTCCGATGTACTTTAATTTCTTTCCTGGATTCAGTTTCGACTCTACTACTTCGTCATCTTTTAACGGACGTTTGTCGTCTACATACAAAGAAATTAATACTACCTTGTTTTTTAAAACATCCAACACCTTTGGTTTTACCCATACGTTTTGTTCCATCTTCCTACAGTTTACACAAGCATGCCCTGTAAAATCTAACATCACTGGTTTGCCTACTTTTTTTGCATAAGCTAATCCTTTGTCATAATCGTGAAACGATATGATATCATGAGGAGGCATTAAATGTGCTCCTTCAGGTAAAGCTTCGTGATTGTCTTGCTGAACACTTGCTGTTCCCTTTTTTGTAAATCCAACCCCGTAAGGTGATTCACTATAATGTTGTGGTGGAGGGAACGCACTAATTAAGTTTAGTGGTGCTCCCCAAAGCCCTGGAATCATGTAAATAGTAAAGGATAAAACGATCAATCCTAAACTTAATCTTCCTACGGAAATATGACTGATTGGACTATCGTGTGGTAATTGTATTTTTCCGAAGAGATAAAAAGCTAATGCTCCGAAAATAGCTATCCAAATAGCAATGAACACTTCTCTTTCTAATAAGTGTAATTGTAATACTAAATCAGCATTTGATAAGAATTTAAATGCTAAAGCTAACTCTAAAAACCCTAACACTACTTTTACAGTATTTAACCATCCTCCTGATTTTGGTAATGAGTTTAACCATCCTGGGAAGGCTGCAAATAAAGCAAATGGCAACGCAATAGCTGATGAGAACCCTAACATCCCTATAACTGGAGCCAAACCTCCAATTGAAGCCGATAAAACAATGATATTCCCTACAAATGGTCCTGTACATGAAAAGGACACTATCGCTAAAGCTAATGCCATAAAAAAGATGCCTATATAACCTCCTTTATCTGCCTTACTGTCTATCTTATTAGCCCAAGAATTTGGAAGCATTATTTCAAAAGCACCTAAAAAGGATACTGCAAATATTACTAATACAACAAAAAATATAAGATTAAAAGTTACACTTGTTGAAAACTCATTTATTGCACTTGCTCCAAAAATAGCTACTACTGCTGTTCCTAATAAAACATAAATAATTATAATTGAAGCCCCATAAATTAAGGCATTCCTTATTCCTTGTGTCTTATTTTTACTTTGTTTCGTAAAAAAACTTACCGTCATTGGTATAAGGGGAAATACACAGGGGGTAAATAACGCCACAAAACCAGCTCCCAAGCCTAATAAAAAAATAGTCCATAAACCTTTCTTCTCTTCTTTTTTGGTTTCTTTTGAAGCTACTTGGTCTGTTGTTTTCGTTTCTTTTGTTGCTTCAGCAGAAGCTGTTACTGCTGTAGCTTTCGTTAAATCGAACGTTAAATCTACTTCTTTTGGAGGCAGACACATTTCATCAGTACAAGCAATAAACTCCACAAACGCGTTAATTTGTTTTACACTAGCATCAGCTAACTCTATTTCTTGCTTAAAAACTGCTTTCTTAGCAAAGGATTTAATATTCATTCCTTCTTCACCAAAAAGGGTAGTAAACTTAATTACTCCTTCAGGTTCAGAAGTGTTTCCTACGATTTTAATTTTTCCTCCTTCATCGTCATAAGTAAAGGTCGTTGGAATTGGACCTCCTTTCGGAACTTCTTGTGCATACAAATGCCAATCGCCTTCAATAGCAGCTGTACTTACTAAATTATAGGTTGTTTCTGAAACTTTTTCGACACTTGTTTTCCATTGAATAGGGTCATGGATTTGACCAATAGCTGAAAACCCAACAGTAAAACAAAGCAAAAATGCTAGTATTTTTTTCATCATGTTAATGGGGTAAGGGGATTAATTTACATTGAAAACTAGTTCTACTTCTTTTGGAGGCAAGCAGTTTTCACCTGTACAAACCATATATTCTACAGTTCCTTTAACTGTAAATTTTTCAGCAGATTTTAAACGAATTTTTTGAGTAAAAACAGCTTTGGTATCGAAGTATTTAATTTTCATTTCAAAAATAGGATCGTCAACTACATGTCCTTCTGGCTCTGTTGTATTCCCTTTTTTCAAGTAACGAGAATCTCCTTCAAAAGTAAATAACGTAGGAATTGGCCCGCCTTTTGGGATTTCTTGCGAGTACAAGTGCCAATCTTTTTGAATTGTAGCAACAGCTACTAACTCTGCTTCTTTATCGGAGATCTTTTTTACTGAAGTACTCCATTTTACAGGATCATGAACCTGAGCATAAGAAATACTACCGATAACAAACAACAAGATAAAAAGTATTTTTTTCATTGGTTTTAATTAGTTGTATTATGTTTGATTGGTAAATGTAATGTCTTTATCTACTAAAACACAAAAGATTAAAAAAAGTTTAACATTCATTGATAAATAGTACAAAACAAAAAAGAGCACTCGTTTCTGATTGCTCATACTTAGACAAAAAAGAGAAGTGCCTTACTAAGTCTTTATTTCCTTGAAAAAACTTATTCTATAACATATTCTTTAACCTCACCACATACTGCTTTAAAACTTGTAGTATCATATTTTTCTCCTGTTGATTCATTAATCAATACAAAAGAACTATTGAAAGCATCACTTGTAGGCAGATAGTTTATAATTTTTGTTTCATTACTTTCAATTACTCCTACATTATGCCCTAAAATTTTAACATAATAATTATCTATATTCTTGTTGAGTATTTTAATAGTTCCCGTCTCATAAACACTAACTCTTAATGTGCTTAATTCTCTCTCATCCGAATCTTTTGGGGTAATAGTATATAATTCTTCAAACCCAAAATCTATACTCAAATAATTATTACTACATTCTTTTCTTACATCTATGTAGTATTTTTGATCAAACCTTACATTATTGGTAATTTCTACTTCACCTTCTTCATCTGTAATTCCTTCAGCTATTACATTAAAATTATTTTTTAAATCTAATAGGCTCTCATAAACCAAAACTGTGGCATTAGCTACTTTTTCACTTGGTGCAGTATTATCAATCCAAGTATTTTTTACTTTGACTATTAATTTTGGTTTTCTTTCATTCTCCAATTCATCTTCACTATTGCAAGACAGAAAAACTAAACTCAAAACAATTAAACTTAAAGCTGTTACTTTTTTCATAAAATTTTTATTCATATCTAAACTAATCCTTAATAGTATTAAATGCTTTTTCAAAAATGACACTTTTAACTTCTTAAAAATATCTAATAACAAAAAAGAGCAACCATTTCTGATTGCTCTTATCTAGTAGCGGGAACAGGACTCGAACCTGTGACCTTCGGGTTATGAGCCCGACGAGCTGCCTACTGCTCTATCCCGCGATTTGCGGTTGCAAAGATACGTACTTTTCTTTCTTTTCTCCAAATAAAAAAGCATTTATTTTTAAAATATTTTTTAAACCCCTCTATAACAAGCTCATAAAAATCAACAATTCTTGCTCAAAACAACCTATCTTTGCCCTATGACACATAAAGCAGGATTTGTAAATATTATCGGAAACCCTAATGTTGGGAAATCAACCTTGATGAACGCATTGGTTGGTGAAAAATTATCTATCATTACTTCTAAAGCACAAACTACAAGACATCGTATTTTGGGAATTGTAAATGGTGAAGATTATCAAATTGTGTTTTCTGATACTCCTGGAATTATTAAACCTGCTTATGAGCTGCAAGAATCTATGATGGATTTTGTAAAATCGGCTTTTGAAGATGCCGATGTACTCATTTACATGGTAGAAGTAGGCGAAACAGAATTGAAAAATGAAGCGTTTTTCAATAAAATCATCAACAGTAAAATTCCTGTAATTTTATTATTGAATAAAGTTGACAAATCGACTCAAGAAGAAGTTGCGGCTAAAGTTGACTATTGGAAAAAGAAAGTTCCTAACTCTTTTGTGTATGTTATTTCTGCTCTTGAAAACTTTAACGTGGAGAGCGTTTTTTATAAAATTATTGAGCTTTTACCTGAGTCCCCTGCTTTTTACCCAAAAGATCAATTAACTGACAAACCTGAACGTTTTTTTGTGAATGAAAAAATTCGTGAAAAAATTCTTCAACACTATAAAAAAGAAATTCCTTACTCAGTAGAAGTAGAAACTGAAAGTTTTGTTGAAGAAGATAATATCATAAAAATCCGTTCTGTTATTATGGTAGAGCGTGAAACTCAAAAAGGAATTATTATTGGACATAAAGGAAGCGCCATTAAACGTGTTGGAACTGAAGCTCGAAAAGACCTTCAACAATTTTTTGACAAAAAGGTCTTTTTAGACCTGCATGTAAAAATCAATAAAAATTGGCGTTCTAACGATCGTCAATTAAAGCGATTTGGCTACAAAGATTAATGTTCTTTAATGGTTCGCAACAATTGCTTGGTGTACTCTTTTAGTTCATCCATTTGTTTTTTTCCTGTTGATTTTCCTAGGCTACCAACTAAATAAAGTGCTACCCAAACAATAGGTAATACGACCAACATTACTATGGGCAACATACTAATTTGTTTTAATGACCAATTGCTATAAGCAACAATTCCAAAAATTACAAATGCTGTACCCACCAAAAAATGCAAAAACATAAAAAAAGTCCATACTTGAGGCTTTGGACCAAATAATCCTTTAATATGTGAAGTACTTTCAGAAGTTTCTTCTATTTCAATATGTAGTTGTGGAGACCATAAATGCGATTCCTTTTCAGGCACATCAACCACAACATGATTATCTACAACCTTCATTTTATACTTAGAAACATCGTTTAAATGCTTCTTAATTTCTTCCAATAAAACCTGTGAATTCATCTCGAATTCCAACTGAAATCTCGGTTTTAAAAAAATCTGGTTGTATAATTTATCATCCATCAAAATAAAATATTAAATGCCAACAATATAGCAAAAACTATATACTATCTAAAATTCATCATAAATCATTTGCTAAATTGTATCTTTGCACAAATTTTTTTGCAAAATGAGTATTATTGCGATTGTTGGGAGACCAAACGTAGGTAAGTCTACCTTATTTAACCGACTAGTAAAGCGTCGTGAAGCTATTGTTGATTCTGTTAGTGGAGTTACTAGAGATAGACATTATGGAAAATCTGAATGGAACGGAAAAGAATTTTCTGTAATTGATACTGGTGGGTATGTAATTGGTTCTGATGATATTTTTGAAGGAGAAATACGTAAACAAGTTCAGTTAGCTATTGACGAAGCTGATATTATTGTTTTTGTAGTTGATGTTGAACAAGGAATTACACCTATGGATGCTGAAGTTGCTAAAATTTTACGTCAGGTTGAAAAACCTCTATTCATGGCAGTAAACAAGGTTGATAATGCGATGCGTGATGCAGATGCTGTAGAATTTTACAATCTTGGATTAGGTGAATACTATACGATTTCTTCTATTAACGGAAGTGGAACTGGTGAATTACTAGATGCTATTGTTGAAGAAATTCCTGAACCAGATGAAAATGAAGATAAACAAGACGAATTACCTCGTTTTGCTGTTGTTGGGCGTCCAAATGCTGGGAAATCATCTTTCATCAATGCTTTAATTGGCGAAGACAGAAATATTGTAACCAATATTGCTGGAACGACACGAGATTCTATCGATACTAAATACAATCGTTTTGGATTTGAATTCAATTTGGTTGATACAGCTGGAATCAGAAAAAAATCAAAAGTAAAAGAAGATTTAGAATTCTATTCGGTAATGCGTGCTGTTCGTGCTGTTGAACATTGTGATGTTGCCGTATTAGTTATTGATGCTACACGCGGATTTGAAGGTCAAGATGAAAAAATATTCTGGTTAGCCGAGAAAAACCGTAAAGGAATTGTAATCTTAGTTAATAAGTGGGATTTAGTTGAAAAAGAAACCAATACCATGCGTGATTTTGAAGCTAAAATCCGCCAAACTATTGCTCCTTTTACTGATGTTCCAATTATTTTTATTTCTGCGTTAACTAAACAACGTATTTTTAAAGCTATTGAAACTGCTGTTGATGTTTTTGAAAACAGAAAACGTCGTATTCAAACAAGTAAGTTAAACGAAACGATGTTGGAGATTATGGAACATAATCCACCTCCAGCAACCAAAGGTAAGTTTATTAAAATTAAATACTGTATGCAATTACCTACGCATACACCACAGTTTGCATTTTTTGCTAACTTACCACAATATATTAGAGATCCTTACAAGCGTTATGTAGAAAATCAATTACGCGAACACTATAATTTTAACGGAGTTCCAATTAGCATTTATTTCCGTCAAAAATAATTTTAACAAAAATTAACTTCCAGAAAGTAGTTTTTTCTCTTTATTTGTAGCCAATTGAAAATCAAATTGCTATAAAAAATGAAAAAACTACTTTTTATTTTTACGCTATTATTAACTAGTTCAATTATAGCGCAATCTTACCAGTTCAAAATTACAGGAACAATAAACTCCGAAAAAGAAAAAACACCTATCGATGCTGCCACAGTTCATCTTGAAAGAACTAAAGACAGCACTATTGTTACCTACACTATTACAAATGATAAAGGAAAATTTTCTTTAGAAGGAAAATCATATGATAAGAATGTAAAACTGTTTGTTTCGTATGTGGGAATGGACAGTTATTCAAAACACATTCAACTTGATAAATCTTCTACTTTGAATTTAGGAACAATTTCATTAAAGGAAGAAAGTAATATATTAAGTGAAGTTGTTATTCAATCTAGAGCTCCTATCACAGTTAAAAAAGACACTTTAGAATTTAATGTAAAATCTTTTAAAACGAAAAAAGATGCTAACGTTGAAGACCTACTAAAAAAGCTACCTGGTGTAGAAGTTGATGAAAATGGTAAAATTACTGTAAATGGAAAAGAAGTAAATAAAATTTTGGTTAACGGAAAGCCTTTCTTTGGAAATGATCCTAGTATTACAACTAAAAATCTAACAAAAGATATTATTGAAAAGGTACAAATTACTGATACAAAATCTAAATCAGAAGCTTTTACAGGTGAAAACGGAGATGCTAATAACAAAACCATCAACTTAACTATTAAAAAAGAAAACAATAAAGGTTGGTTTGGTAGAGTATCTGGTGGCGCTGGTACTGACAAACGTTTTGAAGGCGCTGCTATGGTAAATCGTTTTGACAATAACCAACGTTTTAGTGTATTGGCAAGTACAAACAATATTAACTCACCTGGGTTCAGCTTTGGAGAAATTCAAAAAATGTTTGGTGGCGGTGGTAATATTTGGATTGGTGGAAATGGCGGTTTCAGCATTAACGGAAGACGTTTTGGTGGTGGTTCCGGAATTATAAAGTCTAAAACTGCAGGAGCGACCTATGCAGATGAGTTTGGGAAAGGTTTAGATGTAAATGCCAACTATTTTTACTCTGGAAGTACTTCAAACAACGAGTCAAAAAGCAACAGAGAATATACCCTTCCTGATAGAAAATATTTCTCTAATGCTGTTTCTTCCTCAGACGATGAAAACCACAATCATAGTTTTGACACTGAGTTTGATATAGAAATAGATTCTACTCTTTTAATTAACATCAGACCTACTTTCGTTTTTAATAAGCGTGAAGGAAGTAATCGTAGACAAGAAGAATCTTTAGATGAAAATAATACACTTACAAATAGCTATACAAGTACAGCTTACGCTACATCTGAAGCCAACAACTTTGAAAACAGATTAGACATTACAAAAAAAATTGGAAGTAAAGGTTCTTTTATAAAAGGTTCTATTACCAACCGTATTGATAAATCAGACACAGAAGAAATAAATAAATCTACTATTGAAGTTTTTGGCAGTTCTCCTAGTACAGAAATCCGAGACCAAAAAAGCTCTATTGAGAATGATTTAACCGGAATGACCACACAATTCACCTATCGTTTTCCTTTAGTTGCTAATAAATTCTTTTTAGATGCAAAATATCGTTATCAACGTAATGAACGAGAAAATAAAGAAAACACCTTTGATTTTAATGATACCACACAGCAGTATAGTGACTTTAATACGGATTTAAGTTCTGATTTTACTTACAACGACATTACTAAAACTCCTTCTGTAGAATTAGTGTATAAAACAAAAAAATGGCGTTTTAATTTTGGAACTGGTTTTGTAAACAGAACCTTAGAAAACAACGACAAATTACGCTCTGAATTAAGCTTACAAAAAGATTATAATAACTTAGATCTTAATTCTAGTTTTAGATACCGATTTGACTCTAAAGCTTCTGTTTATTTTGATTATCGTTTAAGCAATAACGCACCTAATATAAATCAAATACAGCCTTTTTCTGACGTAACCAATCCTTCTAATATTATTACAGGTAACCCAAACCTAAAACCTACTCAAAACCATACTGCATATATTAATTTTAATAAATTTAATTGGCAAGCGCGAACAGGTTTTTGGGTTTACATGAGGGGTAGCCTATACAATGATCAAGTAATTATCAATACATCTATTGATGATGACTTAGTTAGAAATACTACTTATGAAAACACAAATGGTGGTTATGATTTTGTAGGAGGAGGTAGTTATAGTAAAAAAATAAAACTAGATTCTATTTTAAGTTTACAACTTAGAGCTGGAGCGCATATTAGAACGGATAAAAACTTCAATATTTTAAATGACATAAAAGAAGGAGCTAAAACAACTTCACTTAGTCCTGTATTCAGAGCTACTTTAGAGTGGGATAAAATAGCTTCTATTGAAGGTAGCTACGATATTGATTTCTCAAATACAAAATACGACATAAACACTACCCAAAACAGAAACTTCACTAGACATTCTGTTGATATTAGAACCAAAACAAACATTCCAAAGAAATTAGAATGGAGAAATGATATCCGCTACACATACAATCCAAATGTAATTGGATTTAACAAAGCTGCTTGGTTTTGGAATGCTACCCTAGCCTACTCTGTATTAAAAGATCAAGGTACTATTAGTTTAAAAGCTTATGATTTATTAAATCAAAATACCAATGCACAACGTAGAGCTACCTCAAACTACATAGAAGACTCTGAAAGTACTGTGCTACAACAATATTTTATGTTAGGCTTTAGTTGGAAATTCAACAGCTTAGGTAAAAAAGGTAAAATTCGAGATTATAACTTTAGGTTTTAAAAAAACTTACGAAACACTCATCAAGTATTGATGAGTGTTTTTTTTTGAAAGGGAGCCTTGTTAAAAACGACTCTTTAGTTATCAATTTCGTAAATTTGTATTGATTCATTTTCTTTCCTTATGAACATAAGACGAACTAGAGACATTCAGAATATAGAACTCCCTTTTAAACTTAAAATAAGTTTTGAAAAAATTGTTGCCTTATTTCAAAAATATGCAACTGAAGAATTTCAAAAACATCCATACCATCAATCCTCAATAAACATTGTTCGAGAGGCAAAAAAAGCTCCTGAACTAATTGATGGCTTTTCTGATGAATCTGTATTAGAAAAACACAAGGATACTATCGAGATGTTACTTGAACCCTTATTCCCAGAATTATTATTAGAGAATGAAATTAAAGCGGTAAGTATTCCGTTTACTTTTACATCTTTTAAATTCACTAATCGGTTTGAAAAAATTTTACAAGATGCTGGAGACGACTACGAGTTAAAAGTTCGTCATTTTGAAAATGATTTAATGTATAAGTATGCTTGTAGCATCATATTAACTGAGGTATACAACTACTCTATTGATATAAAACGTCCCTTTTATTTCGATATTCCAGATAAAACAACCAATACTATAAAAAATTATCGTGCCGCTTTTAATGCTGACTTTATGGAGATTTTCCCTACCGAAAATGCTCCGAAAATAACTGAAGAAGACATTAAATTTTTACTCGATAATTTTGACGACATTGATGTTTGGAAAGAAAAATTCCCTCTTGAATCGTATATCTTTAAGGGATTTGGAATAATGAATCTATTTGATGTTACAACCGATGAAATTATTTCAGAAATAAGAACTAGTCTCATAAAAAAAGATGATGATTTAGTTAGTACATTACAAGGAATATTTCGCAAATTCTTTGGAATAAATGATTTATCCTTAGGGTTTTCTATTTTTGAAACAGACTCAAACAACTTTGCTTCTTCCCATATAAACAAAGAAGAGAGTTTAGTACTTAATTATGAAAAAGATGTTTCTTGCGATTGTATTTTTTGTAATTATATTTTAGAAAAACTTTTTATAAACAACGAAACCCTTGCAATTTCTGATGTAGAGAAATATGGTGAAAAAACCGAAAATAAAAACTTTTATAAAAGATTAAAAGACAAAAATATTGGTAGTATTATTTTAGTTCCTATACAGGCTTCAGCTAAAGGAAATTTAGCTATTATAGAAATTGCCTCTCCTAGACCTTTTGAACTAAACTCTATCAACCAAAACAAGCTACAAGACTTAATTCCGTTATTTAAAATTGCAGTTGACCGTTTTTCTGAAGAGCATCAAAATATATTAGAAGCTACAATTCAAGAAAACTACACCTCTATTCATCCAACAGTAAAGTGGCGTTTTTATGAAGCTGCTGAACGGTTCCATAGAGAATCATATGAAGCAAAGCAGAAAGTTAAAATTGAAGATATTATTTTTCCTGATGTACACCCTTTATACGGTCAATCAGACATTAAGGGGTCATCTATCGCCAGAAACACAGCTATTAAAGAAGATCTAAATACTCAACTTTCTTTAGCTATTTCTGTATTGCTAGAAGCCTGTAAAATTGAAAGTCTTCCAATTTATAAAGAATTACGATTTAGGGTTGAAGAATATTTATCCGAAGTTAAAAAAGGTTTAAAAGCTGGTGATGAAATAGCCATTTTAGATTTTTTAAAACGTGATATCTACCCTGTTTTTAACCATATAAAAAAGGTCAATAGCCACTTAAACACTTTAGTTGAGGAATACATTAAACGTTTAGATCCTACCCTTCAAGTAGTATATGAAAAACGTAAAGCCTATGAAGATAGTGTTACTTTATTAAACGATAAACTAGCTTCTTTTATTGATGCTAGACAAGAAGAGGCTCAACAAATGTTTCCTCATTATTTTGAACGTTATAAAACCGATGGTGTTGAATACAACATGTATATAGGTCAGTCATTAACAAAAGAGAAAAAATACGACGACATATACTTATACAACCTTAGGTTATGGCAGTTACAAGTAATGTGTGAAATGGAGAATGTAGCCTTAAAAGCTGCAGAAAAGATGGAACATAAACTTCGAGTAGCTTCGTTAATTTTAGTACACAGCAATCCATTAGCTATAAAATTTAGAATGGATGAAAAACAGTTTGACGTAGATGGGGCTTACAATATTCGTTATGAAATCATAAAAAAGCGTATTGATAAAGCTCATGTTAAAGGCACAGAAGAAAGGTTAACTGTCCCGGGAAAAATAGCTATCGTATATTCTCAAGATAAAGATGCTGATGAGTACTACAAATACATTAAATATCTTCAATCTAAAAATTTATTAGGTAAAGTAGAAAAATTAGAAGTTGAAGACCTACAAGGAGTTTCAGGATTAAAAGCTTTACGAGTAGAGGTAATTTATCAAGAAAGCTTTGACTCTCAAAAAACAATAACTATCGATGAGTTAATTCAGGAATTTAAATAATTTCTACAATAACTCCGAAACTAATTCTGCCACTTTTGAAGCATTTTCTTGTATATTAAAAGCTACAGCAAAAGCTATTACACTTACCAAAATACCTATCATAAAAACGGTATAGGTAATTCGTAGTAGCTTATATTTTCTATTTAACACTAACCCTAAGAAATATAAATCTTTACTAAGTGAACCATACAAATAGTCACGATCTTGCATCATCTCATTCATTGCCCACTCAAATTCTAGCAACTCCATCTGATGAAAATTTCCAAAGAATAATAAATTGACTTTTTTATTGGTTACATCTTCTTTTGTAAACTTTCCTTCAGTAACATTCGGTCTGGTCGCTAAAACTGACAACACTATTGAAACCACCGTAAAAAAAACAAAAATTATTGTTGGAATAATTAGGTAATGATTTGACGGATTATCTAACTTAGGAATTAAAGTAGATAAAGTCATCGAAATAATAATTGCATTTACCGAAAGTAAAATATTTGCTTTTGTATCAGCAATATCACTCAACGTTATATGATTGCGCATCGCCACACGAAACATCGTTTCTATTCCCCTTTCTGGTAGCTCTATTTTATTTTTTTTGTACGCTAGTTCTTCTTTCTTCTGCTTCAATTTAGCAGCTTCTTGTGCTTGCTTTTGCTTTTTCTTTAAAAGCTGCGCTATATTTTTACTCTTCTGTTTTTCCCAAAGTTTAGAAGCTTTACTAGTATAAAAGCGATGTTTAGTTAAAAAGTTAAGATTTGCATCGTCCCATTCAACATCTTTTATCGTTCTATTACAAACCAACTCTCTTTCTTTACGCAATAACTCATTGAAATCACTGTAGTTTTTACTCCCCACATGAGAACAATCAGCATCCTTTAAAATCTTTTCTACTTCTGTATTAGGACTAACCCCCATTTTAGTAGTAGTTATCAGTCTTGACACCTCATCAATAACCTCATCTGAAACCTCTTCATTTTTCAAAAAATCAGTAGCAATAACTACACTCTCTTCTTCATGATTATCTGGATTTACAGTATACCCTACATCATGGAACCAAGCAGCTAAAATCAATGCTTGTTTCTCCGCTTCTGAAAAAGTTTCTCCCTCAATTAATTCGAGTATTTTTTCAACCACTCGTTGAGTATGCGCAATATTATGGTACACAAAATTCTTATCTAAACTTTCATTTAGTAAATCCACCACAAACTGCTCTGTCTTTTCTATCAAACTATTCATGAAAAAGGTTTTTGCTAAAATAATAAATTATTAACCAGTATTAATTTTTAATAAAGTGATAAAAAAGTGTATTTTTAAAAGAGTTTTTTTACACAAAATGACACACGAACTTAAAGAAATTATAAGACAAGCCACCATAAATCAACAACAAGGCTTACAGAATGTTTTAGCAACGGTTGTAGATTTAGACGGCTCTTCTTATAGAAAACCAGGGGTTAGAATGCTACTTTCTTCTGACGGAAAAATAATTGGAGCTATTAGTGGAGGCTGTGTTGAAAAAGAAGTACAACGTAGAGCTCAATCGGTTTTTGAAAACAACAAACCTAAAGTAATAACCTATGATGGTCGTTATCGTTTAGGTTGTGAAGGAATATTATATGTTCTTTTAGAACCTTTTAATCTTTCAACTAAATTTATTGAAGCTTTCTTAGAAAATAATATTCAAAGAGAGTCGTATAACATTACATCTTTCTTTCTAAAAGAAGATGAAGCATACGGGAATTTCGGTTCTATAATTCAATTTAACAGCCAACAAAGATTTTCTTTCAACAAAGATTTTTATTCTGAAAAAATAGACCATTTAACTACTTTTAAACAAACCTTACAACCACTATTTCGCCTGCTTATTATTGGTGGAGAACATGATGCTGTAAAACTATGTATGCAAGCAACTCAGTTAGGTTGGGAAGTTGATGTAGTTACCTCTATAAAAGACCCAAAAGAGTTAGCTAATTTTCCAGGTGCTAAATCGGTAGTTGCGCAAACTCCTGAAGTAATTCAGCTTTCACATGTAAATAACAATACTGCAGTTGTTATTATGAATCATAATTTTACATACGATTTACGTTGGTTGATTAAATTACAAGAGCAAAACCCTGTTTACATTGGTATTTTAGGTGCTGCTAAACGACGAGAAAAACTATTTAACGAACTATTTGAATTTTCACCCGATATTACTGATGATTTTTTAGATAAAATTCATACACCAGCAGGTTTAAACATTGGAGCTGAAACTCCTGAAGAAATTGCATTATCAATCTTAGCAGAAATATTATCAGTTATTCGAAATAAGGAAGTGTTTTCTCTAAAAAAGATTACTGGACGAATCCATAATTAATACAATGCAAAAAACAGCAATTCTCATATTAGCTGCTGGAAGCGCTTCCCGAATGGGAAAAATGAAACAATTGCTTCCTTATAAAAACACCACGTTACTAGAATGGATAATTGAACAAGCTCTAAAATCAATAGTTAAAAATGTATTTTGTGTATTAGGAGCTAATAAGGATACTATTGAAAAACAACTTACTTCAAATACCATTAAAATTATTTACAACCCTAATTATGAAAGCGGATTAAGTACTAGCATCGTAACAGGAATTGATTTCTTACAAAAACATAACTTTGACAATGCCTTAATAATGCTAGCGGATCAACCTCATGTTACTCCCGTATACTTGAACTCGTTGATTGAAGCTTCAAAAAAGAACCCTACTAAAATAATTGCCTCTAACTACCAAGGTAGTATTGGAGTTCCTGCTATGTTTCCGAAAAAATATTTTAATGATTTGTTAAATCTAGAAGGCGATAAAGGAGCTAAGAATTTCCTATTACAACATAACAGTAATGTTCTTAAAATTAATTCCCATCAAAACTTACTAGACATTGATACTCCTGAAGACTATCAGCATTTACTAAAGCAATAATTTTAGCTCAAAAAGCCTTATTTTTACATAACCAAAAAACAAAACATGAACTTAACCAAGTTTTGCATGTATCTAACTATAAATGTTATAGTTAGTGGTTGTGCATCTTATAAAGCTAAGTACGCAGATAAAACTTCTCCAAGAACAATTCAAACAAATAAAGAATTGGTACACTCCTTTTATTTAATTGGAGATGCTGGTAATGCCGAAATGGGACAGACTACCCCTACTCTAAAATATTTTCAAGAAAAGTTAGCTAAAGCAACTAAAAATGCTACCACCATATTTTTAGGAGACAATATATATCCATACGGAATACCAGACAAAAACCACAAAGATAGAGCCCTAGCTGAACATCGCTTACAAACACAAATTGATGCTTTGCAAGACTTTAAAGGGAAAACAATTTTTATTCCTGGAAATCATGACTGGTATAATGGTGTTGATGGCTTAAAAGAACAAGAACGACTGGTTGAACAGGCTTTAGGTAAAGGTTCTTTTCTACCTGAAGGAGGTTGTGGTCTTGACAAAATAGAAATCAATGAAGACCTAACTTTAATTCTTATTGATAGCCGTTGGTTTATTATGAACTGGGATAAAGAGCCTAAAATGAACGATAATTGCGATATTAAAACTCGTGAACGTTTTATTCAAGAGCTATCTAGTTTGTTCAAAAAAAACAGGTATAAAAATGTTGTAGTCGCAGTGCATCATCCTTTATATAGTAATGGACCTCATGGTGGAAGCTTTTCAGTAAAAGACCACATGAAACCAGCACCAATTTTAGGTACATTGAAAAATGCACTACGCTCTCATGCAGGTATTCAAACTGATATTTTTAATAAAAACTACAGTGACTTTATTAATCAAATACAAGCAGTCTCTGATGATTTCACAGACAATGTTGTATTCGTTTCTGGCCATGATCACAACTTACAATACATAGAACAAGACGGATTTAAACAAGTAATTAGTGGTTCTGGTTCAAAACAATCGGCAGCTTTAGTTGGTTATGGCGCACAATTTACTTACGGTAATCACGGGTATGCTAGATTGAATTATTACAAAGACGGTTCAGCTGTTATTGAATACTACGCTGCCAATACCAAAGACGGACATAAACTCTTATTTAGTAAAGAAATTGTAAAACCAAAACAAACAAAAAACTATTCAAGCTTTCCTGAATACGAAGAGCACAAGAAGTTTATAGAAACCTCTATTTATCCTCCTGAAGCTACTGATGTTAGTGGTTTTCATAAATTTATGTGGGGAGATTTAAATAGAGACAAATACGGAAAAACAGTAAAAGTTCCTGTATTGGAATTAGAAAATGTTTTTGGAGGTTTAACTCCTATTAGAAGAGGTGGTGGTAATCAAACAAATTCGTTACGATTAGAAAATCCTGAAGGTAAACAGTATGTTTTACGTTCAATGGTAAAAGACGGAAGTCGTATTATGGGAGGTATTTTAAAAGGGACGTTTTTAGTTGATGTGGTTCAAGATCTTTTTACAATGTCTCACCCATATGCTGCTTTTGTACTTCCTGATATGGCAAACGCTGTAAATATTTACCATACCAATCCAAAGCTATATTACATGCCTAAACAACCTGCTTTAGGAAAACATAACGACATCTTTGGAGGGCAGTTATACCTATTAGAAGAACGACCTGCTGGAGACCGTAGTGAATTAGACAACTTCGGAAATTCAGATGATATAATTAGCACATTTGATGTGTTAGAAAAAATCAGGAAAAACGGTAAACATTCAATTGACCAAGAATGGGTAATTCGTTCGCGTTTGTTTGATATGGTAATTGGTGATTGGGATAGGCATGAAGACCAATGGCGTTGGGCTTCTTTTAAAACTGAAGAGGGTAAAAAATATTACCGTCCAATTCCTAGAGATAGAGACCAACCTTTTTCTAAGTTTGATGGAGTTATGATTCCTCTATTTCAGCAATTTGCGCCCTTAGTAAAGAATATGCAAACTTTTGATAACGATATCAAAAACATGAAATGGTACAATAACTATGCTCGCTTCTTTGATGCTGCCTTTTTAAATCAATTAACACTTGATGATTGGAATAAACAAGTTGAATATATTCAACAACATTTAACCGATGAAGTAATTGAAAAATCAATTCAACAATTACCAGAGGCTATTTACGATATTGATGGAAAAGAAACCATTGCTAAAATTAAGGCTAGAAGAGATAAATTAAAAGAAATTGCTAAACGTTACTACACAAAACTAAATAAAGTTGTACATGTAGTTGGTACAGATAAAGATGATAAATTTATCATCAAACGTTTAAATGATGAGGAAACTAGTGTTGTTGTTTTTAGAAAAGAAAATGAAATCTACAACCGTGTTTTCAAAACAAAAGAAACTAAAGAAATACAGATTTATGGTTTAAATGGAGATGATGAGTTTTTAATTTCTGGTGATGTACATGATGGAATTTTATTGCGAATTATAGGTGGTCAAAATCACGATGTGTATACCGATAAATCATCTGTTGCAGGTTGGGGAAAGAAAACTAAAATATACGATTTTAAATCAAAGAAAAATACGATAAATCCAAGTTCTGAAACTGTGGATTTACGTTCGGATAGTTATTTAAAAAACACCTACGACGCACACGACATCAATAACAATACAACTATTGTTTTTCCTAGCTTAGGAAGCAACCCAGATGATGGTTTCTTTTTTGGTGCTTCGGTAACGTATACACAACAAGGATTTAAAAAACGTCCTTTTGCAAACCAACATACTTTAGCAGCAAACTACTACTCTGCAACTGGTGGATACGATTTAGAGTACAATGGTGAATTCACTGAACTAATTGGTAGCTGGAG
The DNA here is from genome assembly GCF_000518405.1 of Tenacibaculum sp. 47A_GOM-205m. Taxonomy (NCBI): domain Bacteria; kingdom Pseudomonadati; phylum Bacteroidota; class Flavobacteriia; order Flavobacteriales; family Flavobacteriaceae; genus Tenacibaculum; species Tenacibaculum sp. 47A_GOM-205m. Next base: position 218,669 of record NZ_JADN01000008.1, on the reverse strand, counting down.
CTTGCATGTGCGTGCTAAAGCTACTAGTGATAATTATTCTTTTAACTTCTTTGGATGGGGTAACGAAAGTGTTTACGATCAAACTTTTGATTTAGATTACTACCGTGTTAAAAAAGAAGAAATAAGTTTCTATCCCTCATTATTAAAGCGATTACGTGGAGGAAGCATCTTTAAAATTTCTGGAATTGTTGAGGCTATTGAAGTTGAAGATACTCCTAATCGATTTATCAATAATTTTGACAATCAACCTACCGCTATTTTTGATACTAACTATTTTTGGGGTGGTGAGTTTAACTTTAATCACAACCGTGTAGACAATAGCAGTTTCCCTACCAAAGGGATGAACTTCGATTTAGCTGTTGGAGCTAAAGCCAACTTAGAAGATTTCGACAGACGTTTTGGTTACATTAAGAGTTCTTTAGCTATGTATCAAAATCTAGTATTCAACCGTTCATTAGTTTTTGCTTCTGAGGTAGCAACTCAAATCAATGTAGGAAATCGTTTTGAAATTTACCAAGCGGCTACTTTAGGTGGTGAACGTAGTTTACGTGGATTTAATAGAGAACGTTTTTCTGGTACACAAAGTTTTTATCACAGTAACGATTTACGTTTGCGTTTCGGACGCATTCGTACAGGAATTATTCCTATGAAAATTGGTATTACTGGCGGATTTGATTATGGTCGTGTATGGTCTCCGTATTCTCCAAACTCAAAGAAATGGCATACCAGTTATGGTGGTTCTTTATGGTTAAGCGGAATTGACCTGTTCACAGCTAATATTTCATACTTTAAAGGAAACTCACAAGAAGACAGAGTAGCCTTAAGTATTGGTTTTTCTTTTTAATTCTTAAAAAATATGACACAACAAATTGTATTAATTACAGGCGCTTTATTTGGTATGTTCGCTGTAATATTTGGTGCTTTTGGAGCACATGCTTTAAAGAAAGTTTTAAATGAAGAGCAATTAAAATCATTTGAAACAGGTGTAAAATATCAAATGTACCACGCATTGGTTTTGTTATTTGTTGGAAGTTATTTTGACGTTCCTAGTTCGACAATATATTACGCTTTTGTAGTTGGAATTATACTTTTTTCCTTTAGCATTTATGGCTTGGTATTATCAGATGCAAAAGGTAAAAAAATGAAGTTTTTAGGTCCTATTACTCCTTTAGGAGGTTTGATACTAATTGTTGGGTGGGCACTTTTAATATATAACATAAGCCAAACCATACACGGTTAATATGGTATGGTTTAGCTAACATGGATAAACAAAAATCATATTGTTAGTCAACACCCTGAGCGTCACTAATGATTCTATCAATAAATTCAGTTTTTATATATAATTGTCTTGCTAAGTTGTAAAGTACATCAACTTCAGAAGTATCTATACTTCCATCAGCATAAGAAATAATAGATAAATCTCTTAGAATATTTAGTTTTTGCATTACAGAAATTACAATATCTAACTCTTTGGCTAGCGCCATAATCTCATCAATAATATCTTGCTCTGTTAACCCTTTAATGGTTAACATACATTGAGCAAAAACCGATGGTGATACAACACTACTCAATGCTTGTATTTCAGAATCATCCACAACACCATCTGCCTTTGAAATCATATAACCTCCTAAGAACATAAAGCGTTGAATTTTTTCTGAGTGTTCAGTTTCTTTTCCTAAATCTTCTGGCTCCATCAACGACATAATTCGCTGTATTTCTAACTCCATTGCCTCCTCTGTTATTTCTCCATTAATTGCTGGATTAAATAACTCATATGTCTTACTCTTATTAAACAACTCTAAAGCTTTAATACGAAGTGGACTAAATGGGTGACTACTATACCAATCTGAAGGGTCGTGCGTATCGTCATTTAAAACTTCTTCTAAATCTGAAAACTGATTAATGTATTCGTTCAATTTAAAATCTAAAGAATTAGAAGTTACTCCCGATGATAATTTAAAGAATGTTCTTGCAGCTGCTTCAAAACTCTTACAACATAATAAACCTGCTCTATCGGCACTAATTTCAGCATTACGATTCCATGCATATAACTTCATGGCATGAATTGGCGCTAAGTCGTTTGCTCCTTCGTCTAAAATATGTTTTACTGGATAATTAAAGTGCTCGAATAATACATGCCCAATTTCATGCCCAATAACAAAAGCTAATTCGTCTTTACTAAAACGCTCTAAAATCCCTGAAGTTAAAATGATGTATAATTTATCTTCATCTGGTGGATAACATGAAGCGTTGAATTTATCTTCTTGATACACGAAAAACTCAATATCTGCTTTTAGTTTCAATACCTCTTTACAATGATTCCCAATTTCATGAAGTACAGGAGCTAACATTTTTGTTAATCTTAAACTTGACTTTAACAGGTGTCTTCTCGACTTGAAAACTGGGTTGTTTTCTTTTATTCTTTCTAAGGTTTTTTGAATCAACTCATCTTCTTGAAACTTTAAAACATAATCTCGATCACCGTCATAAACCAAAGCATTTAAATCAATTTCTGCTCTAGAATTATCATATACCTCTTGAATGTTTTCAGTAACATTTTTAAGATTTAACTCATTAATTTCTTCAATACGTTTTGTGTATTGTTCTGCTAATTCTTTTGCTATATTTTGAAAATGAACACTTGCTTGATGGATTAAATCGTTGTCACCATTTTGTTGAGCAAGATTCAAATCTTCCATCATTTTATTTTGCGCTTGAGTTAACGCTTCTTGATGCTCTTTTTCTAATTCTGATAATGTTGTAGATTGGTACATCCTTTTTTCTTTTTTAAGCTCCTACTGGAACTGTTGAGTTAGACAATTTTAATAACCTTCCTTTTAGGTCAAAAATTCCTAAAATTTGATCCTCTCCTTTTTTCGCAACTATATTGTTTCCTGATACCTCAACCTCATATCCTTTTTGAACTAAATAGCAAAACAATGCGTGCTTGTGTTCAAAATCCATACGAGTTGTTGTTTTTGAAAAATGTGAACAAATTAAAGCCGGAATATTTATCTCTTTTTCATCCACTACATCAGTGTAAAGCAATACATATACAGTTAGCCCTTTAAAAGGTAATGGTGCATAACAACTTGCCTGATTTACCCCAGTTGCTACAAATGAGAAGTAATGTCCTGGGTCGTGTTCTGTTTCTATTTTTGATGAAAGTAAGTCTTCTATCCCATGTCTCTCTCCTAGAGCTTTCATTTGTAATGAAGCTTCTAAAAATTGTTCTGGAATACCACTTTGCTTATTTGCCCAAGCCCACAACCATGATTGTTCATTGTGAGAGTAGGTTCCTAATACTTGCATTTTAAAGGTAAGATCTCCATAAGTTACCGTTCCTTGAAGCATATCACAAGTCCAAGGTAAATCTTCAACTATATCAGCTAAGTTATCTTGTTTTTCAAAAGCTAAAGCTACATATTGATTGTGCAACTGAGGCAAACTTAATTTTATAGTGTTATCTACCTTTCCTCCTGCAATATTATTTGGGTTTTCATTACTCTCAACACTAGCTTCGCTTCCTGCAAATTCTTCTAAATGAGTTTCTAAAAGATGTACAATTCTTTCCGTTTTCTCTTCCACCTTATCAGCATTCATAATTGGGCTGTGATTAATGGTTAATACCCCATCTACAAAAGTGATTGCTCTTTCTAAATTATGCTCGTTGTTTTCATTAACAATCTTTACTTCTTTTAATCCATTTTTTAGCAACTCTCCCCCAATTTCATCAATGTTAACTGCTTTGATAGCTTCTATTAACGGTTGAAAATATATTTTTGGAAACGTATCATTGTAAAGGTGAGAAAACTTATCTTCTACCAATGTATCCCACACTATGTTTAACGATACGTTAAATCCTGCTTTATTATTTATTTCCGCTTCTAATGCTGGAAATGATTCGTTTTTAAATGTTTGAACTGCTCTTTTTTCTTTAAGACCCATTTTTTAATAATTTTATTATTCTACAATACTTTTTCTATCTTTTCAATAAAAAGATTCTCTAATTCTTTTGGCAATACTTTAGTAATTTCAATCCCAATTTTTAAAACATTTCCTTCTTTAGTTACTTGTAATGTTCTTGTATTAGTAATAGCAACTGTTTTTATTTCTTTCCATGCTGCTAACCCCATTTCATCCTCTACTATTAACTGTTTTGCTTTTAATAAGCTTGCAATAACATCTTTACAATTTAATCGAGCGTTTGCTTCTTGTAATGCTGGTTTTTCAAATGATAAATTAATCGTTGCCTCTAACAAAGGCTCTTGCTCAAGAGTCCATCTTTTTAATTGTAAAACACTTATGGGATCTTCTCCTAAAGGACGGCTAATATTTCCTTTTGATAATGAAACTGCTATTTTTTTAGGATGCTTAATTCGTAAAACAGATACTTCTTGAAGATCGAAAAACAATACTTCTTGTTCTTCGGTTTTCATACACACAAATGTTCGGTATTCTTCTTTGGTAATGTCTACTATAAAGCCTTCTACATAAAGTCCATTTTTTAGTGATAAAGCAATTTTTAATTGCTTTTTTTCACTAAACAGACCCTGAATTATAGCTGCTGGCGATTGCGCTTTAAATTGATTGATATAATCTGTTTCCATAGCAATTTTATTTTTTTGGTATGAATTACTAGACTATAAGTTGTTTTCTAATAAATCAACAAGTGCATCTGTTCTGTCTTGAACTTTATCTGCATTTAAAATTGGACTATGATTTACTTGTAAAACTCCTTCTTCAAAGGTGTAAGCATGCGTTGGGTTGTGATAATCGTCTTTATTGGTAATAACCACTCTTTTTAACGATTCTGTCAATGCTTCTTTCCCCATATCATCTGCAGTTATGGCAGAGAAGGCATCAATAAGTGGTTGGAAGTAAATTTTAGGATAACTATCATCATATAAGTGTAAAAACTTATCTTCAAACATGGTTTCCCACTCTACATCAATTATTACATCAAAACCTGCTGCGTCGTTTATTTGTTGTTTTAAAGCAGGATATTTTTCTTCTTGAAAAGTTTTTGTAAATCTTTTTTCTTTAAGTCCCATATGATTGTTTTTTAAGGTTATTTTCTATTATTCACCTCAAAACTACATGGAACTTTAGCGCTATTTTAATGAGTTTTATATGTGTTACTTTTTATTTTGTATTCGTATTAAAATTCTCTAAAAACTGTTTTAAATATGTTTTCTTTCTTGATGATAAAGGAATTTTCTCGCCACTTGATAATTTAACTGTATTGGCACTTACTGAAGCTAAATATTTTATATTAATTAAGTGAGATTGGTGTACTCTAGCAAAGGCATGGGTGCTTAAAATATTTTCGTAATACTTTAAGTTTCTAGCACTCATTATTTTTTTATCTGTAGTATAAAAAAGCGTATAACTTCCGTCTGATTGGCAACGTACAATATCATCTACATGTAAAAAATGTTGCTCTTCGGTAGTTTTAATAAGCAATGTTTTTTGAGCCTCTTTTTTATCAAACTCGTTTATTTTGCTTAGTGCTTTCGTGTACTTTTTCTCTTTTTCAAAGTCCGCTCTAAAACGCTCTATACAAGCATTTAATTCGTCTGAATCTATAGGTTTTAATAAATAATCTACCGTATCAAACTTAATAGCTTTTATTGCAAATTCATCGTACGCTGTGGTAAATATCATTTTAAAGTTTATGGTTTCTAAGGCCTCTAATATTTGAAAAGCATTTCCGCCAATCAACTCAATATCTATAAATACTAAATCTAAATCATTATTACTCAAAAAATCGATTGCTTCATTTACATTATCTATTTTTGCTACAATTTCTATATCCTTTTGGGTGTATTGCAACAGTTTTGTTAATGTATTTAATGCATTAAACTCATCTTCTATTATAGCAGCTTTTATCATTTTACAACTTTAATTTAAATACAACTTTGGTTCCTGAAGGATTTCCTTCTTTATCACACAAATCTTCTATAACAAAAGATTTTTCTTCTCCTTTTTTTCTTATTTGTAGTCTTTCTATAAAAATATCGGTAGCATGTAAATCTTTTGCTACTTTTTCTTGACTCATTTTTTGTTCTCTTCCTACTCCGTTATCTTCTATTTCAAAAAACAGTTCATCTGCTGTTTTTCGAATATTTAAGTTCAATATTCCTCCTGATTTCTTTTCTTTTAAGCCATATTCAATAGCATTTTCAACAAAAGGCTGTAACAACATAGGAGGTACTTTTAATTGTTTTGTATCACAGTTTTCAGAAATATTTATATGATAACTAAAACTATTATTAAAACGTAGCTGCTGTGTATCTATGTAGTTAGAAATCATAGCTAGCTCTTCTTCTAAGCTAATTTCTTCTTTCCGAACATAATCAAAATTTTGACGAATAAGCTTTGAAAACTTAGCTATATAATTTGATGATTTTACTGGATTTCCTTCCAATGTAATATTTTGAATCGCCGCTAAGGTGTTGAATATAAAATGTGGATTCATTTGAGCTCTCAACAAACGTTGCTCCAATTTTGATGCTTTATTTGCAGCCAGAAGTTTGTTATTATAACCAATGAACAATGCTATAGTTAAAGTAAGTAGCAACGATACAATAGCACTAATTCCTAACCACAGGTTTTGTTTATTAATTTCTTTTTGATGTGCTAAAGCTATTTCTTTCTCTTTTACTTTATAATTTACGTTTGCAAAATGAAGTAACTCTTGATTCTGTTTTTTGTTCTTCTGTACTTCTATACTATCTCTAATTATTTGATGATGAAGTGCTTCTCTATATTGTTTCTTTAAAATAGCTATGGATATTAACTTATCTCGTATTTCTAATTCTTCTGTAAGATTTTTCTTACTCTTGTAAATTGACATGGCCTTGTTGTAATTTACCTCTGCCGAATCTAACTTATTGGTTACTAAAAAAAGGGTTCCTAAACCTTTGTATGGAGCTCCGTTAATTGTTTTAATTTTTTGGTTAAGTTTTACTGCTCCTCGTAAAAACTTCTCTGCTTCGTCAAAACGTTTTGCTTCCAAATACGTGTATCCAATATTATTAAGAACACTTACGATAGTTTTTGGATCTTTCGCTGACTCACCCAAGGCTAATGCTTCTGAAAACTGTTCTAAGGCTTTGTTGTATTGCTTTAACATTAAATAAACACCAGCAATATTACTTTTAATTGCTATAATTGAGTTAGGGTCATTTGGGTCGGTAAATAATTCTTCAGACCTTTTTATGTAAAACAATGCCTGTTTGTAATCTTTTAATATAAAATGAAGATTAAATAGCTGATTATTTGCCTTTGCTTGTAGTCGGGTATTTTCTATTTTTTCGCCTATTTCTAAAGCCTCTAACGCATACTTTTGAGCATCTTCTAGCTCATTTAGCTTCATACAAGTAGCACTTAATGTTATTAAGCTCCTTCCTTTGTTATAATCATCTTTAAGATTTGTAAATAATTTATAGGTTTCTAAGTGTATGTTTTTTGCCTCTATTAACTTATCGTTCAGGTAAAAAAGTTCTCCTTTGCTAAACAACAATAAAGCCCTGTTTTTAGAATTTTGTTTCTTTTCTAATAAACTATCTATTTTTCTTAATCCTTCTTTTGGTTTTTGTTGAGAAATACTATCAACAGCTAATAAATACTCTTGTAAGTCTTTATCTACATCATTTCTTTTACAGGCTGAAAAAACTAAAAGGGTACAGGCGATATATAAAAAGTAGCTTCTTTTAAACAATGGCATTTTTTTGTAAGTAATTAGCCAACTAAAATAATTATATATTTTCATTTCACCTCCTTATCCACCACTTTAACAAAACGTTTATAAAATAATAGTATGCGTTTATAAAACACCTAAAAGCCAGCCCCAAATATCTAAGATATTTGACTAAAAAATTAAATTATTAATAATGAGTACAGTTGAAACTATAGAAGAAGTTATTAAAACAGGATCTTGTAATTTAACGAGTTTTGAAAAAATTGAGGAAATTTCTAAACCAAAGGTTAGTATTGATGGGGCTTATCTTTTAATTTATAATTGGCCAGACGACCCTAGTGGTGCTAACACTACTATTCACGTTGATCTTACCTATTTATTTATACATAACGACCAAGAATACAAAGCTGTTACAAGAACAAAGTTTTATGATTTTGATGTTGCTAAGTTTGAAAACTTACCTAAAAAATACTTTATAACTGAATACCATAAATTGGTAGAGCAAGCTTTGATATTATCTAAACAAAAAATAGAAGAAAAATTTGAAGAACCTTTAAGCTCTATTATTCCGTTTAGTTTTAGCCGAGAAGATTCTATTTTATTAGCTATAAATGCAGGATATTCGAGACAGATTGATTACGTATAGACACCCAAACTAGGTGTTGATTATTCCCCTAACTCTCTCAGTTATCAATGTACATACATTGGTAACTGATTTTTTAGTCCTTTAATACAAACTCATACAGTTTACTGCTTCCTATTTTATCAGCTTCATCTGTTATATAAAGAGTTCTTTCATCTTTAAAAGTAACACCTTCTTTTTGAGATATATGATTGAATGTATGTTCTTTTATATCTCCACTAAAAAAATCATCTCCTTTAAAATTGGTAAATACAAATACAGATTGATGTGTTAGCAAAACCACTTTTTGTTTATCTGGTGATATTGCTGCTGCGGTTATTACACAATGAGCATCGCTGCAATTAGTATAATCAGAAATGTATGTTGCTATATGTTCTCCTTTTGTGGCAGGAACTTTATATAACATTGTTTTTCCGTATCGATCTTTTACTCTACTTTTTGTAAATATGTATAGAAGTCCATCTTTGTAGATTAAGGATTCTGCATCAAAAAAACGGTCTTTCTTTTTGGGCGGAAACTTGGTTTGATTAGGGTATGAAAATTGTATTTTTTCCACCTCAACACCATCTTCATTTAACAAGTCTTCTTTCTTGATTTTTAGAATTACTAAGTTCTTTCTTTTGTTATTATTGTTTCCAAAATCGGCAATATATATGTTTCCATCGTCGTCAGAAGTTATGTCTTCCCAATCATAATTTTTAGCGTTTATTGATATAGTTTTTTCAATTTTACCTTCAGAAGCAACTCTGTATAATTCAGATTTATTGCCACTATCATTTACCATCCAAATTTTATCAGAATTTGGTTCCTTTTGAATTCCAGAAACCTCATCGAGTAACTTAGGTAAATTCGTGACAACACTAAGCTGCCCGTAGTTTTGACAACCTAAAAGAATAAATAAAAAGAAAAATATACTGAGTTTTTTCATGTACAAACTACCAGCCTCCTGTAGCACCACCACCACCAAATCCGCCGCCGCCAAAGCCTCCTCCGAAGCCACCGCCACCGAAACCTCCAGACGATCCACCTCCAAAGCTTCCGCCACCGAATCCGCCTCTTCCTGCGTTGCTTAGAATGATGATATCTAGTAAATCTCTAACAGAATCTGTTTTTCTATAATTTCTTCCTCCTCCACGATTTCCTCTATTCCCACTAGAAATAATAATGAAAAACACTATGAGAATAATTATAAAGACAATAAAACCAAAACTATTTCCTTTAGTTTGTTTTCTACTTCCTTTATACTCACCACTCATCACCTTAAAAATGGCTTCTACTCCGCTATCTAATCCAGCGTAATAATCTCCCTTTTTAAAGTAAGGAATAATATCATATTCTATAATTTGACGAGAAACATAATCAGTAAGTAAATGTTCGGTTCCGTAACCTGTTCTAATAGTTACTTTTCGATCTTTTTGGGCAAGTAACACAAACACCCCATTATCTTCTTTCTTTTGTCCAATCCCCCATTCATGTGCCCAATTGGTTGCTAAATACCCTATATTCTCTCCTTCTGTAGAATTAATAATTGCCACCACTACTTGTGTTGATGTAGTATCTGAATATTTAATGAGCTTATTTTCTAAACTTGCTTTTTGACTTGGAGATAATAAATTGATATAGTCGTAAACACTCGTTTGAAATTTTGGCTTTTCGGGAATTTTGTACCCTTGTGAAAAAAGAGTTTGTCCACATAAAAATGCAATAAAAAAAAGAACAACTTTTAAGCTCTGTAACTTGTTTGCTCTTTTATGTAATAACGTTATATTCTTTATCATACTTATTCCTTCTGGGAAGGTTTTATCCTTTCGATATTTCGTTACTCAACTCATTTTCATCATCTGTAGCCCAAGGAAAATGAGCTTTAAGTTCATTTCCTGCTTTCAGAATGCCATCTATAATTCCTTGTTTAAAATTCCTTTGTTTAAACTGATTTTGGATGACTTCTTTGGTTGTTTCCCAAAAGTCTGTAGGAACAACGGCATTAATACCTTCATCTCCATAAATTACAAACTTATGATCGTCAACAGCAATATAAAGCAATACGCCGTTTCGTTGTTGGGTATTAAACATTTTAAGCATTTGAAATACTTCTAGTGCTCTATCGTAATGAGAAATGGCAGTAGTTTTCTCTATATGTACACGAATTTCACCAGAAGTATTTCGTTCTGCTTGTTGTATAGCTAGAACAATTTCTTCCTCTTCTTTAGCAGTAAGAAAATCTTCTACGTTAGACATATATTAGTTTTTAAAATCGAAATCTACATCTACAGCTTTTTCTGATCCTGCGTCAGCTTTATAACGTGCCATTTCTGTTAAGTTAAACATTCCTGCTAATAAATTTCCAGGAAACATTTTAATATGTTTGTTATAAATATTTACAGCTTCATTGTAACGATCACGAGCTACATTAATACGATTTTCTGTACCTTCTAACTGACTTTGTAATTCTAAGAAGTTTTTGTTTGCTTTGATATCAGGATAACGTTCAACAGATACTAATAATTTTGATAAAGCACCGCTTAACCCTGTTTGTGCTTGTTGAAATTGTGCCATTTTTTCTGGCGTTAAGTCACCTGCATTTATATTTACAGAAGTTGCTTTTGCTCTTGCGTTAATAACTTCTGTTAATGTACTTTTTTCAAAGTCAGCTGCTCCTTGAACTGTTTTTACTAAGTTACCTATTAAATCGTTTCTTCTTTGGTAAGAACTTTCTACATTAGACCAAGTTGTTTTGGCATCTTCTTGATAGGTAACTCCTGTGTTATAAAATCCTTTTGCCCAAGAGTAAATACCAAATACTAGAACTCCAATAACAATTAAAGGCACTAACCATTTTTTCATAATTTTTGATTTTTTATAATTGATTTTTAATTTTTATTAATTCAGCTTTCACTGCTTCTAATCTACTAATAATTTCCTGATTGCTTACGACTTTCGTAGGATTTTTCTTCAGCTTTTGTTTTGCTCCATCTAGAGTAAAACCCCTTTCTTTTACAAGGTTATAAATAATTTTGAAGTTGTTTACATCTTCTTTAGTAAACAATCTATCTCCTTTCGCATTCTTTTTAGGATTGATAATTTCAAATTCTTTATCCCAAAATCGAATTAAGGAACTGTTTACTCCAAAAGCTTTGGCTACTTCTCCTATTTTGTAATATCGTTTGTCAGGTAAGTCAATGTGCATTTTTCTCAGCTTCTATAAAATTAGTCGTACGATTGACCTTTTTGTTGCGAAGCTTTTTGCATAGCTACAAATTCTTCAGGTGTTAAATCTCCGTAGTAATAATAAATCGGGTTAACTGGTCTACCATTTTTATGTACTTCGTAATGCAAGTGAGGTGCTGCAGAACGACCTGTATTTCCTACGTACCCTATTAAATCGCCACGTTTTACTTTTTGTCCTTTTTTGGCTACAATCTTATTCATATGAGCATAAATAGTTTCATACCCATAACCATGATTAATATACACAACATTTCCAAAAGTTGAGCTTCTGTGTGCCTTCTTAACTACACCATTTCCAGAGGCAAAAATTGGAGTACCTGTAGGTGCGGTAAAATCCATACCATTATGCATACGCCACGATTTTAAAATAGGATGTAAACGCATACCATACCCAGATGCCATTCGTGTTAAATCTTCATTTTTTACTGGCTGAATTGCAGGTATAGAAGCTAACATTTTTTCTTTAGCTTTTGCTAACTCAACAATCTCATCTAACGATTTAGATTGTACTACCATTTGTTTTGATAAAATATCAAGCTCTTTAGTTACTTTTTTTACCATAGAACTGTTATCAAAACCATCTAAGTGTTTATATCTGTTTACTCCACCAAAACCAGCTTTACGTTGCTCTTCTGGTATAGGACTCGCTTCAAAATAAGTTCTATAAATATTGTTATCTCTATTTTGTAATTCACCCAAAATCTCAGAACTTTCTTCCATCTTTTTAGAAAGTAACTCATAGTGAAGTTTTAAATTTTCTAATTCTCTTTTTTGGGTACGTTCTTTAGGAGACATCAAAAATTGACTAAATCCTATAAAACCAAAAAAAGCAATTAATAAAACACTTAGTAACCCTAAAAACGTTTTTTTATACTTTTCGCTTCTTTTTACCTCTATCTTTCGATAGGATAAAGTCTCTGGATCGTAATAATATTTTACTTTTGCCATAATGCTAAATGTACTATTTTTGTGCTTTTTAAATTAAGCATCCTTAAGGGGATGTACAATTTGGAAACTCACAAATTTACAAAATCTTTTAAAACTTCTTTTTTCGAGCAGTTTTTTAGAAATATTTTAACAAAACCCAGATACTAAGAGTTGTATGAAATCTCAAGATATTAGAGCTAAATTTTTAGAATTTTTTAAATCAAAACAACACGATATTGTTCCTTCTGCACCTATGGTGTTAAAGAACGATCCTACTTTAATGTTTACTAACTCTGGTATGGCACCATTTAAAGAGTACTTTTTAGGAAACGCCACTCCAAAAAATAATAGAATTGCCGACTCTCAAAAATGTTTACGTGTTTCAGGTAAACATAACGATTTAGAAGAAGTTGGTTACGATACTTACCACCATACTATGTTTGAGATGTTAGGTAATTGGAGTTTTGGCGATTACTTTAAAAAAGAGGCTATTGCTTGGGCTTGGGAATTGCTAACTGAAGTTTACAAAATAGATAAAGACATTTTATATGTAACCGTTTTTGAAGGTGATGAGAATGACGGTACAAAGATGGATCAAGAAGCGTATGATATATGGAAAGAATACATTTCTGAAGATCGTATCTTAATGGGTAATAAAAAAGATAACTTCTGGGAAATGGGAGAACAAGGTCCTTGTGGTCCATGTTCAGAAATTCACGTTGATATTCGTTCTGCAAAAGAAAAAGCTAAAATTGATGGTAAATCATTAGTAAACGAAGATCATCCTCAAGTTGTTGAAATCTGGAACTTAGTATTCATGCAATACAATCGTAAAGCAGATGGTTCATTGGTTGAACTTCCTGCGAAACATATTGATACTGGTATGGGATTTGAGCGTTTATGTATGGTACTACAAGGGGTTCAATCTAACTACGATACAGATGTTTTCACTCCTTTAATCAGAGAAATTGAAACAATTACAGGTACTGATTATGGTAAAGACGAAAAAATAGACATTGCTATTCGTGTTATTGCCGACCATGTTCGTGCCGTAGCTTTTGCTATTGCAGACGGTCAATTACCAAGTAATAACGGAGCAGGATATGTAATCCGTCGTATTTTACGTCGTGCAGTCCGTTATGCGTTTACCTTCTTAAACAAAAAAGAACCCTTTATTTATAAGCTAGCTGAAACATTAGCTCATCAAATGGGCGATGCTTTCCCTGAAATTAGAAAACAAAGTAATTTAGTTAGTAATGTAATTAAGGAAGAAGAAAGTTCTTTCTTACGTACCTTAGATCAAGGTTTATTATTACTAGACCAAGTTATTGAAACAACCAACGGAAAAGTAGTTTCTGGTAAACGTGCTTTCGAATTATATGACACTTACGGATTTCCTTTAGATTTAACACAGCTAATTGCTCGTGAAAAAGGGTATGAAATTAATGAAGAGGAATTTAATGCAGGTATGAAAGCTCAGAAAGAGCGTTCTCGTGCTGCTTCAGCAAGTGAAACGGGTGATTGGGTTATTTTAATTGAAGATGATGTTGAAGAGTTTATTGGATACGATATGCTAACAGCTAACGTAAGATTAACTCGCTATAGAAAAGTTACCACAAAAAAAGACGGAGACCAATATCAACTAGTATTTAACATGACTCCTTTTTATCCAGAAGGAGGAGGACAAGTTGGTGATAAAGGCCATATAGAATCTCCTAACGGAGACATTATTCACGTGTTAGATACTAAGAAGGAAAATAATGTAATTATTCATTACACGAAACACCTTCCTAAAAACTTACACGAAACATTTAAAGCAATTGTTAGTGGTGAATTTAGAAGATTAGCTGCAAGCAACCACTCAGCTACACACTTATTACACCAAGCGTTAAGAGCTATTTTAGGAGATCATGTGGAGCAAAAAGGATCATTAGTAAACCCTAACTACTTACGTTTCGACTTTTCTCACTTCTCTAAAGTAGATAAAGATCAATTAGAAGCTGTTGAAGAGTTTGTAAATGCTCGTATTCGTGAGAATCTTCCACTACAAGAACAAAGAAACATACCAATGCAAAAAGCTATTGACGAAGGTGCTGTAGCTTTATTTGGTGAGAAGTATGGAGACAGTGTTCGTACCATTCGTTTTGGACAATCAATGGAATTATGTGGAGGTACACACGTACAACAAACTGGTGACATTTGGTATTTCAAAATAAAATCGGAAGGTGCTGTTGCAGCTGGTATTCGACGTATTGAAGCAATTACCAATGTTGCTGTTGGTGATTATTTTGAAGATGTTGAACGTAACTACGATGCTGTAAAACAGTTATTAAAGAATCCTAAAGATGTATCCAAATCAGTTAGTAGTTTACAAGATGAAAACGCAGCTTTAAAAAAGCAAATTGAACAATTACTAAAAGACAAAGCTAAAAACATGAAAGGTGAACTTAAAAACCAGTTACAAGAAGTAAATGGGGTTCAGTTTTTAGCAACTAAAGTAGATTTAGATCCAAACAGTATTAAAGATTTGATGTTTGAATTAGGAGGAGAAGTTAATAACTTATTCTTGTTATTTGCTACTGCTCCATCAGAAGATAAAGCTATGTTAACTTGTTATATTTCTAAAGACTTAGCTAATGAAAAAGGATACGATGCTGGAAAGGTTGTTAGAGAGTTAGGAAAACTAATCCACGGTGGTGGTGGTGGACAAAATTTCTTTGCAACCGCTGGTGGTAAAAACCCTGGAGGAATTCCAAAAGCATTAGAAAGAGCAAAAGATTATATCGCTTAATACATACTAAAAAGGTTCAGAAAATTCTGAACCTTTTTTATTGCAGTGCGTTTTTATATGTACTTATCGCTCGTTCTCTCGCAAATTTATGTTCCACTATTGGTTGCGGATAGGTTAGCTCATCAAAGTCTTTCACCCATTTTCTAACATACTGTAAATCTTTATCAAACTTTTTTAATTGAGATTCGGGATTAAACACTCTAAAATACGGAGCTGCATCGCAACCCGTACCTGCCGCCCATTGCCAATTTCCGTTATTTGCTGACAGATCATAATCCAATAACTTTTCTGCAAAGTAAGCTTCTCCCCAACGCCAATCTATTAATAAATGTTTGCATAAAAACCCAGCAGTAATCATACGAACTCTGTTATGCATGTACCCTGTTTCATTTAACTCTCGCATACCTGCATCTACCATGGGATACCCTGTTTTACCTTCACACCATTTTTTAAATTCTTCTTCGTTATTTCTCCAAGGAACTGCATCGTACTTTTGTTTGAAGTTCTGGGTTACTACTTTTGGAAAATGATATAGAATCTGCATAAAAAACTCACGCCAAATCAGTTCACTTAAAAAAGTTTGGTTGGTTTTTAAAGCAAAACGAACCATTTTTCGAGTACTTAACAGTCCAAAACGTAGGTATGGTGACAAGTATGAAGTTTTATCTTCAGCAGGAAAATCTCTCACCTCATCATACAAATCCAAATTAGATAAGTTATATGGTTTTACTTTAATCTTACTTTCTTCAAAACCTATGGAAGCTAATGGTGGAAATTCAGATGAAAACTGATAAAAGTTAGCTAAGTCTATCGTAAAATCTTGCGTATCTTTCTTTTCAGAGAAGTTTTGCAACCACTTGTTTTTATAGGGAGTGAAAACTGTATATGGAGTTCCGTCATTTTTTAAAACTTCGTTTTCTTCAAAGATTACTTGATCTTTAAAAGCATTAAATCTTATTCCTTTTGATGTTAAAAAGTCAGCTATTTCCTTGTCTCTTTTAGTTGCGTAAGGTTCGTAATCTTTATTTGTATAAACTCCCTGAATCGTATATTCTTCTACAAGTTTTCTCCAAACCTCTAGAGGTTTTCCTTTTTTAATTATAAGAG
Source organism: Tenacibaculum sp. 47A_GOM-205m (assembly GCF_000518405.1). Lineage (NCBI taxonomy): Bacteria > Pseudomonadati > Bacteroidota > Flavobacteriia > Flavobacteriales > Flavobacteriaceae > Tenacibaculum > Tenacibaculum sp. 47A_GOM-205m. The sequence goes on along the minus strand of NZ_JADN01000008.1, from coordinate 202,268 downwards.
ATGATCGATACTCTCTTAATTCTTTATCAAGCTTTTGTAGCGTTTGATAAATAAACGTTACACGTGCATCATTTTTAGGAAGACTTTCTAAAATATCTTTATCAAAAATAAATAATGGTACAACTTTATTTCCTGATTGAAGCGCTTCATGCAATCCTTTGTTATCCTCTAAACGTAAATCTCGACGAAACCAAAAAATCGATACTTTATTTTCCATTAAATAATTTTTCTAACGTACTATAACGGTGTTTAAATATTCCTTTTAACTGCCTTTTTATAAAGATTGACTGGGCTATATGTCCTAAAAAACCGAAAGGTATTTTGTATGATATTTTGTCTTTCATCAATGTTTTTCCATTTGGCAACTCTTCAAACCAGTGTTCGTGATGCCACATGCTATAGGGACCAAATCGCTGTTCATCTATAAAAAAATGCTGCTCTTTTACTTGTGTAATTTCAGTAACCCAACTAGACTTAATCCCAGGTAGAATCCCTATTTTATATGTAATTATTTGCCCTGCATACGCTTTTTTATTAACCTCAGAAGTTATTTGAAAGCCCATATGTGAAGGAGTTATTTTTTGTAAGTTTCCTGGAGAACTAAAAAAATCCCACGCTTGCTTCAACGGAACGTTTAAAATTTGCTCTGTTGATAAAGTATAAATTCCTGAATGTTTTTTGAAATAAATCATTATAACAGTTTGGTGATTTTCTTACTCATTGGCTTGGTAATTGAATAAAAAACATCAATTAGCCTTCCTTCTTCATCTACCAAATATTTTTGAAAATTCCATTTTACTGAAGAACTCATTTTTCCATTTTTCTCTTTTTGCGTTAACCATTGGTACAACGGGTGTTGATTTTCTCCTTTAACTTCAATTTTTTCTGTCATAGGAAAATCTACTCCATAGTTGACACTACAAAATGATTGAATTTCTTTTATTGTTCCTGGTTCTTGTCCTCCAAATTGATTACATGGTAAACCTACAATTACTAACTTATCTTTGTGTTTTGAGTATAGTTCTTGTAAACCTTCATACTGATTTGTAAAGCCACATTTTGATGCTACATTTACAAATAGTATTTTCTTTCCTTTAAATTGATTAAGGTCTAAGTTTTTTCCATCAATTCCCTCAATTTTTATATCGTATAACGATTCTTTAGGAGCAACTGTTTGTGCTTTTCCTGAAAAACTAAATAATGCCATGATTAAGAATATTTTTACTGTGTTCATTTTATTGAATTGCTATTTTTATTATTTCTAACGAAAATTTTTCGTCTTTTTTGTTTCCTATTAAAACTGCTACTTCTTTTATTTGGTTAGCAGAAAAATTACCAAAGCTTAACTTTCTACCTCTAAAAGCGGGATAAAATCCTTTTAGTGGTAGTACAATTTCTTGTTCTTGTTTGTTGGTTCTGAATGCTTGCACATAAGAATAACGTTGAGATTCGTCTGACTTTAATCGTAATTGATATTGCTTATCATCTCCTTTTACTCTTAATATAATTTTTGAATGTTGGTTATTTAAATTTATAGCTGTTGACATTTTGGTCATAGCAAACCCTCCATTATTCTCAGTTGAAACTCTTCCTGAGAAAACAAGATTTCCTTCATCATTAATCTTAACGGATGAATTAGAAACACCCCCCATTACAGTATCGTTAGTGATATACCACTTTTGTGTGTTGTTGTCTTTGTCAAAAATTATAATTTCATCATTCAAACACATAAGAAAACTTAGAATTAAAAACCATTTCATTTTCTACATTTTTACACTTACAATTCCAGCATCAATGGGAATTATTTGTCCTGTCATTGACGCAGCTACGTCTGAAAGTAAAAAGGTTGCCAATCCTGCTACTTCTTCTGCTTTTAAATATTTTTTTAGCGGATGCCTATTTTGTAAACTTTCTTGTTGTTTTTCATTTCGTAATAAACGAGCAGCCAATGGTGTATCAGTTACTGTAGGAGCAATGGCATTAAATCGGACTTTGGTTGCATATTCTGCCGCTAATGATTTTGTTAGTCCTTCAATTGCTGATTTACTTGTTGCGATACTTGCATGAAAAGGCATTCCTAAAAACGAAGCTACAGTACTAAACAACACAACGCTTCCTTTATTTTTTGTCAAAGCTCCTTCATAAGCTTTCAGTGTTTTAATTGCTCCTATTACGTTTATTTCTAAATCAGCTTGAAAATCAGCTATTTTTAATCTTGAAAATGATTTTAAATTAATGCTTCCTGGACAATATACCAATCCATGTACTTCCTCTAACTCTGGAAGTTCATCTTTTGTTATATCACAAGTGTAATGTGTTATATGTTGATGAGTTTCTGGTTGGGTTCTACTTATATTGATAATTTTATGAGTGTCTTTTAAATCATCAATAATTGCTTTACCAATGCCACTACTGCCTCCTACTACTACAATTGTTTTCATAATTACGCTTTTATTAAATGATTAATCATTCCTTTAAATACAAATGCATGAAAAGGTAAAACGCTATACCAATACATTCTTCCCCAAATTCCTTTGGGTCTAAAAATGGCTCTTTGATGTAACTTACCTTTTTCTATTTTAAATTCTAACCATGCTTCACCAGGCAACTTCATTTCTGCAAATAAAATCAATCGTTTATTTTTTTTATCTGCTAACAATACTCTCCAAAAATCGAGTGGATCTCCTGGTTCTAATTCAGTGGGGTGTCTTCTACCTCTTCGTAATCCAACACCTCCAAAAAGTTTATCCACGTATCCTCTTATCTTCCAAAGAGAATTAAACTTGTACCACCCTGTTTCTCCTCCGATGCTCCAAATTTTGTGTAATGTGTTCTCCTCGTTTTGTATTTCTCTAACTCTTATGTCTTTAAAACAGCCGTATTGAGGTATTTGTATATGTTTTGCCAATTGATCGTGAAAAACTCCACTACTCATGGCATCTTTCCAACTAGAAATTACTTCGTTTTGCTCTATTTTTTGAAATGCTAATGCTACTGCTTCTTTATAGGTTATGGGCTCCACATTAAGTAACGTATTAATGTTACTTGGTTTTGCGATTACTTCAACCTTCATACTATCCACTAAGGCTTGTGCTAGGTTAAAAGATGTAGATGTTACAAAATATAACCAATAGGAAGATAGTTTTGGTGTTAATACTGGAAGTGTATAAATGTATCTTTTAAACCCTCTTACCTCAGCAAACTGTAACAACATTTCCTTATAGGTTAGTATCTCAGGACCGCAGATATCAAAAGATTTATCGTAGACCTCTTTAACTTGTAAACTATTTTCTAAAAAGGCTAATACATCTCTAACTGCAATAGGTTGTGTTTTCGTTTTTAACCATTTTGGTGTTACCATTACCGGAAGCTTTTCTACGATATCTCTTATAATTTCAAAAGAAGCACTTCCACTTCCTACAATAATTCCTGCCCTAAAGGTCGTTAAGGCATAACTGTTTGATTGTAACTCTTTTTCTACTTCGTATCTTGATTTTAGGTGCTTGGACAGCGAATTGTCATTAACTATTCCGCTTAAATACACCACTTGCTTACAATTAGTAGATTCTAATAGTTTTTTAAAATTCTGTGCACAGGTTAATTCTAAGTTTTCAAAATTTTCTGATGTCGTCGCCATCGAATGAATTAAATAGTACGCAGCATCAATATCTTTAGGAAAAACTGTATTTTCTGTATTTAAAAAATCTACTTTTATAAAAGTAACGTTCGGATTGTTTTCAAACTCATCTGGTATTCTATCTAAATCACGAACACAACAGACTAATTGATGGTTATTTTCCAACAACCTAACAATTAATCGTTTTCCTATATAACCTGTTGTGCCTGTAACTAAGATTTTCATTCCTTTGGTCTTTGATATGATAATCTTGTATAGTTTTCTGCAACCATATAGGTATCTAATCCATTAATTGCAGCTACTTTTTCTTTGGATAGGTTTAAAAAACCATCTTCTGAAAGCATATTGTCATTAAAATACAAATCAGTAACTTCTCCCAGAACTAAAATAGTTCCGTTAGCTTTTATATGATGTTCTTCTAAAAACTTCATTCCTATTTGTAAGGGTGACTCTGCTACAAATGGAGCATGGAAGTTATTTTTAAATTCTTCCGAAAGTGTTGTTTTATCAAATTCTGAAATTTCTGACGGATATTTAGCCGAGGTGTGATGCGCTTCTTCTATTATTGCTTCATTAATAGCATTAATTGTGTAGTAACCCGTTTCTTTGATATTGTTATATGTATTCCTCACAACGGTTGTGGGACGTAGCACAAAACCTAGTATTGCTGGACTTGAACCATAATGCACTACAGAGCTAAACACCGCTACATTGGTAATATCGTCATTAGATTTTGTCGCAATAAGATTTGCTGGTTTATAACCAGAAATACTATTCATCAAATTTATTTTATAAAGATGAGGAAACTCGTCTATTTCTTGACGCGTAATATGCATTATATCGTATTAAAATTATTGATTTTTACCTTGTTAGCTTTTAAATTGTGCATTAGGTTATACAAACCAAAAAATGTTCTATTAATGTAAATAAAGTGTTTTGACCCTCTATTCCCATTCATCTTTTTTAGTTCTGTACTCTTGGCATATTTTTGACCTAAATCAGCTATTTTTCCAAAGAAAATCTCATCAGAAAAATCAAATTCTTCTTGCTGAAAAGGTTGTGTAAAGAGTGATAACATCTCATAAAAAAGTGACTTAAAAAAGGTTATTTCTTCTGGAGTATCGTCTTTTCTTAAGATTTCTAACTCATACAGTTTGCTTTCAAAGAAGGTAGGGTTATCTATATTCTCTCGTTTTGCTAATTCAAAATAAGGCACATAAAAACTTTCAGGAACTTCTTTCATGCATCCAAAATCAATTACAATAAGTTCGTTTGATTTGGATACTAAAAAGTTTCCTGGATGTGGGTCTGCATGTACTTTTTTTAGCTTGTGCATTTGGTACATGTAAAAATCCCACAAAGCCTGCCCTAGTTTGTTTGAAACATCTTCAGTTTGTTCTTCTTTAGTAAATTCTGACAGGTGAACCCCATCCATCCAGTCCATCGTTAAAATTCTATCTGATGACAAGTCTGGATAGTAGCTTGGGAATTTTAAATTTGGAATATGTTTACATGCATCAGCAATTTCATTACTCTGAGCTAGCTCTAATTCATAATTAGTTTCCTCTAAAAGTTTGTCTTCAACTTCTTTGAAGTATTCGTCAGAGCCCTCACCTTTAATGTTAAACATTTTCATTGCAATGGGTTTTACCATTGCTAAATCGGTTGAAATACTATCCGCTACTCCAGGATACTGAATTTTTACAGCTAACTTTTTTCCATCTTTCGTCGCTTTATGAACTTGTCCTATACTTGCTGCATTTACTGATTCTGCCGTAAACGTATCAAAAACTTCATTAGGTGTTTTGCTGAAGTATTTTTTAAATGTTTTGGTTACCAAAGGTCCTGATAATGGCGGTACTGAAAACTGAGATAATGAGAATTTTTCTACATAAGCATTGGGTAAAATATTCTTTTCCATACTTAGCATTTGCGCTACTTTTAATGCTGAACCTTTTAGTTCTTTTAACCCATCATAAATATCGGTAGCATTATCTTCATTAAGCTGCTTTTTAGCTTCCTCTTCTGATTTAGTGATTTTATTACCGTAATATTTAGCATAATTTACACCTACTTTTACCCCTGTTGAAACTAGTTTTGTAGCACGTTCTATTTTTGAGGTTGGTATTTTATTTAGCGTTTTCATACCATTGGTGATTTTTCTTTCCACAAAAACTTTGCTAAATCAATCACACTTTTTACAGGTGCTATTTGCTGAATATCAAAACTTGCTTTGACTGATTTTTCTATAAAAAGATCTGTTTTTTCAAAATTAGGTGATTCATCATCTATCCAAAATTTTAAGATCATTAGTAACTGCATCCAATATCCTTCTGCAACAGTTTTATCTTGAATTTTATTTACTTTTTCATTTTTAAAGTCAATTTTTTCAAGATCTAATCCGTTTACAAAATCAATAAATTCTACTCGCAACTCTTTCAATACAGATAATCTTGAAAAGTCGGTTTTCATTTCCTTGAATTGCAACAACACGTACGATCTGTTAGCTGTTAACAGTTCAAAAAAAGTAAAGTAAAAACTTAATAGTTTATCTTTTGATGAATAGTCTTTGTATGCCTCTGTTTTATGCAATAAGTGAATAGTTTCTTTTGCAAAAACTCCGAAAATAGCTTTTTCTAAACTTTCAAAACTTGAAAAATGTTTGTAAAAATCTGCCTCTTCAAAGTTGTTTTCTTGCGCGAAAGAAAATATGGAGTTTGGTTTACCTGCTGATAGTACAGCGTTCATATACCATTCTATTATTTTTTCTTGAGTTATGTTCTTTTTTTTTGCCATGATTTAATTGTTTAATACAATGTATGCGTTTAGGCTAGTTGCAATCGTCATCCATATTAGATATGGAAGAATAAATAGTGTGTACCATTTTACTTTTTTTAAATACTCAAAAGTGAAATAACCTACGAGTATCCACAATAAAGCGATTACTACTAAACCTAGTTTTGTTAAATGTTGATTGAAGAAAATATAATTCCAGCTTACATTTAAAATCCATTGGTCTATATATAAAATGAGTACTTTTTTGTTTAAAAATTCATGTTGAAAACTCACTTTAGTCATATATACAGAAAACAATACCATAATGGTTGTCCATGCTGCTCCAAAAACCCATCCTGCCGGTGTCCATGGAGCTTTGTTTAAAGATAAGTACCAATCTGTTCTTGGCCCTTCGTTCATTAACCAAGCTCCAATAGCTAAAGCTGAAAAATTAGCTATTAGGAATATTAAAAATCGTATGTATTTATTTTCTTTCAAGTTTTTTTCTTTTTAAAGAATTGAAGATTAACTGTACTGAAAACAACATTGTAAATGCATAAAAAATGTCTTCAAAGGGTATGGTGAAAATTCTAAATCCTAAGTTTTCTGAGTTGTTATACCAAACAACTGGTTCTTCTATAAAGCTTCCTGTTAAAATTCCGTTGACGATTAAAAAAGGAACTAATATTACCAAGAAGCTTGGATAATATTCTTGTAACGTATTCAAATGATATTTTAACGCATAAGCCAACAGCAATAGGAATAGCATAAAGTTAACTGTTGTATACCACTTTCCGAAGTTAAAAATCAATAATAAACTCACTAAAACTATGAGTAAAAAGCTTATGATTACTGTCATTGACTTTGACATTTTAAACTTTGGAAATAAAAATTTTAATGCTTCATGTGTAAATAAACATGCATAAGGTATACAAAAGAAGAACATCCATTCTTCTATTGGCATGTGCAGTAATTTTAAGGATAAATGGTAATCAGGGTTAAAACCCCACACTCCTATTTGCGTAAACCAACTGTCCCAAATCAAAAAAAACAAGGCGACTAATAAAATACTAAGCGCTGCTTGTTTGAAATATTGTATAAAGTGTAATTTTTTTTCAAAAACACTATATAATAGCGGAATACTTAAACTACCTAGGTTTAATATTAGATACAAATACTGACTCACTGTCTTTTATTAAAGTATTTAAAGGGAACAAACAACATACCGAAACATTCTCCGTCGTGTTTTCCCAAATGTTTGTGATGAATTTTATGTGCTTTTCGTAATCCTTTTAAGTATTGGTTATTTGTTTTGTCAAACCACTTAAACCTTCTATGAATTAATACATCGTGTACCAAGAAATAAGCAATACCATAAAATAATATTCCCAGACCTATAAAAAATAAAACATTTAATTCTGGATGAATTCCAAAATAAAAAAGCAACATACTGGGAATAGCAAAAACCACGAAAAAGGCATCGTTTTTTTCAAACACATGTGGGTATCCTGGTTGATGATGATCTTCATGTAAATACCATCCAAAACCATGCATTACATATTTATGAGTACACCAAGTAACTCCTTCCATAACAATAAATGTTAGTGTAGTAACTGCTATGTAAATTACTATATTCATAATGATGTATTGTTAATTATATATGTATGTAAATAATTTGTACTGTCTTTTTTTTGGAGTGCTTCTTTTAAAAACTGTTTATCTTTTTTTATAGACGATTTATATCCTAAAATACTTGGTGTATTTTCTTGTATTACTAAGCGAACATATCTTAAATGAATATTGTTAGGATTCTTTGAAATTAGTGTTTCTAGTTTATTTTTTTCTGTATTAAAAACTTTCAATTTACTCCACGGCATCATTCTATATTTTGCCTGTTTCATTTGTAAAGAAACTACATAGGCTTGTATACTTACTTCTTTATTGTTTTTATATTTTTTTATGTAAGATAATTCTGCATCTTTAGTAGCTAATTCATGGTATTCTACAACAAAATCAGGTGCATTATTGAAGCCTATAATCGACATAAAAAACAGTACTCCTAAGATAGCACTTTTTATCATATTAAATTCAATTTATACCTTACATAACTTCTTGCTAGAAGATTAATTTTCATAGGGTTTGAAATTCGAATTCTAGTATCCATAATTTTTGTTGAAGGCGTATCTTGCAGTTTCTTTAATAACTTTTTATAATACCTATACGCCATGTACACTCCAAACTTTGCTTCAACTGGCAGCTTTAAAATACCATTTTTATAAGCAAAGTCAAAATCGTTTTCTATTTCTTTAATAATTGTATTTTTTCCTTCTGCACTTAAATCTCCAAAATTGATGTTTGGAAAATAAGATCTATTCAATTCGTTAAAATCTTCTTTCAGATCTCTTAGAAAATTTACTTTTTGAAACGCTGATCCTAATCGCATTGCAGGCTCTTTTAGCTCCTCGTATTTTTGCTGATTTCCATTTACAAAAACCTTTAAACACATTAATCCAACAACATCCGCAGAACCATAGATATATTCATTATACTCTTCTGTAGTTGTATATTCTGTTTTGTACAAATCAGCTTTCATACTTTTTAAAAACGACTGTACTAAATCATCAGAAATTTTATACTTATTTACAGTATGTATGAAAGAGTTTAGAATAGGATTTAAACTAATTCCTCTATTCTTAGATTCATAATAATCTCTTTCAAATTTTAATAGTAATTGCTCTTTATCATATTTATGAAAAGAGTCTACTATTTCATCCGCAAAGCGCACAAAACCATAAATATTATAAATATCCGCACGTATTTTGGGTGATAACATCTTCGTGGCTAACGAAAACGAGGTGCTATACTTTTGAGTTACTAACTTACTACATGCGTAAGAAACCTCATCAAATAATTGTTTCATTTTTGTACGTTTTTAAAATTAAATCTGAAGCTATTTTTCCTGAAATTAAAGACGGAGGAACTCCTGGTCCTGGTACTGTTAACTGTCCTGTAAAAAATAAATTCTTTACCTTTTTACTTTTTATCTTGGGTCTTAAAAATGCTGTTTGCGTTAAAATATTTGCTAAACCATAGGCATTTCCTTTATATGAATTATACTCCTTTATAAAATCATTTACACAGAAGCTTTCTTTAAACAACACGTGTTCTTTAACGGATTGATTTGTTAATCTTTCTAACCTCTCTATTATAATGTTAAAATAGCGCTCTCTTAACTCTGGAGTATCTTCTATACCTGGCGCTAATGGAATTAAAAAAGTAGCAGCTTCTTTTCCATTAGGCGCAAAAGAACCATCTGTTATTGAGGGAAAGCTCGCATAAAACAATGGTTCTTTTGGCCAACTGGGAACATCATATATTGTTTTTGCATGCACATCAAAATCTGTGTCAAAAAACAGTGTATGGTGACATACATTTTTTAATTTCTTATCAAACCCTACATAAAAGAGTAATGATGAAGGCGCAAATGTTTTTTTATCCCAATAACTTTCTGAGTACTGTCTTAAATATTTAGGAAGTAGTGTTTCTGTATGATGGTAATCTGCCCCGCTTAACACTATATCGGATTCCATTAGTTTTCCATCTACCGCAACACCAATTGTATCTCCTTTATCATTTACTACAATCTCTTCTACATTTGCTTTAGTTTGAAACTCTACCCCTAAACTAGTAGCAAGCGTGGTCATAGCCTCAATTACCTTATACATACCTCCTTTTGGATGCCATGTACCCAAGCCAAAATCAGCATAATTCATAAAATTGTAAAAAGCAGGTGTATTACTAGGCTTTGCACCTAAAAACAATACTGGGAACTCTAAAATTTGAATCAGCTTCTTACTTTTAATTTTCTTTCTTACTTCATGTCTAATTGTAGAAAAAAACTGAAATATCTTCCCCATAGTAACTGGAGTTACTAATTCTAAAGGGGAAACACCAGGTTTATAGACTAAATCATTTATAGAAACATCATAATTATATTTTGCTGACTTTAAAAAAGACTGAAGATGTTTTGAACTTCCTTTTTCTTCTTTTTCAAAAACTTCATAAATCTCTTCTAGTGTTCCTGGAATTACAATTGAATCATTTATTCCAAAATATACTTCATAAGCCGGATTTAATCTTTCTAACTCGTAGTAATCTGATGGCTTCTTACCAAAATCTGCGAAAAACTTTTCAAAAACATCTGGCATCCAATACCATGTAGGACCTATATCAAAAGTAAACCCTTCTCTCAATAATTGTCTTGCTCTCCCACCAATGGTAGCATTTTTTTCTAACACAGTTACTTCATACCCAGCCTTGGCTAAATAACATGATGCCGACAAAGAAGAAAATCCCGAGCCTATTATGTATACTTTTTTTTTCAAAATCTTTATTATAAATATAATTAAAACAATCATAAGCGAGAAATAAATCTCGCTCACGATCAACTGTTTAACCTAAATATTACGGTAAAAGAACACTGCTCACAACGTGAACCACCCCATTTGTTCCTTGTACATCGGTTAAAGATATTGTTACTGATTGCCCTGAACTTGTATCTAATTTTGCTCCGCTAGATAAATCAACTGTAACTATATTGCCATCAAACATTGTAATTTCTTGATCGTCGCTTAATTCATCTGACTGCACATTTCCTCCCGCAAACACATGATACTTTAATACTGCTTCTAATGTTGCAATAGGAATATCTGCTAATGAATTCCAAGAATCATTACTATCTAGCAATGCTTGAAATGCATCATTTGTAGGTGCAAATATTGTATACGGCCCCTCTTGACTCAATAAAGAAACAAAATCTGTAGTATGACGGCTATCTGTTAATGCTGCTACCAAAGAAGTAAAACCACTATTATTTAACGCTAAGGTCACTACATTAGCTGGCAACATTACTTTATCTATTGTATGTATAACTCCGTTTGAAGCCATAACATCTGTAGCAATTGGTTTTGAATCCCCATTGAACTCCACTGCTCCATCAACTTCTACTTGTAATGACAACATATCATCATTTGGACCTGTTGATAAGGTATTCACATAAGTATTAGATAAATCTGCCGCTTTTACTTCACCACTTATCACATGAAATAACAATACCGACTTTAATGTTTCTACTGGAATATCATCTAATGAATTCCATGAGTCATTACTATCTAACAACGCCTGAAATGCTGTATCAGTTGGAGCAAAAACAGTAAAAGGTCCATCAGCTTGTAGTGCAGACACTAAATCAGCCTTTTGTAAAGCAGACACTAGGATACTTAGATTTGAATCTGCAACCGCTACATCAACTATAGACTTTGGCTTTTCTATAATCGGATCATCATCATTACTACATGACGTTAACAAACCAAAACTTAAAAACAAACCTAAAAACATCAATGATGTTAAATTCTTGATTTTCATAATTTCACACTTTAAATTAATACTTACTCTTATTTTTTTATAGTCTACTTTTCAGCTTCGGCAGACTTTGTTTATGTTTTTAGCAAATCTATTAAACAAAACAAGTTTAACTAAAAAAATATGTCTTGAAAATCAAAACATTATCCAAAATTACATTTTTTGTTTAACAAAAACAAAAAATAAGTAAACAAAATTTAATTGATTAAAATTTTTAATATTTATTTAAGAATTCTTTTAAAGAAGAATGAACTTTTATTCTTGCTTTAAAATCAACACTATCAACAGCCATCGCTTTACTTCCTATTGCTATTAACTCATGTTCTGTATTTTTAAGCACCCTTTCTATTTCTGAAAAATATTCTTGGATCTTATCATCATAAGGTTGAACAGTCATAGAAGTAACGAAACAAATTTTTGTTTTACTTTTAAAAAAATAATCTAAATTATCTAAAGGCAAACTTTGTCCTAGATAAATTGTATTATACCCTCTTAACGTAAGCTCATAATTCAGGTACATTAAACCTAATTCATGTATCTCATTTTCTGGTAAAAACAACACATAGGTAACTTCTGAGTTATTATTAGAATACTCTAACTTCTCAATATTAATTTGTATTTTTTGAACAATTAAGTTTGAAATAAAATGCTCATGTGCTGGCAACAACGTGTCAGTTTGCCATAAGAGTCCTATATGGTTTAAAAAAGGAATAAAAACATCTTTAAAAATTTCTCTAAATGTTTTCCTTTTTAATAGACTATTATACGTGTTATTAAACAACGTTTTATCAAACTGAAACATTGCTATTTTAAAAGAATTTATCGCCTCATCATTTACCGCCATTTTAAAAGCTAACTCTCTAGCCTTTAAAACAATTGTATTATCAGACATTTCAGCAATCTTAGAAATTTTAATGTTATTTTGGTTTAATAAAACAACATTTAAAAGTTTCTGTAAATTCTCAGAAGAATAGTAACGAATATTAGTATCAGTTCTTTCAGGCGACAACAAATTATAGCGCTTCTCCCAAATACGAATTGTATGCGCCTTTATACCTGAAATGTTTTCAAGGTCTTTAATTGTAAAAGTTGACTTAATATTGTTCAATACTTTTTATTTTCTATTAAACAAATATACAAATTTCTTTAAATTAAGACTCTACCATCTTGTTCTAGGTTATATTATTATTATTTTTGATACAATTTTTCACTCTTTACCTATGGTTTTTCAAACTCATATTCCTTTAAAAAAACAAAAACACCATTTAATTAATTACAATTCTAAACTGTTATTGTTAGGATCTTGTTTTTCTGAAAACATAGGCAATAAGTTATCGTATTACAAATTTCAATCGGAGCAAAATCCATTTGGAATTTTATTCCACCCAAAAGCTATTGAAACCTTCATTACAAAAACTACTAACAAAGAGAAGTACACCGAAAATGATGTGTTTTTTCACAATGAGCGTTGGCATAGCTTTGATGCTCATTCGGTTTTAAGCTCCTCTTCAAAAGAAGAGCTACTGACTAGTCTAAACAATAATATTACCTCAGCATTTCAACAATTAAAAAGTTCTTCACATGTTATTATTACCCTTGGAACAGCTTGGGTATATCGTGAAATTGCCACAGATACTATAGTTGCGAATTGTCATAAAATTCCTCAGAAAAAATTTTTAAAAGAATTATTAACTGTTGAAGAAGTTTCAGAAAGTTTAGAAGCTATTAATTCTTTAATCAAGTCTATAGACCCAAAAACCACAATTATTTACACCCTTTCACCTATTCGTCATATTAAAGATGGATTTGTAGAAAACCAACGTAGTAAAGCGCATTTACTTTCAGCTATTCACCAAACTATTGAACCTAGAAATAATACTCATTATTTTCCCTCGTATGAAATTATGATGGATGAATTGCGTGATTATCGTTTTTATGCTGAAGATATGATTCACCCCAACCAAACAGCAATCAATTATATTTGGGAAAAATTTTCAGAAGTTTGGTTTAGTGAGGAAGCTATAGAAACTATGAAAGAAGTTGAAACTATTCAAAAAGGATTTGCACACAAACCATTTAATCCTAATTCGGAAGCACATCTATTATTTTTAAAAAAGTTACAACAAAAAAAGGAAACACTTTTACAAGCATTTCCTTTTATGAATTTTTAGTTCATTTATTACTTACTAACCAAGTATTGATCTACATTTTGCCATGGACCACCATTAATTACATCTACTCCATGATTCTGCAAAAACTGTGTTGCTTGTCCACTTCTACCACCACTTCTACAAACAGCGATTACTGGTTTATTCCACGATTTAATTTCCTCTACATTTGTAGGAATCGTAGCTAATACAATATGCTTAGCTCCTTCACTGTGCCCTTCATTCCATTCTGCTAAAGTTCTTACATCTAATACTACCGCTCCTTTAGCTAAATATTCCTGTATTTCGTTACTCATATCTTTCTTTCTAAATAAATTAAATAATCCCATATTATGCTTCTTGGTAATTTTCCAACAAAAGTAAGCCGTTTTCAATTAACGTTGTGTAACTCTTGTTACTTTTCATTGATTCAAGGTAGTTACGTAACGTATCTTTTATTGAAAAATTATTCACTAACGCTAACTCCAACAATTCCAAAGGCAGTAACCAATCGTTTTTAAATTGAGAACTTACTTCGTCGAAAATTCCTTGAACTTTCTCTTCAGAAACTGTGCCAACTTCTCTCATCATCCTTACTTCGCTGTATAAACTATACAACTTTTTATCTGATTCAGAATAGTTAATTTTATGCGTTTTTGTTTCTGAAACCTTTCCTACATCACCAAATGACGTTATATCAGCAGGTCCTGCAAAGGCTGAAATCACATCAACTCCAACTGCCATATCATACACTCCCCAATCTGGGTGAAATAACAATGTGTCACCATGAGTTACAGTACAATCTTTAAAAGAAATCAATAAAATTCTACCTCGTAAATCTCTTGTTCCTGTAATTACTTCTCCCTCTACTTTTATTCCTCCTTCAAACTCAAGTGTAACTTGCTCTCCCTCATAAATTCCGTAAGCTTTCAAATCTCGCGGACTCATATTTTCTATCGGGATGTTAATTCCTTTTAGTTTTCCTATCGGACTTCCAAAACCTTCTGCATGGTAATTTATACCGTGACCTATTAACTCTTTATCTCTATTTGCTAAGGCAGTAGGTCCTGTAGTTTGTACATATATAGCTTTATTATTCTCATCTGTTATTACATTTGCAAAAACCCCAGATATCTGAATACCAGTACTCAACTCAATAGTTCCTAAATTTTTAGAGTCTATTAGTTTTTCAATTCCTTTCAGTCCTCCAGTTCGTATAGCCATCTTGTTAGCAAACTGCTCCAACACCAAACTTAAATGGGCAAAATCTGGTGTAACAAATAGTTGAGGTTGTGGTTTTGTGATATCAAAACTTACATTGGCAGCTTCTAGTGTATATGGTACTTTCTTTACTTCATCTTTCATACACCATTTACTCTCTCCTATTGAAGACAATAATCCTGCCCCATAAATTTTAGGGTTTTCAAGAGTTCCAATCAACCCGTATTCAACCGTCCACCAGTGTAGATTTCTAATCTGAGCCATTTCGGAAAGCTCTCCCATATTATCTTGTAACCACTCTACTTTCTCTTGTGCCTCATCAATCTCTTCTTGAGTAGAATTTGGATCTTCTTTTAAAATAGATAATAAACGAATGGCTTCATACATTTCATAATCTTTCGCTGAAGAAATTGCCTTAGCTCCTATTTCTCCAAAACGACGTAAATACTCAGCATATTCTGGGTTTGCGATAATTGGTGCATGCCCTGCAGCTTCATGAATAATATCAGGTGCTGGTGTATATTCTATATGGTCAATTGTACGCATGTCGGATGCGATTACCAATACGTTGTATGCTTGAAATTCCATAAAAGCATTTGGCGGTATAAATCCATCTACAGATACTGCCGCCCAACCTATTTCTTTCAAAATACGGTTCATTCCTTCCATATGAGGAATTTTTTCAACTGAAATTCCAGTTTTTTTCAGTCCATCTATATACGAAGCATGTGCTACTTTACCAAGATAATCTACATTCATTCGCATTACATAACGCCACACTGCTTGGTTTTGGGCAGTATACTCATCATACGGTTGTTTTACCACGAATTTATGTAAGTGCTTGGGTAGCTTTTTGGTAACTTCGTTTAGTTCAAAATGAGGTTCCATAATGTTGTTTGTTTTGCTCTGTAAATTTAGGTTTTTTATAGCTTACAAAAAATTGATATCCGTTAAATTCTAAATTTCTTATATTTACTAACATACAATAGTTCTAAAACTCAAATTAGAACCTACTATCTTTAATAACTTAAACAATTTGCTATGGGCTTTGGAGGATCGGTATCTGCAATGATAACCAGTTTAAAAAACAATAAAAGAAAAAGAGTGAGCGCTTTTGAAAAACTAGAACGGTTTCAAAAAGAGAATGACGATAAACTATACTTTAAAAAATCTGCTAGTAAAAAAGAGCTAGTTCAATTAAAAAAACAAGTACTCAAAGAAAATAAAAATCAACTTATCAAGAACAGTATTCTATTCTTTTTAATCTTCGTAATCTTAGTTTATAGTGTGTTTGTTTTTATGAATTCTTAAAATAATCAACAAAAATCTTTCTTACTTTTGTAGTGTAACACACAACAAATGAACAAGAAAGTAATTTTAATGATTTTGGATGGATGGGGAATTACCCAAAATCCAAAAGTATCGGCCATATACAACGCTAAAACCCCGTTTATAAATTCGTTATACGATAAATTCCCACATGCACAGTTAAGAACTGATGGCGAACATGTTGGTTTACCTGTAGGACAAATGGGAAATTCTGAAGTTGGTCATATGAACTTAGGTGCTGGTAGAATTGTATATCAAAACTTAGCTAAAATCAACAAGGCTGTAAAAGAGGGGACTTTAGCACAAGAAAAGGAACTTCTAAATGCTTTTGAATATGCAAAGGCAAACAATAAAAATGTCCATTTTTTAGGATTGGTTTCTAATGGAGGAATTCACTCTCATATTGACCACCTAAAAGGATTACTATCTGCAGCCAACAATTTTGGTTTAGATAACGTATACCTACATGCTTTTACTGACGGACGTGATTGTGATCCAAAATCAGGAAAATACTTCATCAACGACATTCAAGAACATATGCAAAAAACCACAGGTGAATTGGCAACAATTACCGGTCGTTACTATGCTATGGATCGTGATAATCGATGGGAACGTGTAAAGCTTACTTACGATGCTTTAGTGAATGGAGAAGGCTCTTTTTCTTCAGATGCTTCAGTAAGTATTCAACAAAGTTATGATTCTGATGTTACTGACGAATTCATCAAGCCTATAATTATGGTTGATGAAAATAACCAACCAAAAACCACAATTAAAGAAGACGACGTTGTTATTTTCTTCAATTTTAGAACCGATAGAGGGCGTCAGTTAACAGAAGCTTTAAGTCAAAAAGATTTTCCTGAGTTCAACATGAAGAAGTTACCATTGTATTTTGTTACTATGACAAATTATGATGATACGTTTAACAATATTCATGTTATTTACGATGGGAAAAACATTGAAAACACCTTGGGTGAAGTATTAGAATCGGCAGGAAAAAGTCAAATTAGAATTGCTGAAACAGAAAAATATCCACATGTAACTTTCTTTTTCTCAGGCGGAAGAGAAGAAGAGTTTAAAGGTGAAAAACGTTTACTATGTCCGTCACCAAAAGTAGCTACTTATGATTTAAAGCCTGAGATGAGCGCTTATGAGATACGAGATGCTATTGTTCCCGAACTACAAAGCGGTGATGTTGATTTTGTGTGTTTAAACTTTGCAAATGGTGATATGGTAGGACATACAGGGGTTTTTGAAGCTGCTGTTAAAGCCTGTGAAGCGGTTGATGATTGTGTAAAAGATGTAATTACCACAGCACTAGATAACGACTACACTACTATTTTAATTGCAGATCACGGAAACTGTGAAACAATGATTAACCCAGACGGAACACCACATACAGCTCATACTACCAACCCTGTTCCTATGATTTTAGTCGATAAAGAATTAAAATCAATAAAAAGTGGTATTTTAGGCGATGTTGCTCCAACTATTTTAAAACTAATGGGTGTTGAGCAACCTGAAGAAATGACACAACATTCGCTTATTTAAAAATAAATCTTATGAAAAAAATCGTATACCTTTTTGTAGCCTTACTAATTGTTTCTTGTGCATCTACTCCTAAAAACCTAGCAACAAAAAACGAAAACGGAAATTTAGTTGGTATCGCTACTAAAAAAGACTTCCAACAAGAACCTTATGGAAGTGACTGGTTCAACGATTTTTATTCTTATTACGAAACAGACAAGGGTACCATAGAAAAACTAAAACCATACTTAAAAGACATAAAAATAAAAGGATTTATGGGAACTTGGTGTGGAGATAGTAAAAGAGATGTTCCTAATTTTTATAAAATTTTAGACGAAGCTGAATTCAACTATAAAAACCTTGAATTGGTTACAGTAAACCGTCAGAAAAAAGCCAACGGATTAGAAGAAGGATTTAACATCACTCATGTTCCAACATTTATATTTTATAAAGATGGAAAAGAAATTGGTCGTTTTGTAGAACATGCTTTGGATGATAGCTCTGTTGAAGAAGATTTCTTAAAAATACTTTCTGGTCAAGAATACAAACATCCATATCAAAAATAACTGTAAATTTGCGCCTCAACATTTTTACCATGATTAAACCAAAAACTAGAGAAGAAATTGAATTAATGCGCGAAAGTGCTTTAGTAGTATCAAAAACTTTAGGTATGCTTGCCAAAGAAGTAAAACCTGGAGTTACTACATTGTATCTTGATAAACTTGCCGAAGATTTTATTCGTGAGCAAGGTGCCATTCCTGGTTTTTTAGGCTTATATGATTTCCCTAACACTCTTTGCATGAGCCCAAACTCACAAGTAGTTCACGGAATCCCAAATAACACACCTTTACAAGAAGGTGATATCATTTCTATTGATTGTGGCGCTATAAAAAATGATTTCTATGGAGATCATGCCTACACATTTGCTGTGGGTGAAATTGCTCCTGAAACTCAAAAACTACTTGACGTTACTAAAGAGAGTTTATATGTAGGTATTCGTGAATTTAAAGTAGGAAATCGTGTTGGAGATGTAGGTTTTGCTATTCAAAACTTCACAGAAAAGCATGGCTATGGTGTTGTTCGTGAATTAGTAGGTCACGGATTAGGACGTAAAATGCACGAAGATCCTGAAATGCCTAACTACGGAAAAAGAGGTCGTGGTAAAAAGTTTGTAGAAGGTATGGTAGTTGCCATTGAGCCTATGACAAACTTAGGAACACAAAAAATTCGCCAGCACAGTGACGGATGGACCATCACTACTTTAGACAATAAACCTTCTGCCCACTTTGAGCATGATGTAGCTATTATTGATGGTAAACCTGAGTTATTATCTACCTTTAAGTATATATACGATGCATTAGGTATTGAAAGTAATGAGGAAGACGAATTCAGACAGCAACCATTAGTTATATAATGAAGGTAAGACACATACTAATTGTTTTAGTAATCCTATTCATCCATTCTATTTTCATCTCTTTGTTTCAAATAATGCATTGGCCATATGCCTCAGAAATGTTTTTAATAGGATTCCTTTTAAAATTAATTTTTGGTATAATGCTTCTTTGGAAACTAATAACCTCAAAAAAAATTAAAGAAATACTTAACTGGTAATAATTAAGTGAGCATTTTCAAAACAATATTAAATACCATACCTAGACCAATATTAATTAAAGCTAGTTATTGGGCTCGCCCAGTTATTGCTTGGTGGCTAAAAGGTGATAATTTCACAGATCCTATTGATGGAAAATCATTTAAGAAATTTTTACCTTACGGGTACGGAAAACAACGTGAAAACGCACTATCTCCCTCTACCCTATCTCTAGAAAGGCATCGTTTAATGTGGCTTTTCTTACAACAAGAGAGTAACTTTTTCTCCTCAGATAAAAAGTTAAAAGTATTACATATTGCTCCTGAGCAATGCTTTTTAGATATTTTTAGAAAACAAACAAACTTAGAGTATACTACTTCTGATTTAGAATCGCCTATAGCAGATGTAAAAGCAGATATTTGCGACCTTCCTTTTGAAGACAACTCTTTTGATGTAGTATTTTGTAATCATGTATTAGAACACATTTCTGACGATACGAAAGCAATGCAAGAATTGTATCGTGTAATGAAAGTTGGCGGGTTTGGTATTTTTCAAATTCCTCAAGATTTATCTAGAGAAATTACTTTTGAAGACGATTCGATTACTGATCCAAAAGAGCGTGCAAAAATATTCGGCCAGTATGACCATGTTCGCGTATACGGTCGTGATTATTTTAACAAACTACGTTCTATAGGTTTTAAAGTTGATGAAATAGACTACACAAAAAAAATCGCTCCAGAAAAACTAGAACGATTTGCTTTAATGAAAGGCGAAATTTTGCCTGTATGTTATAAAAATTAATTAGCATACTCTGCTAACTCATTTACTTCATTGTGATATAATAACACCACCTTTAACTCTGGATGCTCTTCTAAAAATACTTTTGTTTTCTCTAAGCCCATTGCTAAAAAAGCAGTAGCATAAGCATCTACATCAGCACAATCTCCTTTTAATCTAACCGACACACTTAGCAAGTTACTTTCCTCTGCCAATCCTGTCTTTGCATTTACCGTATGCACTATCTTTTTCCCTTCAGCATTTACCTTGTACTTTCTATAATTTCCAGAAGTTGCCATTGACTCATTATCCAATTCAATTACTTTTTGAATAGAGCGTGTTCCGTCAACATTTGGTTTTTCAATAGCCACTTTCCATAATTTCCCATCTTTTGTACCTCTTGCTCTAATCTCACCCCCTATTTCTACTAAATAATCATGAATATTTTTTGATTCTAAAAATCTTCCTACCACATCTACACCATATCCTTTAGCAAATGCATTTACATTAAACTCTATATCTGAGCTTTCTCTATAAACTTTTCTATCCTTTAAAGAAACTTTATCAAACCCCACATGTTCCATTAAGACTGAAATTTCCTCGGTAGTTAGATTCTTTTTTTCCTTACCTGACCCAAATCCATAAGCATCAATCAACCTTCCAATTGTCGGATCAAAATACCCATCAGTTTCTTTATAAATTCTTTTTGCTTTATCAAACACTTCAACAAACATATCGTCAACCACTACCGTAGTATCTCCTTGATTTATTTTTGAAATATCAGAAGTAGGCATATACGTTGACAGTGATTTATTCACTAAATGAAACAAACTATCAATAGATTTTTGATAATTTTCATTGCTCATGTAAGTTATATGATAAGTAGTTCCAAAAACACCTCCTTGTAATTTAGTCTCGTTTATTTTTTTTTCTTCTTTGCAAGATATAAACAACAATAATGAAACTACTACAAGCGTTACTCTTTTAATCATGATAAAAATTTTATCACAAAATTAGCACTTTCAATCTTCATAAAAGATTGTTAATTCTCTTTTTTGTGTCTTCATTTTTATAAATTTGCTCAACTATTAATTATTAATAATACATCTAAAACATAGAATCAAAATGAAAAAAGTATTCTTATTCCTTAGTGCCGCTCTTTTACTAGCATCGTGTGCTTCTACAAAAGAACTAGAGGCTGTTAAGGCTAAACATGAACAAACAAAAGAAGAATTATTAGCGGTAAAAGCTAACTTAACTAAATGCTTGGTTGAAAAAGAAACTTGTCAAGAAAAGGCTTTCTCTTTAGAATCTAGAGTAACAGAGTTAAAGAAAGACAAAGAAAACACATTACAACAAGTAGAAAATCTAACTGTATTAACTCAAGGAGCTAATGACAACATTAAAGAAACATTATCTCAGTTAAGCAAAAAAGATAAATACATCAACAAAATTAGAGAAGCAGCTTCTAAAAAAGATTCTCTTAATTTAGTAGTTGCTTTCCACTTAAAAAAAGAATTACAAGACGGTATTGATGATGAAGACATTGAAGTAAACGTTGAAAAAACTGTAGTATTTATTTCAATTTCTGACAAGTTATTATTTAAAAGCGGAAGCTACACTATTAACGACAAAGCATCTAAAGTATTAGAAAAAGTTGCTACAGTTGTTAACGGACAACCACAAATGGATGTAATGGTAGAAGGACACACAGATAACACTCCTGTTGCTGCTGGTTCTGCTTTAAAAGACAACTGGGGATTAAGTGTTTTACGTTCTACTGCCATTGTTCGTGAATTACAAGGAAAGTACAATGTAGCTCCTGAAAGATTAATTGCTGCAGGTAGAAGTAGCTATGTTCCTTTAGTAGAAAACAACACTCCTGAAAATAAAGCTAAAAACAGACGTACAAAAATTATCATATTACCTAGATTAAATCAATTCTTTGATTTATTAGATCAAAAAGTAGAATAGTTTTTAAAACATAATTATAAAAAAACGTGCTTAAAGCACGTTTTTTTATGCGTTAAACTCTGGCAAATTAAAAAAGAAAAAAATTAAACTAACACGCTATTTGTCAATCAAATAATTAATTGTACATTTGCAGACCTTTTTAAAGGACAAAGAATTATTAATTATAAACAAAAACTAATCGTGTAATTATGAACACATTAAGTTACAAAACAGTATCAGCTAACAAGAACACTGTAAACAAAGAGTGGGTTTTAGTTGATGCGGACGGGCAAACATTGGGTCGTCTAGCTTCTAAAGTTGCAAAGCTTATTAGAGGTAAGTACAAGCCAAATTATACTCCTCACGTAGATTGTGGAGACAACGTTGTAATCATCAACGCTGAAAAAATCAATTTAACTGGTAACAAGTGGGCTGACAAGTCTTACATCCGTCACACAGGTTATCCAGGAGGGCAAAGATCATTAACTGCTACAGAAATGTTCGAAAAAGATCCTACAAGATTAATCGAAAAAGCAGTAAAAGGTATGTTACCTAAAAACCGTTTAGGTAGCGCGTTATTCAAAAATTTATATGTTTACGCAGGTACAGAGCACGGTCAAGAAGCTCAAAAACCTAAAGCTATTAACCTTAACGATCTTAAATAATTATGGAAACTGTACACAAAATAGGTAGAAGAAAAACAGCTGTTGCTCGTGTTTATGTTTCTCAAGGAAGTGGAAACATCACTATCAACAAAAGAGAGTTTAAAAACTATTTCACTACACCAACTTTACAATACAAAGTTCAACAACCTTTAATGTTAACTGAGAACTTAGAGGCTTACGACATTAAAGTAAACGTATACGGTGGTGGTGTTACTGGTCAAGCTGAAGCTATTCGTTTAGCAATTACTAGAGCATTAGTATCAATTAACGAAGAAAACAAAGCTGTATTAAAACCAGAAGGATTATTAACTCGTGATCCAAGAATGGTTGAACGTAAGAAATTCGGTCAGAAGAAAGCTCGTAAGAAATTCCAGTTCTCTAAACGTTAATATTTTACTGAACTTGTTTCAGTATTTAAATGTTTTGAGACTGTTATTTATAAATCAATTTTTAACAGTTTAGTATCTAAATATTTCAGACTTAATAACTACTGAAATATTGCGAAAACAGAACGTAAACACATTTATTAAAATGGCAAACATTCAAGAATTATTAGAAAGTGGTGTTCACTTTGGACACTTAACTAGAAAATGGAACCCAAACATGGCTCCATACATCTATACAGAGCGTAATGGTGTTCACATCATCGATTTGTATAAAACTTCAGCTAAAATTGACGAGGCTTCTGCTGCGTTACAAAAAATAGCTAACTCAGGACGTAAAATCTTATTCGTTGCTACTAAGAAGCAAGCTAAAGATATCGTTGCTGAAAAAGCTAAAGCTGTAAACATGCCTTACATTACTGAAAGATGGCCAGGTGGTATGTTAACAAACTTCGTTACTATTCGTAAAGCTGTAAAGAAAATGGCTTCTATTGATAGAATGAAGACTGATGGTTCTTTCGACGCTTTATCAAAAAGAGAAAAATTACAAATCAACCGTCAACGTGAAAAATTAGAAAAGAACTTAGGTTCAATTTCTGATATGACTCGTTTACCAGGAGCTTTATTTGTAATTGACGTGAAGAAAGAGCACATTGCTGTTGCTGAAGCACAAAAATTAAACATTCCAATCTTTGCAATGGTTGATACAAACTCTGATCCAAGACCGATTGATTTTGTAATTCCTGCAAACGATGACGCTTCAAAATCTATTGATAAAGTATTATCATATGTAACTGATGCGATTGCTGAAGGCTTAACTGAAAGAAAAGCAGATAAAGAAAAAGCTAAAACTGAAAAAACAGCTGAAGCACCTGCATCTGAAGAAGCAAAATAATTTTAATTTAAAGGTTTCATTACATTGAGGCCTTTAAATTTTTATACCTTACAACAATAATTACAATTAAAAAATAACGATAGAAATGTCAGTAAAAATTAGCGCTGCAGACGTAAAAAAATTAAGAGAAACTACCGGAGCTGGTATGATGGATTGTAAAAAAGCATTAGTAGAAGCAGAAGGTGACTTTGATAAAGCTATTGAAATTTTACGTAAAAAAGGACAAAAGATCGCTGCTAAAAGAGCAGATCGTGAGTCTACTGAAGGTGTAGCTATTACAAAAATCAGCGATGATAACACTTACGGTGTTGCTATCGTATTAGCATGTGAAACAGATTTCGTAGCTAAAAACGATTCTTTCAAAGAGTTAGCTAAAGAATTTGTAGACATCGCTTTTAACTACAATACAAAAGAGGAGTTCTTAGCTGCTGATTTTGGAGGAGTAACTGTTGCTGAGAAATTAATCGAGCAAACAGGAGTTATCGGTGAAAAAATCGATATCACTTCTTTCGAAAAAATCGAAGCACCATACGTAGGAGCTTATACTCACGTTGGTAAAATTGCTGCAATGGTAGGTTTAACTGCTGCTGTAGATAACGCTGCTGAGTTAACTAAAGACTTAGCTATGCAAGCTGCTTCAATGGGAGCTGTTTCTTTATCTTACAAAGATTTTGATCCTGCTTATGTAGCTTCTGAAACTGAAGCTAGAATTGCTGCAATTATTAAAGATAACGAAGAGTTAGCTCGTTTAGGTAAAACTTTAAAGAACGTACCTCAATTCGTATCTAGATTACAGTTAACTGATGAAGCTATGGCCGAAGCTGAAAAAGAAGCTAAGGAGCAATTAAAAGCTGAAGGTAAACCAGAGCAAATCTGGGACAAAATCTTACCTGGTAAAATGGAAAGATTTATCTCTGATAACACAACTTTAGATCAAGAACAATGTTTATTAGATCAAAAGTTCATCAAAGACGAAAAGAAAACTGTTGCAGAATATGTTTCTTCTTACGGTGACGTTGAAGTTAAAAATTTCGTAAGAGTTACTTTAGGATAATTCTCAACAATAATTTTATATGAAAACCATCCATTTTTTGGATGGTTTTTTTATACAACTAATTTAGATTCATTTTCAACTCAATTTTAAATACATTAGCACTTCATCTAAAAAACAGCTATGACAAGAGAAGAACATTTAAAATTTTGTAAAATTTGTAAAAATCAAAAATTTGATAGTCAAAAAGGAATTATTTGTGGACTAAGAAACTCTATTGCAGATTTTGAAGATACTTGTGAATCATTCGACGAAAACACACAGCTAAAAGAAAAACTTTTAGCAAAAAATAGTGAAAACGAATTAAGCAATCAAATTGCTAGCCAAGGCACACGCTTTGCCAATTATCTTCTTGACAGAATATTTATATTAATCATCAGCTTTTTTCTAGGCTTCATATTTACTCTTCTCCTTACTATTATTTCTCCTAACTCTGCTGGATATTTTGAGCAAATAGGAAAACTGGAAGAGTTTGTATGGGGGTTTATCATAGGAATGTTCTACTACTCATTTTTTGAAGCTTTAACTGGTAGATCTATTGCTAAGTTTATAACAGGAACAAAAGTTGTTGATGAAAACGGTAACAAACCTACATTTGACGTAATACTATTAAGATCATTATGTCGATACATTCCTTTTAATGCTTTTTTCTTTTTTAGGATCAGATGCTGTTGGTTGGCATGATTCTTTTTCCAAAACACGTGTCATTAAAATTAAGCAATAAAGAGTAATACTATAGTTACCTCCTTGCATTTTCAGCATAAAACTCTCAAAAAAAATATGTAGCTTTGCACAACTTTCAACAAAACAAATGCAATACAAAAGAATCCTTTTAAAATTAAGTGGTGAAGCACTTATGGGAGAGCGCCAATACGGTATCGACCCAAACAGACTTAAAGAATACGCTCAAGAAATTAAACAAGTTGTAGATAAAGGTGTAGAAGTTGCCATAGTAATTGGTGGTGGAAATATATTTAGAGGGGTTGCTGGTGCTAGCCAAGGTATGGATCGTGTACAAGGCGATCACATGGGTATGTTAGCAACTTGTATTAATGGTTTAGCCTTACAAAGTGCTTTAGAAGATGAAGGTATTCACACCCGTTTACAAACCGCTATCGAAATAAAAGAAATTGCAGAACCTTACATTAAACGTCGTGCAAACAGACATTTAGAAAAAGGACGTGTTGTAATTTTTGGTGGAGGAACAGGAAATCCGTACTTTACTACAGATACCGCTGCAGTTTTAAGAGCTATTGAAATTAATGCTGATGCTATTTTAAAAGGAACTAGAGTAGATGGTATTTACACTTCAGATCCTGAAAAAAATAAAGATGCAGTTAAGTATGAAAACATTACCTTTAAAGACGTTATTGACAAAGGCTTAAAAGTAATGGATATGACAGCCTTTACATTAAGTGAAGAAAACAAATTACCTATTATTGTTTTCGATATGAACACCAAAGGAAACTTATTAAAGTTAATTTCTGGTGAAAATATTGGAACAATAGTTGATAACGAATAAACTGAAAAATTACCCTCAACCTATTTGAGGTTTTAAATACGAACAAAATGACTGAAGAAATTGATTTTATTTTAGATTCGGCCAAAGAGGCAATGAATGGTGCTATTGAACATTTAGTAAAAGAATTACGCAGTATTAGAGCTGGTAAAGCATCTCCAGCCATGTTAGCAAATGTACAGGTAGATTATTATGGTTCTGCAACCCCATTAGGACAAGTTGCAAACGTAAATACACCTGACGCTAGAACAATTTCGATTCAACCTTGGGAAAAAAATATGTTACAAGAAATAGAAAAAGCTATTATGCTTGCTAATCTTGGTTTTAACCCAATGAACAATGGAGAGAATATTATCATTAACGTTCCACCATTAACTGAAGAACGCCGTAAAGATTTAGCTAAACAAGCTAAAGCTGAAGCTGAACATGCCAAAGTTGGAGTTCGTAATGCACGTAAAGATGCGAATAACGACATCAAAAAATTAGACGTTTCTGACGACATGAAAAAAAATGCTGAAGCTGATATCCAAAATTTAACTGACAATTTTATAAAAGAAATTGACGAGAAATTTGTAGTTAAAGAAAAAGAAATTATGACCGTTTAATTTCTTTTTGAAAATAATAGAAAAAAGGGCGTTTTAAAACGCCCTTTTTTCGTTTAATTAGTTCATTTAGCATAAATTTGCTAAAATTTTTTTTGGATGACTTTTTGGACTAAAATCGCAGGATTCATATTGCGAAATCGTTACTTAGTTTTACTTACTATTGCAATTATCACAGGGTTCTTAGTCACCCAAACAAAATACATGCGCTTCTCTTATACAGAAGCTAATTTACTTCCTACTGATCACGAAGCTAACATCGAGTATAATAAATTCTTAGAGATTTTTGGCGAAGAAGGTAACCTAGTAATTCTTGGGGTAAAAGATTCTACAATTTTCACTCCTGAAAAATTCAATGCTTGGAATAAACTTGTAAAAGATTTAGACAGTTTGCCTCAGGTAGATTTTACAGTATCTGTAGCAGATGTTCAACAATTAAAGGCAGACAGAAAACAGCGTAAATTTGTTATTGAACCTTTATTTGATAAAGCACCAAAAACCAACGAAGAAGTTACTGAAATAAAAAAACAGCTTTTTGAGAAGCTTCCATTCTATAACAATTTACTTTACAACGACAAAGGTGTTTTACAAACCGCTATATACCTAAATAAAGATATTGTTAACACCCCTGTTCGTAAAGATTTTGTGATGGATGTTTTAATTCCAACTGTTGAATCTTTCGAAAAGAAACATAGTGTAGATGTTCGTATTTCAGGAATGCCATATATAAGAACCTTAAACTCTCAGAACATTACAGATGAAATGGAAATTTTTGTAATAGGTGCTTTACTTATTACTGCTATTATTTTCTTCTTTTTTTTCCGTTCATTTAGAGCAACATTTATCACATTATTAGTTGTTGGTATTGGTGTTATTTGGGCTTTTGGCTTTATCGGTCTTTTAGGATATGAAATTACAGTATTATCAGCTTTAATTCCACCGCTAATTATAGTTATTGGTGTACCTAATGCGGTATTCCTTATTAATAAATATCAACAAGAAGTAAAAAAACACGGTAATCAAGCAAAGTCATTGCAACGAGTTATTTCTAAAGTTGGAAATGCAACTTTAATGACTAACATTACCACTGCATCTGGTTTTGCTACGTTTATTTTTGTAAAGAGTCAATTGATGCGAGAATTTGGAATTTTAGCTTCAATAAATATCATCAGTATTTTCATTTTAGCTTTATTAATCATTCCGATTATTTACAGCTTTATGCCTCTTCCAGAACAGAAACATTTAAATCATTTAGAGAAAAAATGGATGGAAAATGTAGTAAACTGGATGGAGAACATGGTAAGGAAACAACGTATTGCCATTTATATTACCACGGTTTCTATTATTATCTTCAGTATGATTGGACTGTATATGATACGTGTATCTGGTAGTTTGATTGAAGACATGCCTAAAGGAAAACAATTCTATAAAGACATTAAGTTTTTCGAATCAGAGTTTGGAGGAATCATGCCGTTAGAAATTTTGATTGACACCAAGAGAGAAAAAGGTGTAATGAAACTTTCTACCTTGAAAAAGATGGAAGAGCTAAATGAAGCTATTGAAACTTTCCCTGAGCTTTCTAAGCCAATATCGGTAACCAACTTGGTAAAATATTCTAAACAGGCTTACTATAATGGTAATCCAAAATACTATCAATTACCTACAAGTCAAGAAAAAAGTTACATTTTTGCCTACACAAAAAATTCTGACAGCAACTCTGGAATGTTAAAGAATTTTGTAGATAGTACTGGTCGCTATGCTCGTATCACTACTTTTATGAAAGACATCGGTACAGATAAAATGGATGTTATTCAAGAGCGTTTACAAGCAGTAATAAACAAACAATTTCCTAGTGAAAACTTCAACGTATCACTAACAGGTAAGGCTTTAGTTTTCTTAAAAGGAACGAACTATTTAATTAAAAACTTAGTTATTTCTTTATCATTAGCTATTGTGCTAATCTCAATTTTTATGGCGTGGATGTTCCGTTCGCCACAAATGATATTAATTTCATTAATACCTAACATGCTTCCTTTATTAATCACTGGTGGTTTAATGGGCTTCTTAGATATTCCTATAAAACCATCAACCATTTTAGTATTTAGTATTGCTTTTGGTATTTCAGTAGATGATACAATTCACTTCTTAGCAAAATATCGACAAGAACTATTAAGTAATAATTGGAAAATTAAACCCGCAGTATATTCTGCCTTACGTGAAACAGGCGTAAGTATGTTTTATACTTCTATTGTACTTTTCTTCGGATTCTTGGTGTTTACCGTTTCTAGTTTTGGAGGAACAATAGCATTGGGTGGATTAGTATCGGTAACATTATTATTAGCAATGGTTTCTAACTTATTATTGTTACCTTCTCTTCTTCTTTCATTTGAAAAGAAGATAGCAAACAAGAAAGTTTTAAAAGAAACTAAGTTTAAAATTCTACCTCCTAAAGACGAAGATAAATAAACATCTAGCATATTCTTACCTTGTCTTCATTGCTCAATTAATAGCAAAAAAGTATCTTTGCTTGATTTTATTGAAGACTTAAACGTCGATGACGTAGGTTATTATAAAAAACACAGTGATATAGTTAAATTTCATTGTTGACACATCAACAAATTATCATATTTAAAACAGATGAAAAGAAGTAGCATTAAAGAATTATTACAATCTGACAAGATTTTACAAGAAGTACACGTAAAAGGATGGGTAAGAACTTTTAGAAGCAATCGTTTTATTGCGCTAAATGATGGTTCTACTATTAATAATATTCAGTGTGTTGTAGATTTTGAAAATGCTGACGAAACTTTATTAAAAAGAATAAATACAGGGGCTGCTGTTAGTATCCATGGTACTTTAACTGAAAGTCAAGGTAAAGGGCAAACCGTAGAAATTCAAGTAACTGATTTAGAAATTTTAGGAGATTCTAATCCTGATGAATACCCTATTCAGCCAAAGCAACATAGTTTTGAGTTCTTACGTGAAAATGCGCATTTACGTGTAAGAACGAATACATTTAGCGCTGTAATGCGTTTACGCTCTGCATTATCATTTGCAGTACATCAATACTTTCAAAAAGAAGGTTTTTATTACGTAAACACACCAATTATTACAGGTTCTGATGCTGAAGGTGCTGGTGAAATGTTTAAGGTTACCAATTTTGAAGCAAATAAAGCTCCTTTAAACGAAGAAGGAAAAGTTGATTATACCAAAGATTTTTTTGGAAAAGAAACCAACTTAACCGTTTCTGGACAATTAGAAGCTGAAACCTATGCTATGGCATTAGGTAAGGTATATACTTTTGGACCAACTTTTAGAGCTGAAAACTCAAATACTACGCGTCACTTAGCAGAATTTTGGATGATTGAACCAGAGGTTGCATTTAACGATTTAGATGCAAACATGGACTTATCTGAAGACTTTATTAAATATGTATTACAATACGTTTTAGATAACTGTCAAGACGACTTAGCCTTTTTAGATAATCGTTTAGCGCAAGAGGAGAAAAAGAAACCTCAAGCAGAACGTAGTGAAATGGGCTTAATCGAAAAATTACGATTTGTAGTTGACAACAACTTTAAACGTGTAAGCTATACTGAGGCTATTGAAATTTTACGTAATTCTAAACCAAATAAAAAGAAGAAATTCCAATTCCCTGTGAACGAATGGGGTGTTGATTTACAATCAGAACACGAGCGTTACTTAGTAGAAAAACACTTTAAATGTCCAGTGATTTTATTTGATTATCCTGCAAACATTAAAGCCTTCTACATGCGTTTAAATGAAGATGGAAAAACAGTTCGTGCAATGGATGTATTATTCCCTGGAATTGGTGAAATGGTAGGAGGATCTCAAAGAGAAGAGCGTTTAGAAGTTTTACAAGAAAAAATGGCTGCATTAAACATTCCTGAAGAAGAATTATGGTGGTATTTAGACACTCGTAAATTCGGAACTGCAGTTCACTCTGGTTTTGGTTTAGGTTTTGAGCGTTTGGTATTATTTACTACTGGTATGGGTAATATTCGTGACGTTATACCTTTCCCAAGAACACCACAAAACGCTGAATTTTAAAAAAATCATAAAACTTATAAATATCAATCGTCATTCCTCAGCGGATGGCGATTTTTTTTGTCCTATTTCATATCTTTGTATATATGCTAAAACAAAGTTTACATCAAAAATTACTTCAAAAATTATCTCCTCAACAAATTCAGTTGATGAAGTTAATTCAATTGCCTACACAGGCTTTTGAAGAACGTTTGAAACAAGAAATTGAAGAAAATCCTGCTTTAGATACAGGTAAAGATGAACCAGAGAATTTTGAAGATACTTTAGCCAACGATATTGATTATGATGATTCGGGCAATGAAAAGATTGATACTGATGATATTAATATTGATGAATATTTAAGCGACGACGAATATCCTAGTTATAAAACTCAAACGAATAACTATTCTTCCGATGATGATGAAAAACAAGTGCCTTATGCAGCAGGAACCAGTTTTCATCAATCGTTAAACAATCAATTAAATACTTTTAGAATTGATGACGATGAACGTGCTATTGCTGAGTTTTTAGTAGGAAGTATAGACGATAGCGGTTACATTCGTAGAGACATTATCGATTTAGTTGATGATTTAGCTTTTACTCAAAACATTTTTACTACGGAAGAAAAAGTTAAGGATGTTTTAGTGAATGTTGTTCAAAAACTTGATCCCACCGGTGTTGGTGCTTTAGACTTAAAAGAATGTTTGATTATTCAGTTAAAGTCGAAAACTGAAACAGAAAGCAGAGCTTTGGCAATTCGGATTTTAGAAGAATCTTTCGATCATTTCGTTAAAAAGCACTATCAAAAATTACTAGAGAAGTATAACATTTCTGAAGAGCAACTTAAAGATGTTATTAATGAAATAAGCAGATTGAATCCTAAACCAGGAAGTTCTTATGCTGGTAATAACAAAATTGCTGAGCAAATAGTTCCTGATTTTTCAATCAGAATTATTGACGGGAATTTAGATTTAACCTTGAACTCACGTAATGCTCCTGAATTACATGTTTCTAGAGAGTATAACAACATGTTAAAGGGCTATCAAGACTCTAAGGAGAAAACTAAATCGCAAAAAGATGCTGTGCTATTTATCAAACAAAAATTAGATGCTGCGAAGTGGTTTATTGATGCCATTAAACAGCGTCAACAAACGCTTTTAGTAACTATGAATGCTATTATGCACCGTCAAGAAGAATATTTTTTAACAGGAGATGAGCGTAAGTTAAAACCAATGATTTTAAAAGATATTGCTGATGAAATTAACATGGACGTATCTACGGTTTCTCGTGTAGCTAGTAGCAAATATGTATCTACTCCGTACGGAACAAAACTGATTAAGGATTTTTTCTCTGAATCTATGAAAAACGATCAAGGAGAAGATGTTTCTACCAAAGAAATTAAAAAGATATTAGAAACTGTTATAAGTGAAGAAGATAAACGCAAACCTTTAACAGACGAAAAGCTTTCTAAAATTTTAAAAGAGAAAGGATATCCTATTGCAAGAAGAACTGTAGCTAAATATCGAGAGCAATTAGACATTCCTGTTGCTCGTTTACGTAAAGAAATTTAATGCGTTGGTATAAATTCATATCAACTATTTTGCATCCAATTGTAATGCCTACTATAGGCATTCTTTTGTATTTTATATTTTCACCAATAACACTAAATAAACAGCAACAGTTAACAGTTTTATCTGTCGTAATTATTGCTACTTATCTAATTCCATTACTTTTACTTGTATTTCTTAGGTCAATAGGATACATAAAGTCATTCAGAGTACATACTATAAATGAACGAAAGCTTCCTGTGTTTTTAATGATGACCTTGTTTATGTTCTTAGGGAAATTATTCGCAAATATGAGTATCGTTAAAGACCTAAGTTATTTATTCTACGGAACTGTTTTTGGACTAGGTTTAATTTATATGCTTTTTCCATTTAAAATAAAAGGTAGCCTACATTTGTTATCTATGGGAATTGCCATTGGATACTTTTTATTATTTCAACAATTGCAGGGTATTTATATACTTCCCGTAATAATTTCATTAATATTACTTTCAGGACTATTAGCAAGCTCTAGATTACAATTAAGAGCTCACACAGTTAAAGAAGTATATATAGGTTTTTTTATTGGCTTATTTAGCCCCTTTTTAGCTTATTTTATTTTATAGAAGATAAAAACTTAATCCTACTTTAACTATTCTACTATTAATAGACTCTCCATTAAGTGTTGCATTTTTAAACATGGGTGACAAACTGTAATACACGTGAAAATTAAAAGTACCATAACCGGCTGATAAAGCTAATCCTGTTTGCCATTTATTATAGTTTTCAACATCTGAAAAGCTAAAACTTTGATCTATTATTTTGTATCGAAATTCATTACTTATGTTATACGTAACTTTAACTCCTGCATATAATCTCCAAAAAGAATAAGTATTAACATCTGAAGAACGCCATCGAAATTGAATGGGTATTTCTATATTATGAAGTTTTATTTTATTTGAACTTAGATTAGGGTCTATTTCATAATCACCATTATCATCTATAACCTTAAGGTCATGATCAAAGGAATCATAACTATATCCTAAGCCAATTGCAAAAGCAGTCCTTCCATTTTTACTAATTGGTATATCTCTCATATAACCTAGAGTTAAACCATATGAAAAACCTGTCTTTCCTAGCTCTTTCGGTTGATTTTGAAGCAAGTTGTAGGTTATATCAATATACAACTGGTCTTCCAAATATTTATCCCCTACATTAAGAGAATCTCTTTGGGAAAAAACATTAAAAGAAAAGAATGTTACTAAAAATATAAATGCTGTGTACTTCATAATAATTATGTAACGATAAAGATAACTTTTTTGTATAAAAAAAGAGCAATCTATCGATTGCTCTTTTTATGTTTATTTAAAAGTAATTATTACTTATTAATTACACTTCCTTTGTGTGTAGATAAACTTAATTTAAGAGCATTAACATCTCTTAATTTTTCACGAATATCGGCTAATGTACCAACACTAGATTCTTTATCTGCCTTAATAGAAGTTGTCATAAATGGTACTTCTGCTTCAGAAACGTTATCTCTTTCAAGATAAATAAAAGAAGGCACATCATCTGGTGTAGCAATCTTATCGTTTAACTGAATTCTATTGTATCCTGTACCATATTTAGCGTCTTTTGCTTTACCAACATAAATTGTACTCACTAAACTTTTACGCTCAAGTTTTTTTACTTCACTTGCACTAGGTAAACGAGGTGAATCAATTAATAAATCTGTTTCTCTCATAGTAGTTGTAACCATGAAGAAAAATAATAACATGAAAACAATATCTGGTAAAGACGCCGTAGATAAAGCAGGCATCCCTTTCTTCTTTTTTCTAAACTTAGACATACTCTTATATTGTTTTATTATTTAACATTTGTTGGATCAGTATCTGAAATAATTTGAGGGTAACTCGCCTTAATATCTTCTACTTTCTTTCTTAAAGACTCATCTTTTCTTGCACTATCAATAAAAGCTTTTTCAAGTTCGTCAAAACTCATACCATATTTTTCTTGGCATAATCTATTACGTAACTCAGTGTATGCTCTTAATAATTCATTTTGAACAGCAACGTAAGTACCATACTCAGTACCTCTATCACTTTCAACAGAAATAATAGCCTTGTTAGGGTGATCTGATGATTCTGGATCTTTTGCTCCTTTACAATAGTCACAAGCAGCTCCAGCTTCTTTCCCTGGCATTGGGTTACCAATACCTCCACCATTATCTATAAATTTTACAGCTGCATCCTTTAAGTCTTTTAACTCCATAACTTCATTCTCAACTAAAAGTTGGTTGTTTCGGTTAATACTTACTTGAAAGATGTTTTTTTCTTTAACGATTGGTGGTTCAACTTCAGTTTTTTCAGCTAACTTTTTAGGGATACCTGAATCCACATCCATCGTTGTTGTTACAAGGAAAAAGATAAGTAGCAAGAAGGCAATATCTGCCATCGAACCTGCATTAATTTCTGGGTTTTCTCTTCTTGCCATAATAATCTATGATTTAACTAATCCTTTTAATAAATCCCACACGAAGAAACCTCCTGCGATCAATATTAATATAACACTTAACCAAATACCTGTACTAGTATTCTTAGAAACACTACTACCTGCTGCTGCAATTACTTTTTCGTTTGCGTCAATAACTTGTCCGTCTGCTGAAAGTATATAAGAAACCACTAATAAAACTCCCATTCCTAACAAACCTAACAATGCTTTTTTCAAAGCTGCTGGATTCTTAAACAAACTTAATATTGAAGCTAACACCGTAACTCCTGCTGTTAATCCTAATAATACTAAAGAATAAGTAACTAAAGGAGATACAGCATCTGACATAGCCGCCTTATCGTCTTCATTTACTCCTAAAGTCGTTAAAAATAAAACAATTCCAACAAGAGAAAGTAATGCTACAACGATTGTTATTAATCTATTGTTCTTCATACTTCTATTATTTTTTATACTTTGCTAATAAGTCGATTAAAGAAATAGAAGCATCTTCCATGTTATTTACGATACTATCTACCTTAGAAATAATATAGTTATAGAAAATTTGTAATATAATTGCTACTACTAAACCGAATACTGTTGTTAAAAGTGCTACTTTAATACCACCTGCTACTACCGCTGGAGAGATATCGTTTGCTACTGCAATCGCATCGAAAGCTCCAATCATACCAATTACAGTTCCCATGAACCCTAACATCGGTGCTAAAGCGATAAATAATGAAATCCAAGAAATGTTCTTCTCTAATAATCCCATTTGCACGCCACCATATCCTACTACAGCTTTTTCAGCAGCATCTAAACCTTCATCAGCTCTTTCTAAACCTTGATAAAAGATAGAAGCAACAGGACCTTTTGTGTTTCTACAAACTTCTTTAGCAGCCTCTACTCCACCTGAACTTAAAGCTTCATCAACACTAGCTACTAGTTTTTTTGTATTGGTTGTAGCCATATTTAAATAAATAATTCTTTCAATTGCGATAGCTAAACCTAAGATTAAAGCTACTAATACAATTCCCATAAAACCTGGACCACCTTCGATAAAATATCTTTTTAAAATTTGGTGGAAAGTTTCTGATCCTTCTGCCGCTGCTGCGTCTTGAGCATAAGTTGATTGAATAGCTCCTAAAAACATAAATCCTGCAATAGTTAGGATATTTACTACTTTTTTCATTTTGTTATAATTAATTTTAAATAGTTAACGGGTTAAAAATACAAATTTTACTGCTAAAAACTTATTTTTTTACAAATAAGTAATGCTTTTATTGTACTTATTACGTTTTTAAATTTTTCAGAGTGGCAAGTAACAAAAAAATGTTGGGAGATTAAAAAAAATCTCTAGTATTTATACTACTAACCTGTTTTTTAACGCTTTTCCTTAGTAGTTCAAGCAGTTACGAATGTAAATTTAACGATTTATTTACAATTTAAGCCATTTCTCCTCTGAGGGATTTTTCAAAATAACACTTAAATTCTTCTTTTGACAGCTTTTCTCCTAATAAATACATCATTTTTGCTACAGCTGTTTCAGTAGTAATATCCTTACCATCAACAATTCCAATACGTTTTAATTCAGAACTTGTTTCATAATGCCCTAAAATTACACTTCCTCCTGTACATTGAGTTACATTAACAATGTATATCCCTCTTTTTACAGCATCCTCCAATAAATCAACAAACCATTTTTCGGTAGGTGCATTACCTGAGCCATAGGTTTCTAAAATAATTCCTTTTAACTCTGGAATATTTATAAAACTTCTTACTACTGATTCTGTTATACCTGGGAAAAGTTTTAAAATAGCTACATGGTTATCTAATTTTTTTCTAAAAACCAGCTTTTTTTCTTCTTTATTTGGTTTTAACAATAAGTGATGATTGAAGTTTAAATGCACTCCACTTTCTGCCAAAGGCGGATAATTCATTGATGCAAATGCTTCAAACTGTTCAGCATTTATTTTTGTAGTTCTGTTAGCTCTATATAATTTGTACTCAAAATACAATCCTACTTCTTGAATTATAGGTTTACCATTTTCATAAGTAGAAGCTACTTGAATAGAGGTTATTAAATTTTCTTTTGCATCGGTACGTAAATCTCCTATAGGCAATTGCGACCCAGTAAATATCACTGGTTTTTGTAAATTTTCAAACATGAAACTTATCGCCGAAGACGTATAAGACATAGTGTCTGATCCTGTTAACACTACAAATCCGTCAAATTTGTCATAATTATCAGAAATTATTTCAGCTATCTGGATATAATAACTCACATTCATATTTGATGAATCTATCGGTTCATCAAAAGAAATAGTAGAGATTTCACAATTCAACTGCTGTAATTCTGGTATTTTACTTGAAATCTGACTAAAATCAAAAGCCTTTAAAGCTCCTGTATTATAGTCTTTAACCATACCAATGGTTCCTCCTGTATAAACTATTAAAATTTTAGGTTGTGTTGTCATTTTGACATTTTTAATTTCCTTAACTAATTTGGAATAATTTATGTTGTAAATTTATCCAGCAAAAATGATACAAAATTTTAAAACTATATAAATTATGATAGGATTTTATGTACTGATAGGTATAATATCTTTATTCAGTTGGTTAGTAAGTAACACTTTACAGCGTAAATTTAAAAAATATTCGCAAGTTCACTTACGTAATGGTATGAGCGGAGCAGAAATTGCTCAAAAAATGTTAGCAGACCATGGTATTTATGATGTACAAGTAATTTCTACTCCTGGTAGATTAACTGACCATTATAACCCTCAAAATAAAACAGTAAACCTTAGTGAAGCTGTATACAACCAACGTAATGCTGCAGCTGCAGCAGTTGCCGCTCACGAAGTAGGACATGCTGTACAACATGCTACAGCTTACCAATACTTACAAATGCGTTCTAAACTAGTACCAATGGTTAGTATTACTTCTCGTTTCTCTCAATGGATGGTAATTGGTGGTATTGCTTTTGGTGCTGCCTCTGGGAGTACAGGTATAGGTTTTTATATTGCTTTGGCTGGTTTAGCTTTTATGGCTTTAGGTACAATTTTTAGTTTTGTCACTTTACCTGTTGAATATGACGCTAGTAATAGAGCTTTGGCTTGGTTAGAAAACAAGAATATGGTAAGTCGTGAAGAATTAGCTGGATCTAAAGATGCTTTAAAATGGGCTGCAAGAACATACTTAGTCGCTGCATTAGGGTCGTTAGCTATGTTACTATATTGGGCTTTACAAGTTTTAGGAAATAGAGATTAGTTTCTCCTAAGTATAAAAATTTAAAAGCCGTTTTGATTAAATCAAAACGGCTTTTAAATATTATATTTTATCTATAAATCTATAAAAGCTAATCATTCAACTTCAGTACAGCCATAAACGCTTGCTGTGGAATTTCTACGTTTCCTACTTGACGCATACGTTTTTTACCTTTTTTCTGCTTTTCTAATAATTTACGTTTACGAGAAATATCTCCTCCATAACATTTAGCCGTTACATCCTTACGTAAAGCTTTTACGGTTTCACGAGCAATAATTTTTGCTCCAATAGCAGCCTGAATAGGAATATCAAATTGTTGGCGCGGAATCAATTCTTTTAACTTCTCACAAATACGTTTTCCAATTGAATACGCATTACTATCATGTAATAAAGCTGAAAGTGCATCTACTATTTGTCCATTTAATAACATATCTACACGCACTAACTTCGATTGTTTCATTCCAATTGGATGGTAATCAAATGATGCATATCCTTTAGAAACCGTTTTTAATCGATCATAGAAATCGAATACAATTTCTGCCAAAGGCATGTCAAAAATTAATTCAACTCTTTCTGGAGTTAAGTATGTTTGATTTACAATTTGCCCACGCTTTTCTATACAAAGTGACATTACCTGCCCAACAAAATCTGCTTTGGTAATAATTGAAGCTTTAATAAAAGGCTCTTCTACTCTATCTAATCTTGATGGATCTGGTAAATCTGATGGGTTATTTACAATAATCACCTCATCAGGGTCTTTCTTAGTAAATGCGTGGTAACTTACGTTAGGAACCGTAGTAATAACGGTCATATCAAACTCACGTTCTAAACGTTCTTGAATAATTTCCATGTGTAACATTCCTAAGAAACCACATCGGAAACCAAACCCTAATGCTGCAGAACTTTCTGGTTGAAATACTAATGAAGCATCATTTAACTGCAACTTTTCCATCGAAGCACGTAATTCTTCATAATCTTCTGTATCTACGGGATATATTCCTGCGAATACCATTGGCTTCACATCTTCAAAACCTTCAATTCTATCAGTTGTTGGATTTGCAAAATCAGTAATTGTATCTCCTACTTTTACTTCTTTCGCTGCTTTAATTCCTGTAATTAAATACCCAACATCACCTGTCTTAATCTCATTTTTTACAACTTGATTTAACTTCAAAGTCCCTACTTCATCAGCACCATATTGTTTTCCAGTTGCCATGAATTTTATTTGTTGATTCTTTTTAATAGAACCATCAATTACCCTAAAGTAGGTTTCAATTCCACGATATGAGTTATACACCGAGTCGAAAATCAATGCCTTTAATGGCGCGTCAGGGTTCCCAGTAGGTGCAGGAATTTTTTCAATAATTGCTTTTAAAATATTGTCAACCCCAAAACCTGTTTTTCCACTTGCATGAATTACATCTTCAGGATTACATCCTAATAAATCAACTATATCATCAGTTACCTCTTCAGGATTTGCTGAAGGTAAATCTACTTTATTTAGTACAGGAATAATTTCTAAATCATTCTCTAACGCTAAGTATAAGTTAGAAATAGTTTGTGCTTGAATACTCTGTGCTGCATCAACAATTAACAAAGCACCTTCACAAGCTGCTATAGAACGAGAAACTTCATAAGAAAAATCTACGTGACCAGGAGTATCGATTAAGTTTAGAATATAATTTTCTCCTTCGTAAACATAATCCATTTGAATCGCGTGCGATTTAATTGTAATTCCACGTTCGCGCTCTAAATCCATGTTATCTAGTAACTGGTTTTGCTTTTCACGCTCAGTAACTGTGCCTGTATAATCTAATAATCTATCGGCAAGAGTACTCTTACCATGATCAATATGTGCAATAATGCAAAAATTTCTAATGTTCTTCATCAATATAAAAATTTCTCAAACCATTTTAGACACTTAGGAAATCCGTTTTAACAAAACCGCATTATTTACTAAATACCCATTATGGGTTCATTCGTCGTAATCTAACTACTTGTGACTTGCAAAGATACTTCTTTGAAAAACGATGTACAATTAAAAATTTACACAATAAAAAAATAAAAAGTAACTTTGCAGCATGGTAAAAATAGGTAACATAGAACTTCCTGATTTTCCGCTATTATTAGCGCCGATGGAAGATGTAAGTGATCCACCATTCAGAGCTTTATGTAAAGAAAATGGTGCTGATGTAGTGTATACTGAATTTATTTCTTCGGAAGGATTGATTCGCGATGCGGCAAAAAGCGTAATGAAGTTAGATATTTACGAAAAAGAACGCCCTGTGGGGATTCAAATTTTTGGCGCTAATTTAGAATCTATGCTAAAAACAGTGGAAATTGTTGAAAAATCAAATCCTGATATTATCGATATCAATTTTGGATGCCCTGTAAAAAAAGTAGTATCTAAAGGAGCTGGTGCAGGAATTTTAAAAGATATTGATTTAATGGTTTCCCTTACCGAAGCCATGGTAAAACACACTAAATTACCTGTTACTGTGAAAACTCGTTTAGGTTGGGATCATGATTCGATCAGAATTCTTGAAGTTGCCGAACGTTTGCAAGATGTAGGTTGTAAAGCCATTTCTATTCATGGTCGTACACGTGCACAAATGTATAAAGGTGAAGCCGATTGGGCTCCTATTGCCGAAGTAAAAAACAACCCAAGAATGCATATACCTGTATTTGGTAATGGAGATGTTACCTCTCCTGAAAAAGCGATGGAAATGCGTGACGTTTATGGATTAGATGGTTGTATGATTGGTCGTGCTTCTATTGGATATCCTTGGTTTTTTAATGAAGTGAAACACTATTTTAAAACAGGAGAGCATTTACCAGGACCAACAATTTCTCAACGTGTTGATATGGCACGTCGTCATTTAGAAATGGCTATAGACTGGAAAGGCGAACATTTAGGAGTTGTAGAAACCAGAAGACATTATACCAACTATTTTAAAGGAATTCCGCATTTTAAAGAACACCGTATGAAAATGGTAACTTCAGATGATCCTAAAGATGTTTTTGCTGCTTTTGACGAAGTACAAACTAAGTTTGGAGATGCTACTGTCACCTTAGGATAATAGTGTAAATCCCCTTTTTAGCTTATTCATTTTCAATGAATTACTTTTTACTTTTAAACCAGCAAAAGAAGCTGTATATTTGGTTTAACTAACCATTTACACCTTATTTTGAAGTATCAACTTGTATATATACTACTGGTTACTATACTCCTACAACCATTTTTTGGTTTCTCACAAGAGCTTCCATTAAACAATACAGATGCTTTAAAACTATATCATCAAATTAATAACGAAATGAATGAAGAATTTCCTGTTGATGATATTAAAACTTATACTAGAGATTCGTATTCTGAAACTCAATTAAAAAAATACTTATCTCTTCTGTATCGAAAACTAGACTTACTTCCACAAATTGAAGACCATTACTATTTAAAAATTCAAAGTTTTCTTGATGCTGGGAATTGGTTTTACAAGGTTGGATTTCCGAAGGAATCAATTAAATGGTATAATCAATTTTTAAATTTCTATGTTGAAAACGAGGGTAAGCTTTCTTCCGAAGAAAAAAACTCATTAATAGAAATGCATAATCATGCTTACAGTGTTTTAGCTGCTGATTATGCCAAACTTTCAATTCTTGATAGCGCAGAGTATGCTCATAAAGCCAACATAAACTACTCTAAAACTTTTAATAAAATTTACTACCCTTCTGCCATTAATAATTATGGGTTATTTTTTTACTGGAATAAAAGCAACCCCGACAAAGCACTTCCTTATTTTAAGAAAGCCTACGAAATTACCTTAACCAACTTCCCTAATCATACACTTCTAGGAAGTGTTCGAGATAATATTGCCGACATCTACTATGAAAAAGGAGAGTATAATTTAGCAGCACCATTATATGCTGAAAATTTCAAGTTTTTTAAAAATGCTATAAATGAAAAATCACAAAATCGTGACACACCTCGCTTAATTAGCGCCGGGGCACAATTAGTGAACACTAATATAAAATTGGGGAAGTTTACAGAAGCGAACACCAACTTTAATAGGTTAGAGAAAATAATTACAGAAGAAAAAATTTCAGGAAGGTTAACTCCTGATTCTGAATTAGAATTTTTACAAACCAAAGAAACCTTACAAAATGCCTTAGGGCTAACAACACAAGCTTATGCTACTTTAAAAGTGATGAAACAATTTTCTGACAGTATACAAAACCTTGAAGATATTACCGATGCCACTTGGAGAAAAGAACTCAATAATGCAACATTAGACAGGGTTGCTCTTAACTTTGAGCTAGAACGAATGGTTAAAGAAAACCAACTAAAAAGCCAACAATCTAAATTTTGGATTGTTACTCTCTCATTTTCGTTTATAATTCTACTACTAGCATCATTATTTTTAAGAAGAAGACAACATATTATTAATGCAAAAAACAAACAAGAACTTGCAGAACGTACACTAGAAGTTGAAAGCTTAAAAGTTGAAAAGCTCAATTCCGAAATTCAATCTAAAAAACGTGATTTATCTGATTTTGCCATTAACTTATCACAACAACAAGAGTGGATAAAATACGTAGCCGATAAAGTGCATGCTTTAAAACAAACTCAAAACTCAGAAAGAGAAGCGCTTTTAAATGAGTTAGAACAAGAAATAAATAACAAAGTTACTTTCGATGCAGACACTCAAATGTTTTATGAAAAGCTCGATAAATTAAGCGATTCTTTCTACCGAAATTTAACAACTAAATTCCCAGATTTAAGCAAAAATGAAATACGTTTGTGTTCGCTTATTAGATTAAAAATTAACAGTCGTAGTATTGCTACTTTACAAAATATAACTCTAGCTTCTCTTAACACTAGCCGTTATAGACTTAGAAAAAAATTACACCTTACAGAAGACATAAACTTAGATGCTTTTATTCAATCCTTATAAAAACTCTCTTCAATACTATTTTGTCTATCATTTGTCTATTAGCAGATTATTATCTGTCTATGGTAATCTTAATTGAAAAACTGTCTTTTATTTTACCTTTATAAACTCCTTATTTATTTCACTTACCCCATAATAACCCCAATAACTAAGTCTAATCATAATAATTTTTAACTTATGAAAACTAAAGTAATTGGTTTAATTATGCTCGGTCTAACCAACCTAATGTTTGCTCAACAAAATTTTTTGGCTGTAAACGACGTATCTTCTAACCTAAACAAAAAAAAAGCAACAGTTGAAAGCAATAGTTCTTTTGTAAATGCTGTTGAAAACTCAGATCAATCATTGCAGATAAAAATGCTTCGCAAAAAAATGTTAGAATTCAACATTGAAAATTTAAATGTTTATTCTAAAAACGATCCTTCTAATTACGATGTAGTACTTAAAGAAGGTAAAAACAAGATTGCTATCACCTATAATCAACAAGGTGATATTTTAAACTGTAATGAATATTTTTATGACGTAAGACTCCCACTATCTTTACAAAAAGAAATTGTAAAAAA
Organism: Tenacibaculum sp. 47A_GOM-205m; assembly: GCF_000518405.1. Lineage (NCBI taxonomy): Bacteria > Pseudomonadati > Bacteroidota > Flavobacteriia > Flavobacteriales > Flavobacteriaceae > Tenacibaculum > Tenacibaculum sp. 47A_GOM-205m. Next base: position 157,927 of record NZ_JADN01000008.1, on the reverse strand, counting down.
ATATCCTGGATGGAGTTTTGCTTCAACTAAATATCATTTGACTTATGAAAAAAACAAAAAAGCAAAAACTAAATACAAAATACTATTGAAGAAAGATGAGAAAACAAAAACAATAGTCATAAAAGAATAAGACTACTCTAGCTACTACTAATATGTAAAAGACCAAGATTTATAAAGTCTTGGTCTTTTATTTTTCTATAAAAACTATTCATTTATTTTAAAAGCCATTACTAACTTTTCTACCTCTGGTAAAAACTTATCATAATGCTCGTTTAAAGCTGAATACTCTATTGTATAACCTTTATTCCTATAAAAAAATAAGAAAACCACATTAGTGTATTTATACTTTCTTTCGTCTCCGTACTTAACTATATATAATTTACCATACTTCTTATGCTTAGTAGTATGTAAACTATATTTAAAGTCTTTAAACCTCCATTTTTCTTTTAATGCAATAAACCTTTCTAAATAATTTTCAATATTAGTTGTCTCTTTCCATCTCTTTTTAACATCATTATTATATGCTATAATATTAACCGTTGCATAACTAGAATCAACCCTCTTATCTTCTATTTTTTTATAAAACGATAAAAAACCAGTTTTAACTTCACGCTTATCATATGTTTTCCAATCATTTATTTCAGAACCAAAAGAAAAGTTCACGACTTTCTTTGTTGACTGTAAACTATCTAGTTCTTTAAATGGTGTGTTTTTGTAGTAATCAAAATTGCTAGAAGCACATGAAATCACTAACATGATTGCCCCTATAAGCATATAGGGTAAAAGACTTTTTTTCATAGAAATTATTTTTCTATAAAATTAACAGAAATTCTTGAACTTGCAATTTTAGCTGCCAAATAACCTAAAGTCGAAATTGTAACAATAACTACTAATAGATTCACCAACCTAAATTCAACTGGATAAGCTAAGCTTTCTGTAATCATTAATAATTCAAAACGTTGCTGAATCAACACTAAAAGAACTCCTAAAACCAATCCTATTGCCATTCCAACTAGGGTCAATAAAAAACCTTGATAAATGAAAATCTTTTTTATTTCCTCTACGCTACTTCCTAAATTAAATAATGTTTTTAGGTTTTTACGTTTATCAATAATCATCATTATTATTGAACCTATTACATTGAATAAAGCAATAGCTACAATCAGTGTAAAAATTAGATACGATATGAAGTTTTCAGTATTAATTACTTTATAATACAACGTATTTAACTGTGCACGAGTTTGTACTTTCAAATCTTCCCCTAAAGCAGCTTGTAGTTTTTCTTGAAATGAATCTAAATCAACTCCTTTTTTTAAAGCTAATTCAACTCCCGTTATTTGATTTTCTTTATACCCTAACAATTCTTGTGCTAACGAGAGTTCGGTAAACACATATTTATTTTGAAACTCTTCTGAGCCTGTATACACACCAACTACTTGTGTAGATACCGATCGAAAAGCATTGTTAGCATTGATAAATCCTTTTCCTGGTTTCGGAACTAAAATCTGCAAAGGCTCTCCGAAATTAAAAATTCCTAACGACAATTTATACGAAATTCCATAACCAACAACAGCTGTGTTTTCATACTGTTCATCTATCCAAGTTCCAACCGTTAATATAGAATCTGCAGGAATTATAGATGAATAATTAGCATCTACTCCTTTTATTTGAGCAATATGATCTCTGTCTTTATATTTTAAAAAAACTCTTTCTTCTACAACTTTTGAATACGCTTTCACATCTTCTTCTTGTTGTAGAATTTCATGAAGTTTTGTTGAATATTCGAGAGATTTTCCTTGAGTTGCAGTTATTTTTATATCAGGATCCGATGCATTTAGTAAAGAGTCACTAAAAGTTTTTAACCCTGAAAAACCTGATAAAACCACAAATAACGCCAAAGCACCTACTACAACACCAAAAACAGCAATTGCCGTAATAATATTAATTGCGTTAGTACTTGTTTTTGAGAACAAGTATCGTTTAGCTATGTATAGTGAAAAATTCAACCATTAATAAATTTAGCTAGCCAAAGTAAAGAAAATTTATTAACGTTTTTGGCGACGAGGTAAGATATCTGGATTTTTTATTGGATCAATGTCCTCTCCTTTTAAAGATTTGTCAATATCTTCAATGTAATCTAAACTATCATCACCAAAGAATAGCAATTCTGGCATTCTTCTAAGTTGATTTTTTGTTCGCTGTGCTAATTCATGACGAATTAAAGGAGTATTAGATTTCACCCCTTCTATAATCTCATCTCTTTTTTCTGAAGGAAATACACTTAAGTACACTTTAGCTACTCCTAAATCGGCAGTAACCGAAACTTTAGATACCGATATAATCACTCCCTTCATTCCATCTTGAGCAGCACGTTGTAAAACGTCTACCAAATCTTGTTGCAATACTCCTGCAATTTTTCGTTGTCTATTTGTTTCTTCCATGCTGCAAATTTAAGCATAAAATTACGGAGTATAAATTTTATTTTTTATGGCATACATTACCAATCCTACTCTGTTTCTTACGTTTAATTTAGTAAACAAACTATCACGATAACCATCTATTGTTTTTGGGCTTAAAAACATTTTTTCGGCTATTTCTTTATAGGTTAACTCAGAACAAGCCAACTTCATAAAAGTAATTTCATTTTCTTTGAATGCGAGATTATTTCTTTCCTTCTTTCCAGAGACTGAATCTAGTAATAAAGTAGTAACATTTTTGGTGTGATAAAAACCATTATCCATCATTTCTAGAAGAGCCTTTTCTAGTATCTCTTTTTTGGTATCTTTTAACAGGTAACCAACAGCCCCAGCTTTTAACATTTTCAAAATAGTTCCGTCAGCATCTTCTACAGATAAGGCCATGACATGTACCTGCGGATAATTTTCCACAATCCATTCGGTAGTTTCAATACCATTCATCACAGGCATATTTACATCTACTAAGACTAAATCAGGTATATTTTTAGGTGAGGCAGAAAATTTTTCTTCAACCTCTTTTCCATTTTTACAAGTGTAAAGCACTTTGAATTTATCAAAGGTGTTTACCATACCTTCAATAGCCTGTGACAATAACGTATGATCATCTACAACAACAACTGAGTATTTCATAATTTCATAAGTTAGATTAGTATTAGTTGTTGGGGAATATACACTAAGGCTCTTTAAATATAATAATTTATTATTAAACTTGTTCCTTTTTGAGGTTCTGATTTGAATTTTGCTTCTGCATTTATCAATTTTGCTCTTGCTTTTATATTCTGTAAACCTATACCTTTTAAACCTATTCTAACCATATCAAAACCCACACCGTTATCTTGTGCTCTAATTTCAACAGAATCATCTTTGTAATTTAAAAACACTTCTAACTTAGTTGCTTTAGAATGTTTAATGGTATTGGAAAAAAACTCTTGGAGTATCCTAAAAATAATAATTCCATGTTTTTGATTAATTTCCAGTTCTCTACCTATTACCTCTAAACTTGCTTCAATATAATTTAATCTATTAAAACGGGCTATTTCTAATTCTAAGGCTTTCTTTAACTTTACACTATTAATAAAATCAGGGTTAATTATTTTTGACAGAGCTCTAACTTCTGTTAAACTCTTCGCAATAATTTCAGAGATTTCTCCCATACTTTCAGGTGAAGCATGCTGTAATTGTATTCTAGCTAAAGTTAGGAGTTGCCCAATATTATCATGCAACTCCCAACTAATATTTCTCAATGTTTCTTCTCGAATTTCTATTTGGGTTTCAGCTATTTCTCGTTCATACCGTTTTTTGTTTTCAGCACGTTCTAACAATAATTTATTCTTACGATTTTGAAAAACAGTAAACAATACCACTAAAAAAACAACTCCTAAAATTGTTAAAATTGTAGTTATTACAACAATTATTATTCGACTTTCTTCCAACTCCATAACAAACCTATTATAACACAACTATGTAAAAGAATAGTTACTACAAATTGTATATTGTGTATTTGAAAAAAAGCCACTCCTTTTTCCATGAAACTATATATTCCCATAAGAGGTATTGAACCTAAATAATATAACAGCAAACCAGTTGTGATCCAAAATATTATATCTGTTTTATAGTTTACTATTTTATCTGACAACAAGATCTCTCTCAATGATAAAAACAATATTATAGCCATTAAAAAAGCACCTAAGACAATAACAAATGAATTAAAATTAGAAAAATTAAAATTGTGATACCAATACCAAATAAAACACGTAACATTAAACAATGCAATTGAACTTATTATAGTTCTTTTTGTAATTTTATCATTGGACACTTCATTATAAAACATAAAGAGTAAATTAAACTCTATTAAACTATAGACATTATATATATAGTTTGTATTATCAACACCCTCATTTAAAGCAAAACCTACAACAATTTCTACTAAAACTGTAAAAATTAGATATAATATAAAAAATCTTATTTTTTTAAATGTAGAATCTTTAATATATCTATATATGTACAAAATTGAAGATAAACTAATAAACAAAAAAGATAGATAATACATATTTTTTAGCCTTTTAATATGGTGGTGTAGGCTTTAACCTGTTTGACCCTGAACTATCTTCTAAATCATCTTGCGGTGGATTAAAATTCATTATCCCTGCTTTTTGTTCTTCTTTAGAAATTCTACTATTATCATAAGACCAATTATATCCTCTTTTTGCTAAAATAGATTTAAAAGTTACAGGCACTCCTTTTTTAGACTTTAACGGGTCAAATGTCACAAACTCTTCACCATCTATAGTTGTTGTTGGCATGAAAATTAATGTTTGATAACCTGCCGTTTTAGATCCAGAATAATTTTCAGGATAAGCAGTTGAAATGATATTAATTCCCGTTAATGGAATTTCTTTTTGAGCACATAAATTCTCAATATAACCTAAATAATCTTTTAATTGTTGAATCGGATAACTGTTTACCCTTGTATCTTCAAAACCTAACGATTTCTCTAACACTTCTTTCCTTGTTTTATCATACGACTCTAACATGTTTACAATTTCATTATACTTTAACATGTTTGAAGGTCTTCCTTTATCTACATAACAAAATGTTCCTTCTGGCACTTGAGATTGCCAATCATCACAATCACACTTTTGATTGGCATTGTCGCACGAAGCAATAAAACTCATTAATAGAGCTACAAACATTAGTTGTAGTAGGTTAGTTTTTTTCATGATTAATTGATTTTTTGATTTCTTAAATATAGGAGGTTAATTTTTAATAAAAAAAATAGCCTTTTAAAAAAACCTTATTAAAAACTATGTTTTCAACCATTTAACAACTCATATAGTATTTACAAAAGGGAAAAACACCCTAAAAGCACCAATATTTAAACTGTTTATTTTTCATGCCATATACTCTTGTTTTTTATGAAGCTTTTAAGAAGAGTTTTTTATACTTTTACCCTATGAATAAAATTGAACATATTGGTATCGCCGTTAAGGACTTAGAAAAATCGAATGCTTTATTTGCCGCTCTTTTTGGAGAATCACACTATAAAATTGAAGAAGTAGCTAGCGAAGGAGTAAAAACCTCATTTTTTAAATCTGGACCTAATAAAATTGAATTATTGGAAGCTACCAACCCAGACAGTCCGATTTCAAAATTTATAGAAAAAAAAGGTGAAGGAATTCATCATATTGCTTTTGCTGTAGATAACATAAAAGAAGAAATTAAACGTTTAAAGAGTGAAGGTTTTACAATTTTAAACGAAACTCCTAAAAAAGGAGCTGATAACAAACTAGTAGCTTTCTTACATCCTAAATCTACTAACGGGGTATTAATTGAATTGTGCCAAGAGATTTCAGGAAACGACTAGAATAAACAATTTCAACAAGCAGTGATAATTGAAGATTGATATTTGAAATTTGATTCACTATCTTGCAACGTCTTAAAATCAACATGTAACAATGACAACCTCTTTTGATTCTTTTCAAAAACGCCGTTTACAATCTTCATATATATCAGTAGTAGTTAGTATTGCTCTGGTACTTTTTATGATAGGTGTTTTAGGATTGGTTTTATTAAAGTCTACCAAAGTAGCTAATCACTTTAAAGAAAAAGTAGTGATGACACTTTTTTTGAAAGACGAAGTAACTAATGAAAGTGTAAAAAAGCTGAAAGAATCTATTCAGAAGGAAGCTTTTGTTAATAAGGTAATTTACATTCCTAAAGAAGAAGCAGCTAAAGAATACAAAAAAGATTTAGGAGAAGATTTCTTGCAGTTTTTAGGAGACAATCCCTTAAAAAATGGAATCGACATTTATCTAAAGGCAGATTATGTAACTCCAGAAAAAATGACAGAACTTGAAGAAACTTTTGAGAAAAATAAGTTCATTGCTGAAGTAAACTACGATAAACCATTAGTGCAATTATTAACTAAAAATATTCAACGTATTAGTTTTTGGTTATTGGTATTAAGTGGTTTTTTTGGGTTAGTAGCCATCATTCTAATCAACAGTTCTATTCGACTATCTATTTACTCAAAACGATTCAATATTAAAACCATGCAAATGGTAGGTGCTACAAAAAGCTTTATTCGTAAACCATTTATTTGGCAGAGTATTAGGTTAGGATTACTAGGTGCTTTTATAGCTATTAGTGGATTAGCTGTTTTAATTTATTATGTAGACAAATACATTCCAACTTTAGAATTGTTTACAGATTACGTAGCATTGGGCTATGTAGCAGGAGGAATTATATTAATTGCCTTTTTCATTACATGGATTAGCACTTTCTTTGCTACACAGCGCTTTTTAAATCTACAAACAAACGACTTATACTATTAGTAAACTATTTATGAAAAAAGATAATTCACCAAAACAAGAATTTTTATTCGGCAAGAGAAATTACATGATTATGTTAATCGGTATTGCCGTAATTGCCTTAGGATTTATTTTAATGGCAGGTGGCGGTAGTGACGATCCTAACGTTTTTAATCCTGATATTTATAACTGGCAAAGAATTCGCTTAGCTCCTACCTTGGTAATTATCGGATTGGGTATAGAAATTTATGCTATTTTTGCCAATCCTAAAAAATAAACATGGATTTATTAGAAGCGATTATCCTTGGAATTATTCAAGGACTTACTGAATTTTTACCCGTATCATCTAGTGGACATTTAGAGTTAGCCAAAGCCATTTTTGGAGACACTTCTGTACCTCAAGAAAGTTTAACTTTTACAGTAGTTTTACACGCTGCAACAGCGCTAAGTACTATTGTAGTATTTAGAAAAGAAATTGCTGAAATTTTTAGAGGCCTTTTCCAGTTTAAATGGAATGAGGAAATGCAATTTTCGGTAAAAATCATCTTATCTATGATTCCCGCTGTAGTAATTGGGTTAGCCTTTGAAAAAGAATTAGAAAGCTTTTTTGGCGGAAAAATTTTATTAGTAGGATTCATGCTTTTAATAACTGCTGTATTGCTTTTATTAGCTGACAAAGCTAAAAACACCAATAAAAGTGTTTCTTTTAAAAACGCTGTAATCATAGGAATCTCCCAAGCTATTGCCATGTTACCTGGTATTTCTCGTTCAGGTGCTACTATTTCAACTTCAGTATTGTTAGGAGTAGATCGTACCAGAGCCGCTCGCTTTTCTTTTTTAATGGTTGTACCTTTAATTTTAGGAAAAGTTGCTAAAGATATTTTAAGTGGAGAAATTAATTTTCAGAGCTCGGAAATTGTTCCTTTATCTGCTGGATTTATTGCAGCTTTTATATCTGGTTTACTAGCATGTACTTGGATGATAGCTTTAGTTAAGAGAAGTAAATTATCGTATTTTTCTTTATACTGTGCTATTGTAGGTTTAATTGCCATTGGCTATTCTTTATTTTTCTAAATGACTGCGGAAGATTACAAAAACGGACAAATTTTATTGATTGATAAACCACTAGAATGGACTTCTTTTCAGGTGGTAAATAAGCTTCGTTGGCATATTCGTAAACACTTTAATATTAAAAAAATTAAAGTAGGACATGCTGGAACTTTAGACCCTTTAGCTACTGGTTTGTTAATTATTTGTACTGGTAAACAAACCAAAAACATTAATGAATATCAAGGTCAAATAAAAGAATATACAGGAACGTTTGTTATTGGTGCTACCACACCAAGTTATGATTTAGAAACAGAAATCAACGAGACGTTTCCTACAGAGCATATAACGGAAGAATTGCTACATAAAACTACTGAGCAATTTACAGGGAAAATTCAGCAAAAACCACCTATTTTTTCTGCTATTAAAAAAGATGGAAAACGCTTATACGAATTAGCTCGCAAAGGTGAAACCACTGAAATCAAAGCTCGTGAAGTAGAAATTAACGAGTTTAAAATCACAAAGATTGATTTACCAAATGTTGAATTTAGAATTGTGTGTAGCAAAGGAACTTATATCCGCTCAATTGCTAATGATTACGGAGAAGCGTTAAAGTCTGGAGCACATTTATCTGTATTACGAAGAACCAAGATTGGAGATTTTTCTGTAGATAATGCTCAGAGTCTTGATGAATTTGTAAATAGTATAAAAGAAAAAAGCGAGTAAAAACTCGCTTTTTTCTTTTTTATTGTTTGAACAATTTAACCGTTTTGAAATCTTTTATTTTTAAGTAGTAAATACCCGATGATAATTCTTCAATGTTTAAATTCTGATTTAATACACTTCCATATTTAACCTCTTTACCTAAAACATTATAAATTTTATACTTTAAATTTCTAACCTTATTTGGTAAAACTACCATTTTAGACGCAGGATTAGGGTATACTTGTAACACTTCAAAATTTTCTTCAGCTAATCCTAATTCTGCCACTTGATATGTTGGGGAAGAATAAACTTGTATTCCTCTTTTAGCACTTTTAGACGTGCTAGAAATTGTCATTTCAACTCTATAACTTCCTGTTTCAGTAACTTTAAAAGATTTACTTGTTGCTCCTTCTATTTTAGTTTGAGTTTGAGCATTAAACCATTGGTAAGAATCCGCTTCTAAGGAAGCCATTAAATCATCTCCGTTTCTTTCAATACTAGTATCTATATCTTCTTTAATAATATCAACATTTAAAACAGTAAAACACCCAACTGCATCAAAAACTCTAACTATGTAACTACCCTCTGATAAATCAGAAAAAATAGCATTTTGACCAGTAGCTAATACTACTCCAGTATTATTCAATAATTCATAAAAATAAGGAGGTATTCCTCCTGTTGCTTCAACTTTGATTACTCCACTTGGCTCATTTCCTGTTGGTATAATAGTAGCGGTTATTACAATTGGATTCGGTTCATTAATAATAATGCTTGAGGTTTGATGTACATTTATCCCATCATTAACTTCAACATAATATTCACCAGCACATAACCCATCAAAAACATTACTATTATTGCTTGTTACAACTTCAATCCCTTCTTTAAATAACTTGTAAGCATAATTACCTGAACCTCCTGTGACAGTCACTTCAATATAACCATTACAATCAGCAGAACATGTTACATTGCCCATAATTACAGATGCTGCCATTGGGTTTGGAGTATCTTCCACAGTAACAGTTACCGTAGCAGAATCACTATCTCCATTTGCATCAGTAAGCGAGTATGTAAATGTATCTTCACCTACAAAATCTGTAATTGGAGTATATATAAAAACCCCATCTCCAGTATCAGATAAGGCACCATTGTTAGGCTGTGTAAGAATTACAAAAGCGTTTGTTGCTGCCCCATCATCACCTATCACATCATTAGCTCCAAGATCAATAGTAACAGGATTATTTTTGGTTGTTGATACAGAATTATCATTAGCAACTGGAACGGAATTATTTGAAGTTGTAATGGCAAAAACTAAAGAGATCAAACACCCATTACTATCTCTAACGATTATTAAGTAGTCTCCTTGGGATAAACCCGTAAAAGTATTTGTACTTACAAAACCTTCATTATTTAAACTATACCCGTATGTCCCTGAACCTCCGGTAGCAGTAACTACAGCAGAATTTTCCGTTATATTAACATAAGCAGATAAAATTGGTGGCTCATCTATAGTTAATGTTTGTGAAACTATTGCTCCTTCAGAATCTCTGGTAAATGCCTCATAAACGCCAGCACATAAATTGGTAAAAGTATTTAAAGTTACAAAAGTGTTTCCTCCATCTATAGAATACTCATATGCTCCTGAACCTCCAGTAGCAGTAACTTCAATAACACCATTACAATCATCAGCACAAAGAATTGATTCAACTATAGTTGCTGTCGCTTCTAAATCTTGAGCAAAAGTTGATAACGATGTAAATAATAAAAAAAGAAATACAGTAATTTTTTTCATAGCTAGGGATTAAAAAAAATAAATATATTATAAAAACCGACTATACCAACTTTCAGTAATTGGTACTTCCCAATAATTTTCTAATTCACCTTTGGTTTGCACTAAATTATCAAAAACAACTGTTTTAGCGGATACGGACTTCTTTTTAAGCAGCGTTTTAAACTCTTTTACATCTTTGTACTGGATGAATTCTCCTTGCTTAAAACACACGTTCATTTTATCTAATAATTCAACTTCATATTCTTGCTGTAATTGTAAAATAAAAGCTACTTGCTGATCAATATCTGCGTTAGTCAATTGAGCATCTTCTTCCGCAGAAAAAATAATAAAACGATTGTATTTCAATTCAAAAGAAGCTTTAAAACCAGCATCATCTTGTTTCCAAGCCTCTACAAAACTGTTTAATTTTTCTTTTAATTCGTCAATTTCTTGAGGATAAAATTTTCGACTTGATGGATATATCCATACTTTGGCTTCTTCTGATAAAGAATTGAATTCTACAAACATATTAATTCATTATGGGCGCAAAGATAGAAAAAACAATTCCCCTTCTTGAATAAAATCAAAAAGGGGAATTGTTATTATTTTTAAGCTCAATTATTTCAACATTGAGACAATATCTTCTTGAGTATTTTCTCCTTTATTTTTATTGTACCAAACTTGTAAATCTTCTTTAAACTCGGCATCTAAGCTCCCTTTTCTTGCTTTGTAATCAGCAACCATTTGCGTAGCCATCGTAGGTCTTGGTCCCCAAGTGTTAATTACTTCGTTTTCCTTATTTAAAGCTATTAATTTAGGAATTGACCTTCCTCCATTCGTTAAAAACTCATCCATTAATTCCAAGTTTTCATCACGTAAAACTAATTTAAAATTGATGTTTGGATTTTCAGCCGCTATTTTATGAATCACAGGGATGTTTTGTGCTGCATCACCACACCACCCTTCAGTTAATACTAACCAAGTTTGTGGTTCTTTTACGTCTTTAATTTTAGCAATTGTTTCCTTGGTAAGTTGAATTGTTTTATCCAAACGCTTCATACGCTTGTCATTTAACTTACTATAATTTAACAAATCATCAGACTGATTCGGCCCTGTAGATTTGCCTTGCGTTAACAAATCGCTTACTAAATTTCTATACTCAGTATATGACAATGCTCTTTCTAAGCTTTCTTCTATAATTTTTTTCATCATTAACATGTTGCTATTGCAAAAATATTCCTTCTATACTATAAAATTCGTAACCTAAGTTACACTTAACTATAAAACTTGAATACCATAGACGAAAGAAAGAATGTAACCTTACACCTCTGCTGACTCTTCAGCTTTTGCTTGTAAATTTGTAATGATGTCTTTAGTCATAGAAGCTAAATCAAACTGATGTCTCCATCCCCAATCTTTTCTTGCTGCTGAATCATCAATTACTTGAGGCCAACTGTCTGCAATCGCTTGTCTAAAGTCTGGATTATATGTAATGGTAAACTCTGGAATGTATTTTTTAATTTCAGTAGCTATTTCAGCTGGTGTAAAACTAATTGCCGCTAAGTTGTATGAAGTTCTTATTTTAATATTCTCTTCATCTGCTTGCATTAATTGAATAGTAGCATTAATAGCATCGTCCATATACATCATTGGTAAACGTGTATTTTCTGATAAAAAGCACTCAAAAGTTCCTTTTTTCAATGCATCAAAGTAAATATCAACAGCATAATCAGTCGTTCCTCCACCTGGCAAAGTTTTCCAGCTTATAATTCCTGGATAACGAATGCTTCGTACATCTACCCCATATTTATCGTGGTAATAATTACACCAATGTTCACCTGCCACCTTACTAATTCCGTACACTGTAGAAGGCTCCATAATAGTTTGTTGTGGTGTATTCATTTTTGGCGAAGTAGGTCCAAACGCCGCCATAGAACTAGGCCAATATACTTTTTCTATATGTTTTTCTTTTGCTAACTCTAATACGGCTAACAAAGAAGTCATATTTAAATCCCAACCTTTCAATGGATATTTTTCTGCAGTTGCAGATAACATTGCCGCCATTAAATACACTTGGGTTACTTTATATTTTTGAACAACACTTAAAATTTGCTCTTGGTTGGTAGCATCGATGATTTCAAAAGGACCAGAACTCATCATTTCTGCATTTCCTTCTCTAATATCTGAAGCTATTACATTATCTTTTCCATAAATAGAACGTAATTTTTGGGTTAATTCTGTCCCTATTTGCCCGCAAGCTCCTAAAATTAATATAGTATCACTCATTTTTAATTGTTCAAAAATATATGCTCGCAAAGTTATTAAATTTAAGATTTCGCAAAAAGTATTTGTTCTTTTTTAACTATCTACAATACAGAATGCTAACCTACTGATTTCAAACTTCTAATTTAATTCTACAGGTAATACCAAGTAAAATATGTATTTTTATCGTTTTAATTTTTCAAATAAAATGAGTCGTTTTTTATATGTTACTGCTACGTTAATTCTTTTCCTTTCTTCTTGTCAAAAAAAGAAAGAACAAAAAACGGAATTACCTACAAAAACTGAAATGCATGTTTCGGTTAAGCATTCAGATTACTCAAAAATAAACGATGATTACTTGAAAGAAATTAAACCTTGGAAAGAGTATTTTACTGTTGAAGGTTTTTTACATGAGTTAAAAAACACGACACCTACCGAGGCTTTAAACAACGCTGTTGAGCTAAAAAAAATATCTAAGCAACTAAAAGATAGCTTAAACATAGAAGCTCTTAAAACTCCTGCTTTTAAAGCTCGTATTAATGTTTTTGAAAACGAAACTTTACGTTTGGCTGATATGACTTTAATCCCTTCTATTTCTGCCAGTGAAGTAAACAGCCAAGTAGAAAAAATTATGGTGATTTTTGGTAGTGTTAATGATAAAATAAACACTGTATACACTAAGAAAAAATTTGATAAAGAAATTAATCTTGATAGTTTATTTAAGAATCAATAGTTTTTAACGCTTCGTATATTAAATTACTTTCAAAACCACGATACAACAAGTAATCGGCTATTTTCTTTTTTCGTTTGAAGTGATTGGTTTCCGTAACAGATGCATTCTTCTTTTCTACTAATTCATATAAGGTTTTGATGTATTCTTCTTCATCAATTTCTTTCAATGCTGATTTTATATTATAAGCAGAGATATCACGAAACTTTAGTTCTCTAACAATTCGCTCTTTTCCCCATTTTTTAATTCTGAATTTCCCTCTAGCAAAACTTTTAGCAAAACGCTCTTCATTTAAAAAGTTATGCTCCAATAAATGTAATAAAATATGCTCTCTAGCTTCTGGAATTAAACGGTATTCTTTTAGTTTAGCTTCTATCTCTTTATGACATCTGTCTTGGTATACACAATAATGCTCCATTTTTCGCTTAATCTGCTCAACTGTAAAAACCTGTTTATTCATAGTACGAAAATATAAAAAAGGGTTAAAAACATATTGCTTTTAACCCTTTTTACAGTTAACAAAAAATCAATTATAGAACGCTACGTAACCACATTTTAAATTTAGTGATTAAGTAGAATAATATCGGCACTACTATTAGTGTTAAGAAAGTAGCTATGAATAGTCCGTAAATAACTGTCCATGCTAAAGGCCCCCAGAACACTACGTTATCTCCTCCTACATATATATGTGGATTTAACTCACTTGCTAATGTAAAGAAGTTGATATTTAATCCTGTAGCTAAAGGAATTAATCCTAAAATTGTGGTAATTGCAGTTAATAATACTGGACGCAAACGTGCTTTACCTCCCCTGATGATTGCTTCTTCTAAAGTATTTATATCAACATACTCATCTTCTTCTAATTCTTGCTCTGCTTTCTTACGGTCAATTAATAGCTGAGTATAATCCAAGAGTACTACCCCGTTATTTACTACAATACCCGCAAGTGAAATGATTCCCATCATGGTCATCATAATTACAAATGGTTTTGCTGTAATAATCAATCCGCCAAAAACTCCAATCAAACTTAAAAAGATTGCTAACATGATAATTGCAGGTTTTGAAACAGAATTAAACTGGAAGATTAATATTAAAAAGATCAATCCTAATCCTCCAAAAAATGCTTTCATCAAGAATGCCATTTGTTTGTTTTGCTCCTCTATTTGACCTGTATAATCAACTTTTACTGTCGCTGGTTTTTCAGTAAACGACTTCATTTCATGCTGAATTTTAGACACAATTGCTGCAGCATCTGTATACCCAGGGGCTAAGGCTGAATACACTGTTACAACCCTTCTTACATCTTTATGCTTAATTGCACTAAAACCTGAAGTATTTGTTTGTTCTGCTACCGCTGATATAGGAATTTCTTTGATGGTTCCTGTAGCCATGTCTCTAAAAGTAATCTTTTGATTGAAGATCGCACTTTTATTATACCTATTTTGTTCATTAAAGCGTACATAAATATCGTAATCGTCTCCATCTTCCTTGTAAATCCCCGCTTTTGATCCAAAAATAGCATTACGCAATTGGCTTCCTACTTGAGATGAACTCACCCCTAACTCTCCTGCTTTTTTACGATCTACATTTACTAACATTGATGGTTTTGACTTATTCACATCAATCTTTAATTCATCAATACCTGCAATACTTTTAGCATTGATAAAATCACGCATTTTTTCAGCAGTATTAATTAATTCACCGTAATCTTTTCCTTCTAGCTCAATATTAATTGGATATCCCGCAGGTGGTCCTACCGCTTCTTTTTCAACAGAAATTTCTAATCCAGGATAAATACCACGTAAAGCTTCTGTTACTTTCTTTTGTAATTCTTTACTATCTGCTCCTCTACGGTATTTATACTCGCGCATGGATGCTGTAATCTTTCCTTTATGAGGCATTTCTGCAGTAGAACCTCCATCTGTTTGTGGATTTCCAGAACCTGCACCCACTTGAGACACCGCACTTTCAACCATAAAGTTATACCCGTTGTCTACATACTCAGGAGCATTTAACACTTTATAAACTCGTTCTTCCAAATCTTTCATAATCAGATTCGTTTTTTCAATATCGGTTCCTTGTGGATATTCGATATATACTATAATCTGATTAGGTGTATTATCTGGGAAGAATTCTACCTTGGTTCTTTTATTCTCAATAGATGTTTTAAAACCATAACCTGCTCCAATCAATAATAAAAATGTCAACCCTGAAATAATATAAGGCCTCCAACCTTTTAATGCAACTCGAAGTGTTTTTTCATAAAAACGTTCCCAACGTGGCAGTATTCTATTCTGAAAAGCATTTGCCCATGGTCTAAGAAACAATCGATACATCCACAACATAATTGAGGTAAATATCATTACTGTACCAAGAGCTCTATATACTCCACCCATTAAAGCAATTAACAGCCCTATAACAGCCATGGTAACCGATAAAATAATAATACGTCTTAACGGCATATTTTTATCTTCAACACTCATAAACTGAGACACCAAAACCGAATTAAAGAAAATAGCAACCAATAAAGATGATCCTAAAACAGCCGACAATGTTATTGGAAAATACTTCATAAACTGCCCCATAGTTCCTGGCCATAACCCTAAAGGAACAAAAGCTGCTACTGTTGTTAAAGTTGATATAATAATTGGAAATGCGATTTCACCGATACCTTTCTTAGCTGCCTCAATTCTAGGCATTCCTTCATCCATTAAACGATATACGTTTTCAACAACTACAATACCATTATCTACTAACATTCCAAGTCCCATAATTAACCCAAAAAGAATCATGGTATTCATCGTGTAACCCGCCCAACTTAATATCATTAATGACATAAACATAGACATTGGGATTGCAAACCCTACGAATAAAGCATTTTTAAACCCTAAGAAGAACATTAAAACCAGTACTACTAGGATTACCCCAAAAATGATGTTATTTACCAAATCATCTACTTGACCAATAGTTTTTGAAGATTGATCGTTAGCGATGGTTACTTTTAAATTACTTGGAAATATATTGGCTTTGGTATCTTCTACTATTTTCTGGATTTTTTCAGCAGCCTCTACCATATTTTTTCCTGAACGCTTTTTCACATCTAACATCACCACTGCTTCACCAAACTCACGTGCATAGGTAGTTTTATCTTTATCTTTAAAAGAAACCTTAGCTATATCTTTTAAGTAAATAGAGTTCCCTTTTTCAGATTTTACTACAAAATCTTGTAATTCTTGTGGGTTTTCAATTTCACCTAAAATACGAACCGTACGTCGTTGACCACTGGCAATTAAATTTCCTGCCGACATGGTTAAGTTACCTCCGTTAATTGAATTGATTACATCTTGAAAACTTACCTGAGCCGCCATCATTTTGTAAATATCTACCGCTACCTCAACCTCTTTTTCTTCAGCACCACGGATATCTACTTTTTTAATTTCTTGTAAGTCTTCTATTTCATCTTCTAAGTACTCACCAAATTCTTTTAATTTATCAACTGGATAATCTCCTGAAATGTTGATATTTAAAATTGGCATTTCTTCAGAAAGACTCAATTCAAAAACATTAGGCTCTACTTTAGCTCCATTAAACGTAGGCCAATCTTCTCCTGATGTTTCTTGATCAATTTCATCTTTTACTTTTTGTTTAGCTTGATCTACTGTAATTTTTTCATCAAACTCTACCACTACCATCGAATAGTCTTCTTGTGATGTTGAAGTTATTTCAACAACATTACTCACTGTTTTAAGCCTATCTTCAATAGGATCAGTGATTAGCTTTTCTATATCTTCGGCAGTGTTTCCTGGATATAAAGAACTGATATATATTTTTGTTTCTTTAATTTCAGGAAAATTCTCTCTTGGCATACTTAAAAAGGCAGATATACCTGATATAAGTATGATTACCATCATCACGTAGATGGTTGTTTTGTTATTTATTGCCCAAGAAGATAAACCGAATTCTTTATCTACTTGTTTTTTTTGTTTTTCAGTCATGAGTTGTACAACTTTTATGGGTTATTTCGCGTCTTGTGAAACTGTTAAAATCTTCACTTCCTGTCCGTTTTTAACGCTACGCGCCCCTTCGTCAATAATTTTTACTCCGCTCTCAACTCCACTCAACACCTCTATAATATCTCCTTGTGTTTTTCCTGTACTAATAATGGCTTGTTTAGCTGTTCCTACCTCATCTTTTATGTTTTCTACAACATAAATGTATTGCTCACCATTGGCATTTTCAGAAATAATACTTTGAGGAATTAAAATTGCCTTTTCATTAGAATAATCGTTAATTTTTAGTTTCGCAGTTAGGTTTGGCTTGATCTTACCATCTGTATTTGGAACTCCAACTTCAACCTTAAAAGTTCTGTTTGCTGGATTGATAAAATTACCTGCTTGACGAATTTTAGAAGTTATTTTTTCTCCTAAAACTGGAAACTCAACCTCTACTGCTTTCCCTTTTTTAATTGATGTGATATAGCTTTCTGGAACATCTGTTTCTATATACATATCTTTAAGGTTTACTATTCTAAACACTTCAGATCCCATACCTGGAGCTACAACAGTTCCTTGTTCTTTAATTACATCATCTATAACTCCAGAAAAAGGTGCTGTTATTACTGATTTTGCTAACTGTCTTCTTAACTGATTTACAGCATTGGTTTGAGCTTCGTAATTTGTTTTAGCTTGTAAATACTGAATTTCTGACCCTATTTTTTGTTCCCATAAACGTTTTTGACGTTTGTATGTGGTTTCTGCCAAAGCTGCTTGAGTTTCAACTTGTGCTAATTGATTCGATAATCCTCCATCATCAATTTTCGCTAAAGCTTGCCCTTTTCTTACTTGCTGACCTTCTTTAACATAAATTCTTACTAACTGACCTGGCATTTCTGGGTAGATTAGTACATTTTGTTTTGTTTGTACGTTTCCTTGTAACTCTAAATAGTGATTAAAAACTTCTTCTTTAGCAGAAAGTACAGTAATTAAAGGAACTTTTTTATTTGTGTCTAACTCAGATATTTTGCTATTTAAAAGTTTAATATCTTCTGTTAATGTTTGTATTTTATCTTCGACTGATGCTTTTTTCTCTCTAATTTTAGCCAAGTCGTTAGATGCAACTACATCTTGTACTGATTGCTCTTTTTTACCTCCACAAGAAGCTAAAAGCAATGTAATTGCGAATAATGAATATATTTTTCTCATTATAGTAGATTTTATTTTAGTGGTATATTTAATGCGTTTTCTAATTGTGCTTTTTTAGCTATTACGTTCAACATTGATTGTACGTAATTGTTTTGTTGTGTGTATAGCTGATTTTGTGCTTGTAATAAATCGAAACTTGAAGAAATTCCTTCAAAAAACTTTACTTGCTGCTTTTTTTCTATTCGCTCTGCTAAGGCTAAATTTTTCTTAGCTGTTTCATAGTTTTCTATTCCTAATTGATATTCGCTCTTAGCTGTTTCAACTTGCAGATTTAATTTTTGCTTTGCTTCTTCTAATCGGATATCAGCATTCTCTAACTCTATTTTTGCTTGTTTTACTTTAGCATTTCTTCCAAAAGAGCTGAAAATTGGAACGTTTAAACTAACTCCTAACAAAGATGAACCTAACCAACGTTGATTACTATCTAAAAAGGTAAATGAATCAGAAAAAGCTGTTACCCCATAATTTACAAATGCTGATAGAGTTGGTAAGTACTTACTTTGCTCTAGCTTCATTAATAAACGTTTACTTTCTCTATCGTTTTGGGCAATTCTGAAATCGATATGATTATCAATGTCAAACTGAGTAGCTAACAAACTCAAATCGGTGTTATCCACAACTAAATTATCTAAAGTAGATGTCAATGTCAGTTTAGTATCAATAGAATTTCCTAACGAAACGTTTAACATTTGATATGCTATTTCTCTTAATCTTTCTGCATTTCTTAAGTTACTTTCAACGTTTCCAAGTGTTATTTGAAGTTGCTCTACATTTTCTAACTCAGTTAATCCATTGTCATAGGTTTTTTGAGTTTCATCTAAGTTCTTTTCAAGTACAGCTTTATTTCTTTCTAAAATTTCTATCGATTTTTCGGTAACCAACACATTTCCATAAGCATTTACTACAGCTTCACGAGTTGATAATTCTGTTTTCTCTTTAGCTTGTTCTGAAATTTTTAAATAGGTTTTAGCAGATTGTAATCCTACTAAATAAGATCCATCAAAAATTAACTGACTCAATGTTACCGAAGCTTTTGTAGTTTGCTTTTTGGTAAAAATCAATTCTTCATCTACTCCATCGTTGTTAAAATCTACTAATTGAACTTGTTGTTTTAACCAATTTTGATAATCGACTACACCATTTACTTGCGGCAACCCAATAGTTGTAGTTTCCCATTTTTTCTTTTTTGCTGCCTCAATATTATTTAAAGAAACTTTATTCTCGTAACTGTTCTTTATAGCGTAATCAATTGCTTCTTGCATTGATAAGCTCATTTCTTTTTCTTGTTCCTGGGCGATAATACCCCCTATAAAAAAGAATATAAATACACTACTTATGTATTTTTTCATTGTTTTTAGTTTTGATTCGTAATTTTTAGTTGTTTTTCTAATTCTTTCACTCCTTCATCAGTGGCTATTGCCCTGATATGATATTCTAAAATTTCATATTCAATTTTCATTATTTCTTGAACTTCGTCTCCATATAATTCGCTTTCAAAAACACCAAAAACCAAGGTGAAATAAAAATTCACCATTAGCTCTTTGTCAATATTTGCTCTATACAATCCTTGTTCTATTCCTTTTGTTAAATTACTTACAATACAATCTCTAAACATGCATACCTCGCGTTCCATTAATTTAGCATAGGTTTCTGGGTAGTACTTTTTAAGTTGATACATAGGTGATGCTTTTGAATTTTTAAGCATCTCTTTAAAAATTGCTTTTACAGCAAACTCTTCTTCTACTGCGTTGTAATTTTTACTTTTTATTGCACAAATAGTTTCTCCTATTGTGTTATGAACCGCTTCGGTACTAGCATCTACCAAAGTTGTTTTATTAGGAAAGTACTTATATAGTGTCTTTTTTGACATACCAAGTTCTTTCGCTATATCATCCATCGTTGTGCTTTTAAACCCTAAGGTTAAAAACATTTCTCCTGCTTTATTTATAATTTTATTTCTCATAATTGACGGCAAAAATACAACAGGAAACTTTAGAAACAAAAAAAGTTTCCTAAGTTTTAATCTTTTTTTAACACAGACATACATTTAGAATTTTTGTTTACCGTATTTTTACAAAAATTTTCAGATTTGGACATACTATCATATCAATCAGACTTTATAGCTTATTTAGAATCTCAGAAATTTTCTAGAGAACCTAAAAACCTTTATGAACCAATTGATTATATACTTCAATTAGGAGGAAAAAGAATTCGTCCTATGCTTACTCTTATTGCTTCAGATATTTTTTCTGGTGATTATAAACAAGCATTACCAGCCGCATTAGCTGTTGAAGTTTTTCACAACTTTACTTTAGTGCATGATGATATTATGGATGATGCGCCTTTACGTAGAGGAAACGAAACTGTTCATGAAAAATGGAATATTAATACCGCTATTCTTTCTGGAGATGCTATGCTAATTTTAGCATATCAATATTTTGAAAACTATGAGCCAGTTGTTTTTCAAAAATTAGCGCAACTGTTCAGTAAAACTGCTTTAGAAGTTTGTGATGGGCAACAACTGGATGTTGATTTTGAAACAAGAAATGATGTAACCATCGATGAATATATCAAAATGATTACGTTGAAAACATCAGTTTTAGTTGCTGCCGCTCTAAAAATGGGTGCTATTGTAGCAAAAGCTGACGAAGATCAGGCTCAACATTTATATGACTACGGTTTAAATTTAGGTATCGCTTTTCAATTACAAGATGACTATTTAGATACTTTCGGTGACCCAGAATCTTTTGGAAAACAAGTAGGTGGTGACATTATAGAAAACAAAAAAACCTACTTATACTTAAAAGCTTTAGAAGTTTCCAACTCTAACGATAAAGAAAACTTATTAAATCTTTACAACGGAAAAGAAAAAAACAATTCAGAAAAAATATATACTGTTTCAACCATTTTTAGAAACAATAATATTCCTGAAGAAACTTTTAAACTTATTGAGTACTACACAAATAAGGCTTTTGAAAGCCTTGATCACCTAAACATAAGTGAGCAACAAAAACAGGGTTTACGTGTTTTCGGTGAAAATTTAATGAGTAGAAAAGTTTAAAAAAATAGTTATTTATTTAAAAAAGTTTTTATTTTTGCAGTCCAAATAAAACAGGTCCTATAGCTCAGCTGGTTAGAGCACCTGACTCATAATCAGGGGGTCCATGGTTCGAGCCCATGTGGGACCACTTTTAAATTCAAGCACTTACATATTATTTGTAAGTGCTTTTTTATTTTGCCTGCAACATACCTGCAACATTTTGTAAATTTGATGGTCTATGAATACTTTTAAACTTAAAAAATACATAGAGGACTATGTCTATACAGAATTTGAATCTGAGTTAATCTCTAGAGAAATTTTCCCTCTAAAAGAAATTACGTTTATCTTATTTGATGAAAGCATCAATACATCTAAAAGTATCATACAACTACCTAAAACTTCTTTAAACCATTTAGAAAAACTTTTACAAGAATTCAATCTAGAATCTTATATAAATGAATTTTTAACACTAGTTGCTCTTTCTCAAAAAAACTACCTACTATATAATGGTGAGTTAGATGATGATTTACACAAAGACTTTATAGATGAAAAAAAAGACCTCATAAAATTACTAGACGTAATAAATCACTCATTTTCTAACAAAAAAGATTTACACTCTATTTCTTTTAAGTATAACTCAAATCAATCAAAAACTATAAAAAACTTTTTTGTTTTAGATGAAATACATGAAGCACTTGCTAAATATTACGATATAAACAAATGTAATTTTACTAAAAAGAAAGACGAGTTAACTAAACTTACAAATCAATTTAACTACAAAAAAGGGAAAGACTATATTAAATCAAAAGTTGTAATATCTATATTCTCATTTTTTGAAAATAATTATCCAAACATTTCAGAAAATCAATCTCTAAAATTCTGCGGTGTCTTTTTACATATTTGTCAAATACCTTCCAATAATAATCATCCTATAATAGAAATCGGAAATATTAAAGATAGTCTAGAGTTAATAGACCATCAAAATATAAGACATTATAAAAATCAAAGATTTACTTTCTTCAAATAGCATTCCTTTTACTGAAACAAAAAAAGCTCAAAAACAGGTTTTTCATGTTTCAATATAAACCTCCTTCTCTCAATAGTTTTGTTCTCGCAAACAAGATGCCTAAATTGAATGAGCTCAAGGCATCTCTTAAATATTATTAAAATGAGAGAAAATAATCATCAAAATATCCCAAACGCACAATTAATTATGCAAAAGGAGATATTAAGCTTTAAAGAAGCTTTAGTTTACTTAGATGTTAGTGAATCTTTCTTATACAAACTAACAGCTAAAAAGGCTATAGAATTTACCAAACCTAATGGTGGTAAAATATATTTCAGTAAAGAAAACCTAAATAATTGGATGCTTTCAAATACATCGCAAAGCAAAAAAACTTTGGAAACTGAAATACTTGAACATTTAAAAAAGAACCAAAAATGCAGAGAAGATTAATAGAAAAGTCAGTTTATAAAAAGCTGCCTGACACATTAAAATCTTTAACTGATTTATTTGATGGCAGAGAAAAAGACATAGTACTGTTGTCTAGCTTAGGAGTTCTAAGTAATTGTATTCCTAATGTATTTGGAATTTACGATGGTGATACTGTTTATCCACATTTATATGTAATAATTATTGCACCACCAGCATCAGGAAAGGGAGTAATGAATAATTCAAGAATACTAATTGAAAAAATTCACGACAAAATACTTAATGACAGTAAAATTGAAAACTCAGTTTGTGAGCAAGACAAGAAAAAGAATAAAGATAATACCGAACCTTGTCCTAATTTACAAGTAAAGATTTTACCTGCTAATATTAGTAATGCTGAAATGTATAACTTCCTAGGTTCAAGTCAACATGGGGTATTAATAATGGAATCTGAAGCAGACACTATGAGTAACATGTTAAATAATGATTGGAGTAATTACTCAGATGTTTTGCGCAAAGCTTTTCATCACGAACCTCTCTCAATCAGTAGAAAAATTGACAAGATGTATGAAGACATTAAAGAACCTAAGCTATCCATGGTTATCTCAGGAACTCCTGACCAATTAAAACCTCTGATTAAATCAAGAGAAAACGGACTTTTTTCTAGGTTTATAATATACAACTTTGATGAAGTCAGTGATTTTAAAGACGTTTTTGCTCTAAAAACTAGAGACAATAAGGTCGTTTTTAAAACTATCGGCGAGGAAATATTTAATCTCTACGGTTCACTAATAGCAATTGAAAAACCAATTGAATTTTCTTTTACAAAAAGCCAACAGAAGAAGTTTTTAGATAGAATAAGACCCATTAGAAATGATATAATCAATAATCATTCAGAAGCTTTTATATCAAACCTTCATAGACATGGTTTAGTTCTATTTAGAATAGCTATGATTTTAACAGTGCTAAGAAATAAGGAAACAATGAATGAGCAAACTAATATTATATGTTCAAATCAAGACTTTATTACTGCTTTGTATTTAACAAAAACCTTATTAAGACATAGCCAATTCACTTTTAACACTATTGACAATGGAGTTTTATCTATACAAGATGAAGAAATTTTAGACTCTCTAAATCAACAATTCTCAAGAAAGGATGCAATAGAGTCTGGAAGTAAAAAGGGTATTCCCAAGAGAACGGTTGACGATAAATTGGCTCAATGGCGAAGAAAAAAAGCTATTCGAAAAGTAAAAAAAGGTACATACAAAAAACTGTAAGTATGTAACTATTGCAACACATGTAACAACTGCCTCTTTTCTGAGGCAGTTTACTCAAAGATTTTATTAATTATGATAAAGGCAACAATAAAATTGATGCTTGATAATAAACCATTGTCTAATGGTAAGCATGCAATCTATTTAAGAATATTAAAAGACCGTAAAAGAAAAAATATAAGTCTTGGTTTACAATGTAAAAAAGAACACTTCATTAATGGTGAACTAACTAAAAAACATCCAAACCATCAATTAGAAAATGAAATGTTATTAAAATTAAAATCTAGAGCACTAGAGATTATAAGAAACTATCAATTAACACAATCTGATTTTTCACTAAAAGAGTTTGAACAAGATTTTAGAGGTGTTAAAAAAAATGTAGAGATTAATGCTATAGATTTCTTCAAAGAAATAATAGAAGAACTAACAAGGTCTGGTAAAATTGGTAATGCACAAGCATATAAAGGAACTATGAACTCTTTAATTAAATTTAGGAGTGGCACAATAAAGTTTAAAGATATTACTCCAACGTTTCTAGAGAAATATGAAGTATATCTTAGAGAAAATAATAATACAAATGGAGGAATAAAATTCAAAATGCGTCATTTAAAAGCACTATATAATAAAGCTAGAAAAAGAAGCATTATACCAAATGAACCTTACCCTTTTAATGAATATAAATTCTCTAGCCTTAAATCTGAATCAAGAAAAATCGCTTTAACATTAGATGAGTATAAAAAAATTAAAAACTTTGATTTATCCCAATACCCAAATCTTGTAGAAGCCCACAACTATTTCATGTTTTCTGTTTATGCTAGAGGGATGAATTTTAAAGACATGATGCATTTAAAGTGGTCGGATATTCAAAATGGAAGAATATACTATACCCGTTCTAAAACAAAAGGTAAATTGAATCTTGAAATAATTCCGCCGCTAGAAGAAATTTTAAATTATTACAGAAGTCAAAACAGAGATACAGAATACATTTTCCCTATTCTTTTACAAGACGATTTAACACCTACTCAAGTTTACAACAGAAGACACAAAGTTATTAGGAGATACAATAGAAAACTTAAAGAATTAGCAAGATTATCTGGATTACAGAAAAAACCAACTTCTTACGTCGCTAGACATACTTTTGCTACTGTGCTAAAAATGACAGGCACTCCTATTGAGAAAATCACAGAAATGATGGCTCATGGTGACGTTTCTGTTACAATAGCCTACCTTAAAGAATTTTCAAATGAAGATTTAGACAAGGAAAACCGAAAGTTTATAGACTTATAACACACAACAACTAAGGTTGGTTTCATTATGAAATTAACCTTTTTCATTTTTATATGAAACAAATAAATATTAACCTTAACACATAAAATTATGCAATTAAAAAAAAGTAAAAGACAAAATGTAAAACTCAGATTAGGAATATCTGGAGCTAGTGGATTTGGAAAAACTCATTCAGCTTTACTATTAGCCTATGGAATGACTCAAGATTGGACTAAAATAGCTGTGATTGACACAGAAAATAGCTCTGCTAGTTTATATTCAGATTTAGGGAATTTTAATGTGCTAGACCTAAAAGCACCTTATAGTCCAGAAAGATACATTGAGGCTATTGAAGTGTGTGAAAAATCTAATATGGAGGTTATTATCATTGATAGTATAACACATGAATGGAATGGTACAGGTGGTTGCTTACAAATCCATGAACAATTAGGAGGTAGATTCCAAGATTGGGGAAAAGTCACTCCAAGACATCAAGCCTTTATTGATAAAATCTTACAGTCTTCTTGCCATATTATTACAACCACCAGAAGAAAAATTGATTATTCCTTAGACATAGGTTCCAATGGTAGAACTAAAGTTGTAAAACATGGTACTAAAGAAATTACTCGTGAAGGGTTTGAATATGAATTAACCGTAAATTTTGAATTAGTAAACGACCAACATTTAGCCAAAGCAAGTAAAGATAGAACAGGTTTGTTTATGAATAAACCTGAATTTATAATTACCTCTAAAACTGGAGAACGCTTATTAAAATGGTGTAATTCAAAACCTATTTCCGTAAAAGAAGTGATAGAACAAATTAACTCTTGTTTATCTATTTCTGAACTGTCAAATATTTATAATAAGTATTCTGATTTCCAACAAAAATTAGAGCCACAATTCAGAAATAAGAAACAACAATTGGAACAATTAACTAATCATAAAAACTTTAGTTCAAATGGAGCTAGTAATCACTTAACTCATTAATATATTTTACTATTTTAGTCTTATGAATATTCTATTTTTAGACATCGATGGTGTGCTTAATAGTAGGCAATGGCATAGTTCTGAAAACTGTAAAGTTTTAGGAACTTCTGTTAAGCGTTTTTTTGACCCTGTTTGTGTTAAATACTTAAATAGGATTGTAAATGAAACAGAAACTAAAGTAGTTATATCTTCTTCGTGGAGAATATTAAGGAGTTTACAAAATCTACAAGACTTATTTAAATCTATTGGTTTTACAGGTAAAATATTTGGTAAAACAGAAGATTTATCAATTTTTGAACCTGATACTCCAAACTTGAGAGGTGTTGAAATTCAAAATTGGATAAAAGACAATCAAAAGCACTTTAAAACCCCTATAAAATATATCATTTTAGATGATGAAGATGATTTTTTAAAAGAACAAAAACTGTTCTTTTTTCAAACTAATCCTGATATTGGATTAGATACTTCAATTACTGAAAAAATCATCTCCTTTTTTAAGTAACTATTGAACTAATTACACATTAAAATTAAACTTTTTACACAATGGAACTAATACCAGTTTACAAGGGTAATAATCCCCCCTTGAATAATATTATTGTAGGAAATGGATTAACCAAAAACAATCCGATTATATTACCACAAGAGAGAATAAAAGAAGAATTTAAACAAAATCCATTTATAGAGGCTAACACTAAAGAGGTAAGCCTTTCTTTTTTAAAAAATGATTGTATTATCCCTGTATTTGCAAAGGATAACGAAAGAACTATAAGCCATCAAGAGTTTATAGAAATCACACAAGATTGTATCATGAGCGTTTACCCTCAGCATAACATAGGTTTACCTGAAATAAGAGTTAGCCATCAAATAAAAGGAAGAGTTCCTGAAGCTATACACAAACCTGCCAAAGATTTATTCGATAATGAAAAAACTCAATACTTTGAGAGAATGGCTTTTATAACGAGGATTCCTTCAATTAAAGAGAGCGTTAATGGTAATTTAATTTCTCTGGTGGTAGGAGGAGTTAGAGCCTATAATAGAGAAAATTTGTACAGCAAAAAGTCATTTGAAAAATTT
The DNA here is from genome assembly GCF_000518405.1 of Tenacibaculum sp. 47A_GOM-205m. Classification (NCBI taxonomy): domain Bacteria; kingdom Pseudomonadati; phylum Bacteroidota; class Flavobacteriia; order Flavobacteriales; family Flavobacteriaceae; genus Tenacibaculum; species Tenacibaculum sp. 47A_GOM-205m. The sequence goes on along the minus strand of NZ_JADN01000008.1, from coordinate 130,351 downwards.
CAAGTATTCATTGGCTTCCAAAATATGGTATGTTGCAATCTATGTGTTTCTACTGATGGATTTAAAAGCGAAATACGCGTGTCCAATTACACAGAATTAAAAGAAAAGATATTAGACCTAATTAAATCTTATCAAATTGAAAAACATTTAAAATCTATACAGGGCTTAACGAATAAATATCTTACAGAAACTCAATTTGCTCAACTTATAGGTAGAGCTAAAATGTATCAATTTTTATCCAAAGATGAAAAACTGCGAATACCACCATTACAATTAAATGATGGACAAATTTCTACCATTGCAAAAGACTTTTACCAAGATGAAAGATTTTGTAAAAATGAAAGCGGTAGTATTAATCTGTGGAATTTATACAACTTATTCACTTCGGCTAATAAGAGTAGTTACATTGATACTTTTTTAGATAGAAATGTGAACGTTTTTGACTTTACAAATTCAATCTCTAAAGCTATCAATGGTAATTCTTATCATTGGTTTTTAAGTTGATGTGTGCCCAATCTCTATTTATAGAGGTTGGGTTATTTAATTTTACTTGAGAAATCAAGCATTAGATGATAGATACAGAAATCTTTACCACTACTTGTTGTATGTTGAGATATATATTCAAAATTAGCATTAGAAATAACATTATTCTTCTTTAATTTAAGATTCTCTACACTGTTATCATTAATATTTATTGATTTAACCACAAAACCAAGCATACCTGCTTTATTATTATAAACAGGATATTTTTCACCAATAAATCTATTCATTCCATTTTGGATATATGCATCATTTAAAGTTTTTCCTCCATCTATTCTTTTACACTCTATAACATAATATGCATTCTCACTTTTAAGATACTCATCTGAAAGATATAACATTATATCAGTCCTCCCATATTCATGGTAGCTATCATCTATTTCAGGTACTTCAGGATGAAAAATCCATTTATCAATTGATAATCCTTCCTTAACCTTAACAGGCTTTAAAAAATCTTTATAAAGTCTATTTCTTATTTTGTTTTCATTATTTTCGATTACAGAATAGTTTTGAAGCATTTTATTATAACACGTATAAATAACAGATATCACATACTCAAAATCTCTCTGTTGATAAAGACTCTTTTTATCAAATTTAGAAGCGTTCAAACTACTCATCAGATTTATTTAAAGCATTAATAAACTCTGATAAATCTAAATGAGCTAATGCAGTATGCCATAGTTTATACTGATTAGGTTTTGCTACATAAAAATAATCTTCTTCAAAGCCTTTAATATCTTTTTGAAGATATAGGTTATCACTTAAATTTTCAAAATGAAGTTTTGCAATGGTTTTTAATAGTTTTTTGCCATCTTTATTTTTCCAAACTATACAATTATCATATTCTGACGGTTTACTAATAATCTTGAATTTCATTAGAATAGTATGGTTTGAATATAGTATTTCTACCTCAAAATAGTTTCCATCTGAATTAAATCGCTTACCAAAATGGGAAATAAAGATTTTAGCATAATCTTCTAAAGAAGATTCTTTAAATATAATTTTCCTGAATATTTTTTTTCTTTTTAAAACTCCTTCTTTTCCTTTTAGTAAAAGGGGAATCGAAATATTATTAGTATAATCTATTAAACTTTTTTCTTGATTCGAAAAAGCAAATAAATCAATTATCATATTCTCTAAAGTACGCTTATAATTTTCGATTTGTACTTCGATAGAATTATCTTTTAAAAGACTTTCGTTAGATTTTTTTAATAATTCTTCAATTGTAGAAACTGTATCAACTATTTCTCTAGAGGAAGTGAAAGGAATTTGCCATTTTTCAGAATCATGAGTTTCTTCTCTTTCTATTCCTGATGAAGAACCTGTAGATAACATGTAATAAGAAAAGAAAGATGAGTTTAGTATTGCTGATATTCCTTTTAATTCATCTACACCTTCTTTTGATAATGCTTTTATTGCAGTCAAAGAACTTTTAAATAACGCGTTCTCATATAGTACAGCACATAATGCTCTAAAATATTTAGTTACTCCTCCTGTTATTAGTAAAGTTGGAGACTCAAATATAAGAGGGTTATCAGGGAAATAACCTACCTGTCTTTTATCCCAATCACTAAAGTTTTGTTTAACATAAAAAGGTTCTATATGATTTTTATAATTAGTTGTTCTTTTATCTAATGAACCTATAAACTTAAAATTAGCAAAGTTAGACGTATCTACTTTTCTATTTCCATCTTTAAACTTAAGTCCCTGACCAACAACAAAATTATCACTATTAGAAATTACATCTCCTATTGTATTATATTCTTTCAATCTTTTTACAAGATAATAATCTAAAACATTTCCATAAACAAAAACCTTCCAAGCCCAATCTTCATCTATAAAGAATTTTTGAGCAATTTTTTTTATATCATATTTTTCGATAACCATTAATTTAAAGGTTCCAAAAAACACATTAGGTTTTAAAGAAATATGTTCTACTACATTATTTCTTAATTTTTCGTTATCCTGTTCTTTCTTGTAGAATAAAATTGTTGCAGGCGCAACAGCATTTGAATTAAAAACTTGATGCCTTACCGAAGATAATTCAACTACTTTCCTAATCGAAAAATTATTTAAAAAGTAATTTCTAAAAACACCTTTTTTTTCGGTTTTGTATAAAATCTTACTAACTACAATAAAAGCTGTTTCATCAAAACTAAAATCTGAAACTCTTACTATAAATGATTCAGCAATTTCTCTATGAACAATTTCTAATTTAGATTTTTCAGTATTTTTCCTATTCTCAACATACTCTTCAAACATTTGCTTTTCAGGCGGGTGACCTTTTGACTTCCAAGGCGGATTACCTAAAATAAATTGAAAATGTTTTTCTGAAAATATTGAATTAAAATTATGATTTATATCAAAAAAATCAGCAACAAAAAAGTTATTATCTTCTAAAACAGGAAATTGAAAACCAATAATTCTTTTTGGTTTTAGATGGTCTAATAATGTAATATATAAAGAAAAAACAGCTACACTTATAGCATTTTCGTCTTTATCTATACCAAAAATATTGTCCGTTAATAATGTTTTTAATATTTCTTTGTATTGCTCATACTCTTTGTCATTATCTAAATTTAAAGGATTATTCTTTATATATTGAGCAATGATTTTTCGGTATGCTTCAACTAAGAAAATGCCTGAACCACAAGCAGGGTCTAAAACTTTGCAGTTATATTTGGTTGGGTTTTCTCTTAAATATTTTGAAACAGTATCTTTTTGAATATAGTCTACCAAGAAAAGTGGAGTATAATAAGCTCCATTATTTGCTTGATTATCTATTCCTATAAATTTTTCATATACATTACTAATAAACTCAACAGGTATTATTGAAAAATCATAAATATCAAATAGCGATGATTGCCCTGTTTTTATTTCAGTTCCTTTTAAAAGTTTAGATATAACCGAAAGATGATTTATACTTACTTGGTCCTCTTCATAAATGTCAACATCATCTACCTTGTATTTTAAAGGAAATAAGTTACCATTAAAATCACTTTTTATTTGTTTAAAAAAAGAGTACGTGTTTTTATGGTCAGTAAGTATATCATAAAAATCTTCTTTCTTAGATATACCATATTTATCTAACTCTACATCTCTATCAATTAAGTACCTAACAAAAATAACTCTACCTATAAGAAAATTAGCAACTTTATCATTTAAATTTCCTTGTTTTTCATCTGTTAAGTATGCCCTTGTATCTTCAATGTTTTTTAACAAATAAGAATCTACTCTATTCTTTTGGTCATACTCCCTTTGGTATTTTTCCCAGCTCTTGCCTGTAATAATTTCAAAATATTCAAAATCTGAAAGATTATTACTTAATGTACTTAATGTTTTTTCTCCCTCTTCATTAAGAAATTTAAATCCATTTTTTATTACCCATTCATTACCATTATTTATAAAAACGACTGGTGATTGATTGAGATTCCATATTTGCTTTTCTAATCTTTTTAAATCTCTTTCTTTATTTTTATCAAAAAACAAAATAAGAGGTTCATTATTTATACAGAAAAAAGCATCAGGCTTTAATTGATTGTAAAAAACTTCTTTTATTCTAACTGATAGAAAATCAGTTTTTTCATTATAAATATCATTATAGAAAAATATCCCTTCTTGATTTGATAGGTTCAATTTCTCTAACAATGATTTTAAAGCCATAATGAAAATTATTTAATTAACAAATTTACCATTATAATACATATAATTTTTATAATACATATAATTTTTACACAAAAATCATTCTTATAAACTACCCCATACAACACCCCCACCCATTTCTGGGGAGAAAAACTCCCCCCTCCCTTTATATATACATTAAAATTTTCGAGCGCATATAATAAACACAAGTTGATAGCTGTGTTTTTCTGCTTGTCATTTTATTGTTTCAAAAGGAAATATTCAACTTAAAAATTAAAAAGATATGGTAACAATTATCAACTACAAGGAACGACAAAAAGAAGATGGAACTACATTTTATGTTCTGGAAGTGCAAGGAGGTATAGAAATGATTAGGTCAAAATCTACAGGAAACTTCTACGCCACAGCAAAAAAGGCTTATGTACCTTCAACATTTGACGAAGCCATCTGTAAAGGTTTAATTGGCACTCAAATGGATGGAAGCATAAAGAAGCAAGATTGTGAGCCTTATGAATACACTATTAAAGATACAGGAGAGGTCATTGAGTTAACTCATACTTATGTATTCTTACCTCCTGAAGAAGTAGAACATATTCCTCAAGAAACATTCAAAGCTGATAACATCTTCTCACAGAATGGGATTTTAGAACCAAGTATGTAACATTTTTATCAAGTCTGTCTATTCTTTCTATAGGGAATCGACAGAACTGGTAAAATTATCTCTTACCACCAGAAAAATAAATTATAATAATCTTAACCTTTTTCTAAGAACTTAGATAATAGATATCTTATTTGTTCTGGTGGTATTACAAATCTCTTACAATTATGAATATAGCAGAAGTAAAAGTGTCATACACTACCAATAATACAGAAAAATTTAGAGTAACAAACAGTAAAACCTCCTACGATGTTTTATTGGCTTGTTGGAATAAGAATACATTAGAATTACAAGAAGAGTTTAAAGTATTATTATTAAATAGAAACAACCAAGTTTTAGGAATTTATCCTCTATCTAAAGGAGGTACAGCAAGTTCAATAGTAGATATTAAGTTGTTATTTTCAGTTGCTTTAAAATGCAACGCTCATGGAATTATATTAGCACATAATCACCCAAGTGGTAATTTAACTCCTAGTGAAGCTGACAAAAGACTTACAAATAAAATTATCGAAGCAAGTAAAATTTTAGATATTGTTATATTAGACCATTTAATAGTTACAAAAAGTGATTTTCTTAGTTTTGCAGATAACGGGTTAATGTAAGCCTGCATACATCACTATAAAAATCCTATAAATTGAAATATTAAATTTATTTCAGATTAATATTAATAGCGTTTTCTTTTAATTTAATTTTTAAACCTGTAAGTTTGGTTTCATCTGAAAATTTAGGTTAATGCTAACTAAAGAGTTTATAGATAATACAAACACAAAAGCATACAAATCCTTTAATATAGGTTTGTATAAGACTATTTATCTTATAAACATTGAAGAGTCAAATGAATATCAAAAGATATTTACTGAATCTAATATTACTGTAAAAACATTAACTAAAAATAAGGCAGAAGAAAAGACGATTGAAAATGTTACAAGCTATTTATTTCCTTTTTTAAAAAAAGGCTATTTATACAAAAATGAAAGTGTTTTTTCTTTTGATACTAATCAGTCTGGAATTTTACTTATTAACGGAAGTGATTATTTATTTACCGAAGTTAAAACACTTTCTTCTAACTTCCTTCAACAATACATCTCAAGTTTAGTCAATAATGAGGGTTTATATGAGCCTATTAGTATCGAAGATTTAGAAGATTCTGGTATTACACTAAATGATGAAGCAAAAAAACAAATAAAAACTATTTCATCGCAAATAGATAAACTAAAAGAATCTGGTCAATACCTACACATTTTACCTATTCTTGAAAACTTCATAAAAGAGGAAAGAAAAACAATAGATTCAACTTCTTTTTTAAGCTCAATCATTGTTAATGAAGATTTAAAAATATCACTACCTCAATTCAATGATTTAGAAATAAAAATGAGTACGCTCACAAAATGTATTTACTTATTATTTCTAAATCATAAAGAAGGTATTTATTTAAACGATTTAATTAATTATAAGACAGAATTAATAGATTACTATAAGCAATTATCTACAAGAGACGATTATGATAAAATGCTATTAAGTATTGACAAAATTATAGATTTAAACAGTAACGAAATTTATGTTCATCTATCAAGAATAAAATCATTTTTCTACAAGAAATTTGACAAACAAATAGCTGGCAACTACATTATAAATGGTGCTAAAAAAGCAAAAAAATCTATCTCTTTAACTTCTGATTTAATTATTTGGGAGAACAAGCACGATAATCTTTTCTAAACTTTGCAAGGTTGCAAATACCACCAAAGAAAATAATTCTATCTTATTATTGCTGTGCAATTAAAAAGTAACCAATTTTGATAAAGGAGTTTCTAAACTATCAGCAATCTTTTGAAGTGTATATAAAGTCGGATTTGTCTTACCTGCTTCTAATCTTGCCATATTAGATTTTTCAAAATTACAGGCAGCAGCTAAATCTTGTTGAGCAATATTCTTAGATTCTCTAATCTCTTTAATACGCTTACCAATAGCTAATTGTAATTTTTCTTTATCTGTCATTAGAAGATTTTAATATGTTATCAAAAATGATAATTATTAAATCTCTTTGGTTATCATATATGATAAATATATAAATTAGCACTATGTTAAACATTTTACTACTAATTGAATATCAAGAACCATTATCTAGTCATGAGATTGGCGAAGCTATAAGGTATTTATTTTATATAGCTTTTTTTATTGGAGCTATAAAGTTTTTAAACGGCGTAACAGAACAAAAAAAAGAGAAGGCTCTTAAAAGAAAAAAGAAGGAAGAACTTAGGAAGAAAAAAACAAAAGAAAAAGAAGAAAAAGCTTTAGATAAACTTATATCTGAAGAGATGATATTTATTAAATGGAAAGAAAAAAAGAAAGCTTAGAACTAAGCATAGAAAATGAAAAAAACACCCAAAAAATATTAGAAGGTTACATAAAAGATTTAGAACAAGCTTTAGGTAAACCTCCTTCTTTTAATGAGTTTATAGATTATTTTATACAAAAACTATCTAATATAAAAATTAAAAAAACTGAGGAAATATACTCTTATCTAGTTACCTATTGGGAATCAAACAAGAATCAGAGAGTTGATTATGACTTTGTTTATAATAATACATTTATAAAAGCAGCATTATTTAAAGATATAAAATTAGAGAAAAATAACACTACCAATAAAGCTGTTAACACATCTACTAAAATAGACGAACCTCAAGCAAATCTTACTGATTTCAACACCAATTTGTGGCTTGAAGTTGAAGAGAGGTTTAAATATAACTACCCTGTACAAGTATACATTTTAGACACAAAAGAAGAATATTATTCAGTTAATATAATAGTTCCTGATTACGGAGTTCCTATATCTGATTACAAAAACTTCCCAGGAAAAATAGGAATATTACCTATTAAAAGTTTATTCCAAAATATACGAGAAACTAAAGATGATGAAATCAAAAATTATATAGGTAAATTAATAAATACAAGGATTGTTTTTATTGACAAAGAAATGGATAAAGTAATACTTGAGCCACTTGTAAAAGTTTAGTCTATGCCTTTAAAATCCATACTAAACAAAATAATGAAAGAATACGAAAATAACTACTCACAAAAACCATCTTTTGAAAATTTATTACAGGACTGTATTAAGTTAAGAGGAATTACTGCGACGGAGTTTTCAGCTCCTTCTTTGCAAAAAGGATGGTTACTAAACGGCGGCGAAGAGTTAGATTTTCCATCTATTTACAATAAATACTTTGGTTACGATAGAATACCATTATATGAAAAATTAGAAGAGATAGAGTTTTCTAAATATAAAATTAAAAAAGAAAATAATGAAGAATTATTTTATTCTGGAAGTACTCTATTTGAAGAATATATATGGGGCGTTTTAGAAGATTTCCATATAGACCAACATCACATATCTGGTTTTATAACAAAAGTCTATGAAAACAATTTTGAGATAACTTTTAACATCAAAGAGATAATTCATATTCCAAAAAGTATGGATTTAGAATATCCTAAAATTAAAGGAATAGTACCTAAAGAGAAGTATAAATACTTCGATTCTCTAACAATAGAAAAATTTAAAAACACAAAATTCGATGTTAAAATATTATTCATCGAAAAATCAAGTAAAACATTAATATTAAAACCTTGCAATTATGAAAAATAAAATACTGTATTTGTTTTTGTTTTTTTTCATTTTAAGAATAGTTGCTCAAGATGAAAAGAGTACATTTTTAGATGAATTTAAAAATAAGTTAAATAGAATAATAGAAAAAGAAACAGAAAACCAAGGGAGAATATATGTTAATGAAAATTCTTATAAATCAACTAGGACATTTAACTTTAAATTAAATAGTAATCCTTTTGGACCAAGTGGTCAAGGAATTTACAATGATAAAGAACTTAAAGTAATAATCGCTAAAAAGGATAATATAGGTTTATTATATCTTGAATATGATGATAGTGATAATTATGTTTATGATTCTAACACCCTTTTTAAAGGAAATATTTTAATAAGACTAGAAAATGGAAAGACCATAAAATGTATTGATAGAAATATAAAAGGCTATTCAGATAAACAAAGTACAGCTGTTTATCATTTATCGGTAAAAGAAATAGAACAGCTTAAACTATATAATATTTCATCAATTAACTTTACTTTGGTTAGGAGAGATTATCTAGACGATGTAAATAGAAACCTTAATGCTGAGAACCAAAATGATATAACACATTTTTCAGTTAAAGCTTTATTTAGGTAGAGTTATTTAATTTGGTAGTCATTATGAGTCAAATTAATTTATCTCAATTTGTTATAGGAAGTCAATATGAAGAATATGAATTTGATTTAGAATACGAAAAGACCATCATAAGAAATAATATAGAATACGTTATTTACAATTACAAGAAATTTGAAAGACATTACTTTCAAGGTATGGAAATTAAAAATGGTGTTTTTCTATCTTTTAATGGAGATATTTTAATGGAGATAATATTTTTATTCTAATTGCAAAAACTGCAACAGTTACATTCTTACATAAATTAGTAACAAGTTTTAAATGCTCCTGCAACATATCTGCAACATTTTATCTAAAAAATACAACTATATGAGAAAGACTGAAAAACAACAAAATCATAAACCTTTGAAAAACAACAAAATGAAGACAATTGAAAATTATTGAAAAAGATTTTAAATTGTCTCATAATCAGGGGGTCCATGGTTCGAGCCCATGTGGGACCACATTTGTTTTAAAGCATTTACATTTTTTGTAAATGCTTTTTTTATTTTAAACCTTATACAAACCTCTCTTTCACCAACTAGTATATGGCTACAATTACGATAATCCGTAAAGTTTTATCTCCTACTTCTTTTAAGTTTGACTCATAAAAACACCCTTTTACAAAAGCCATATAGATGAAATTATTTTTAATATGTTTATAAAATTTAAAAAACAGAAAAATAAGAAGGTAAAATTTAAAAAAACTAACTTCCTATTACTTCCCTTAATACATAAGGACACTTTCTATTGGTTAGAAAGAGTAGAAATTACTAAAAGTTTTAACGGCTACAACTACCAAATTACTGGAATAAAACGTTTAAATGATAAGAAATAATACTAATCTCAATTTTTTTATTCAATAAAGCCACTACATTTTCACCCCTTAAAATCAACTTTACTTCTCTAAAAAATTTATTTTTCGTAAATTTATATCTCCTCACATAACAATTACCTCTCTTCACATTTAACCAACTAAAGATGAAACAAAACTAATCTACAACTCCTCTTTATCAACTAAAGCGATTTCAGTAACGTTTCATCTTGTAATTCTTATAAAGATGATTACTACTAAACAACACAAAATAAAAGAGGAACTAGGCATGTTTGACACCCAAAAAGAGCCTAGAAAATCTTTTGCTACCTATCAAAGAAATCAAAATAAATTCTACCTCAGCACCTTAAATTTAATTGACAGAAAGGCTTCAATTATGTTAAAGGTAAATGCAACTATCCTTTCTGCTTCTGTTATTTTCTTCAACTATATTACTGAAATTAATTTCGGAATTAGAATTGCAACTATATTGATTACAACCTCCTTTGTATCCTTAATTTTCTCTATACTTGCCTCTAAACCAAACAGTATTTCTTTTTACAGGCGTTTTAAAAGGAATATTGTTTCCAAATACAAAAAAGAGGAAGAAAATCTTTTTATGGTAGGTATGTCTAGCAACAAAACTTTAGAACAATATGAAAAAGCCTATAGCAAAGTTCTAAAGAGTCAAGAGTTGCAAATAGGCAATCAAGTTCGAGTTATGTTTCTTTTAGAAAAAGAAATGAAGCGTGGCTATTTTTATTTAGAACTGGCCTATAGTAGTTTTTTAATAGGACTTCTTATTTTAATTATAGTACTCTTTTTTGCTAATGTTTAAGTTTTTAATAAAAGCTTATATTCTTTCGTTTTCACTAAAAAAACTAAACGTTTTATGTTAAACTCACTCTTTTAAAATGACAAATATCATTGAAAACAAACCTATAAATCAATATTTTAGCTTCAACTTAATTAATTGTTTTTATCATGAAAGTACTTGTATATAGTTCCAAAAGTTTTGAAATACCTTACTTAAAAGAAGCTAATAAAGAGAAGCTTCAGCTAACATTCATAAAAGAAGCTTTATCATTAAAAACAGTAACATTGGCTAAAGGGTATGATGCCATATCTATATTTGCAGCAGATGAAGCTGATTCCCTTATCATAAAAAAATTGGACAGTTTAGGAATTAAGCATATAACTTTAAGATCGGCAGGATACGACAATGTAGATCTAAAAACTGCCTCAAACCTCAATATTAAGGTAGCTAATGTACCTGCTTATTCTCCTTATGCTATCGCCGAACATGCTACCGCGCTTTTGTTAGCTTTAGATAGAAAGTTGATTGAATCTAACAAACGTATTAGTAATTTTAATTTTGCTCAAGAAAACCTTATTGGCTTTGACTTAAACAATAAAACAATAGGCATTATTGGAACAGGAAAAATAGGTTCTGTTATGTGTAGAATTATGCATGGGTTTGGATGCAAATTATTGGGATATGATATTAAAGAAAATAAAGAGTTAGCGGATTCTTATCAGCTACAATATGTAACTTTAAATACTTTATGTAAAAAAGCAGATGTTATTTCTTTGCATACTCCTTTAACCACCGAAACTTATCACTTAATTAACAATGATTTAATCTCTAAAATGAAAGAAGGCGTCATAATTATCAATACAGCTAGAGGTGCCATTATAAATACAGAGCACATAATAGCAGGATTAGAAAACGGAAAGATTGGTGCTTTAGGTATTGATGTATACGAAAAAGAAAAAGGTATTTTTTTTAATAATAACTCTAAAAAAGCACAAAAGGATAATCTTTTAGTAAAATTAATAGCAATGCCAAACGTACTTATTACAGGTCATCATGCCTTTTTAACCTATGAAGCTATAACCAACATTGCTAATACCACCATTTATAATCTAAGCCGTTGGAACAACGGAAGAACAACAGAAAATGAACTCAGTTATAATACTTTTTAAATAAAAGGCTTATTTCTTATAAATGTTCTTTAAATACTTTTTACCTCCTTTTTTATCTAAAATTTCTAAATCGTATCTTATCTTTATTTTGGTGCCAATTGGCGCGTGGTAATAAATAACCCAAGCATCAGCCTCTTTTGTTCCTATACAACCATTAGAATATGCCTTTCCTAAAGTTATGGGATTAGTTGTTGGATGTATCATTTGACCATTACGCAAACCGTTTATCTCGGTTTCAATAAAAGGAATTTGAGGTAACTCAGTTATTTTATTATCATCTCTTCTAGTTGTTAAATATTCAAGATTATTTACTGGATTTACATATCGCGGCTTACGTTCATAATTTATGATAAAACCTTTCCCAGTTTTGGTTTTTAAATCCTCAACCCTATCAGACATTTTTAAGTACTTTTTTTCATTTCTCCCTACTCTTACAGGAAAATCATACAATTTTAAAGAATCTTCATATATTCTAAGTTTAAATTCAGGAATATTAATATCTATTCTAGTTTTCTGAAAAGAATCAAGCATCTCTTTTGCGGTTATAGAATCAGGAATAACTATCGATGCTCCTTTTGGCAATACAATCATTTTTTTTTGACTAAAAACAAAAGAGTCTAAAGCTTTCTTTCGATAATAATCGGTATTTTGAAGTGTATCTATTATCCAAGAATTAGTTCGAACTAAAAGATGTTCAGTCAATTTATATGATACTAAAGAATCATACCTTTCAACAATGGAGTCTAAGTACTCAAAGTAGTTTTCTACAATAATATTCCGATCAATTTTTACCTTAATAGGTAAAATAGATTGAACCAAAACTTTAGTACTCATCCTTTCTTCCTCTCTTTTTTTTTCGGGGTAGTATTCTTTTAAAACAATCAAAAAGATAAGAACTAAAGCCAATTTAATAATCTTAAGCATTTTCGAGTTTTGTTTGTGTTTACGTATTTTGTAATAAAGATATGTTTATAGTTAGAGATTTTAGATGATAATTATCATTTTTATAGTATAATTTTCATTATTTTTAATAATAATTAATTGATATACATTCAATTACAACATTAAACTCAATTTATGCTACGTTTTAATTTAATGATTAAGCAGTTGAAATCTTTTTTTATAGAAACTGGCGAGTTAGCTTTTTTTACCGCTCGTTTCTTTAGAGAGGCTTTTAAACGACCTTTTGAGTTTAAAGAGTTAATGTTGCAATGCTATCAAATAGGTTATCGTTCATTACTATTAGTTAGTATTACTGGTTTTATAATAGGTTTGGTTCTTACTTTGCAAACTCGCCCAACTTTAATGGAATTTGGTGCTGTATCTTGGATGCCTTCTATGGTTGGTATTTCAATTATAAGAGAAATAGGCCCTATCATCACTGCTTTAGTATGTGCAGGAAAAATAGGTTCTGGTATTAGCGCCGAATTAGGTTCTATGCGTGTTACCGAACAAATAGATGCTATGGAAGTTTCTGGCATAAATCCTTTTAAATACTTAGTAGTTACTCGAGTTTTAGCCGTTACCCTCATGCTCCCTTTACTAGTAATTATAGCTGATACTGTTGCTTTGTTTGGGTCTTTTTTAGTTGAAAGCACAAAAGGAGATGTCTCTTTTATTTTGTATTTTAATCAAGTATTTGATGCTATAAAGTTTGGAGACGTAGTTCCAGCTACAATAAAGTCGTTTTTCTTTGGAGCTGCAATAGGAATTATTGGTTGCTTTAAGGGGTATAACTGTAAAAAAGGAACCGCTGGTGTTGGTAAAGCTACAAACACAGCTGTAGTAACTGCTTCTTTATTACTTTTTATTATTGATTTTATAGCTGTTTTTGTAACTGATATCTTTTTTGAATTATGACAAATACCCTTAACAAAAAAGTAGTTCTAGAAATTAAAGACTTATACAAAGCCTTTGGAGATAACCATGTGCTTAATGGGTTTAATATGCAGCTTTATGAAGGCGAAAATTTAGTAGTCATGGGAAAATCAGGGTCTGGAAAATCGGTTATGATTAAATGTTTAGTAGGATTAATGGAAGCTGATAAAGGTATTATTTCAGTGATGCATCATGATATAACTAAACTAGACCAAGAGGCATTAGATATTTTACGTACCGACATAGGTTTTCTATTTCAAGGTAGTGCGCTATATGACTCTATGACTGTCCGTGAAAATTTAGAATTTCCATTGCGAGGCCGTACAAGAAAAAATAAAAAATTAATTGATACTGAAAAACTGGTTATTGAAGCTTTAGACAATGTTGGATTGACACACACAATAGACATGATGCCTTCTGAATTGTCTGGAGGTATGAAACGACGAATTGCTTTAGCACGAACCCTTATTTTACAGCCAAAAATTATTTTATATGACGAACCTACAAGTGGACTGGATCCTATTACTGCGAAAGAAATTATTATCTTAATGCAAAATATTCAAAAAAAATACAATACCTCGTCACTTATTATTACTCACGATGTTGATTGTGCTCGAGTTATTTCAGATAGAATGATATTACTTATTGATGGCATCGACTATGCTACAGGAACATTTAAAGAATTATCTAACTCTGAAGACCCAAAGATTAAAGCTTTTTTTAAATAGGTATTATGAAAACAACAAACTCACAAAAATTTAGATTGGGACTATTTGTATCTATAGGTACAATTATTTTTGTTTTTGCTATTTACCTCATCGGGCAACGCCAAAGCATGTTTCAAGAAAACTTTACCATCAGCGCTTATTTTCAAAATGTTAACGGATTGCAAAACGGAAATAATGTTCGTTATTCAGGAATAAACATAGGAACTGTAAAAAATATAACTATGATTAATGATTCTACCATAAAAGTAAATATGGTAATTGATAAAAAAATAGCCATTCATATAAAGAAGAATGCTGTTGCTACTATAGGTTCTGACGGATTAGTTGGGAATATGATTGTAAATATAGTTCCAGGAAAAAAAACAGAAGCATTAATTAAAAATGGAGATATTATTAGCTCTTATAGTAAAATTGGAACAGATGATATTTTAAACACATTAAGTGTTACTAATGAAAATGCAGCAATACTTACAGCTGATCTTTTAAAAATAACCGACAAACTATTAGAGGGCAAAGGAACTTTAGGTGTTTTACTAAACGACACAATTATGGCAAAAGACATGAAACAGTCTGTTAAAAACCTAAAAAGAATAAGTTACCAAGCATCAAACACTATTAACGAATTAAACCATATAATAACTTCATTAAAAACAGATGATAACACTGTTTTAGGCATGTTAATTAATGATTCTATTTCTGGTAAAAAATTAAAATCTATTGTACATAACATCGATGCTTCAAGTGTAAAAATTGATAGCCTTATAGGAAATATTAATGTTCTAGTTGATGATTTTAACTCTAGTGAAGGAGCTCTTAACTATATTACAAAGGATACCTCTTTGGTTAATAGTCTAAAATCTACACTTCAAAATATAAACGAAGGAACAGAAAAATTTAATGAAAACATGGAAGCTTTTAAACACAATTTTTTAACTCGAGGGTATTTTAGAAAATTAGAAAAAGAAAAGAAAAAAGCTGAAAAGAATAAATAACTTTCTCTTAACTCTTCTAACAATTTTATTCTTTCTTTTTTGAATCATCTTTTTTGAAACCAATTCTTCTTCTTGATTCTTGGTCTTTTCTTTTTAATTCTGCTTCTAACCTCTTATACCTACTTATATCTTTAATAGTTACAACTACAGCAGCGATATAATTTTCATTATCAATTATAGGTCTTCCACTCAACAATACTCTCCTTATTTCATTCGTCTCTTTATTCATCAGCAACACATCAATATCGTTGGTAATTTTACCTTCTAAAGCTAGTTCAGCTGGTAGGTTTTGAATAGGAAAAACTTTCCCATCATATGAGTTTATCACTTTAAAATGATCAGAAAAGTCAATAGATATTTTTGAATCATCTTCTATACCAAAAAGCTCATTAGCAACCTCGTTAGCCAATATAACCTGCTTATCAGTATTAGCAACTAACACACCATCACTAATATTTTCTATAATCATATTCAATTTTTGCTGATTCTCATACAACTCATTCATTCTTTTTTCATTCTCTTCTTGAAGCAACAAGTCTTTAGTAATATCTCTAGCCACAGCATACAATGTTCCTGTATTCTTATCTGAAGTAGCGTTCCAAGACAACCACTTAATACTTTTATCCTTACAAATCCATCTATTATTAAAACTTACTAAGTTCGCCCCCATTTCTAGCTTTTTAATAGCCTCATTTGTCTTTTCAAGATCTTCAGGAAAAATATAAGAAGCAAACGACTCACTTAAAAGCTCTTCTTTTGTATATCCTAGAAGATTACTTAACGAAGTATTAACTTTTAAAAACTTCTCATTAGATGCTATAACCAGACTATCTGTAGAGATATTAAAAAAGGTATCCGCTTCTTTTTGCGACTCCATAATTGCCTTTCTTTCTGTAATATCTGTAGATATACTTCCAATAGCATATACCCTGTTAGAAGTATCAAATAAGGGAAATTTTACAGACAAATATATATGTGGTCCATCAGGCTGTTCTACTACTTCTTCTATTTGAATTTCTTTTCCAGCTTTTATTGCCTCTAAATCGGCTTCAAGATATCTATCTGCAATTTCTTTTGGCAAAATATCATGGTTCGTTTTTCCTATTAAACTTTCCTCTGATTTACCAAAAATTAATTGGTACTTCTCATTTACTAGTATATACTCACCATTTATTTTTTTTACAGAAATGACATTGGTTGTGTTGTTTATTATTGATTGTAATAATCTTTGATTCCTTAAAAGCTCTTCTTGCGATTTCTCTTTTGCTTTAATCTGTGTTTTTAAAACCAAAAAAACAATTGTTAACATTCCTAAAATGAGAACTATTAACACCAATGAAACCCAATTCAAGAATCTATTAGTAGTATAATCCATTTGTTTCCAATAAATAATACCAAGTACTATAACCATAATACTGTTTATGATATAGCCATACAAGTTTTTTCTTCCCATTGAAGTTCTCATTTACACATGATGTTTAATATACTAATATACTGAAATTTAAAAACATAAAAATGATAATCACCTTTTAAAACACCTCAATCAATATTTTTAAGCATCAAAAAACACTTATAAGTTTTTCAAATCACTCAAAAAACCTCTTTTTGAAAACCCCTTTTTAATCAGTACATTTGTAGCCTTATGATAAAAAAACTTAAAGACAAAAAGAACAAAAGAATTTTCAGCTTTAACTTTTTGGTTTTCAGAAATCAATCAGATAAATTCATTCCTCCTTCAAAATAAATCTCCTTTTTTTATCAAGCTAAAAAGAGTTTTCCTTAGCTCTTAAACTGAAAATGTACTTTTACGAGTATACTTTCTTCACATTTATTATTACAACAATGAATTTCTTAAAAAAAAGCCTAGTCTTAGTTGCTTTTTCTTTTGTTACAGTTATGTTTTCACAAGAAAAACCTGAGGTTAAAATTGGCGGAGCACTTCGATTTAACTACAACCTATCTTCTTGGAAAGACGGTCAAAAAAAGCGTGGAGGCGATTTCGGTTTCGACGTCTTCAGAATTAATGCTAAAGCAAAATATAAAGGAATAAAGCTAAATGCTGAATACCGCTTTTATTCACAAAGTTTTGGTGGCGGTATGCTTAAACAAGGTTGGTTAGGGTATGACTTTAACGAAAAAGACAATATCCAATTAGGGTTAACGCAAGTGCCTTTTGGTATTACTCAATACAATTCTCATAGTTGGTTTTTTGGTATTAACTACTACTTAGGACTAGAAGACGATCATGATATGGGAGTAAAATTTACACATAAAGGAGAAAAATGGGAATACGCCTTGGCTTTTTTTAAAAATGCTGAAGAACTAAATTTTGGAAGCAACTCTGATGTTTCTGATAGCCGATATTCGTACGATGTTGCCTCTATAGACATTGATGGAGATGGTAATCTAGATTTAAGATACAAGGAAACAAATCAATTAAATGGTAAAGTAAATTATCACTTCGGTAATAAAAACATTCAACACCAAATAGGGCTTTCTGTACAATATGGAGGTCTCTATAATTTAGATACTGAAGATACATCTAGCCATCATGCTTTTGCCTTACACTATCAACTAAATGCTAAAAACTTTGATGCTAAAGCTCAAGTTTCTACTTATAAATACAACACTAAAAACACTACCTATAGCAATCTTATTGCTTTAACTGCTTACGGAGCTCCTTACCTTACTGCTTCAGAAGCAACAACATATACCTTAGGTGCTGCTTACACTTTTCCTGTGAAATGGAAACCTATTTCTAGCATACAAGTTTATAATGATTTTGGCTATATGGATAAAGCAGCTGTAAATTTTGAAGACAGCTTAATGAATGTATTTGGCTTCTTAGTAACTGCCGGCAATGTTTATACTTATGTAGATTTTGCAGCAGGAAAAGATCACCCTTGGTTAGGTCCAGTATGGACAAATGCTTTAGCTAGCGGAACACCTAATGCTGATTGGGACATGAGATTTAACATAAATATCGGATACTATTTTTAATAGAATAAATAGCGCAAAACATTAACACATGAAAAAAGCAAAAAAAATAATTAGAAGTGACGAACGGAAATCAATCTTTGGACTTGAAGTTAACGGACCTGTATTCTTCACATCTTCAATAGTAATAATACTAAGTGTAGCTTTAACTTTACTTTTTAAAGAAAGAGCCCAATCATATTTTGATACAGCACAGAATTTTATAGCTAACAAAACTGGTTGGTTATTCATCATATCCGTAAACATTTTTGTTACATTCATGCTTTATTTAGCTTTTAGTAAATACGGAAGTTTACGTATAGGTGGAGCAAAGGCAAAACCTGAATTTTCAACGACTTCTTGGTTTTCAATGCTCTTTAGTGCTGGTATGGGTATTGGACTACTTTTTTGGAGTATTGCTGAACCTGTTTATCATTTTTCTTCTCCTCCATTAGCTGATCCAAATACCGCAGCCGCCGCCAAAGAGGCCATGAATGTTACTTTTTTACACTGGGGATTGCATGCTTGGGGAATTTACGCTTTAGTTGGTTTATCTTTAGCTTATTTTACATACTCTAGAGGGCTTCCATTAACAATTCGTTCCGTATTCTACCCTTTCTTAGGAGATAGAATTCACGGTAGAATCGGTGATATTATAGATATTTTTGCTGTTCTAGCTACTGTTTTTGGGTTAGCAACTTCTCTTGGACTTGGTGTTAAACAAGTTGCAGCCGGTTTAGAACATGTTTTTGGTTTAGATTCAGGTATTTCATTACAAATATGGCTAATTGTCGGAATTACATTAATTGCTACCATTTCTGTAGTTTCAGGAGTTGATAAGGGAGTAAAATTTTTAAGTGAAATGAACATGCGTATTGCTGTACTTTTATTACTCGCTGTAGTAATTTTAGGACCTACTATTTTTATCTTAAAATCATTTGTACAAAACACCGGTAGCTATGTTAACAATTTAATTAATCTTTCTACTTGGGCTGAAGCTTATACAGGAACAGAATGGCAAAACTCATGGACTATTTTTTATTGGGGATGGTGGATTGCTTGGTCTCCTTTTGTAGGTATGTTCATCGCACGTGTTTCAAAAGGAAGAACTATTAGAGAATTTATTTTAGGAGTATTAATTGTTCCTACATTAATTACGCTGTTTTGGATTACTGCTTTTGGAGCAACCTCGTTACACGAAATTTTAGGTGGAGATACTACAATTGCCGATGGTGTAAATGATAATGTTGCTACCGCTCTTTTTGTGTTTTTAGAAGACTTCCCTTTTTCAATGGCTTTAAATATTGTTGCTATTATACTTATTGCTAGTTTCTTTGTTACCTCATCAGACTCTGGTTCTTTAGTGGTTGATAGTTTAACTTCTGGCGGAAAAATTGAAGCCCCTGTAGGACAAAGAATATTTTGGGCACTTGCAGAAGGTGCTGTAGCTGCCGTTTTATTATTAGGAGGAGGTTTAAAAGCACTCCAAACAGCTTCTATTGCCACAGGTCTTCCTTTTACCTTACTTTTATTATTAATGTGTTACTCTCTTTTTAAAGGATTAAAAGAAGACTATAAAGAACATTTAAAACGTTTAAACCAAAAAGAGAAGGAAGAATACCAGGAAACTGTAAAAAGATTAATAGATTCAAAAAAACAAAAAGCTTAAATTATGAAGATAAAAAACATACTTGTAGCCTTAGATTTATCTGAATTAGACATCACGCTAATTAAATATTGTAGCATGTTAGCTAAAAATTACGGAACAGAAAACGTATATTTTATTCATAATGTAAAAAAATATGAAATAAGCAACTTGTTTTCTGAACAGCTGGAAAACATTAACATTGAAGAAATTATAGAAGAAGAGCTTGAAAACAGCATAAGTAAACATTTTAATGCTGATTGCAACTATGAGCTGTTAGTTTCAGACGATGCTTATACTGAAAGTTTAATTAGCTACGTTGCTAATAAATACCACACTAATTTAATTATTGTAGGTAACAAAAACACTTATAAAGGATCTGGTTCGGTTTCAGGAAAGTTATTACGTATGGCAAAATGCAACGTTCTTTTAATTCCTAAAGAAACGAACTTTAACCCTGAAAATCTTATGGTAGCTACTGATTTTTCATCAGCCTCACTAAAAGCATTTCATACTGCTTCAGACATGAGTTCAAAACAAAAATCTACTTTAAAAGCACTTAATGTTTTTAAAATACCTCAGTTATTTTTTCCTTACATAAAAATTGATAAAGCTCGAGAAAAAGTAGAAAAACACGTTGATCAACAATTTGAAAAATTACTTCAAAAAACAAAAAATCAACAAATTGAAACTCTAAAAGCGTCTGCTGGTGAAGATAGTATTCCTGAAAAAATTAGAGCTATTGCCGAAAAAAACAAAACAGATATTTTATTTGTTGCCGATAAAGGACACAATAACTTTACTTCTCTTTTAGTAGGAAGTGTTACTGAAGAGTTATTTACACAAGATTTACATGTACCTTTATGGGTAGTTAAACGTTATATTACCTCATAAAATAAAAAGTGGAGCTAGTAACTAGCTCCGCTTTTATTACTCAATTCTTTTTTTGTCTGATTTGGCAATCTCTTTTACAGTATTAAAAAGAGTTTCTTTTAACTTACGATACCCTTTTAAAAACTCACTTACTTCAATAATTAATCTTTTGTGTTCATTTTTGTACACCTCTTCCTCTATAACCTGATCTACTCCATCTACCATTATCTCTAAACCTCTTTCATGAGCCTCTACAAGCTTGATTAACTCGTCTGTTTTTTTTCTAGAAGACCCTAAGTCTTCAACTATTTTAGTTGTTTTCTTAAACTGATCAGGAGCTATTAATTCAAAAATATATTTTCGAATTAAATCTTCAAAAAAGAGTTGTTCATCTTTCAAAAAAGAAAGTTCAGACAGCCATTGTTTTGAAGTTGAATGCATATCTTCTGCACTCAACCACTCAACATATTTTAAATGTGTGTTTGTTGTTTTCATTGAGCTAGCTTTTACGATTAAACATTTCGTTTCATATCATTAACTCTTTTATAGCATGTAATTTTGGTATACAAACATTCCAATTTTTCTCTTTTTGTATTTTCACCCTAAAAGCATCTAAAGCGGTTTGTTCTCCGTGTATAAGAAATACTTCTTCAGGTATATTTTTTATCTCACTTAACCAATCTAACAAATCATTCTGATCTGCATGAGCAGATAAACTTTCTATACTTTTAACTCTTGCCTTTACAGGAAAATATCGTCCAAAAAACTTTATTTCATGACATCCTTCTTGTAATTGCCTACCTCTAGTTCCTTCCGCTTGATACCCAACCAACAAAATCGTTGTAGTAGGATCATCAATCATCTGTTGTAAGTAAGTTAAAACCCTACCACCAGTTACCATACCACTTCCTGCTATTATTATTTTTGACCTAGAGTCATCAATTGTTTCCCAAGTTTCTCTATACGATTCTACAATATTAACGTGGTTACACATCGCTGCATATTCATCCATTGGTAATTTATGCCATTGCGGATATCGTTTAAAAACCTCTAAAACATTATTTCCCATCGGACTATCTACAAAAATGGGAATGTTTGGAATTTTATTTTTCTTATACAGCTTCCATAAAACATACATTAACATTTGCAAACGTTCAACAGCAAAACTAGGAATGATTAAATTTCCTTTTTGTATAATGGTTTCTTTAATTACTTCTGATAAAATTTCTTCTAGATCTTCTGTGGGATGCAGTTTATGACCATACGTACTTTCTAAAAAAAGATAATCTGCCCACTCAGGTTTTTTTGGTTTTTCTAACAAATAATCATTCACTCTTCCTACATCTCCAGAAAACACAAATCGCTTTTTATTAATATCTAATTCTATGAAAGTAGCTCCTATTATATGCCCGTTATATTGAAATCTATATGATATTTTATCTGAAAAAGAAATCCATTCTCCCTCCTCTACAGCTTCAAATAAGGTTATTGTTTTTTCAGCTTCGGTAATTGTATAAAAAGGAAGTACAGGATTGTGTTTGCTATAATGTTCTATAGCTGCTTTTTCTGCTTCCTCTTCATGAATCTTTGCACTATCTTTTAAGATAATTCCTGCTATTGCTAAAGTAGGAGCTGTTCCAATAATTTTTCCTCTAAACCCTTGTCTATATAATCTTGGTAAAAAACCCACATGGTCTAAATGTCCATGCGTTAATAGCACTATATCGATTTGATCTACATCTATAGGAAGCTCTTTCCAATTTAACTCTCTAAGCTCTTTGAGTCCTTGAAACATACCGCAATCAATCAAAATTTTCTTACTGTATGCTTCAAGCAAAAATTTAGATCCTGTAACTGTACCTGCTGCTCCTAAAAAATGGACTTTTGCAAAATTAAGCATCATTACTTGTTTTAAGTATTACACAATTGTTGTATTTCTGCAAGAATTCTTTTCTTTCTAGTATCGGAAACACCTAAATGATCTAAGTAAAAACTATCTTTTATCAACTCTCTACACAACACCACATCTCTATTTAATAAAAACTGCTTTTCTCTTTTTGTCAACAAAGTTGAAACTGTAATAGGATATAGCCCTAAACGATCAATTATATCTTTTAAACTATTTTCTACAGGATAATCCCAACTTAACAAGTACAACCCTGCACAGTTACCATACTGAGTTGCATCTTTTGTAAACCGTGTATTCGTTACAACCCATCCTTGAGTTAAAGTTGTATCATGTTTTTTAAATGTATTCCAATGATTTTTTACATCGCGATAACGAGAATGAACATACAAAGGAACCTTAACATTACAAACAAGACCTTGCTCACTATGAAACTTACACTCTACAACAGTGGTTTCATTATTTTTATGCGCAACAACATCTACTTCGTGTTGTACACATTCACCTTGTAAAATTTCTCCTACCGCCACCTTATAACCTGAATACTTTAAAATAGCTCCTATAAAATGTTCAAAAGGAAATCCTGTGGGTCCTAACTCATATATTGCTTTCTTTAACTTATACTTAGAAGCAAACACATTTTTCTTTTTCTTCAACAAAGCAAAAGCTCTATTATAAATTTCTTTTGTGGTTATTCCTTCATACAATTCATCTTGAACGGTTTCTAAAATATACGCTACCACTTCATCATCGGCACCAGTTCGTTTTAAAGATTTTTTCAACTTGGTTACTGAAAATTGTACTACTTCTCCAGAACTCTTTACTATTGAAATTTTATCAGGACTAGTTCTCATCTTTAAAGAAATCTCTAATCAACGCTTTTACTTGATTGTCTGTCATACTATCAACTCTTTGCACTTTTTTAACCCTCGCATCTAATTCTTGGTGAGAGCTTTCTAGCTCTTTCTTAAATTTTTCAAAAGTTTCAGCGGGGCCAAAAATAGCTAGTGAATCAGCACTATTAACCTCTTCTGCAAGCTTATTAAAATATCTTTTTGTTTGATGTTTTTCTCTCTCTAAATACTTACTATCTTGAACTACGTCTTGTGGTCCTCCTTTAAATCGAGTTCCTGAACCTCCATGAATATGAAATGTTTCTATATTAGATTCTATTGTTTTCATATCCTCTGTTCCATTTTCAATGGTTACAACAAAAGCCTTTTCTTTGTCTAACCAAACACCTACATTTTTCATCGTTTTCGTTTTAATTTCTTAGATCATGTAATACTAATACAGGTACTTTTAACTTGTACCCTATTTCTTTTACTAAAGGCTTTGAGAATATAGTATCAAAAAACGCGTGCTTTTTGTTTACAAAAGCCACCATATCACTATCTCTACTTTCAACAAAACACTTTATTGCTGTAGACACAGTAACACAAGACAATGTGTGAAAAGAATATTTTACTCCTTCAAAGTATTCTTTTAACGTCTCTTTGTGCTCTTCTTGATTCTCATCTATATCGCCATTATTAGTAATATGCAACACTCTTAAAGAAGCGTTACAAGCGCTAACTATATCTATTAAATAATTTAATTCTCTTTTTTTATAATGGGTTTTATAACTCGTAGGAAAAACAATTTCTTTTGGTATTTGCTTCTTAGCTTGTTTTGGCACTACTAAAACAGGACAATTACGAATCTTCTCCATCACCTGTATTGCATTACTTCCAAATACAGAACTATTATCGCTAGTTAGTCCTTTCGTAGCCATTATAACCATTTCTATATCTTTCTGCTCCACTATTTCCTCGACTGCATTCAATAAAGATTTATTTTTTTGTGATATATAATCAAACTCATGAAAAGGATTCCCTTCTTCTTTTGATGCTATTAAGTTTGATACTCTATTAAGTCCTTCTAACGACTTTTTCTTTGGTTCATCATAACCTTTCTCTCCAGGTTTTGGAGGAACCAAGTCTTCTATTAAATTATATGTTGTTTTAAAAACATTTAACACATAAAAACTACACCTTTCTGCCCTAAAAAGCTCCAAAGCATACACAATTGCATTATATGACGCTTCTGAAAAATCGGTTAGTAGTAAAATCTTTTTTCTCATTTTAGGTCAGAATTCAGTTTAAAAAGGCACAATTCCATAAGCTTCATTTAACAAGAACAGCCCTAAAAAAAACAGTAAGACATATAATGCCTGTATAAACTTTAAATTGGTTTGTTTTAATAAGCTAATGGTTTGCTTAGGAAAAGTAAATAGAATAATTCCTTTAATTAAGGCTAACCAACCAAATAAAGTTACTAACAACTTAATGTTTGGCTCCCAAATATTATGAGCTAACACATTAAGTAACCCTATAATAATTGCAAAAAGCGAAAGAATAATTAAAAATCGGGCATCTTTTAAATTATCTACTATTTGTTTTACCCTTTTTGGGTTAAAACTCAATACAAAAAAGAAAATGATACAATACCAGCCCCAAAATTTTAATAAAAAAACCGATATATCCATAACTCGTAGTTTTATACATTCTCTCAAAGATACGAATATAACCCGTTGATTCCCATGATATTTATCATAAAACAAAAAACCTCATAGAGATCTATAAGGTTTTTTGTTTACGTTGTTCTATTAAAAACTTTGGATTTTCCTGAAACTCTTTCCACAAAAGCATTAGCTCGTTAAAAAGAGACATTTCTTTTACTTGATTTCCATATTGAACAATCATATACGATAATAAATTATAACATGCGGTATATTCACCACAAGCAATAACATTATCTAACATATTTTCTGCTTTATCTTTTTTGGTAAACCATAAAGTTGTTCCAAAAGAAGTACTCTTTCTAGAGTTTTCAATAATAGCAGGACTTATTTCTCCTGTAAATTCAGCTATTTCTTTCCAGTTCTTCTTATTTTCTGGTCTATTTCTTTGATTTCCTAAAACATCTTCACATCGCAATTCATACACGGTAGACGTAACAGTTTTATTGGGAAATGTACTATAAATAGCATTAGCATGTTGCCTTCTATCATTTTTAAGAAAAACCACACTTGCCATACGCATCAAAGATTTTGCTCTGTTTAATACATAAAAGCCTACTCTTCTTGGTGGTAAGTATAATTTTTGATCTATACCTGTTTCCTTTTGCATTAATCTAGATAACGAAAAAAACAAAAAATGAATACAAACTAAAAATGCAAGTATAACCACACTAATTGTATACAACACCCACCACTTTTGCATTCCGAAAAACACCGTAGTTAGTAATATAAATAATAATGTAAAAGCGCTTGAAATATAAGAAACGTACTTATTAAACCTTGAATCTGACGCAAACTTAAACCCTTCACCTGGGTAAGGTGAAGAAACATCACACAAAAAGTACATATCGTGTTCTTCGCCTTTTTCTCCATTTGCTTCCGACACAAACACAGAAGCTCCTTGATTGTCCACAATTCCTCCATCCATCAAACCTATTTCTTCTAAAGCGTCATGTTTAGAACTAAAATCGTACGGAAAACCCATAGGTTCAAATCCACCCGGAAAAGCAGTTGAAGCTGCAATTACATCTCCTAACTTAATATCGTCAATAACATCTTTATACTTCTTATGTACTTTCCCATTTCCAAACCTTTTTCTATTTCCTTTTATATTTTGAAATCTAAACTGATGTGTACTATCAAAATCCGTAGCATTAAAAATGACTCTTTTTAAATGCGTTTCTCCTTCATTAATAGCATCTTGAACCTCACCTAAAGTTCTATGATTTGTAAATTTATTATACTCAATAGCAAAGGCGTTAATCGGGTTTTTTCTTTTATGTTTATTTTCTAGTTGATTCCATATTAAAGGAGATCTTAAATGATCAAGCGCATTACCTGCTAACTCATCTTTGTGCAACCATTGATAATACTCTTCAAAAAATGTTTGAAAATCTTTTCCTTCTAATTGTGATTGTGAATATTTAACTCCCGTAATTGTTCCTCCAGAAACAGTAGAAATTGCTTTTACATTTTCTAGTAACCCAACTTTTTCTAACAAAGACAATGTTCCTAAAGAAAAACAAGCAGCCCTATACCCTCCTCCTGAAAAACACAAGGCAATAGATTTGAATAATTCCATTTCTTAACGCAATTTTTATGTAGTTTTTTAAATTAACACTATTCTCTTAATCCGTAAAGTCTAGCAACATACTTTCCTATAACATCAAACTCTAAGTTTACTTTGCTACCAACTTTAAAATTTTTAAACGTAGTATTCTCAAAGGTATAAGGAATAATTGCCACACTAAATTCATCTTTTTTAGAGTTCACAACCGTTAAGCTCACTCCGTTAATAGTAATAGAACCTTTTTCAATCGTTACATTACTTCCATCAAAGTTATATGAAAATGTAAACACTGTGCTTCCATCAGCATCTTCTATACTTTTACAAACACCTGTTCCATCTACATGTCCTTGAACAATATGTCCATCTAAACGAGCACCTAATTTCATAGCTCTTTCAAGATTTACCTCTTCACCTACTTGTAAATCACCTATATTGGTTTTATCTAGAGTTTCTTTTATTGCTGTAACGGTATATTCATCATTATTAATTGCTACTACTGTTAAACAAACTCCATTATGAGCCACACTTTGATCTATTTTTAACTCGTTGGTAATTGTACTTTGAATTGTAAGGTGTAAATTTTCTTTTTCACGCTCTATTCCTTTAACCGTTCCAAGAGTTTCTATTATTCCGGTAAACATTCTATAAAAATTTAGTTACTTTTGTTAGCATCAAAAATACAACTTTACCTACGAAAGTAAACTATGGATAAAGCAAACAAAATTATTGTTGGAATTTCAGTTGGAGACATCAACGGAATTGGTATCGAAATTATTTTAAAAACTTTTGAAGACAAACGAATGTTAGATTTCTGTACCCCTGTGTTGTTTGCTTCAAACAAACTGATTTCATACCACAAAAAAGCGTTGAATCTTAATAATAGTATCCATGGAATTACTTCAATAGATAAATTAGTTCACGGAAAAGTCAATTTATTGAATGTTTGGAAAGAGGAGGCTAAAATTGATTTAGGTAAAATTACTGAAGAAGGTGGTAAATATGCTTTAAAATCTTTGCAAGGAGCAGTAGCTGCTTTAAAGAAAAATCAAGTTGATGTCTTACTTACCGCTCCTATTAGTAAAGAAAATATTCAATCGGAAGAATTTAACTTTCCAGGTCATACAGAATACTTGGAAGAGAACATAGACGGAAAAAGTTTGATGATTTTAATGACAGATGAATTGCGTATTGGTTTAATAACAGGACATATCCCTGTTTCAAAAGTAGCCGAAACCATTACTCCTGAACTTATTAAATCGAAGGTTGAAATCATGTATAATTCATTAAAGCAAGATTTCAACATCAACAAACCTAAAATTGCCATTTTAGGTTTGAATCCACATTGTGGAGACAACGGAATTATAGGTACTGAAGACGATGAAATTATTCGTCCAACGATTGCAGAAATTAAGGAATCTGGTAAATTAGTTTTTGGTCCGTATGCAGCTGATGGTTTCTTTGGTTCTAAAACTTACGAACAATTTGATGGTGTTTTAGCAATGTATCACGATCAAGGTTTGGCACCTTTTAAAGCTTTATCCTTTGGAAATGGTGTAAATTTCACCGCAGGTTTAGCTAAGGTAAGAACTTCTCCAGATCACGGAACAGGATTTGATATTGCAGGTAAAAATAAAGCAAATGAAACGTCGTTTAAAGAAGCTTTATTTACCTCATTACAAATATTTAAGAACCGAAAAGAGTACCAAGAACTCACTAAAAATGCTTTAAACGTAAAATAGTGCATTTTTTTTACACAAAATATAAAAATAAAAACATTTTTTATATCTTTGCACGCTCAAATTGATAGTTGTAGATGAAAGACTTAAAACAATTCAACATACCTTTTGTAGGTTTAAAAGAAGGAAGTCATTTATTTGAATATCAAATTGACAAAACGTTCTTTGAAGCTTTTCAGTTTGATGAATTTAATGACGTAAACATTAAAACTGATATCACCTTTGTAAAAAAAAGCACTTTATTTGAGCTTAACTTTA
Source organism: Tenacibaculum sp. 47A_GOM-205m (assembly GCF_000518405.1). NCBI lineage: Bacteria > Pseudomonadati > Bacteroidota > Flavobacteriia > Flavobacteriales > Flavobacteriaceae > Tenacibaculum > Tenacibaculum sp. 47A_GOM-205m. Next base: position 101,342 of record NZ_JADN01000008.1, on the reverse strand, counting down.
CTGTAAATGGAACCGTTAATGTTCCTTGTGATGTCACTAATGAATTATTTGACCTACCTATTAATGGTAGTTTAGATTTAGTTGTTAAATTTGGACCTGAGTTTAATGACGAGCACGATGAAATTTTGATCCTTCCACACGAAGCATATCAAATCAATGTTGCACAATATATATATGAATTAATTGTGTTATCGGTTCCAACCAAAAGAGTACACCCAAGTGTAACTGATGGTTCAATGCAGTCAGATGCTTTAAAGAGATTAGAAGAATTAAGAATAAACGAAGAGAAAACTGTTGAAGAAGACTCAACAGACCCAAGATGGGATAAATTAAAGGATTTACTAACAGATAAATAAGACATAAAATGGCACATCCAAAGAGAAAAATATCTAAAACTAGAAGAGACAAAAGAAGAACTCACTATAAAGCTTCTGTTCCTCAAATAGCTGTTGATCCTACAACTGGAGAAGCTCATTTATACCACAGAGCTCACTGGCATGAAGGAAAACTTTATTACAGAGGTCAAGTAGTATTAGAAAGCGCTACTGCTGAGGCTTAAGAACTAGTTTAAAAAATTAAAAAACCCTCTATTTTGAGGGTTTTTTTATGTTTTTACGTCAAAAAGTGTATTTTTTGATGTTTTTTTCTACAAAAAAGTGAAATAATTTTCATTACTTTGAAAACTCGTTTTACTACAAAACAAACAACTATGACTAAAATAACTGCAGCTATATCGGCGGTAGGAAAATATATTCCCGAATACGCTCTAACCAACAAAGAGCTTGAGACTATGGTAGACACCAACGATGAGTGGATTACCAGTAGAACAGGAATCAAAGAACGAAGAATTTTAAAAGGTGAAGGCCTTGGTACTTCTTACATGGCTATTAAAGCAGCCGAAGATTTACTACAAAAATCAAACACAAACCCTGAAGAAATAGACATGGTAATCGTAGCAACCGCTACACCAGATATGCCAGTAGCTTCTACAGCAGCTTATACTGCCTCTAAAATTGGAGCTGTTAATGCTTTTTCATACGATTTACAAGCTGCTTGTTCTAGTTTCTTATATGGTATGTCTACTGCTGCTAGGTATATTGAAAGTGGTCGTTATAAAAAGGTATTATTAATTGGTGCTGATAAAATGTCATCAATTATTGATTATACTGATAGAGCTACTTGTATAATTTTTGGTGACGGTGCAGGTGCTGTTTTATTTGAACCAAATAATGATGGTTTAGGATTACAAGACGAATACTTAAGAAGTGACGGTATTGGTCGTGAATTCTTAAAAATTGATGCTGGTGGATCAATCTTACCTCCATCAGAAGAAACCATAAAAAATAAGCAACACTTTGTTCACCAAGAAGGTAGAACTGTGTTTAAGTTTGCCGTATCAAACATGGCAGATGTTTCTGAAAAAATGTTAACCAGAAACAACTTAACAAAAGAAGACATTCAGTGGTTAGTTCCACATCAAGCTAATAAAAGAATCATCGAAGCTACTGCTAATAGAGTTGGCTTAGAAGATGATAAAGTAATGATGAATATTCACAAGTACGGAAATACTACTTCTGCTACTTTACCGTTATTACTTGCCGACTATGAAAAAGAGTTGAAAAAAGGAGATAATTTAATTTTTGCCGCATTTGGTGGTGGTTTCACTTGGGGAGCTATCTATTTAAAATGGGCATATAACTCATAAACTAAACAACTAAAATTTAGGAAAATGGACATTAAAGAAATTCAAAGTCTTATAAAATTTGTAGCAAAGTCAGGTGCAAGTGAAGTAAAACTAGAAATGGAAGATATTAAAATCACCATTAAAACTGGAGGCGAAGCTGCTGAAACTACTATTATTCAAGCTGCTGCTCCTATGGCTCAAGCTCCTCAAATGATGGCTCAAGCTCCTGTTGCTCAACCAGCAGCACCAGCTGCAGCTGCTCCTGCTAACACTGAAGACGACTCAAAATATGTAACTATAAAATCACCTATCATTGGTACTTTCTATAGAAAGCCTTCTCCAGACAAGCCTAATTTTGCTGAAGTAGGAACTGAAGTAAAAGTTGGTGATACTGTTTGTATTATTGAAGCAATGAAATTATTTAACGAAATTGAATCAGAAGTATCTGGTAAAATCGTAAAAGTATTAGTGGATGATTCTTCTCCTGTAGAATTTGATCAACCATTATTCTTAGTAGACCCATCATAATTTTTGGTTTAGAAGTTTTAAGTTTAGAAGTTTAGTTATGCACTAAACTCTTAAACAGCTAAACCCAATAAACTCATAAACTAAAAGACATGTTTAAAAAGATATTAATTGCCAATAGAGGCGAAATCGCGCTACGTGTAATTAGAACCTGTAAAGAGATGGGTATTAAAACAGTAGCTGTTTACTCTAAAGCAGATGCTGAAAGCTTACACGTACGATTTGCTGACGAAGCGGTTTGTATTGGACCTGCACCAAGTAGCGAATCATACCTAAAAATGGATCGTATCATTGCTGCTGCTGAAATTACAAACGCAGACGGAATTCATCCTGGATACGGTTTCTTAGCTGAAAATGCTAAGTTTTCAAGATTATGTGAAGAACATGATATTAAGTTCATCGGGGCTTCTCCTGAAATGATTGACCGTATGGGAGATAAAGCAAATGCTAAAGCTACCATGAAAGCTGCTGGTGTACCTTGTGTACCAGGTAGTGACGGTGTTATCACCACTTTTGAAGAGTGTGAGAAAATCGCTGTAGAAACAGGATACCCTGTAATGTTAAAAGCTTCTGCTGGAGGTGGAGGTAAAGGAATGCGTGCTGTTTGGAAAGCTGAAGATTTAAGAGACGCTTGGGATTCTGCAAGACAAGAATCTAAAGCAGCTTTTGGAAACGACGATATGTATATGGAGAAGTTAATTGAAGAGCCTCGCCATATCGAAATTCAAGTAGTTGGTGATGCTTACGGTAAAGCTTGTCACTTATCTGAAAGAGATTGTTCAGTACAACGTCGTCACCAAAAATTAACTGAAGAAACTCCTTCTCCATTCATGACAGAAGAATTACGTGATGCTATGGGAGCTGCTGCTGTTAAAGCTGCTGAGTACATTAAATATGAAGGCGCTGGTACTGTTGAGTTCTTAGTAGATAAACACCGTAATTTCTACTTTATGGAAATGAATACTCGTATTCAGGTAGAACACCCTATTACTGAAGAAGTTGTTGATTACGATTTAATTCGTGAGCAAATTTTAGTTGCAGCTGGTGTACCAATTTCTGGTAAAAACTACAAGCCTCAATTACACTCAATTGAATGTAGAATTAATGCAGAAGATCCTTATAATGGATTTAGACCTGCTCCAGGAAAAATAACCTCTTATCATGCTCCAGGTGGTCATGGTGTTCGTATCGATACTCACGTATATGCTGGGTATATGATTCCACCAAACTACGATTCAATGATTTCTAAGTTAATTGTTACTGCACAAACTCGTGAAGAAGCGATTAACAAAATGAAACGTGCATTAGATGAGTATGTTATTGAAGGTGTAAAAACAACTATTCCTTTCCACAGACAATTAATGGATCATCCAGATTATGTAGCTGGTAATTATACCACTAAGTTCATGGAGGATTTTGAAATGGAAAAATAATCATATTAAAAAGCCTAATGTTTTAAAACATTAGGCTTTTTTTAAGTTTTAAAAGGTAAAAATCTACCTTCTATTTTTCAAAACTTGATTTCTCTGGTAAAATACTTTCAAAAGCGTCGTTAATTTCACTCATTACTTTATCATAGTTTCTTATATGTATATTATCGTTTAAACAAACTAATTTATACGATTGCTCTCTTAAAGCTTTAATTGCTTGTTTCGACTTTATAACCAAAGAAAACATCTTAGTATCTTGATACGTATTATATGGTATAAAGTTTGATTTGCATATCTGCCAAGTCTTAAACAATTCTGGCGTATAGTCATTATCACTTCTAAATCTGTGTGTAGACATTCCTGTAAGTTCATTTCCGCAGTGCTTCCAAACATCTTCAAAAGTAGACTTTAAAAAAGGCTGTGCATTGTGTGGAGTACGAAGTGTTACAAACTTATTGTAGTACTTTAATAATTTTGTAATTCTCGCTCTTGAACCATACGAAGGATGAAACCATTTGTCATGATCTCTTTTAAAAACTTCCTTCTTATCAAAATGTTTATTGATAAGTCGTATGTTATTTTTTAACATTTTTTCAAACTGAGAAATACCTGTATTTGTTCTAAAAGTAGCTATATCTTTCGGCAATCCATTTTCGAAAAAACGAGTTTCAGGAACATCGTTAATTATAAAAAAGTCGTCATTAAAATACACAAATTGTTCTGACAAATCAGGAATTTTGTGCATGTAAATTTCAATTAAATTAGAATTAAAAACTGGCAAAAACTCCTCCGGAATATAATCAGAATGACTTACTAAATTAATTTTAGGGTGATTTTCATCTAACCACTCAGGTTTCTGTCCACTAGTTACAAAATGAATTTTTCTTACCCAAGGAGCAAATTTTTCAATACCTCTAAACCAATATTTTAAAAAACCATGATCACGAAAACGTGCTTCTGATTTTTCGTTAACAGAATTATCTATTTTATCAGAAAATTTTGAAAACTCTTTAATCCATTTAGGGTCATCCATATCAACCCAAGTAACCACAAAATCTATTCCCATCTTATACTGAAATTAAGTAAACTTTCTAGAGTTCAAAAGTACTTCTTTTTAAATAAACTCTCTATATTAATAAGAAAATATAGGCTGTGTATTCTTAGTACACAAACATTAAAACAAGAATTATCCTTTATATTTGCACTTTATAAAACAACTGTATTAAATGGATTTTATCTTACAACCATGGCCTTGGTATGTATCTGGCCCTCTTATTTCAATAATACTTTTCTTGTTTTTTTACTTCGGAAAAAATTTTGGGGTATCAACTAACTTAGAAACTATGTGTACCATGGCTGGTGCAGGCAAAATCTCTGATTATTTTAAAAAAGACTGGAAAGAACGTGATTGGGCTATTGTCTTTTTAGTTGGTTTGTTAATTGGAGGCTATATCGCTATTAATTATTTATCTGCTACACCAGGAATTGATTTAAACCCTACCACCGTTAGCGAATTAGCGGAACTAGGTTTTGCTGATGCTGGAAAAGCGTATGTTCCAAGCGAAATTTATAGTATAGAAAACATGTTGACCTTAAAAGGTTTCGCAATTTTATTGGTTGCCGGAATTTTAATTGGTTTTGGAACGCGTTATGCTGATGGCTGTACTTCTGGGCATGCTATTACAGGATTGAGTAGTTTTCAATTACCTTCTTTAATTGCTGTAATTGGTTTTTTTGTGGGTGGTTTAATTATGATTTGGGTACTATTCCCTTTAATATTTGGTTAAGATGAAGAATTTGAAATTTTTAGTTATAGGTATAGTTTTCGGAATTATTTTGTCTAAATCTGAAGCGGTTTCTTGGTATCGTATTTACGAAATGTTCAAATTTCAATCATTTCACATGTATGGAATTATTGGTTCTGCTGTAACTATTTCTGCTGTATTTATGTATTTCTTTAAAAGTGGAAAAATTAAAGACTATTTAGGTAATCAAATCAATATTAAAGAAAAGAAAAAAGGCTTTATTAGAACTTTAGTTGGAGGAACTCTTTTTGGTTTAGGTTGGGCGCTAGCAGGTGCGTGTCCTGCTCCTATTTTTGTTTTAATAGGACACGGAATACTCCCAATGGTTATTGTACTTTTAGGAGCCCTTTTAGGCACTTTTATTTACGGGTTATTAAGTAAGAAATTACCTCATTAATCTTTTAGCAATAACGAGTCAAAGACCCTTGAATTGGTATTATCTACCACTTTCCAATTGTAAATTTTAGAGAGCTGGTAAATTTTAGACAATTCTTCAAATAAACGTGTTTTAGCATCTTTTTGTAGTCGAGATACTGTAATTGTCGATTGAATTTTTTCAATAGCTTTAGCATTCAGCTTATTTAGTTCTTGCTTAGAAAAGGTATTGAACTGGCTCTGCTGTAAATCGAAATATTTAATATCGGGAGAAATAAGAATTTCTTCTTTAGGAATTTTATTGATGATAATTTGTTTACCTACACTATCTATTTGAATTTCTAATTCCGATAAATCATACCCTACTTCAACCTTAGCATTTACTGAGAGCATTGCTTTCTTTTCAAAGGTAACGTATCCATAGAAATACTTTTTTGCATCGGTAAAGCTATACATTTCAGAAAAATTTCCTTCTGAAACCACTAACTTGCTCAAGTTTTGAATTCCGTTTAAAACAACTTGAATTTCTTCTTGTTCATACTTTTCCTCTTTCTTTTCATACCAAAATTTTGCAATTAAAAATCCTAGTACAAAAACAGCAAGGTATTTTAGTAAACGCATCGTTTTCTTTTTCTATAAATATAAAAAAAGTATGTGAGAATTATGAAACCTTCTTAGTTTCTTCTTCCTCTTTGGGAAATGCTTGTTTATTAAATATAAACAATAACGCAACACCAATGGTTATCCAAGAATCTGCTCCGTTAAAAATAGCATTGAAAAACGTGAAGCTTTCCCCTTCATATATTGGGAAATACAACATGTCAACTACCTTTCCATGAAACAATTCTCCGTAAGGATTATCAGAAAAAAGTGTGGCTACATTATGATATGAAGTATCGAAAATTATTCCGTAAAAAACAGAGTCAATAATATTACCTACCGCTCCGGCTAAAATTAACGAAATAGCTATAATTACTGCTGTATGCGATTTTTTCTTAATAGTTTGCCATAACCAATATACAATACCTGTAACGGCAACTACTCTAAATAATGTTAAAAATAGCTTTCCAGCTTTACCTCCGAATTCAAAGCCCCAAGCCATACCGTTATTTTCGGTAAAATGGATTCTGAACCAATCCATACCCAACACCTTGAATTCATATCCTAATTGAAAATGAGTTTTGATATATATTTTACTTATTTGGTCAATTAAAATTGCCAAAACTACGGTAAGTATTGCGATGTGTTTTTTAGACATTATTTCAAATTAATGGAAACAAAAATAAGAAAACTATTCTTATGTTTTTTACAGTTAAATTTCAGAAAAACACACCTAATTTTCTTTCATCATATTGTTCTCTTTTTATTGATTGAAAGTAATGTATTTTTATCAGGTTTTCTTAATTTTTACAGTAATATTAGCGTGAATAGAATTTACAGTAAATGATTTTAAGGAAGGCGGATACTTTTCTTGAAATGGAGAAACTTTCTTTTTGTCATTAACTAAAATTACTCCTTTAGTTGTAGTAAGGCTTAAATCCGTTTTAAATGTATCAGCAAATACATTCCCTTGAAAAAGATATACTTTACTATTTCCTGAAATAGTATTCAGTTTTACATTTCCTCTTTCAATATACACTTCTAAATCTCCTAAATAGCTTTTTGAGGTTACTCCAATCGTTTTACCATGAACTGTGATATGTTTATTTTTTGGAACTTTTATCACTACACGAGCTCTTTCAAGTCTTCTGGTAATGTACTTTCTAAAAACTTTATCTTGTAGTAGAGGAATATTTAGCTCAAAACTTACTTTTAAAATTTCTCCTTTCTCTTTAAAAAGAATGTTATGTGTATGCGGATTTTCATCAAATAGAATTACCTCTAACTCATTATTTTCAGAATTCTCTATAACAATATCATCCAGTCCGTAAGTAAGAACTTCCAATTCATGTGCTGTCATGCTTCTTCTCTGCACTACTTTTTCTTGACTAAAAAGAAGTTGACTACTGACTAGAAATAATAAGAATGTATATTTTTTCATACAAAAAAAGCCTCTAAAAGAGGCTTTATCTATTTTTTTTACGGTTTATTGCTTTCGTTTTGCTTCAATACTTAAGGTAGCATGAGGCACTAACTTTAAACGTTCTTTCTGAATTAATTTACCTGTAACTCTACAAATACCGTACGTTTTATTTTCAATACGAACTAAGGCATTCTTTAAATCACGAATAAACTTTTCTTGACGAATAGCTAGCTGCATATTTGCTTCTTTAGCCATCGTATCCGATCCTTCTTCAAACGACTTAAATTGTGGTGAAGTATCATCGGTACCGTTATCAGATCCGTTTTTATAAGAAGCTTGTAATAATTTTAAGTCTTCTTCTGCTTTTTCAATTTTCTTTAAGATGATTTCTTTAAATTCTTGTAAATCACTATCTGAATATCTTATTTTAACATCATCCATAATGCTATATTTTTTCAATTAACATTCTACTTTTAATGGTATCAAACTCAATTTCTGTACCATTTTTTAAATCATCAACAAAAACTAGTTCGTTTGTTAATGTTTCTGCTTTAATGTAGTTTTCATTTGCCAATACCGATTCTCTTAAATCATCAGCTTGTAAAATGGTTAATTTTATTTTATCGGTTACTTCTAAACCTGTGTCTTTTCGTGCGTTTTGAATTCTGTTTACCAATTCTCTTGCCACACCTTCTTTGCGTAATTCGTCGTTTATTGTAACATCTAAAGCAACGGTTAACCCTTCTGCATTAGCCACCAACCAACCTTCGATATCTTTTGATGAAATCTCTACATCAGCGGTTCCTAAAGTAATCATTTTATTATTAACTTCCACAGAAATTTCTCCTTCTTTTTCTATTTTGAAGATGTCTTCTTGTGTAAAGCTTTGTATTTCATTAGCTATCAACTTCATATCTTTACCAAACTTAGGCCCTAAAGCTTTAAAATTTGGTTTGATTTGTTTTACTAAAATCCCTGAAGCATCGTCTAATAATTCTATCTCCTTAACATTAACTTCTGATTTTATTAAGTCTGCTACTGCTAAAATTTCTTCCTTCTGCGTTGCATCCAATACAGGAATCATAATTTTTTGTAACGGTTGACGTACTTTAATTTTTTCTTTAGCTCTTAAAGATAGTACTAACGAAGATATTGTTTGTGCATTTTCCATTTTTCGCTCTAACGACTTATCTACTAAATCAGCATTATATTTAGGAAACTCTGCTATATGTACGCTTTCAAAACTTTCTTTTCCTGTAGCTTTTATTAAATCTTTATACAAACGATCCATAAAGAAAGGTGCTACTGGAGAACCTAATTTAGCTACCGTTAACATACAAGTGTATAACGTTTGATATGCTGAAATTTTATCTTGCGCATATTCTCCTTTCCAGAAACGTCTTCTACATAAACGTACATACCAGTTACTTAAATGATCTTGTACAAAATCAGAAATAGCTCTAGTTGCCTTGGTTGGTTCGTATTCTGCATAGAATTTATCTACCTTTTGAACTAACGTGTTTAATTCAGATAAAATCCAACGGTCTATCTCCGGTCTTTCATTAATAGCTATTTCAGCTTCACTATAGGTGAAGTTATCAATGTTTGCATATAAAGAGAAGAATGAATAGGTATTATATAAAGTTCCGAAGAACTTACGTTTTACTTCTTCTATTCCTGCTAAATCAAATTTTAAGTTATCCCAAGGATTTGCATTTGATATCATATACCAACGTGTAGCATCTGGACCATATTCTGATAACGTAGTAAACGGATCAACAGCATTTCCTAAACGCTTTGACATTTTTTGTCCGTTCTTATCTAACACCAATCCATTAGACACTACATTTTTATAAGCTACAGAATCAAACACCATAGTTCCAATAGCATGTAAAGTGTAGAACCACCCACGAGTTTGGTCTACTCCCTCTGCAATAAAATTCGCTGGATAACTTTCTTTATTATCAATTAATTCTTTGTTTTCAAATGGGTAATGCCATTGTGCATATGGCATAGAACCAGAATCGAACCATACATCAATTAAATCGCTTTCACGCTTCATTGGTTTTCCTGAGGCAGAAACTAAAATAATTTTATCTACTACATTTTTGTGTAAGTCAATTTTATCATAGTTATCTTCTGACATATTTCCTACTTCAAAATCAGCAAAAATATCTTCAGACATTACGCCAGCATTAACTGACTTTTGAATCTCTTCTTTTAATTCAGCTACAGAACCGATACAGATTTGCTCTGTTCCGTCTTCAGTACGCCAAATTGGTAATGGAATTCCCCAAAAACGAGAACGTGATAAGTTCCAATCATTCGCATTTTTTAACCAGTTACCAAAACGTCCTTCTCCTGTTGATTTTGGCTTCCAGTTAATAGTTTCGTTTAAATCGAACATTTTATCCTTTACATCGGTTACCTTGATAAACCAAGAATCTAATGGATAATATAAAATTGGTTTATCGGTACGCCAACAGTTCGGATAACTGTGCACATATTTTTCAACTTTAAAGGCTTTGTTTTCTCTTTTTAGTTGAATTGCTAATTCTACATCTACCGATTTTTCTGGAGCCTCACCATCTGTATAGTATTCATTCTTTACATATTTACCTGCATATTCTCCCATTTCTGGGCGAAATTTCCCTTGTAAATCTACTAGTGGAACTGGGTTTTCATTTTCATCTAACACCAACATTGGCGGCACTTCTGGAGTTGCTTGTTTTGCAACTAAAGCATCATCAGCACCAAATGTTGGGGCTGTATGTACGATACCTGTACCATCTTCGGTAGTTACAAAATCTCCCGAAATTACTCTAAAAGCATTTTCTGGATTTTGATATGGTAAAGCAAATGGTAATAATTGCTCGTATTTAATACCTACCAAATCGGCTCCTTTAAATTCTTTTACTATTTTATAAGGAATCTTTTTTAGTAGTTTATCTAATGCTGTAAGCTTCCTCATTATTATTTCTTCGGAAGATAGATGAAGATTTGATAAATTGAACGCCCCTTTTTTTGTGAAAAAATCAGTTAATGCATTATCAAACCCTACAGAAAAGTTTTCAATTGCAAATGAAAAACTTTGATCTTCTGAAGAAGGACTATTGGAAACATAATTACTTATTATCTCTAAAGCACTTCCTTTAAAATCATTAACCTCTATAAAATTTTTATCAAATTGCTTCTTGATAAGTTGTTTAGCTAAAATTACTTTTATTGGTTCATCAGTATATTGATTTTTTGTTTCAACTAAAACATAATCAATCTTTGGTCCGACCGTTAATGCTGTATTAGATGAAAGTGTCCATGGTGTAGTTGTCCAAGCTAAAAAGTGTACATCTCCATCAACTTGTAAAAAGTCTGGTAATGTTTCTTTTATCGTTTTAAACTGAGCTACTACTGTAGTATCTGTAACGTTTTGATACGTTCCTGGTTGATTTAACTCATGCGAACTTAATCCTGTTCCAGCTTTTGGTGAATACGGTTGAATTGTGTAGCCCTTGTACAACAAATCTTTATTATAGATTTGTTTTAACAACCACCAAACCGATTCCATATATTTTGGTTTATAGGTAATATATGGATCTTCCATATCTACCCAATATCCCATTTTTTGAGTTAGGTCATTCCAAATATCGGTATAACGCATTACAGCTTTTTTACAAGCTTCGTTGTATTCTTCAACTGTAATTTTTGTTCCGATATCTTCTTTGGTGATTCCTAATTCTTTTTCAACTCCTAATTCTACAGGTAAACCATGCGTATCCCAACCTGCTTTACGCTTAACCTGGTATCCTTTTTGGGTTTTATAACGACAAAAAATATCTTTAATGGCACGTGCCATTACGTGATGAATTCCTGGCAAACCGTTTGCTGAAGGTGGTCCTTCAAAAAACACAAATGGTTCGTTTCCTTCACGTGTAGTAATACTTTTTTCAAAGATGTTGTTTTCTTCCCAATAGTTTAATATTTCTTCTGCTACTTTTGGTAAATCCAATCCTTTGTATTCAGTAAACTTCTTACTCATTTTGTCGGTTTATTAATTGAATGTGCGAAATTACGTATTTTCTTGTAATTGTTGAGTTTGAGATATAAAAAAACGCCTTAAAAAAGGCGTTTTTATTGTGAATTCTATTTTTAAGCAAACAAACTAATTAATTCCTCTTTCCTTTTTAATCTGTTCGTAAGCTGCTTGAATTTTTTGAAACTTTTCGTTTGCTCCATTTTTATGCTCCTCTCCTAAGTTTTGCAACTTGTCTGGATGATGCTTTTTAGCCATTTTTCGATATGCTTTTTTCACCTCGTCATTCGTAGCTTCTTTAGTTATTTCAAGCATTTTATAAGCGCTATCAGATTCATTATAGAACATGGCTTTTATTGATGAATAATCATATTCGTTGATGTATAAGTAACTTGCTATCTTTCTAATCTCTTGCTCTTCATTACCCGTTACTTGTCCATCTGCTTGTGCTATTCCGAATAAAAAATGAACTAATTGTAATCGCGTAGCATGCGACATGTACTGGCGGATTTGCAAACAAACTTGACGTGTTGAAATTTGTTTTTTAATAATTCCGTTAAACAATTTAAATGCATGATTTGCTCGTTCTTTTCCGTACATTTTTACAAAGTACATACGAACATAATCTAACTCTCGTTGGTCTATTTTACCATCCGATTTTATAACTACCGATGCTAATATTAGTAAGCTAATTTCAAAGTCTCCTGATGTAGCTCTTCCTCTTGTTCCTTGATGTTGTCTTTTTTGATACTCTTGTTGTTCTTCTTTAAAATCTTCTACTGAAATCCCATCTATAAAACTACCCACAACAAATCCTACAATAGCCCCAATTGGGCCTCCTAATGTAAAGCCTGCTCCAGCCCCAAGCCATTTTGCAAATTTTCCCATTTATAAAATTTAAAAATGCAAAGATAAAATATTAAGCAACTACAACCATGGCTATTTCAAGTTGATTGTTGCCATGAAAAGCAGTATCTTTGCTTTAAAATTTAATTCAAAAATATGTATCCAGAAGAATTAGTAAAACCAATGCGTGACCAATTAATCAACGCTGGTTTTGAAGCTTTATATACTGCTGAAGATGTTGACAATGCTTTAGCAAAAGAAGGAACTACGTTAGTAATGGTAAACTCAGTTTGTGGATGTGCAGCAGGTACTGCAAGACCAGGAGCTATTGCTTCTTTAGGAGCTGATAAAACTCCTACACATTTAACAACTGTTTTTGCAGGAGTAGAAAAAGAATCTACTGCGAAGGCAAGAGAATATATGATTCCTTTCCCTCCATCATCACCTGCAATTGCCTTATTTAAAGACGGAAATTTAGTACACATGTTAGAGCGTCATCATATTGAAGGACGTTCTGCTGAAGCAATTGCTCAGAACTTAGCGGCTGCTTACGACGAGTTTTGTTAAGACATTCTAGGCATAAACCTTTTGTACTAAAGAACAAAGACAAAAAATCCAGCAAATGCTGGATTTTTTTTATACTTTCTTAATTACATTGGTTACAATTCCCCAAATGATAAAATTATTTTCTTCAGTGATTTTTATAATTGGATAATCTGGGTTTTCAGGTTGTAGCCAAACTTCACTACCTTCAACTCGCAAACGTTTTACGGTAAACTCACCATCTAAAAAACATACTGCTATTTTGTTATTTGTAGGTGGAATACTTCTATCAATCACCAATAAATCATTATCATCCAAACCTGCACCAATCATCGATTGTCCACTTACTCGTGCAAAAAAAGTAGCTTCTTTATTTCTAATAAGTTCTTCATCTAACGAAATACGCGTTTCCCTGAAATCATCAGCAGGTGAAGGAAACCCTGCAGAAATACCTGTATCCATAAAAATAGCTCCTTCACTTTCATTTAACTCTTTTGGTAAGAAAAAAGTCAATGCCTCTGATGCTTTTACTGGCTTTAATTTTCGTAACATCTTATTGTTTGTTATTTAACTAAACTTATTTTACCTTAATAATATCGTTAATATTTGTAGTGTATTTGGGCGATAATCGTTCTTGACGCATCTTCCAAGTACGTTGTAAATCTTGATTGGCTAATTTAATCTTATCTGCTTTATAAGTTTGATTAATTTTATCAATCGCACTCATTAAAGAGGCATGCTTCGGATTTTCGCTTGCAAACATATCTATCTGATAATTATCTGAAGGAACCAATCCTGTTACAATAACTCCTGCTCTTTTATACTTTATTCCTTCTTTAAATATAGTTGTTACCGCTTGTACTGCACTTTTACTTATCGTTAATGTAGAGTTTGTTGGATATGGAAACACAACTGTTTTACTTACTCGATGTTGTTCAGTATCTTTTTTATGATAATCACTTCGTAGCAAAACAATCACCATATGACAACTAGAGTTTTGTTTGCGTAATTTTTCTGCGCAACTTACTGCAAAGGTTGAAATTCTTTCTTTAATATTATCTAAGTCAGAAAATATATATTCAAAACTTCGGGTTGTTGCTATTGCTTTCTTATTAGTAGGTTCATCTAATTCTATTTTAGACTCTCCTTCTAAATCTTTTTTCAACTTCCAGCCTGTTATAGAAAGATTTTTCAATACCCAATTATCATCTAACTGGGTAAAATCATATGCTTTTTTACATCCTTTGGCGAGCAACCTCTTCTGTATACCTCTTCCAATTCCCCAAACACTTTCTATAGGAGTCCACTGTAATGCTTTAATTCTTTTTTCTTCGGAATTTATTACATATACTCCTCCTGTTTCTTTTGGAAATTTACGAGCTATTTTATTGGCTACTTTACTTAACGCTTTTGTTGGTGCAATTCCTACACAGGTTGGAATCCCCGTCCACTTCAATAGTCTTTCTCTAATTTCTTTCCCGTAGGAATTAAAATCATACTCATCAAAACCTTTGAATTGTAAAAAAGCTTCATCAATAGAGTATACTTCTACATCTGGAGAAAATTGTTCTAAAATCTTCATCACCCTAGCACTCATATCACCATATAGTGGATAGTTTGAGGACAGTACCGAGATATTGTTGTTTTTACAGAACTGATCCCACTTAAAAATTGGTGCCCCAAATGGAAGCTGTAACTTTTTTGCTTCATCACTCATTGAAATAACACAACCATCATTATTGCTTAAAATGGCTACTGGTTTTCCTTGCAAATTCGGATTAAAAACCCGTTCGCAAGAAGCATAAAAGTTATTACAATCTACCAACGCATACATAACTGTAAAGGTACAGAATATTAAAAAACGTACTCTAATTAACTTTTTCTATTTTTGTTACATGGCAAAAAAATTGAAAATTGACGGAATAGATAAAATCATTATCAAAAGATTGGTTAATGACGCTAGAACTCCTATTTTAAGTATTGCTCGAGAAGTAGGGATATCTGGCGCTGCGATTCATCAACGGTTACGAAAATTAGATGAATCAGATTTGATCGAAGGTTATAAAATGGTGTTAAACCCCAAAGCTCTAGGCTATACTACTACCGCTTTTGTTGGCGTATTTTTAGATTCTGCCAGTTTATACTCTTCAGCTATTAAACGTTTAAAAGAAATTCCTGAAATTGTAGAAAGCCACTATACCACGGGTAACTATGCTATTTTTATTAAAATACTGTGTAAGAATAATGAAGATTTAATGCACTTGTTAAATAAGGATATTCAAACCATAAAAGGAGTTTCAAGAACCGAAACTTTTATATCTTTAGACCAACAAATAGATCGACAAATAAAAATTTAAAACCCCGAATGAACGATTTTATCTTCTACTTTAAAATGGGCTTGTTTCATGTACTTGATTTTAAAGCCTATGACCACATTTTATTTTTAATCGTATTAGCTGTTGTATATCAATTTAAGCAGTGGACTAAAGTTTTGTGGTTAATTACTTTATTTACTATTGGACACTCAATAACGTTAGCTCTTTCGGCTTACGGGATTTTGAACGTACGAGCAGATTTAATTGAATTTTTAATTCCACTAACCATTTTTATTACTGGATTAATGAATGTATTAACTGCTAAAAAAGCATCGGTAGGAAAAGAAAATCAGAATTTATTTTTTGCTTTATTTTTTGGACTAATTCACGGACTTGGTTTTTCCAACTATTTTAAAATTATGATTGGTAAAACTTCTGATAAGTTTTTACCTTTAGTAGAGTTTGCTTTAGGTGTAGAAGTAGCACAAATTATTATTGTATTAGGTATTTTATTAATCGGAGCTCTAGTACAATCAATCTTTAGTGTAAACCGTCGTGATTGGATTTTAATCATGTCGTCTATCGTTATCGGTTTCGCTTTACAAATGATGTTTGACCGTGTTTTTTGGTAAAAAATTAACGCCTAACCAACTCAAATCTAATTACCTTAGCTTAACTAAGAAAAAATCACACTAAATATTTTGAAAAAAAAACAATTAAAATATGACATTGCCTATTTAAAAATGGCAAAAGAATGGGGACAACTTTCTCACTGTATTCGCAAAAAAGTAGGTGCCTTAATTGTTAAAGATAGAATGATTATTTCTGATGGTTATAATGGCACTCCTTCTGGGTTCGAAAATTTTTGCGAAGATGAAGAAGGCTACACTAAATGGTATGTATTGCATGCCGAAGCCAATGCTATTTTAAAAGTAGCTTCTTCTACACAATCGTGCAAAGGTGCTACCTTGTATATAACTTTATCACCTTGCCAACAATGTAGTAAATTGATACATCAGGCAGGAATAAAACGTGTAGTATATTCACAAGCATACAAAGATCGATCAGGATTGGATTTTTTAGAAAAAGCAGGTGTTGAATTGACATATTTACCAAATGAACAAGAATAATTTACCTATATATTTATCTATCGCAGTGGTTTTCGGTATTCTTATCGGAACTTTTTTTAGCGGTGGAGGCTCAAGCAACTTTATCAATAAAAGCACTTCTAGTGAACGTAAAATAAAACGCTTGATAGATTACATTCAAAGTGATTATGTTGATAATGTAAACACTGACGAACTATTAGATGGTGCCATTGCTGAAATGCTAGGTAAATTAGACCCACACTCTGTATATATTCCAAAGGAAAACTTGCAATTAGTTACCGAAAACATGCAAGGTAATTTTGTTGGAATTGGTGTTCAATTTCGTATGATTGGTGATACTATAACAGTTATTGAACCTATTAAAGGAGGCCCTAGTATTGAAGCTGGTATAAAAGCAGGTGATAGAATTTTACTTGCTGATAAGGATACGCTATACGGAAGAAACCTACAAACTTCCCAAATAATGAAAGCTTTAAAAGGGAAGCCAGATACTAAAGTTGATTTACAGATTTATAGAAAAACCAACGACAGTATTTTTGATATCACTATTAATCGTGGTAAAGTAAATATTAAAAGTGTTGATGTTGCGTATATGCTAAACGATAGTGTTGGTTATATAAAACTAGACCGTTTTGCTCGTAACACTTATGTAGAATTTAAAACCTCTTTAAACAAATTACTTACGAAAGGAATGACCGACTTAGTCTTAGATCTTCGTGGTAACGGTGGTGGTTTTATAGATATTGCTAATGACATTGTAGATGAGTTTTTAGAAGATAAAAAACTTATTGTATTCACTAAAAACAATAAAGGTGATGTTGTTGAGTCTTTTGCTACAAATAAAGGTGATTTTGAACATGGCGGATTGTATGTTCTAATTGACGAAAATTCTGCTTCTGCTTCTGAAATTGTGGCTGGTGCTTTACAGGATAATGATAAAGGAATAATTATCGGGCGTCGTTCCTTCGGTAAAGGATTAGTGCAACAAGAAATGGATTTAGGTGATGGTTCTGCAGTGCGATTAACTACTGCTAGGTATTACACTCCAACAGGACGATCTATTCAAAAACCTTATAAAGCAGAAACTGACTCTGAAGAATACAGTCATGACTTTGAACACCGACTAGAAAACGGTGAGCTTTTCAACAAAGACAGTATCAAAACTGTAGATAGTTTAAAATACACAACTCCTAAAGGAAAAATAGTATACGGCGGTGGTGGAATCATCCCTGATTACTTTGTTGCCGTAGACACCTCTTCTTACATTCCTACAATATTCTTCCGTCCTTTAAATGATTTTGCTTTTTCGTATGTAGACGATAACCGTAAAAAACTAGCCACTATAACGGTAGATGATTTTATTAAAAACTTTGATAAAGACCATAGCATTTCTAATAAATTCCTAGAAGAAATTAAAGATTTCAGACTTTCTGAAAGAACAAAAAATCAACTTCGTAGTAACTTAAAAGTGTTGATAGCTCGCGAACTTTTTAGTGACGAAGGTTTGTATAAGGTGGATCAACAAGACGATAAGATGCTACAAAAAGTGTTTGAGTTAGAACAAAAGCAGAATGAATAAGAAAGCATTAAGAATAATTGGAGCGATTACAGCTATAATTGTAACTTTTGAATTCTTTAGTTTAATTATTAAGAACTTTATACATGGCTGGAATACTCCTGCATAAAAACAATTAACTACATACCTTTTTCTTTCCTTTTTGTCATATAAACTTCTTCAATGGTTGGGTTTTGAGGGCAGCTTTTAATCTGTTCAAACTTATCTCCAACTTTTACAAAACCCGTTTGAAGTATTTTAAAATAGACTCCTGGTAAGTTTTGTTGCCAAAACTGTTTTACAATTTTCATGTTATTAAAACGTACACCAAGTTTCATACATGGTTGACGCGGCTTCGTAACTTCAATAATAACTTCTCCCACTTTAAAAGTATCTCCTACATGCAATTGACTTTCTTCTAAATCCGAAACAGTCAAGTTTTCACCAAACATTCCAAGTTCCCAATCTAAATTAGGGTATAACTCTTTCCAATATGCATAATGTTTTTCTGAATATGCATACACTGCTTGGTCTATTCCTCCATGATACTTTCTATCACAAATAGCATCATCTTTTACTTTTTCAACATCTAAAAAAATAGGAGTTTCAACAGGGAATTTAAAAATTCCTGTCGTCACGATTTTTCCTTTCCAATCAATTTCTTTTCTTTCTCCTATGTTAGTAGCTACAATTTTCATTTTATTTTTTATTCAACTAAGAAGTTCTGTAATACATTCGCTATTTTTCTATTATCTGATAGCTGTGGGATTTTATTCTGACCTCCAAACTTCCCTATGGATTTCATATACTCATGAAAACCTCCTTTTTTCACTTTTCTAATGATAAGAGGGCGTAAAATTTTACCTTCAATTAAATCGAAGTAATATACATTTTGCTCTTGCATAGAAGCATCAATCTTAGATGCTAACTCATCCAAATTCTCAGGTTCATTTTCAAACTCAATAAACCACTCATGATATGGTAGTCCACTTTCTGGATTTACTTGCGGGGCTACTGTAAACTCACTTACGTTAACATCTGTTCCTTTTATAGCATCATTTAATGCTTTTTCAACCTCTTTTCCTATTACATGCTCCCCAAAAGCAGAAATAAAGTGTTTTATACGTCCTGTTACTTTAATTCTATAAGGCTTTAAAGAAGTGAACTCTACAGTATCACCAATATTATACCCCCATAAACCAGCAGAAGTGTTTAATATAATCACATAGTTTACTCCTAACTGAACATCTTTTAACGATATTCTTGTTGGGTTCTCATCAAAAAATTCATTTGCTGGAATAAATTCATAAAACATTCCTGAATTTAATTGTAGCAACATACCTTTTTCGGTTTGCGAATCTTGATATGCAATAAATCCTTCAGAAGCAGGATATAACTCTACATAATCTATTTTTTTTCCTATCAACGCTTCAAACTTATTCTTGTAAGGCTCGAAATTTACTCCACCATACACGAAAAAATTAAAGTTTGGAAAGAGTTCAGAAACATTCTTACCTGTTTTCTCCTTTAAGCGTTCAAAATACATTTGTACCCACGACGGAATTCCGCTTATCACCGTCATATTCTCTGGCAACGTTTCTTCAACTACTTTATCTACTTTGGTATCCCAATCTTCAATACAGTTGGTTTCCCAACTCGGTAAACGGTTTTTTAAGAGGTAATTTGGAACATAATGTGCTGCTATTCCACTTAAACGCCCTAATTTCACTCCGTTTTTATCTTCTAAAACTGGACTTCCTTGTAAAAAAATCATCTTTCCATCAACAAAACTAGCGTCATTTGTTTCTGCTATGTAAAATAACAAAGCGTTGCGTGCTGCAGAAATATGTGTTGGCATGGATTCTTTACTTATCGGTATATATTTCGCTCCCGAAGTTGTTCCTGAAGTTTTAGCAAAATACAATGGTTTTCCTTTCCACAAAACATTTTCTTCTCCTTCAACCACTCTATCTACATAAGAACGTAATCCTTCATAATCATTAATAGGAACACGTTTTTTAAAATCTTCATAATTATTGATTGACACAAAATCATGATCTTTCCCAAAAGCTGTTTTACATCCTTCTGCAACTAAATACTGAAATACTTTTTCTTGTGTTTTATGCGGATTATTTGCCCATTTGTACACTTGCTTTCGTACAATTTTCGCGAAAGGAATTGCTAATACTGATTTTATACTCATCTACTGAAAATCTATATAATTTGTTGGATTTACTGGAAATCCATTATTCCATAATTCAAAATGCAAATGTGGCCCAGTAGTTAACTCTCCTGTTGATCCTACACTTGCAATAGCCTCTCCTGATTTTACTACATCACCTTGCTCCTTTAACAAGGTTCCGTTATGCTTATACACAGAAATAAATTCATTAGGGTGTTGAATTGTTATCACATATCCTGTTTCTGCTGTCCATTCAGCTAAAATTACAGTTCCGTCTGCAACAGCTTTTACAGGTGTACCTGTTTGTGCCACGATATCAATTGCATAATGCTTTTCATTCAAATCAAAAGGCTGAGAAATAGTACCTGTTAAAGGCGAAAAGAATACGTTTTTAATTCTGTTCTCTCCTCCTTCATACAATGGGAAAAGATCTTTATTATCTATCTTTTCTCTAAAAAGTGAATCTTGTTTTGTGGCCTGTAGCTTACTTTCATCAACAACGATTGTTTGCATTTCGGTTGTTATAGAGTCTATTTTTTCAGGTTCAATATCACCCGTTAACACTGGTTTTAATGCTTTAGTATAACTTTCTATAACTGCCAACCTATTTCTTAAAGAATCGGCTTCATAAGTTAACCTAGTAGCTTTCTTTTTTAATGCTGTAGAAGAGTAACCTGGTATATACTCTCGTATTCCTGTAAATGCAATTAATAGCGTTGTTAAAACTATAAGAAGTATTGAAAACACTCCGCTAAAAACAAATACATTTAACCTTGATAATTTTAAAGAAAATCGTTCTTGAAATGTATCTTCATTTAAAATTACCAGCCTGTACTTATCTGTAAGCTTCTGTTTAAGCTTTCTTTTTTTCTTGTTTTTTGACACGTTTTATACTTGTTTGGGATTCAAATATACAACGAAAAAGTGGCGAAACTATTTTTTATAAAAGTTCATCTCATCTATATACTTCCAAACTTTAAAAGGAAGTAAAGGTTTACAGTTTTTTTCTTCTTTTATTGCATTTCGTATCATGGTTGAAGAGACTTCTACTATTGGAGCATCAACCCTATGAATTTTCTTATGATTCTTAAACTGATTTTCTACAATTCCTTCAGAAACTCTAGGATACACATATATATTATAATCTTCTAAAATAGCCTCATAGTTTTTCCACTTATGCAAGCTTTTCAAATTATCTTCACCCATAATCAAACTAAATGTGTAATTTGGATGCTTTTCAGAAATATGCGCTAACGTATTGATTGTATAATTTGGTTGAGGAAGCCTAAACTCTATATCTGACGGTTGAATTTTCTCATATTCTTCAGTAGCCAAATACACCATATCTAAACGATGATGATTATCTAACAGAGAATTTTTCTTTTTAAATGGATTGTGAGGTGTTACCACCATCCAAATTTCATCTAAATCAGAATACTCAACCATATGATTGGCTATAATTAAGTGCCCTATATGAATTGGATTAAAAGTTCCGAAGTATAATCCGATATTTTTCATATTTATAGATACTAGACTTGTTCTTTATCAGTTTTTCACTTTCTTTTCTATTCCTAAAAAATCATCTACTAAATCTTCCGCTTCTTGTAAAGCTACAGGTAAATCGTAGTTTTTGATGATTTTATCAAATTGTGGTGCTGTTGCTAATTCTACCGAAGCTTTAGCAATACGCATGTTAATTTTATCTTCGCTTTCGGTACTTCTTTTCTTCAAACGAATTTTCAATTCATCAACACTAGGTGGTTTTACAAAAACAGCTAAAGTCTCCTCAGGAAACTTCTTTTTAATACGTAATCCTCCAACAACATCAATATCAAAAATTACATGTTTTCCTTGTGCCCAAATTCGTTCAACTTCAGTTTTTAACGTTCCATAAAAGTTATCACGATATACTTCTTCCCACTCTAAAAACTCGTCGTTTTTTATTTTCTGCTTGAACTCTTTTGCTGATATAAAATAATAATCTTTCCCATCAACTTCTTCTCCTCTTGGTTCTCTAGATGTAGCAGAGATAGAAAACTCCAAATTAAAACGTTCTTGCGCCAATAAATGACGTACAATAGTGGTTTTACCTGAACCTGATGGTGCTGAAAACACAAATAATTTCCCTTTAAATTCTTCCGACATTTTTATAAAACGTTTAAAATTTGCTCTTTTATTTTTTCTAACTCGTCTTTCATTTGAATAACTAATTTTTGTATCGGTGCAAAATTAGCTTTTGATCCTGTTGTGTTGATTTCTCTTCCGATTTCCTGTACAATAAATCCTAATTTTTTTCCATTTGAATCTTCTGTTGCTAATTGTTGTAAGAAATATTCTAAGTGATTAGCTAAACGTACTTTTTCTTCGTTAATATCTAACTTTTCTAAATAGTAAATTAACTCTTGTTCAAAACGATTTTCATCAACCTCAACTTTTAAATCTGTTAATGCTTTTTGCAAACGTTCTTTAACATGTTCTATTCTATCACCATCTAACTTTTTAACTTCTTCTAAAGCTGATTGAATATTTGCTATTCTTGTTTTAAAATCTTCTTCTAACGATTGTGCTTCGTCTCTTCTATATTGAATAATTTCCTTTAAAGCTTCATCAATATGAATATCTATTTGCTTCCACTCTTCTTCATCTAATTCTTCGCGTTCTGTTTTTAATGCATCTGGCATTCTTACTGCCATTTTCATTAACTCTACATCATTAGAAGAACCTACTTGTGTTACATTTCTTAACTGTTGCATATACTCTCGTACCACACCAGTATTTACCGTAGTTGAAGTTTCATCCGCAGTCATTTCTACATAAATAGAAAAATCTACCTTACCTCGTACCAAACTGCTTGCTAGTTTTTTACGAACATCTAGTTCTTTTTCTCTGTAATAAGAAGGAATTCGAGTGTTTAAGTCTAAATTTTTACTGTTTAACGATTTAATTTCAATCGTAACTTTTTTAGAAGGTAGATGTAGTACGGATTTACCATACCCCGTCATAGATTGTATCATAACTTCGGTTTAATAATCGGCAAAGATACGTTTATTTATTGGGAGTTTCAGCAGGACGCTTTGTTACTAAAAATACTCCAAAAAATATTAATAACGCAGCTCCTATTTTAACGACATCTAAATGATCACTTCCTACTATCAATGCATAAATAGCCGCTACTACAGGTTGCAAGTACATAAAAACACTTACTGTTGTTGGTTTTAATTTTGACAAAGCAAATAAGTTAAACAAGTAAGTAATACAGGTCGTAAACAACACCACAAAACCTGCTTTTAAGAAAATTGAAACGGGCATTGTTTGCCACTGTACTTCTAACAATTCAAAGAAACCAAAAGGAAGCACCATTATTAACCCAAAAAGATATAGCCACTTTACAAAAACTATGGGATTGTATTTTGTTATTAGTTTTTTTACAACCACCAAATACATACCATACGACGCTGCATTAATAAACACCAAGAAGTTACCTAACACCATATTTGTTGCCCCTCCTTTAAGTGGATTTCCATAAGCTATTAAAATTACAGCTCCCACCATACCAACAACAACTCCCACAATTTTTCTTAAAATAAGCTTCTCTTTTAAAAGAATACTAGCAAAAATCAATACTAAAATAGGCGTAGTTACCATCATTACCGATGCATTAATTGGTGTTGTATAACTTAGCCCTTTAAAAAAAGTTAGCATGTTAAAAGCAATACCAAAAAAAGCCGCCATTGCCACTCTTTTATAATCTGCTTTCTCTATAGATGGTGCTTTTACAAAAAGCCCTAACAACCAAAAAATTATAGCTGCTCCTCCAACACGAAGTAATATGAAACCGAAAGGTTGAATATATCCTTCCATCACTTCCTTGGCCACTGTAAATGTAACTCCGTAAATAAGTGTTGCAATAGATGCTGCCGTAAGTGCTAACGCTCTTTGGTTCATTTTTCTAGTTTTAAAAACAGCTGCAAAGATGACAATTAATTTCTTCTTTTCTGTTACTTTTTTAACCTATACTCACAACTAAATAACATATTTTACAACTAAAAAAGCACTGCAAATGCAGTGCTTTTCCCTTTGGTTGATTAACTTTTGATTAGTCCACTAAAGGTGGTATTCTTAATACTTGCCCTGGATAAATTTTATCTGGGTGTGTTAACATTGGTTTGTTTGCTTCGAAAATTACAGGATACTTCATTGCATCACCATAAAACTCTTTTGCAATTTTACTTAATGAATCTCCACTAACTACTGTATGAAACTGAGCCATAGCAGCTTCTTCAATAACCTCAACTTCTTTAACTGTCATATTATCCTCTACAGAAGCAATCCCTTCAGTATTTCCTACTACTAAAACTACTTTCTCTTTTGTAGCTAAATCTGCTGCTTCTCCTGTAACAGCAGCTTTATCGTCATCTACATTAATTGCTAGATTCTCAACAGAAAGCTCTAATTTATGTACTGCATCTACTAATTTCGCAGCCTTTTCAGCAGCTTCTTCTTCAGTTGTTTTTCCTACACCAAAAACTTTAGCTCCGGCATTTTTAATAAATGAAAAAATTCCCATTCTCTTTTTTGATTTTTTGTTAATATTCAATTTTCTGTCTGACCAAGATACAATTTTTATACCAGAATATATGATCTTAAATAATTTAAAGATGTTATTTTTCTAAACTAAAAAAGCACACTGACATAGTGTGCTTTATAAAAAATATTTTCTCTTAATTAATCTTTAAAAGAATTCCAACCTTGAGCTTTTAATTCAATTTCTTGATTAGCACGAGTTACTAAATTTATTCCTTGGTCTTTCTCTGTAATATGACCAATAACTGTTAAATTGGGATTTCCTTTTATTTTATCGTAATCATCAATTGAAACTGTAAACAACAATTCATAATCTTCTCCTCCACTTAAAGCAATCATCGTACTATCCATATTAAATTCTTCTGAAGTGGCAATCACTTGTGGATCTAACGGTAATTTATCCTCATAAATTTTACATCCTGTTTTACTCTGGGTGCAGATATGCATAATTTCAGAAGATAACCCATCTGAAATATCTATCATAGAAGTTGGCTTTACTTCCAATTCTTTTAACAACTCAGAAATATCTTTACGCGCTTCTGGCTTTAATTGACGCTCAATTATATACGTGTAATTATCTAAATCAGGTTGATTTTGAGGATTCACCTGAAATACTTGTTTTTCTCTCTCTAAAACTTGCAATCCTAAATATGCAGCACCTAAATCACCAGAAACTACAATTAAATCTGTTGGTTTAGCTCCATTTCTATATACAATATCCTCTTTTTTTGCTGTTCCAATCGCAGTAATAGAAATAAGAATTCCTTTGGTTGACGAAGTAGTATCCCCTCCAATTAAATCAACTTTATACGTATCACATGCTAACTGAATTCCTGCATACAACTCTTCAATAGCCTCTAAAGGAAAACGATTAGACACTGCTATTGATACTGTAATTTGTTCGGCTGTTGCATTCATTGCGTATACATCAGACAAATTCACCATTACAGCTTTATAACCTAAGTGCTTTAACGGCATATAGCTCAAATCAAAATGCACCCCTTCTACTAACAAATCTGTTGTAATAACAGTTTCTTTATCAGATGCACTAATTACAGCAGCATCATCTCCAACACCTTTTATTGTTGAAGAATGGTACATTTTAAAGTGTTTTGTTAAATGGTTGATTAATCCGAACTCTCCAAGTTCAGCCAACGAAGTTCTTTCTTGGTTTTTATCTTCTAACATGTTGCAAAGATAATGACAAGTAAATAAACAAACTCATTTCCTTCAATGAATCCACATAAAATAAAAATAGGGTTTTGCTGTTTTTGAATGTTATATCTACAGTTAATTACCTAATTTAGTGCTTTTAAAATCCCTTTTCATGAAACTTTATAAAATTATTTTCTTTTTTATTTGTTTTGCAGCATTTGCAGCTTGTTCTTCTCCTAAAATAAAACTTATTGATGAAGACCTAGATAACGATGGAATAGTAAACACAAAAGATAACTGTCCTGATACTGCTAACCCCAATCAAGAAGATACAGACAATGATGGCATTGGTGATGTATGCGATAGTGATAATGGTGTAACTACAAATAAAATTCCTTGTGAAAATGGTTTTGCAGGGCAATTTCCTTGTAACGGTTATGACTTACTACTTCATATTCCAATAAACACTTTTCAAGCTGCTGAAGGAAATGATTGCTGGGGATGGACAGATTCCACAACCAACAAAGAATATGCTATTATGGGATTAGATAACGGTACTGCCTTTATTGATATTACCAACACTGAAAACCCTATATATTTAGGAAAACTACCTACAGCAACCATTAGCAGTCCATGGAGAGATATTAAAGTATATAACAATCATGCGTTTATTGTTGCCGATAATAACAGAGGAGATAATGCTCACGGAATGCAGGTTTTTGATTTAACTAGGCTTCGTAACGTAAGTAATCCTCCTGCAACCTTTACTACTGATGCACATTTTACAACTTTTGGTAAAGCACACAACATTGTAATTAATGAAGATTCAGGATTTGCCTACGTAGTTGGCAGCACACAATATAGTGGCGGACCACTTTTTATTAATATACAGGACCCAAAAAATCCAGTTTCAGCTGATGGGTATGCTGCTGACGGATATTCTCACGATGCACAAGTAATCAACTATAAAGGTCCTGATAGTGATTATACAGGAAAGGAAATTTTAGTAGGAAGTAATGGAGAAGTAAATGGAACTAATGAAGTTGTAGTAGTTGATGTTACCAATAAAGCCAACCCTGTTAATATTTCTAAGATTTCCTATAACAATGAAGCTTACACACATCAAGGATGGTTTACCGATGATCAACGTTATTTTATTGTTGGCGACGAATATGATGAGTTAAAAGGAAATGTAAGTAAAACAAGAATTTTAATTTTTGATATGCTTGATTTAGACAATCCTCAGTTATTAAATGAATACTATGGACCTACAGAAGCTATTGACCATAATGGGTATGTAAAAAACAATACTTTTTACCTAGCTAATTACAGAGCTGGCGTTAGAATGCACGACATTTCAAACATTGCTTCAGGAACAATGACTGAAATAGGGTATTTTGATACTTATCCTGAAAACAATAACCCTGATTTTAATGGGGTTTGGAGTGTGTATCCTTTCTTTAACAGTGGAAATATTGTAGTGAGTGATATTGAAAAAGGATTATTTATTTTGAAGAAAAAATAACCTTAACCATTTTATGAAATTTACTAAATTTTATATCGTTTTTATATTACTGATTATATCTTGTTCTAAAGATGATAATCCTCCAACCAATAACTATTCGGGCACTATTCAATCTATAAAAACATATGGAGGTACGTTAAACGAAGCTGGGCATTCAGTAATTAGTACTACTGATGGAGGTTATGCTGTTATTGGACACACTCAAAGCACTGATTACGATATTACCGACAAAACAAACAGTAGTTATGATTATTGGCTACTAAAATTCAATAGTAACAACGAATTAACTTGGACTAAAACCTATGGAGGGAGTGATGACGATCGTGGCAAAGATATCATCCAAACTGCTGATGGAGGCTTTTTAATCACTGGATTTAGTAGAAGTATTGATGGAGATGTAACTGAAAACTTCGGTTCTTATGATTTTTGGCTACTAAAAACCGACAGTAACGGGAACTTACTTTGGCAAAAAACTTATGGTTTTTCTGGAACCGATCAAGCTTTTTCAATAATTCAAACTTCTGATAACGGTTTTTTACTCAGTGGCACGTTAGACGTAAGTGCTTCTGGAGGCGAAGGAAACTCTCGTAGTACTAATAGGCATGCAGGAGGTGACTATTGGGTGATAAAACTCGATTCTAATGGAGAAAAACAATGGTCTCGCTACTATGGTGGTACGTTTACCGATACCCTATACGATGTGATAGAAACTCAAAATAATAATTTTTTATTGGTAGGTTCTAGCGACAGCGATGATGTTGACATTTCAAATAACCGAGGTAGTTATGATTTCTGGGTGGTAAAAATTAACAATCAAGGTGAGCTTCTTTGGGAAAAAAATTATGGCGGTAGTGAAATAGATGAAGCTTTTGCTATTACCAAAACACCTCAAAATAATTTTATTCTTACAGGCAATACTAGAAGTAATAATCAACAAGTGAGCAGCAACCATGGTTCTTCAGATATTTGGGCTATTGAAATTAACACGGATGGAGATTTAATCTGGCAAAAAACATACGGAGGAACTTCATTTGATGTTTCTAAAGGAATTATTCCTGCTCTAGATGGTGGTTTCTTTATCGTAGGAAATTCAAGAAGTAGTGATAAAAACCTTACGAATAACAACGGAAATAACGATATTTGGGTGCTAAAAATAGCTACTAACGGAAAACTCGAATGGCAAAAATCTATTGGAGGTAGTGAAATTGATACTGCCAACGGAATTGTTCAATTAAATAATCAAGAGATTATTGTGGTTGGGGAGTCTTGGAGTTCAAATTATGATATTGAAACCAACAAAGGTTTTTCTGATTTAGTAGTTGTTAACATAAAATAAACCAATGAAAAAAATAATCCTTACTATATTCAGTTTAGTTATACTTTCTTGTAGCTCAGACAATGACGAACCTATTAAAGAAATTTCAGTAAAATTGAAATTTACCCAAAACTGGGATGGTACAATCATTGAAAGATCTGATTTAGAAAACACTGAGTTTACCAATAAAACAGGAAGTAAATTAACCATAAGTAGACTACGTTATTTAATTTCTCGCGTAAGTCTTGTTAACGGCGCTAGCGACACTACTAAATTTGATAGTTATAAACTAGTAGACATTAACAAACCTGATAATTTAACACTAGCTCTTCCAGAAAAAATATCAGAAGGAAGTTATAAACTGCTATTTACTTTTGGCTTCATTGATAAAGACAATATAAGCAGTGCTTATACCGACTTAAACTCTGTAGATTGGAATGTGCCTGATATGATGGGTGGAGG
This sequence comes from Tenacibaculum sp. 47A_GOM-205m, assembly GCF_000518405.1. NCBI lineage: Bacteria > Pseudomonadati > Bacteroidota > Flavobacteriia > Flavobacteriales > Flavobacteriaceae > Tenacibaculum > Tenacibaculum sp. 47A_GOM-205m. The sequence goes on along the minus strand of NZ_JADN01000008.1, from coordinate 71,879 downwards.
ATATCATTTTATGCAACTAGATGGTCAATACAAAGATACTTTAGGCGTAAAAAATCCTTACAACTTCCATGCAGTTAGAGCTTACAACAGTGAAAAAGACTCTATTGTTGACACTTCTATTTCAATTGAAACAGGCTCAATCTTGTTAAAAAACAACGCTACTATTGAAATTAAAATGAATGCAGCCGGATGGTTTAAATCCCCTAACGACTGGAATTTAAACGAAAAAAGCGTTGATTTGATGGGTGATTTTGAGGCTCAAAAAGATATTTCTGAAAACGGAAGAAGTGGTGTTTTTAGTTTAGGAACCATTACACAATAAACATGAAACAAAAAAGTATATACCTATTTTCATTCTTATTTCTTTTAATGAGTTGCTCCTCAAAAGAAGAAATAGAAAATGTATATACTCCAGTCCAAGTAAGTTTAAAAATCCCCGAAATTTTTCAGCAAAAATTAATTGCCCCAATTATCCCAACAAATAATCCGTTAACCGAAGAAGGAATTGCTTTGGGCAAAAAATTATTTTTTGACCCTATTTTATCAAAAGACAACACACAATCTTGTGCCTCTTGTCATAATCCCAAAAAAGCTTTTACTGATAATACTCGTTTTAGTGAAGGTGTTGATGGCAAACTAGGAACGCGAAACTCAATGCCCTTATTTAATTTAGCATGGAATTTTGACGAACGTTTTATGTGGGATGGAAAAGAGTTCAGCATCGAACATCAGGCTTTTTCACCCGTTCGAAATCCAATTGAAATGCATAGCAACTGGAAGAATGTTGCAGAAAAACTACAAGAACATACTGAATACCCAACACTTTTTCAGCAAGCTTTTGGAACCTCTAAAATAGATTCAACTCATGTAACAAAAGCAATTGCTCAGTTTGAGAGAACTTTGATTTCAGGAAGCTCAAAATTTGATCAATACCTTTTAGGTAAGACTGAATTAACTCCTGAAGAATTGAACGGTTTTAATGTTTTCATGGATGAAGCTCGCGGTGATTGTTTTCATTGTCATGGTAGCGACAACAATCCACTTTGGACAGACAATCAATTTCATAACAACGGGCTAGACGAAACCTTTAATGATTTAGGTTTAGGTGCTGTTACAGGAGATCCAAATGACAATGGAAAGTTTAAAAGTCCTTCACTACGAAACTTAGCTTTTACCGCTCCCTATATGCACGATGGTAGATTTACTACTTTAGATGAGGTAATTAATCACTATTCTGAAGGATTAAAACAATCATTAACTATCGATCCTTTGATGAAAAAAGTAAACCAAGGAGGTGTTCAACTTTCAGACAAAGACAAAGCCGATTTAAAAACTTTTCTTTTGAGTCTTTCTGATAATAATTTTATAAACAATCCTGATTTTCAGCAATAATATAACAATAATTTACTACAGGCTTTAAGGTATAAACAAATTTTATTGTTTAATAACTATATTCATTTCAAAACATGATATAAATCATATTTTGTCATTATCTTTGCAATTCACTTAGATTTAATCTATTTAAACGATGATAAAAGTTTCAGACACAGCAAAAAAGAAAGTCATTGAACTAATGACGGATGATGGATTTGATACTACAACCGACTTTGTTCGTGTTGGAGTAAAAAGTGGTGGTTGTTCAGGATTATCATACGACTTAACTTTTGACAAAACCCAACAAGAAAATGATAAAGTTTTTGAAGACAATGAGGTAAAAATTGTTGTCGATAAAAAAAGCTTTTTATACTTAGTGGGTACAACTTTAGAATATTCTGGAGGTTTAAACGGTAAAGGTTTTGTGTTTAACAATCCTAATGCTAACAGAACTTGTGGTTGTGGAGAAAGCTTTTCTCTATAAAACCTATACATCAAAAAGAATACAAAAAAACTGATGAGTAAATACACCGAGGACGATTTAAGAGAAGAATTAAAAACCAAAGAATACGAGTACGGTTTTTATACTGATATTGAAAGTGAAAAGTTTCCTAATGGGATAAACGAGGATGTCGTTCGTGCCATTTCTAAAAAGAAGAACGAGCCAGAATGGATGACTGAATGGCGTTTAGAAGCCTTTAGAATTTGGGAACAAATGGAAGAACCAGAGTGGGCTAATGTTACCTATAAAAAACCGAGTTTTCAAGATATTTCTTACTACTCAGCACCTAAAAAGAAACCTAAATTAAACAGCTTAGATGAGGTTGACCCTGATTTACTAGCCACTTTTGAAAAATTAGGAATTTCTCTAGAGGAACAAAAGAAATTAGCTAACGTAGCAGTTGATATTGTAATGGATTCTGTTTCTGTAGCTACTACTTTTAAAGAAACACTTGCTGAAAAAGGAATTATTTTTATGCCTATTTCTGAAGCAATTCAAGAGCACCCAGAATTAGTAAAAAAATATATTGGTTCAGTTGTACCACCAACTGATAACTTTTATGCTGCATTAAACTCAGCAGTATTCTCTGACGGATCTTTCTGTTATATTCCAAAAGGGGTTCGTTGTCCAATGGAACTATCAACTTACTTCCGTATTAACGAAGGAGGAACAGGGCAATTTGAGCGTACTTTAGTTGTTGCTGACGAAAGTAGTTATGTTTCGTATTTAGAAGGATGTACCGCTCCACAACGTGACGAAAATCAATTACACGCAGCAGTTGTTGAGCTTATTGCTTTAGACAATGCTGAAATAAAATATTCAACAGTTCAAAACTGGTTTCCTGGTGATTCAGAAGGAAAAGGTGGTGTTTTCAACTTTGTAACTAAAAGAGGGTTGTGTGAAACCAATGCTAAAATTTCTTGGACTCAGGTTGAAACAGGATCAGCAATTACATGGAAATATCCTAGTTGTGTTTTAAAAGGAAACAATTCTGTTGGTGAATTTTACTCAATTGCAGTTACCAATAACCACCAGCAAGCAGATACAGGTACCAAGATGATTCACTTAGGAAAAAATACAAAATCAACTATTATTTCTAAGGGAATTTCTGCTGGAAAATCACAAAATAGTTACCGCGGATTAGTTCAGATTAATTCTAGAGCAGAAAACGCGCGTAACTTCTCGCAATGTGATTCTTTATTAATGGGTAATGAGTGTGGTGCTCACACCTTCCCTTACATTGAAGTAAAAAATAAATCGGCTCAAATAGAACACGAAGCTACCACTAGTAAAATTGGTGAAGACCAATTATTCTATTGTAACCAACGTGGTATTGATACCGAGAAAGCCATTGCATTAATTGTAAACGGATTTAGTAAAGAAGTACTAAATAAGTTACCAATGGAGTTTGCTGTAGAAGCTCAAAAATTATTAGAAATTAGTTTAGAAGGAAGTGTTGGATAATTAACGTATCTGTTAATTTGAAAACTTCAAAATAATAAAAATGCTTTTTGATAAAAAAGCGAAATGACATAGAAACATGTTAAAAATAGAAAACTTACACGCACAAGTAGAAGGTAAAGATATTCTTAAAGGGATTAACTTAGAAGTAAAAGCAGGAGAGGTTCATGCAATTATGGGACCTAACGGTGCTGGTAAAAGTACCTTATCATCTGTAATTGCTGGTAATGAAACTTACGAAATGACTTCTGGTTCTATTGAATTAGAAGGTGTAGATATTAGCGAATTAGCTCCTGAAGAAAGAGCACATGCAGGTGTATTTTTATCATTCCAGTATCCTGTAGAAATTCCTGGAGTAACTGTTACGAATTTTATCAAAACTGCTATTAACGAATCTCGTAAAGCAAAAGGTTTAGAAGAAATGCCTGCTAAAGACATGTTAAAAAAGATTCGTGAAAAATCAGAATTGTTAGAAATCGATCGTAAGTTCTTATCTCGTTCATTAAACGAAGGTTTTTCTGGAGGTGAAAAAAAACGTAATGAGATTTTTCAAATGGCAATGTTAGAGCCTAAACTAGCTATTTTAGATGAAACAGATTCTGGTTTAGATATCGACGCACTACGTATTGTTGCTAATGGAGTTAATAAATTAAAATCTAAAGACAACGCAGTAGTAGTTATTACACACTACCAACGTTTATTAGATTATATCGTTCCTGACTATGTACACGTTTTACACGATGGAAAAATCGTTAAAACAGGAGATGCTTCTCTTGCTTTAGAACTTGAAGAAAAAGGATACGATTGGATTAAAAACGAATTAGCGTAATTAATTTTAATTACCGCTAGGATGTAATGACAGTAAGAAACAATGGAGTTAAAAGAAAAAATATTATCATCATACGTAGCTTTTGAAAACGGTATAAACATCAACTCTGATTTACACGAAATTAGAACAAAAGCACTACAGAACTTTGAAAAGTTAGGGTTTCCTACTAAAAAGTTAGAAGCTTGGAAATACACTTCTTTAAATTCAATTTTAAAAGAAGATTACAGCATATTTCCTGATCGTGAAGCCGCAGTAGAATTAGCAGATGTAAAGAAGTATTTTATTCATGAAATTGACAGCTATAAAATTGTTTTTGTAGATGGTAAATACAGTTCTTTCTTATCAAGCACTACTCATGACGGAAAAGATGTTTGTTTATTATCAGCTGCTTTTTCAAAAGACAAATACAAACCCGTAATAGAGAAGTATTTTAATAAAATAGCTAAGCAAGATAATTTAACTTCTTTAAACACTGCATTTGCTTCCGAAGGTGCTTTTATTCACATTCCTAAAAATGTTGAAGTTGAAAAACCTATTCAAATTATCAACTTTAATACAGGAAAAGAAAATGCAGCAATGTTACAACCTCGTAACTTAATTGTTGTTGAAAAAAATGCACATGTTCAAATTATAGAACGTCATCAAAACCTTAATAGTAATGCTGTTTTAACAAATTCTGTAACTGAAATTTTTACAGATACACATGCTACAGTAGACTATTATAAGATTCAAAACGACAATGAAAATGCTTCTTTAGTAGACAACACTTACATTGAGCAACAAAAAGAGAGTACCTGTTCTGTACACACCTTCTCTTTCGGTGGAAATATTACTCGTAATAATTTAAATTTCTATCAAAAAGGAGAGCATATCAACTCAATTTTGAAAGGAATTACCATTATTGAAGGTAAGCAACATGTAGATCATCATACTTTGGTTAATCATATTGAACCTAATTGTGAGAGCCACCAAGACTATAAAGGTATTTACGGAGATCGCTCTACTGGAGTGTTTAACGGAAAAGTTATTGTTGAAAAGGAAGCTCAAAAAACCAATGCTTATCAACAAAACAACAATATATTAATTAGTGATAAAGCTACCATAAATGCTAAACCACAGTTAGAAATTTTTGCTGATGATGTTAAGTGTTCACATGGTTGTACTATTGGTCAATTAGACGACCAAGCATTATTTTATATGCAACAAAGAGGAATTCCTAAAAAGGAAGCGAACGCTTTATTAATGTATGCTTTTGCCAACACAGTTTTAGAAAGTGTTAAAATACCTGAAGTTAAAAAAAGAATTACCCAATTAATTGCTAATAAATTAGGCGTTAATATTGGTTTTGAACTATAAGTTGTTTTTTCATATCTTTATGAAAAACAATTAATTATGGGTAAAAACTTTAAATCAATAGTATTAATTGCTGGCATCGTAATTTTAGCTTATGGAGTTTATACTCTTATACAACCAGAAACTCAACTTTCTGTAGGAGATGTGGATTTATTAAAAGTACAAGACAATACTGGCTCATATATTACCATAATTATTGGTATAGTAGCTATTGCCTTTAGTTCTTTTTGGGGTAAGAAGTAGAAGTTATAACAATAAAATAAAAAGCGGAAAAACTTATATAAGTTTTCCGCTTTTTATTTTACACATGTTGATCTATTAAAATGGTATTTCCATCAGGGTCAAAGAATATAATACTTGCGGGACCTGAAGTGCCTTCGTCAACTTCTCTTTTCAATTTGATGTGATTTTCTTTTAAATGTTGCTGAATGGTTCTTACATCATCAAAATCATCTAACTTGTTTGCACTTTCATCCCACCCTGGATTAAACGTAAGAATATTATTTTCAAACATACCTTGAAACAAACCAATTAACGAATTCCCATTTTTCATAATCAAATAATTCTTTTCTATTTGACCTGCAAAAACTGTAAACCCTAACATTTCATAAAACTCTTTCGATTTATCAATATCCTTCACCGATAAACTAATTGAAAACGCCCCTAGTTTCATATTATATATCTTTTTAATTTCTATCTTCAAAAGGTATAATGATTCCTTTTTCAACGTAATTTTTAAGTCCATTTAGTAATAATGCCCAACAATACGAAGAGTGTTTAAAATGATCATTCTCTTCTATCCAACCAGTGTGAAAAAAGTGTACCCAAGTGATTCCATCATCCTTTTCATACAAGTTAAAACCAAACGTTGTAGGACTCCAATCTTTATCAGACTTTGTCATTTTTATGTAAAAAGAAGAATGTTCTTCATATTTTACTACTTCACCATACCAATTATAAGGTTCTCCAAAAAAGAAATTATATTCAGCTCCAAGTTTAGGTATACCGGTACACTTAAGCGGCCACCAATGCACCAAGTCTTGAGGATTGGTAATAGCCTTAAAAACTTCATTAGACAATGCCTTTATAGGAAAATTATGATAAACGGTAAATCCTTCTTTAATGACTTTCATAATCACCTGATTTTATAGATACTAAAGTTACTAAAAAATTAAATCAAAATAAAAACCCCGTCTTATCTATAAACATTATTTATAAATAATATCCTTTTCACAAAATAATCGTTTACATCAATATCATTCATGAGAATATAATTTGACATTGTATTAGGATGAATTGGATCAGCAGTAATTTGGATGTAGTGAAGATAGTTTTTAATAAATTCTGATTTGTTAGATATCTTTTTTAAAGCCTTTATATACAATCCTGAAAGATGTACCTGAACTCTATCCTTTTTCAAAAGCTCAAGTGTTTTATCCTTATTATCACAGCAAAATATGGTTGATTCTGTATATCCAATCGTATTATTTATTGTTAAGTATTTATACCTTTCTTTTATTAAAAATCCTTTTTTTTCTGAAGAAGGCAGCCTTTTTTCAATCCAAGCAGAATCTGGAACACAATATATATGTAGCTTAAAGTTATTTTCTTTAAAACTACCTCTACTTTTTTCTAGAACCGAATAATTTTCTTCAACAATAGCTTCTAGAAACTCTTTATAAGCATTTTCTAATGTAACATTCGGATATTCCTTTTTTAACGTATTGGTTTCAAAATCTTTTAGAAGTGAGTTTAAAATTTTTACATTTTCTTGTCCAAATTCATTTTCAAATTCAACTTGTTGAGAGTAGGTGTTAAAAGAAGCTATGAGCAAACAAATTATAAATACAATATTTTTCATTTCAAGCAATTAAAAAGCATTTCAACTAATATAATTATTTATCATCTAGAATCAAAACTAAATAAAAAAATCCCGCACTATCTGTGCGGGATTTAGATATTTATAAGTCGAAATTTTCGACTACATTTCTAATGCTTTAGTAGGATTGTTATCCATTAACAATTCTACTGGATTTTCTAAGGCTTCCTTAACAGCTACTAAGAACCCAACAGACTCACGACCATCAATAATTCTGTGGTCATATGATAATGCTACATACATAATTGGCTGAATAACTACCTCTCCATTCACCGCCATTGGACGATTTACAATGTTATGCATCCCTAAAATTCCACTTTGTGGAGGGTTGATAATTGGTGTAGATAACATAGAACCAAATACACCACCGTTAGTGATTGTAAAAGTACCACCTGTCATTTCATCCACTGTGATTTGTCCATCACGTGCACGTAATGCTAAACGCTTTACTTCACTTTCAACACCTCTAAACGTTAAGTTTTCTGCGTTTCTAATTACAGGTACCATTAATCCTTTAGGTCCTGATACTGCAATAGAAATATCTTGGAAATCGTGACTTATTTTGTAATCTCCATCTATCATAGAGTTTACATCTGGATACATTTTTAAAGCTCTTACAACTGCTAAGGTAAAGAATGACATAAACCCTAAACCTACTCCGTGTTTCGCTTTAAACTCTTCTTTATACTCGTTACGTAAGTCGAATATTGGTTGCATGTTTACTTCGTTAAACGTAGTTAACATTGCTGTTTCATTCTTTACAGAAACTAAACGCTCAGCAACCTTACGACGTAACATAGATAATTTCTTACGCTCACTAGTACGTGCACCTGTACCTGGAGTTCCCATTGATGGAACTGCCTTTACAGCATCTTCTTTTGTTACACGACCATCTTTACCAGTTCCTTTAACGTCAGCTGCACTCATTCCTTTTTCAGCTAAAACTTTCTTAGCTGCTGGAGATGCTGTACCTGTAGCATACGTTTCTTTAGCAGGCTCAGCTTTTGGCGCCTCTTTTTTCTCTTCAGCTTTTGGTGTCTCTGCTTTTGGTGCTGCTGCTCCATCAGGTTTTGCAGCACTCATATCAATATGACAAACTACAGCTCCTACTGCTACAGCATCACCTTCTTCAGCTTTTAAAGTGATTATTCCGCTTTCTTCCGCAGGCAATTCTAACGTTGCTTTGTCAGAATCTACTTCGGCAATTGGTTGATCTTTCTCAACGTAATCACCATCTTCAACTAACCAAGTTGCGATTTCTACTTCTGTAATTGATTCCCCCGGAGAAGGAACTTTCATTTCTAAAACCATCAGTTCTAAATTTTATATATCTGAATTATTTTATTTCTTTTATTTGGGCGTTTCCCTATCGGGTCGGGCTTTTCGCGCTACACGGTAGCTTGCTTCAATCCCTAACGCATTTATTTTTTAATCAAAAACCTTATCAATAATAGCTTGATGACGTCTTCTAAAACGTGCACTTGAACCTGCTGCTGGTGCCGAACGATACTCTTCTGAAGCACATTCTAACCTAGCTAATTCAAAACGTTCTAACATATAACTCCAAGCTCCCATATTTTTAGGTTCTTCTTGTGCCCAAACGTAACGCTCTACATTTGGATACTTATCCATCACCTTTTTAATTTTATCGTTATGTAATGGGAATAACTGTTCAATACGAATTAAAGCTACATCTTCTCTACCAAGTTTTTCACGCTCTTCTAATAAATCATAGTAAAACTTCCCTGTACAGAACACCATTTTCTTAGCTTTAGAAGTATCAATCGTATCATCAATTACTTCTTGGAAAGTTCCGTTTGCTAAATCTTCAATAGGGTTTACTGCTCTTGGTAAACGTAATAAACTCTTTGGAGTGAAAACAACTAATGGTTTTCTAAAGTCACGTTTCATTTGACGACGCAAAATGTGGTACATATTTGCTGGTGTAGAACAGTTTGCTATTGTCCAGTTATCTGTTGATGATGATTGTAAGAAACGTTCAATTCTACCTGATGAATGCTCTGGTCCTTGACCTTCGTACCCATGAGGTAATAACATTACCAATCCGTTTTGTAACTTCCATTTATCTTCTGCTGAAGAAATATATTGGTCGAACATAATTTGTGCTCCGTTGGCGAAATCACCAAACTGAGCTTCCCAAATTGTTAACGTATTAGGAGTTGCCATAGCATACCCATAGTCGAAACCTAACACTCCATATTCTGATAAATGAGAGTTGTAAATAGTCATCTCTCCTTTATTCTTAGGGTTTGTATTTAATAAGTTAACACGTTCTAAGGTTTCCTCATCACGCATAATTGCATGACGGTGAGAGAATGTTCCTCTTTCTACATCTTCTCCAGAAATACGAACATCATATCCTTCTTCTAATAACGTACCATACGCTAAATTTTCAGCAGTACCCCAATCTAACAAGTTATCTTCAAAAACCATTTTTTCACGGCCGTTTAAAATACGTTCTGCTTTACGAACGAATTTATGTCCTTCTGGTGTTTTTGAAATAACTCTTGCAATTCCTTTTAAGTCTTCTACCGAGTAAGTTGTATCTACAGGTTGCAACATATCTTGCAACTGTTTGCGTACAAAACCTTTCCAAACATCAGGCATAAACTCTTGAACTTTTGCTGTTTCTTTCTTTTTAGACTCAGCAAACTCAGTTTCTAAATGTGCCTTAAATTCTTCAGTAATCTCTTTTAGATATTCTGTAGTAATACTACCTTCTGCAATTAATTTATTAGCATAAATTTCTCTAGCGTTTTTATGCTTAGAAATTGCTTTATATAGTTTAGGTTGGGTAAAACGAGGTTCATCTCCTTCGTTATGACCGTACTTACGATATCCTAATAAATCAATAAAAATGTCTTTATTGAATTTCATACGATATTCAACTGCCATTTCCATTGCGTGACAAACAGCCTCTGCATCATCGGCATTTACATGTAATACTGGTGATAAAGTTACTTTAGCAACGTCTGTACAATACGTACTTGAACGTGCATCTAAATAGTTAGTAGTAAATCCTACTTGGTTGTTCACTACTACATGAATAGTACCTCCAGTTTTGTATCCGTTTAATTGTGCCATTTGCACAACTTCGTATACAATTCCTTGACCTGCAATTGCAGCATCTCCGTGCACTAAGATTGGAAGGATTTTGTTTTCATTTCCTTCGTAATCTTTATCTATTTTAGCTCTAACAATTCCTTCAGCAACAGCATCTACTGTTTCTAAATGAGATGGGTTAGGAACTAAATTCATTTTCATTTTTTGACCTCCTTGATACGCTTTACTTAAGGTTAACCCTAAGTGATACTTCACATCTCCATCAATATCTTGGTCTTCAAAATCTTTCCCTTCAAACTCGCTAAATAAATCGCGAATTGGTTTTTTAAAGATGTTTACTAAGGTATTCAAACGTCCACGGTGTGCCATTCCTAACACACATTCTTCTACCCCATACAATTCAGCTGCATCTCTAAGCGCTACACTTACCCCAGGAATTAATGTTTCACCTCCTTCAACAGAGAAACGCTTTTGTCCTACATATTTTGTTTGCAAGAAGCTTTCAAAAGTTGACGCTTGGTTTAATTTGGTAAGAATATACTTTTTCGATTCTACATCATAATTAGGATGGTTTGCATTTTTGTTTAAACGCTCATTCCACCACTTTAACTCTTCAGGGTTGCGTACATACATATACTCAACTCCGATGCTCTCACAGAATACAGATTTTAAATAATCTATAATCTCAGCTAAACTTTTAGGACCTATACCTAAAATTTCACCTGCATTAAAAACTGTGGATAAATCTCCTTGATTTAACCCAAAGTTCTCAATTTCTAACGTTGGTGTATAAGTTCTTCTGTTACGAACTGGATTTGTTTTTGTAAACAAATGTCCACGTGTACGGTAACCGTTGATTAAATCGATTACTAAAAATTCTTTATGTACTTCTTCAGGGACTTCTACCGAAACTTCTTCATCTGTTAATGAATAATTCTCGTTAGCCAAATCATATCCTTGAAAAAAACTTCTCCAACTTGGTTCTACCGCATCAGGATTTTTTTGATATTGTTCATACAAATCACCTATAAAACCTGCGTGTGCTGCGTTTAAGAACGAAAACTTGTCCATATATTTTGTTATACTTTTCTGTCTATAAGAATAATGTTGACAAAAGTACAACTTTTAACAAATATAGCACTCCTTTTTAGCCTAATTTTAAACTCTTTAACGAGTTTTTAGTTTTTGTTAAATTTGAGTTAAAGACACCTCTTTTCATCAAAAATAAAGCACTGAATTTCAGCATTAAGAAAAAATAGTTTTACTTTTTACTAAAAATAATTTGCAGATATAAAAAAAGGACTTAAATTTGCACTCGCATTTTAAGACAAGTATGTTTTAAATTCCTCAATAGCTCAGTTGGTTAGAGCATCTGACTGTTAATCAGAGGGTCCCTGGTTCGAGTCCAGGTTGAGGAGCCAAAGGCAACGTAGAAGCCGATAATTTCTACAACACATATAGATTGTTCTACAAGAACATTCCTCAATAGCTCAGTTGGTTAGAGCATCTGACTGTTAATCAGAGGGTCCCTGGTTCGAGTCCAGGTTGAGGAGCCAAAAAAATCCGATTTACATTGTAAATCGGATTTTTCATTTTACCTAAACTTAAAATTATACAAAAGCCCAACCTACTAACAATTTAGTAAGCTAGACTTCTGCTCTTGTATATACTAAATTAATGAAACAAAGATTTTCATTAAACTTTACTGCGCACTCCAGCCACCGTCTAAAGCAAATGAAGTTCCAGTAATAGTTGAAGAAGTGTCTTTTGCTAACAATAGAGCCATATCTGCAATCGTTTCTAACGAAACAAACTGCTTTACTGCTTGTTTTTTTAGCATTACTTTTTCAACTACTTCTTCTTCTGACATATGGTGCGCTTTGGCTTGATCTTTTATTTGCCCTTCTACTAACGGTGTTTTTACATATCCAGGACAAATTGCGTTACAGGTTATATTATGAGGCGCACCTTCCAACGCTAAAACCTTAGTCATACCAATTACACCATGTTTTGCTGTCACATACGCTGTTTTAAACTCAGAAGCTCTTAACCCATGAACTGACGAAACATTGATAATTCTACCAAATTTCTGATCTTTCATAAAGCTCCACGCCTTTTTTGAAGCATAGAAAGCAGCATTCATATTAATAGCAATAATATTTTCATACTTATTATTAGGGAAATCTTCTATTGGAGCTACATACTGTATTCCCGCATTATTAATCAACACATGCAGCCCTCCAAATACTTTTATTGTTTGCTCTATTAATTCTTCAACCTCATCAGCAACAAGTAAATTCGCATTTGAAAAAGAAACTTTTACATTATACTTATCTCCTACGCTTTTTGCTATTGTATCTCCATCTGCTTCCAAACCATGAAACATAATATTGTAACCCGCTTTCGCAAAAGCTTCTGCAACACCTAAACCGATACCGCTAGTACTTCCTGTTATCAACGCTACTTTATTCATGATTCAGAAAATTTTCGAGTATTTTATTAAAAGCCTCTGGTTGATCTATTACCGCTCCATGTCTTGAGTTTTCAATCACAGACAGCGTTGCATTTGGCATTCTCTTTACATATTCTTCCTTGAAAGAAACAGGCGTATAATCCATATCAGAAGCTACCACTAGTGTTCTAACTGTAATGTCATTTAATCTATCTCCTAAACCCCAATTCATCAACGTAACAAATGAGTTATAATACGCGCTATAATCATTCTCCTTGCACCTTTCTTCAAATTGGTTTCTTATTTCAATTTGATTACCTTCAGGAAACATGTTATAAGCAATTTCTTTAGCCAAAGGAAGTAATCCTTTAGTTTTTAAAAACTCTGTTCGTGAACTCAACAACTCTTCACCTATTTTACCCATATTATTAAAATCGGGACCACTATTTACAATAACCAGATTATTAATATACTCAGGATAACTGGAAGCCAATTGAAAAGCTACTGCTCCTCCCATAGAAAAACCTACAACCGTGGCTTTTTCTATTTTTAAAACATCTAGTAATTGTTTAATATCTTCGGTCATGAACTCGACTCCGTAATCTTTAGAGGGAATAGAAGTTTTTCCATGCCCTCTAAGATCTACTACCACAACACGATACTTTTTTGAAAAGAAAGGGATTTGCGCATCCCAATCTGCTTTGGTAGAACCTAATCCATGAAGAAACAAAAGAACCTCGCCTTTTCCATACTCTTCATAATCAAGCTCTATATTGTTTACTTTTACTTTCGGCATACTTTATAAGCTTAACGGATTAGACTTTAATTTTTCTTAAATGCGTTAAAGTTATATTTAAGCTCGAATGAAACTAACCTTCCAACCTCTGGAGAAGCTACAAATTCTCTTATACTTGCATCGAAAATATTAGTAACATTCATACCAACAGATATATTATCATTTAAATTATACCCTAAATTAGCATCTACAGTAAACCCACCTAAAGGACCATAATTCCATGTTCTTCCTACACGTGTATTTTCAACAATTTCATTTACTCCATCTCCATCTAAATCTTGCGTTTTAGCAGCAACATTGATTCCTGAAAAGAAGTCGTAATCTTGCACCCAACGTCCGAAAAGAGCCCCATAAAACTTCTTCCCTCCATAATGTAACCCCAGACTAAATTTATTTTCTGGTGTATTAATAGGTAATTCGCTTTCTAAAACAACCCCGTCTAAATTACCATCATTATTCATATCGTTTTTATCTAAACTACGTCCGAAATATGAATAGTTTAAAGATGTTCTTATCGCATCTGTAAAATAGTAGTTCAATCCAAGATCAAATCCGTAAGTATCTACATTTCCAAAATTGCTATACGTTAATAAAAGAGGTGATGCACTAGCCCCTGCCGAAACCTCATCAATAGGTCTATCTCCAATATGAGTAACATAATTACCATTAGCTGCATCAACTATATTTAACAAAGGGCTTATGAAGTTTTCTGACATATTGTAATATGCACTTGCATCAATATAAAACTTATCTGTAAGTTTTCCTTTATAACCAAACTCAAAAGAGTTGATAGTTTCTACTTCTAACTTATCAATTTTAGTTCCGTCTGTTAACGTAAACCCTTCTCCATTTCCTAACACTAACCCACCAAATAAATTTCCTTGTAAGTTTAATATTGATGGCACCGCCATACCTCTACCATAGGTTAACCTGAATGTACCTTCACCAATTGTTTTAGTAACTGCTGCCTTTGGCAAGAAATTAGTTCCATATAAATCATGATTATCAGCTCTTATTCCTGCTAAAAAGTTCCATCCTGATTCTAATTTATACTCAAACTGACCATACACTCCTTTTTGAGCAATATCAATTGAACCATCTTGATCTAACAAATAAGTACCTTTAGAATCTGCCATATCTAACTGATATTGCGCTCCTGCGGTTATATAAAACTCTCCCCAATTATTGTTATACTGCGCCTCTGCATTGAATCTTTCTGATGCATCTTTAAAAAGCGCTCCTCTTGGAACTGCTATACCATAAGCAGGAATCCACTGCTCATAAAGTGCACGACTCCATGCTTCTTCTTCTGAAAAACCATTTTCAATAAACGACACATAGTTTTGTGTACGCTGGTTAATTGCATAGGTTTCATCTGTTTTACTCCATGTATAATATGCATTTGCAAAAAAGTTTTTAGACACGTATTTTAATTGAGCGATATCTAAAGTCCAATCTTTAATTTGGTTACGACCAGCGTTGGTTACCGCTAAATTGGTATTGTTACTATGTCCATAATATGCTGTAATTTCAGAACTACTTGTAGGCTTGTAGTATAACGAAGCCCCATATTTTAATGCATTAAAATCACGATCTAAGTTTTTCTCGCCATATGCTTTCGTTCCTACATACACACTATCTACATAATTAAACTCTGTACCTTGTGTACTTTCTAAATGAATTTTATATGCAAACTTATCACTTAACACTTGCGCATGACGTAATCTACCTGTAACTACATTTTGATCTCCAGCACCAACCGCTATTGTAGTTCCTTCTGAAGTTCTTGGGTTTTTAGTTATTGTACTTACCAAACCGTTATGAGCATTTGGCCCATACAATGTTCCGTTTGGCCCTAATAAAATCTCTACACGTTCAACATCATCTTTTGTAACTGTTGAAAACGACCCATAAGGTAACCCTGTTGCAATTAACATAGAAACTCTATCGTCAGTCATTTGTAAATTCTTTGAGTTGAATGCTGAGTTAAAACCACGTATATTAATTCCAGTTCCTAAAACACCACTACGAACAAAATCAACTCCCTTTTGTCTTGCTGCTAATTCACCTATATTAAAACTTGGGAAATCCTGAATATCTTTTGCCGTAATAACATTAACTGTTGCTGGTACTTCAGTAATTTTTTGTGGCTTTTTATTTGCTGTTAGTATAACCTCATCTAAAACACTACTTGCTTCTTTTAAAGAGATGTTTAGTTGTGTTTTCTTTCCATTTTGAACAGCTACTGTTTTGGTTAAACTTTCAAAACCTACAAATGAGACAAGCACATTATAAGTTCCTTCTTTAATATTTTCAATTGCAAATTTCCCATCAAAATCAGCATCTATCCCCTTATCTATACTTTTAATATATACTGTAGCCCCCGCTAAAGGCACTCCATTTGTATCTGTAATCACCCCTTGAATACCTCCTGTACCTTGTGCACTTAGAGTTAAAGAACTAATTAAGACTAAAAAGAAAAATAGTTTTTTCATAATTTTAGATTGTTATTAAGTTTGTTTCACTCGCAATCTATCGGGAAATGAAAAATAAACTATTTAAAAAACAAAAACTATAAAGTGTGACTTTTAATTGTTTTATTTTTTTTAATACAAAAAAACTATATAAAACACAGTATTCAAAAGAAACCTATTCAATATGAGACTTTAATTTCAAAAAAGCCTCTGGAAGATTATCTGACAACTTATTTATTACCTTGAACATCAACTGTTTTTGATTTATTGTTGGTGTTATACCCTTTAAAGGTTCTTTTATCTCTTCTAATAAACGGTTTGAATTAATCTTACCTTCCATATATCTTGAAAGTGAAATGCTCCAAGAAATATTAGGCACATAATTACTTTTTTTCTGACGCTCATTTTCTTTTTCTATCAAATTAAATTTAGAAGCCAACTTTAACACTTCGTCATATTTTTCTTCTGTGACTAACACATTAATATACGAGGTAAAGAAATGATGCCAACGATGTTTTAACACCTCATTTTTATGTTTTCGTAAAAAAGTTTTTGCCGTTGCTTCGGCTATTTTATGTTTATGAAGTTCTGATAATACTCTTACCTTATACGAACAATACCCTATTTTTTGATGGTAATTATGAATTTCTTTATAAAGTCCATCATACTTTTCAAGTAAAGAAAATGCCTCTTCGGGTTTGTTATTCCGTAATAAAATAGCTACCAAATTATTTAAATACATCAAGGTATCATTATTATTCTGCCTAATTGAAAGATACCCGTAAAACTCCGCCTCATCAAACTCATTTTGTTTAGAGTGTAACAAAACTCGACTCGCATAGTAGTTAGAAAGTAAGCGTCTAGAATACATTATACCCTGACTAAAATATGCATCAATTTGATCGAAAAGTAACTTTAACTTATCATTCTCATTATAATTTGTATACATAAAAGCTAGCAAAACAAATGCTTGGTAACGATTTTTACCATCGATAGACTCATCTTTAAACACTTGTAACAACCAATCTTCTAGATGTTTTGTTTCATTATTATTTAAGGTATATTGATTGGTAATTTCGGTAGTTGCCTCATACAGTTTTTCATGTATTTCTTTTGCCTTCAAATAGTTAACCTCATACTCCTTAATAAAGTTAGCCACAATTTCATGATCATTATAACGCATTCGTACTAACAAATACGATTTGTATTCTTTAGCTAAATTATATAGACTTTGAAAATTATGTTCAATGGTTTTGTAAGAGATTATATAGTGAAGAAATTCTTTTTCTTCTTGCGAAGTAATAGCATCAGTTAAAATTTTCTTTTTTAACGACATTAACCAATCTATCGTAACATCAACATCTATACTGGTTAATTTTTTCTGAGTCCAGTCTTTTATATACGAGTATTTTCGTTTATCTATAGAAGTATCAAAGTCTGTAAAACCATTTTTAGACAATGCATTTTTGATAATAAGATCACTTATTACGCATTTCTCTTTTCCTTTAAATTGATATACTGTTTGAAGATATTTTGCCTCGTTTGGCAAAATAGTTTTACTAAACTCTGTAAATTTTTTAAGCTTCGTTTTCATTAATCACTTTCTACAAATTCTTGTATGAGCAAGTTAACTTTTTTAGGCTTTTCAAACTGAGCAAAATGCCCACAATTTTCTATATATTTTACAGTAGCATTTTTAATTTTATCTTTTGCTACATTTGCTACATCTTGAATCGTTAATGTTGGGTGTAAATACCTATTTGGAATTAACATGTCTTTGTCTCCAAAAACAACTAAGGTTTTTTGAGATATCTTCTCTAAATTGACATATACAGGATCATCCAACATTCCGAATACACTTTTTACAATAGCGTTACAATGAGCATCAAAATCGGACGCTTGTTTAATTCGAATACGATCTTCAATCATTTTTGACACCTCGGTTGGTTGTTCAAAAAAGTTAAGTGCATAATTTTTTGCAATCTGTTCATTTGTTGTGTTCTTTACAACCTCAGCAGTATATACACTTTTAAGAATATTCCCTTGATCTTTAGTAAACTTCTCCAATCCTGCAGGAGCTATCAGTACTAATTTTTGCACTACTTCTGGATGTTGCAATGCAAGTTTCATACTGGCTTGACCTCCCATAGAATGCCCAACTAAAACCACATTTTTCAATCTTTTCTTTTTGATAAATTTAAACACAACATCAGCAAAGAAAGTAGGCGTATAAGCTTCTTCTAACTTTGAAGATTTTCCATGACCTGGTAAATCAATAGCCACACAGGTATAATTCTCTTTTAGAGTTTCTATATTTTTAAACCAAGCATCAGCATTACTACTTAAGCCATGTAAAAAAAGTAAGGTCTTAGCTCCCTTTCCTTCTTTTAGATATGTAATATTTATGTCGTCAATTTTTACACATCTAGTTTTAAACTCATAGTCTGAAAGCATTTCTTTCATTGTTTTTTTTGTGCTTTGTGCAAATGCAATGGCATTTATCAATGTAAAAATTAACACTAAACTTATCTGTTTCATCTTTTATGTTTTAATCGAATTAAAATAGCGCAACAAATCTTTTCTCGATACTTTTCCTACACTCGTTAAAGGTATTTCATCTAAAAAGAATATATATTTTGGATGCTTATAGGGAACTAATGTTTCTTTTAATTCTGCTCTTACATCTTCAACTGTAATATCTTTATCTTCAACTGTTATGAAAGCCACCCCTATTTCTCCCCATTTTTCATCTTTCATACTTAACACTACTGCTTTTTTAATTCCTTTAAGTGTTTCTAAATGCGCTTCTATTTCTTGTGGATAAATGTTTTCTCCTCCAGATATATACATGTCATTTTTTCTTCCTTTCATATACAAATAACCGTCTTCATCCATATACACAAAATCACCTGTATACAGCCATCCTTTTTTAATTGTATTGTTAGTTTTAACAGAGTTATTCCAATACCCTGGAGTTACGATATTACCTCTTATACATAATTCTCCTACTTCATTAGGCTTTACCTCCTCTCCTTCTCTATTTACTATTTTGGTTTCCAAATAGAAATTAGGCTTCCCAATTGAGTTAGGTTTTAACACTGCCATTTTATGATGAAGTGATGTTATACTAGGGCCTGCTTCTGTTAAACCATACCCTGGACGTATATATATGTTTTTTTCTTTCTTCCAATATGACACCAGTTCAGGCGGTACTTTTTCTCCACCAGAAATAATATAACGCAACTCTTGAAGGCCTATTTTTTTAAAAACAGATGTTTTTTGCATCATTAACAGCATTGTTGGAAGCGCCATAAACAATGTCGTTTCATTTAACTCTAACAAACACAACACCTTTTCTGCATCAAACTTTTCTAGCATTCCTATATGCCCTCCTTTATGTAATAATGGAGTAACAAAAACATTCCACCCTGATGTATGGTAAGGTGGCAAAGTATTTAATGTAGAGTCTCTAAATGTAATACCTAACTGCATGGAAGTATTCAAACTATTCCAAAATAACATTTTATTAGTATACAGCACTCCTTTCGGGTTTCCTGTAGTTCCTGAAGTATAGAATATAAATAGCGGATTCTCTTCCTTTATCGTATAATCTTTTCTTACAACTTCAACCGCTTTGTTTTTATAGAAATATTTCACATCATTCATTAACAATACAGAAGTACTCCCTAATTCTAACCCTTCAAACTTCTCAATAAAACCCTTACTGTAAACAAATAATTTCGGCGTACAATCGTCTACTAATCTTTGTAATTCACTTACCGAGAAGCGATAATTTAGAGGTACCAAAATACCCCCCATTCTTTGACAAGCTACAAAAAGAACGATGTACTCTAAACCGTGCTCTGCTAAAACAGCAACCCTATCCCCTTCTTCTAACCCATTTTTAGTGAACTTAGCTACTAATCTATCCGCATAGATATCTAAATCACTGTACGTATAATTTTCATGAGTATCATAAGAAGTAAGCGCTACTTTATTAGGCGTGTAATCTGCCCACTTAGCTATCCAGTTTAACGTGCTCATTTGTTTTTTTAGCGTCTAATTTATAAAATATATACCCCACTACAAGTGATGCAACTATACCAAAAGCAGCAGAAACCCCTGGGTTGTTAACAGGCTCTTGCATGTAAGGTGTAAGCCTACCATAATAAATACCAAAATGCACTACAATGGCAGTAATACTCGCTATAAAAACTGACCTTACTGACACATTTTTCAAAAAAGTTCCAAACAATACAGGTACAAATGCTGCTGCAAAATAAGCATACACTCCATTTTGCGCGAAGATTGCCACACTCACATCTGGATTTTTAATCTGCTCCCAACTCAATAAAAAGCTTACGATAGCTAAAATGACAATTACTATTTTATTTACTGCAATTGTATTTTCACCTATCTTATCTTTAAAAATAGGCTCAAGTATATCTGAAGTAATTGTGATTGACAACGATTGTATTAAACTTTCCAACGTAGAAAGTCCTGCTGAAATAAGCCCCACAACTATAATTAGACCCACCCCAACAGAAAACTTAGCTACTACATACGTTGGTATAATTTCATCCATTTTTAATACCCTTCCATCAACTGTTAAATCTGGGAAACTTATTCTTGCATATAAGCCTACAATAACTACCAAAAAGAATACAATCATAAACACAATTCCACTAAACAAGTAATTGTTAATTTTTTTAGCATCTTTTAGCAACAGTGATTTGGTAATAATATGCGGCTGACAAACAATCGCCACTCCAATAATTATCTGCGTGACAATTATTTCAAAATAATCTCTAAATAAAAAACTTGATGGATTTGTCAGCTTCGTTAAATTAGGATCAATGCTTGATAATTTATTCATAAAACCACCAAATCCTCCTTTAAAAAATTCGAAGCCTGAGCCTAGTAAAATCAACGCAACTATAAACATTATAATAGCTTGAATAGTATTTGTATATACCATAGAATTCGCTCCTCCAAACATCATATATCCAAAAACAAATGCAACGATTCCCATCAACACATAAAAAGGATCTACATTTAATGCTTTAGAGATAACCTGTGTGAGCCCTACATTAATTAAAACGATAAACGTGATGAGTAACAGTGCTATAATTCCGAAGAAAAAAGCATAGTTTTTACTTTCGTAACGCTTCCCAATCCACTGCGCCATAGTCGTTGCCTTTACAGCACTACCATACTTTGCAAACCCTTTTGTAAAAACAATTAAAGAAATAAATGCAGCAATTGGTAAAACTACAGCGAAAGAAATCACCCCTGAAATACCATAAAGTGAAATAAAACCTGGGTTAATAATAAAAGTTGCAGCACTTGTCATAGAAGCCGCTAATGACAAGCCTACCACCCAAGCAGGAAAACCTATATTTCCGACAGCGTAATCTTTTATATTTGTATTCTTTCGCGCACCACGTACTACGAAATATAAAATTACAGCAGCATAAACTGCTAACAAAACATACATGTAAGTTACTAACTTTTCTGACGCTATCATAAATTATAAGATCTGTTAAAAAACAAATAAAAAAACTTTAGAACATTATAGTTGATAAATTTAACCTTATTTAAGTGAGACTTTATTAAAAAAAACAAAATATTAATCCTTTTCCTTTTTAAAACAAAAGTAATTAAGAGTGAGACTTTATTAAACTAATACTTTCACTCTTATATTAAGTTTTCTAATTAAATAGTCTCAATATAAAAAGTACTTCTTTATTTTTACACTATGCAATTTCCTAAGAAACTACAGCAAAAAATTTCACAACGAGTAGCACAAAACTCTCTAAGAAAACTTGGTAAAGAAAACTCGCTTATCGATTTTTCTTCAAACGATTACTTAGGGTTTGCTAAATCTGAAGTTATTTTTAATAAAACACATCAATTTTTAGTTGATAATAATAGTAAAGTTAATGGCGCAACAGGTTCTCGCCTACTTTCAGGAAATCACAAGCTTTACACCAAAGTTGAAAAACAACTAGCAAAACTTCATAATTCTGAAACAGCTTTAGTTTTTAATTCTGGTTACGACGCCAACATCGGTTTTTTTGCTTCAGTACCTCAACGCGGTGATATCATTTTATATGATGAGTTTATTCACGCATCCATACGAGACGGCATACAACTATCCAATGCGAAATCGTTTAAGTTTAAGCATAACGATTTAACTCATCTTGAAGAGCTACTAAAACGAGTTCATCAGAATGACTTAGAAGTTTATGTGATTACCGAATCTGTTTTTTCTATGGACGGAGATTCTCCTGACTTGATAGCAATATCACAACTAATCAACAAACAAACCAACACACATTTAGTTATAGATGAAGCGCATGCCTTAGGCGTTTTTAGCTTTGGATTAATTCAAAAACTGCAATTAGAAAATGTCGTTTTCGCTCGAATTATCACTTTTGGAAAAGGTTTAGGATGTCATGGAGCAGCTATTTTAGGAAGTGAACAATTACAACAATACCTTGTAAATTTTGCCCGTAGTTTTATTTATACTACTGGTTTGTCTCCTCATGCTTTAGCTACCATAAAGATTGCTTACGAAGAATTAACTTTTAGTAACTCCCTAGAGAAACTACAAGAAAATATTCAACATTTCATTTCAGAATCAAACAGACTACAATTAAGTTTTATTGAAAGTTCTTCTGCCATACATTGTTGTGTTATTTCAGGAAATGAACGCGTAAAAAACATTGCCTTACAATTACAAAAAAGCGGTTTTGAAGTAAAACCCATTTTATCACCTACCGTTCCTTTAAATCAAGAACGTTTACGTTTTTGTTTACACGCATATAATTCTAAAGAAGAAATTACCGATGTTTTAGAGAAGCTTGCTACTTTTGTAACATCATGAAACAACAAAAATATTTTATTACAGGAATTTCAACAGAAGTAGGTAAAACTGTGGCTTCTGCAATCATAACAGAAGCTTTAGAAGCTGATTACTGGAAACCTATTCAGTCGGGAGATTTAGAATATTCTGACACTCATAAAGTTGAAAAGCTCATTTCAAATTCAAAAACTGTTTTTCACTCCAACTCATACGCCTTACAAACACCAATGAGTCCGCATGCTTCTGCAGAAATTGATGGAGTTACCATTGAAATTGATAACATAAAAGAACCTTCAACAAAAAACCATTTAGTCATTGAAGGTGCAGGTGGACTATTAGTTCCTTTGAATGATAAAAACACATTATTGGATGTTATAAAACCAGATTATAAAGTAATTGTTGTTTCTCGTCATTATTTAGGAAGCATTAATCACACTTTACTAACAGTTAACTTACTGAAAGAAAAAGGCTTTGATGTTGCTTTGGTTTTTTCTGGAAACGAACACAAAACCACCGAAGATATTATCAAAAAAATGACTACGGTTCCTGTAATTGGACGTATTGAAGAAGAACCTTATTTTGATAAAAATGTGATTAAAGAATACGCCGATAAATTCAAAGAAAATTTATGACTTTAACCGAAAGAGATAAAAAACATTTGTGGCACCCGCTAAAACAACACCAAACACACCCTGATAGTTTAGGAATTGTAAAAGCAAAAGGCTGCATACTAACCGACGAGCATGGTAACGAGTATATCGATGCTATTTCCTCTTGGTACACCTGCATGTTTGGGCACTGTAATGATTTTATTACAAATCGTGTTTACCAACAAATGCAAACCTTAGATCAGATTATGTTTAGCGATTTCACCCATGAACCTGCGGTAAAATTATCAGAAGAATTGATTAAAATTCTTCCTAAAAATCAAAATAGAATCTTTTTTAATGATAATGGTTCTACTGCGGTAGAAGCTGGTATTAAAATGGCTTTGCAATACTATTTTAATAAGGGTGAAAAACGTACAACATTCATTGCTTTTGAAGATGGATTTCATGGTGATACATTTGGAGCTATGTCTGTTTCTGGTTTATCTGTGTATAATGGACCTTTTGAAGATTTTTTGATGGATATTCAACGAATTCCTGTTCCTAATGGAGAAAACAATGAGGCTATTGCACAAAAATTACAACAGATTATTTCAGAGCACAATGTTGCTGGATTCATTTATGAACCTTTAGTTCAAGGAGCTGCTGGAATGAAAATTCATAAGGCCGAGGATCTAAACAACATCTTGGAGGTTTGCAAAATCAATAATATTCTTACCATCGCAGATGAAGTAATGACTGGCTTTGGAAAAACAGGTAACAATTTTGCTTCTGATGAAATTACTACAAAACCAGATATTATATGTTTAAGTAAAGCACTGACAGCTGGTTTAGTTCCTATGTCAATTACTTCTTGTACTGAAGAAATTTACACTGCTTTTTTAGACAATGATATTTCCAAAGGTTTTTTTCATTGTCATACTTATTCTGCGAATCCAATAGCATGTAGTGCTGCACTAGCGAGTATTGAGCTATTGAAAACTCAAGAAATCCAAGACAATATTCAGTTTATTGAAGAGTCTAATAAAACTTTTGCGAAAAAAATAGAAAGTCATCAAAAAGTAAATTCAACAAGAGGTAAAGGCGTTATTTTAGCTATTGATTTAAACACCAATTCTGGTCGTTATGGAACGTTGCGTGACCAGCTTTTAAAATCTTTTATGAATGAAGGAGTTTTTTTACGACCATTAGGAAACACCATTTACATTCAACCTCCCTATGTTATCACAAAGGAACAGCTTAACAAAATATATACAACTATAGAAAAGGTTCTAGATAGTCTCTAGAGCTTTTTCCTTTTCTAATAAGTTAATTTCTTCTTGAGTTTCTTTAATGTGAACGTATAAATCTTCATAAATCCATTCACCATCGACTTTAATACCTCTAACAATTAAAGTACCTTCTGCTTTATCACCTCTTATCGGAATGGAAAAATCTACATTTCCATCGTCGTTAGTAAGAGAAATATTTCCAGAGGGAATTCCGTATTGTTCAATCGGTTCTCCTAAATTCTCTATAACCAATTTGTTTTTAGATGCTTGTTCAATAGCATATTCAACAGGGGTTGAATTTGTCATTATTTTTGACACTCCAAAAAATGCCGCTCCTACACCTAAAACAATTAATAAAATAAACCCTAAACATCCTGTTAATGGTATAAACCACAACCAGTTTCTTCCAAACCAACTTTTTTGTCTTTGTTCGCTCATAACTTTAATAATTTTATACCAAGATAAATATTTTTATTTTCTTTAGAATACTTGATTTTACCTTTATTTTTGCTGAAATTTTATCGTGTTGAAAGAACTCATCTCAATAACATCATTTGCTTCTGTTTCTGCCTTAGGAAGTACTCCTGAGAAAATTTGGGAGCACTATCTAAATAATCAACATTTTTTAAGTTTTAAAGACTTTGAAGATTCCAAAGCATGGGTAGCACAATTACCTGATGAAGATAAACATGCTATTGAAGATGTTAGAAACTCTGACAATAAATACAAAAATTTAGATCCGTCTGTTTTGTACACCCTTTTTGTTGCTAGAAAAGCAATGGAACAAACAGATTGGAAAGCTTCCGATAACTTCGGAATCAACATCGGTTCCTCTCGTGGTGCAACTTCCTTGTTTGAAAAATACCACAAGGAGTTTTTAAAAACGGGAAAATCATCTACTTTGAGCTCTCCTACAACTACTTTAGGAAATATTTCATCTTGGATTGCACATGATTTACAAACTAATGGTCCTGAAATTTCACATTCTATAACTTGCTCAACTGGACTACATTCTTTATTAAACGGTGTTGCTTGGTTACAATCAGGAATGTCAGAAAAATTTATGATTGGTGCTAGTGAAGCTTCACTAACTGATTTTACTATTGCCCAAATGCAGGCATTAAAAGTATATTCCAAAGAAAAAAATGGCTACCCCTGTAAGGCTTTTGACCTAAACAAAACCAAAAACACTATGGTTTTGGGTGAAGCTGCTTCTGTTTTTTGTTTAGAAAAAGGGAATAAAGAAAATGCTTTGGCTTTTATTGAAGGAGTTGGATATGCTACAGAAGTTTTAAAACACAACACTTCTGTTACTACCGATGCTGAATGTTTTCAAAAATCAATGAAAATGGCATTAGGAACAATTTCTCCTGATGAAATAGACGCTATCGTAATGCATGCTCCAGGAACCATTAAAGGAGATCAATCAGAAATTAATGCGATTCAAAAAGTATTTTGTAACAAAACTCCTTTTTTAACTACTAATAAATGGAAACTTGGTCATACTTTCGGTGCTTCAGGTTTATTAAGCTTAGAATTGGCTATGTTCATGTTACAACATCAACAAGTAATTGAAGTTCCGTTTGCTCAACCTCAAAAACACCCAAAAAAGCTATCAAAAATATTAGTAAATGCTGTTGGTTTTGGAGGAAATGCTGTTTCCGTTTTAATCGCTGGGCGATAGTCAAGGATTTAATTATCTGAAGCTTACCACAAAGCACTTAGAATAGTTTTCTTTGAGTACCTTGTGGACTTCCCCCTAGATAGTTGATTAACAAAATAAAAATTGTCGATTTCAGGCAATTTGTATACTTTTAGTAACTCATTTAAATAATTGCTTTATGATGGAATGGTTTTCTGAATTAACCTCTTTTCAACAAGTTTATTGGGGAATAGCAGGTGTTTTTACACTAATTTTTGTCTTTGTACTAATTGGTAGCTTTATAGGTGCCGATACTGATGATATTGGTGACATTGATACTGAAATAGACGCCGATACAGGTGCCGGATTCCAGTTTTTCACCTTTAAAAACATGGTTGCTTTTTTCACCATTTTTGGTTGGAGTGGTATTGCCAGTATGGATGCTGGTAATTCAAACACAATCACACTACTTATTTCTGTTTTCTGCGGGTTGATTATGATGACTATCATGGCAACCTTATTCTACTATATTAGTAAACTAACAGATAGTGGTACTTTACAAATGAAAAATGCATTAAACCAAATTGGTGAAGTGTATTTAACCGTAGGAGCTAATCGCTCTAAAATGGGAAAAGTACATATAAAAGTACAAAACTCACTTCGTGAACTTGATGCCTTAACAGATAATGATGCCGATTTAACACAAGGTATGGTTATAAAAGTAATCGAAGTTACCTCTAACGGAATATTAATTGTTGAATCTCAAAAATAAAAATTGACTATGTTAAAACTTACATTATTACAAATTGATGGTTTTGGTTTTGCAGGCCCTATAGGACTTGTTATTGCCATTCTATTTATTTTCATTTTACTCGTTACTTTAATAAAACGCTACAAAAGATGTCCTTCCGACAGAATTTTAGTAGTGTATGGTAAAGTTGGTGGCGGACAATCAGCGAAATGTATTCATGGTGGTGCTGCATTTATCTTTCCTGTAATTCAAGATTATGAGTTTTTAGACTTAACACCAATTTCTATCGAAGTAAACTTGGTAAATGCACTTTCTAAACAAAATATTCGTGTAAACGTGCCTTCACGTTTTACCATTGGGGTTTCTACCGAACCTGGAGTAATGCAAAATGCTGCCGAACGTTTACTTGGTTTAGCAATGAACGATGTTCAAGAATTAGCCAAAGAAATTATTTTTGGACAATTACGTTTAGTCGTTGCTTCTATGGATATTGAAGAAATTAACTCTGATAGAGATAAGTTCTTAACCAACATTTCACAAAGTGTTGAATCGGAATTAAAAAAGGTTGGTTTAAAATTAATCAACGTAAATATTACCGATATTGTTGACGAATCAGGATATATTGAGGCATTAGGTAAAGAAGCTGCTGCGCATGCAATCAACGCTGCACGTAAATCAGTTGCTGAAAAAAATAGAGACGGTTCTATTGGTGAAGCAAATGCAGTACAAGATGAAAGAACTCAAGTTGCTGCTGCTAATGCAAAAGCTGTAGATGGTGAAAACACCGCAAAAATTGCTGTTGCAAACTCTGACTCATTACGTCGTCAAAGAGAGGCTGAGGCAGAAAGAGTGGCTATTGCTTCTGAAAAAGTGCAATCAGCAAAAGCTTTAGAAGAATCGTATGCTGCCGAGAAAGAAGCTGAAATTGCCAGAGCTGAAAGAGAACGTTCTTCACAAATGGCAGATGTAATCGTTCCTGCTGAGATTGATAAACGAAAAGTAGAAATTGATGCAGAGGCAGAAGCTGAAAGAATTCGTAGAAAAGCAAAAGGTGAGGCAGATGCTATCTTATTCAAAGCACAAGCAGAAGCTCAAGGTTTATACGAAGTATTAACCAAACAAGCAGCTGGTTTAGATCAAATCGTAAAAGCTGCTGGTAACGATTCACAAAACGCAGCCTTATTATTAATTGCTGATAAATTACCTGAATTGGTAAAGTTACAATCAGAAGCTATTAAAAACATTAAGATTGATAAAGTTACTGTTTGGGAAAATGGAGGAGGAAAAGATGGAAAAACCTCAACATCTAACTTTATTTCAGGAATGTACAATGCAGTACCGCCACTGCAAGAAATGTTCAATATGGCAGGTATGCAATTACCCGATTATTTAAAAGGAAAGGAACTTCCGAATGGTGACGGAAAAGTTGTCGATCAAGACGATTCTCCTTCCGAAGAAAAATAAGACTCATAAAATTCCGCTTTCGAAGCGGAATTTTTTATTTTTACCACCACAAACAACTCGAATTTATGAATGAAATTAGACACGATTGGACGAAAGAGGAAATTCTGGAGGTATACAATAAGCCTTTAATGGAGCTTTTGTACGAAGCTTCAACTATACATAGAAAATATCACGACCCAAACACAGTACAGGTAAGCACCTTAATCTCAATTAAAACTGGTGGATGTTCAGAAGATTGTGGATATTGTCCGCAAGCGGCACGTTATCATACCAATGTTGAAGGAAATGATTTGATGACTGTAAACCAAGTTAAAGCACAAGCTTTACGTGCTAAAGATGGTGGATCATCAAGAGTTTGTATGGGAGCAGCTTGGAGAAATGTAAAAGACGGCCCTGAATTTGACCAAGTGTTAGAAATGGTACGTACTATTAACAAGCTAGACATGGAAGTTTGTTGTACGTTAGGAATGGTAACTGAAAACCAAGCAAAACGTTTAGCCGAAGCTGGTTTATATGCTTACAACCACAATATTGATACCTCTGAAGATTATTACGACGATGTGATTTCTACACGTTCTTTTGATGATAGAATTAATACTATTGAAAATGTACGTAAAACCAACGTAACTGTTTGTTCTGGCGGAATTATTGGTATGGGAGAATCGTTAGAAGACAGAGCTGGAATGTTAGAAACCTTAACTCGTTTTTCTCCACACCCTGAATCTGTACCTATTAACGCATTGGTAGCCGTAGAGGGTACTCCGTTAGAAGAACAACCTCCTGTAAACATTTTTGAGATGATTCGTATGGTAGCAACTGCTCGTATTGTATTACCAGATTCACAAGTGCGTTTATCAGCAGGAAGAACTCAAATGAGTAGAGAAGGTCAAGCAATGTGTTTCTTTGCTGGAGCAAATTCTATTTTCGCTGGAGATAAATTATTAACAACTCCGAATCCTGATATTAATGAAGATATGAGAATGTTTGAAGAATTAGGATTAAATACACAAAAACCATTCTTTAAGCACGAACAAAGAGAATCGGTTGAAGCTAAAGATTCTCAGTTTGAAGCTTTAGGTGAAAATCCAAAATGGACAAGACCTGAACATAAAATTGAACGTAACGAACAAAAGAAGCAAGAAGCTAAAGCTTTAAGAAGTTAATTCTAAGTAACAACATAAAAAATAGCCATCAAGTACTTGATGGCTATTTTTTTATCATTTTTATAAATAATTCCATTCCTTGTCTGCTTTCTGACGAATTATAACAAGGCTCCATACTTCCTTTAAAATACGGTGTAAAATATTCTTCATACTCTCTTTTACTCCCTCCAAAAGGTGGATGGTCTTCATTTAGTATTGCATCAAATAATAAACCTACTAGTTTTCCCCTACCGGTTAATAATTCATTTACTTTTTGTGCATAGTCTGGTCGTAATTCTGGATTGATAGCACAGAAAAAAGTCTGCTCTATAATTAAATCAAAAACACCTTCTAATTCAAAAAAGTTAGCATGAATAAGATTTTCCTTAGGAAAATTAGGAACTCTTTTTTGAATTCTCTTTAAAGGTTCTTCAGCAATATCAACCACAAAAACATTTGAAAAACCTAAACTAAACAAATACTCTGCTTCATACGAATTCCCTCCACCGGGTATTAAAATTCGAAGATTTTTATCTTTTAATTGATCAAAATATTCTTTTAACGGATTAGAAATTTCTCCTAAATCCCATCCTGTTTTATCATTCAAATATTTATTATTCCAAAAAGATTCAGATAATTCAATCATTGTAGTAACTTTAATATACTACAAATTTATAAAATTGAAAATAAAACTAGTAAACTCTATACTATCTTAAGTTTTTATGGCTATCACTTATTTGCGATAACCATAAATTACATTAACTACTACGGAGAAAACTAACCTACAGTCTCTTTAACTCAAGTATAATTGATGAATCTGTTTTGCTTTGTAATGTTAACAAACTACTTGTATAAGCGGTTACAACCCATTCATTATTTAAAACACTAAACACAGTTTCATTTGTAAAATCTAGCTCTAAAAGCACTCTTGTATCAGAATCTACATCATATTCTCCTTCAATATTTTCTAAGGCTGTATTAACAGTATTTCTTGCTATCAATTTTTCTTCGTTTGTAAATTCTATAGTATATTCAGCAAAATCTTCTGCTATATTTACACCACCTGTAACAAAACTTTCAACTATAAAAGTAGCTTTACTAACAATACCTTCTACTTCTTCTGCTTTTTCTTCTGCTAATTCTTCTTCTGCCTCATAAGCAGTACACTCTTCTAGTGCATCTTCAAATTCAGAATCATCATTAATTTGCACAGAAGTTCCGTTGCTTAATGTTACTGTAATTGGGTATTTTATAGAGAATAATTTATCCGAATCTTCTAAATCATCCACAAAACCGTATAATTGTTGTTCCGATTCTACAACTACAGTTCCTGTTTGTTCTAAATTAACATCATAAGTTAATATTGAAATTGGAAAATCTACTTTTGCACAAGAAATTGCGCTTTCCATATCATCAGAAGCATTATCACATTCTTGGTTTAAGTCTTCAAACTCTTCTTGTGATGAAATAACTATTTCTGAATAATCACTCAGTTTTACTGTTATTGGAAAGTTGAATGCTACTGTATCGTCATCATCATTAAACTCATCCATTATTTCTACAGCTAGTTCATAATCAGCTTCATTGTTTATAGTTATTTCAAGGCCATTTACAGTTGCAACAATAGGAAATATTAATTCTGCACATGAGTTTCTATCTAAAAAATCATCTTTAGCCCCATCGTTCATCCCTGTTCTTTTAATTTTTCTTGCAAGTTCTGAAGTTGGTGTAATTGCGTTAGGATTAATTCCTATTTGTTCGTTTTCTTCAGATTGACAAGAAGTAAAACCAACTAAGGCTATGAATGCAAATACTCCTAATAATTTAATCGTTTTCATTTTAAATATTTTTATCCTTTGTTATCTTTTTATCTTTAAAACATTTCTATTTATTTTTAGAACGTTTCTATCATTTAGAAAACTATAAAACATTTTACCCTACTTTTGTTTTTGATTTTTTATTTTTAATTCCCCAAAAAAACAAATTGCATGACTAAAAAATCACTTTGTAACGAAGAAGATTTTAACGAATTCTACAAATCTAATATTCAGTTTATTACTAACTTCTCACATTATAAATCGGGAGATAAAGATACTGCTCTGGATTTGATACAAGAAGTTTTTTTAAAAATGTGGGAAAAATGTTCTGAAATATCATATGACAAAGCCAAATCGTACTTATTTACGAGTGTAAATAACCTTTTTTTAAACAGTTTAAAACATGAAAAGGTTGTTTTAAATTATGCTAAAAGCTCGCCTTATATTGATATTAACAATCAAAGTCCTGAATATTTATTAGAAGAAGAAGAGTTTAAACATAAACTTAAAAAAGCAATTGAAGGTTTAACTGAAGCTGAACGAGAGGTTTTTTTAATGAATAGAATAGATGGTAAAAAGTATAGAGAAATAGCTGAATTATTAAATATTTCTCAAAAAGCAGTAGAAAAAAGGATGTCATCAGCCTTAAAAAAACTGAGATCAAAAATAGATTTGTTATAAGGGTAGGGAAATTTACTTCTTTATTGTCTAAAAGTTAGTTAAGTACAAAAATGAAAGATGAAAAATATATACTAAAATGGTTAAACGGAGAAATCTCTGAAGAGGAACTATCGTTATTAAAACAAGACCCTAATTTCAAAAATCTTGAAAAAATAGCACATTACTCTTCTCAGATAGAAACACCAACCATAGATATAGACAAAACCTTTAAGGAGTTTGAACTTAAAAAAGCGACTACTACCAAAAAAGGAAAAGTCGTTTCATTCAATTATAAAAGATTTTACCAATATGCTGCTACAATAGTAGTTTTATTAGTTTCTTCATACTTCTTGTTTTTTAATGGAACTACAAACTATGACACACAATTTGCAGAAACAAAAACATTTAATTTACCAGATGAATCTGAAGTAATTTTAAATGCTAATTCTACTATTTCATTCAACAAAAAGAAATGGGAAGATAATAGAAGTATACACCTTAAAGGCGAGGCTTACTTTAAAGTAAAAAAAGGGAAATCATTTACGGTAAATACTTCTATTGGAAAAGTTACCGTACTCGGAACTCAATTTAACGTAAAAGAAAGAGCCAACTATTTTGAAGTAAAAACTTTTGAAGGTTTAGTTAGTGTACAATACCAAGACACATTAGTTAAATTAGCGAAAGGGAATATATTTAAGGTAATTAATGGACAAACAGACACTCTAAACACTTTTAACCTTACCAATAAGTCTTGGTTGCAGAAAGAATCGAATTTTAAAAGTGTGCCGCTTAAACTGATTTTAGACGAATTACAAAACCAATACGATTATACTGTAAAAACTAAAGATATAAACCTTGAACAGCTTTACACTGGTGGTTTTACTCATAACGACTTAAATGTCGCTCTTCAAGCAATTACAATTCCTTTACAATTATCGTACAAAATAGAAGGAAAAATAATTACTATTTATAAATATGATAAGTAAGAAACTTAGCCTTGTTTTTATTTTTCTCCTTTCACTAACTATAAAAGCGCAAAACAAAATTGAACTTAAAAGTTTTTTGGTTGAAATAGAAAAACAACACGATGTTAAATTTACTTATTCTGATAAGGATTTAAAAGGAAATGTTATTACTACTCCTCAAAAAAACTTGTCTTTAAGCGAGGTGATTGATTATCTAAATAGTACTACGTTATTTAATTTTAAAGTTTTAAACGATCGATTTATAACAGTTTCTTTTTTAGATAAGAAAATAACCATCTGCGGAAAAGTGATAGACTCGCAAACTCTTGAACCACTTACCTTAGCTTCAATTATAATTAACAACAGCAATATAGGAACTAGTACAAGCTATAATGGAGATTTTGTTTTAAAAAAAGTTCCTATTAATTCAACGGCTACAATTTCTTATATCGGATATAATTCAATTACCTTGCCCGTTGAAGAACTTTTTGAAACTCCGTGTAAAGAAATTGGCCTAAATGAACTTTCAGAAGAACTTTCAGAAATTATCATTCCTAATTTTTTAACAGCAGGGTTACAAAAAAACATTGATGGAAGTACAACATTAAACTCTAAAAAATTTGGGATTCTTCCTGGACTAATAGAACCTGATATTTTAAAAACTATAAAAGTATTACCTGGTATTGAAAGTGTAAATGAAAGTATCGCTAACATTAACGTTCGTGGGGGTACAAACGATCAAAACCTTATGCTGTGGGATGGAATAAAAATGTATCACACAGGTCATTTTTTTGGACTGATTTCTGCTTACAATCCCTATCTGACTAAAAAAGCTACTGTAATAAAAAACGGTACTAGTTCACAATTTAGCGACGGTGTTTCTAGTACTGTAAATATGCTGACCGACAATGAAATTACACGTAGATTTTCTGGAGGTGGTGGTTTTAATTTACTAAGCGGAGATGCTTTTATACACGTTCCTATTTCTAATAAATTAGAAATTCACGCTTCAGCAAGACGATCTTTTACCGATATACTAAATACACCAACTTACAACAATTACTTTGATAGAAGTTTTCAAGAAAACTCTATTGCTTCAAACAAAGAACATAAAACTACTACCAACTTTTACTTTTACGATTACTCTTTTAAGGTTTTATATGATATTAATAACAAACACTCTTTAAGAGCTAATTTAATAAACATTAAAAACAACTTAGACTACACTGAAGAATATACTTCTGAAAATACAACTTTTGAAGAAAACAGCTTACTAAAACAAGAAAATTTAGGAGCTAATATTACATGGAAAACTAATTGGAATAATCGTTTTTCTTCTGAATTATCTACTTTTTTATCTGAGTACACCATTAACTCTTCAGACTTTAACATAGATTCTAATCAGCTGCAAACACAATTCAATAATGTATTAGAAACCGAAATAAAACTACTTACTAAGTATCAATTTTCTGACATTTTAAATTTTACAAATGGAGCTGTTTTTAACGAAATAGGAATTGCTAATAAAACTACTGTAAACGCTCCTTCTTATACCAAATCAGTTAAGGATGTATTACTTAAATCTGCTATTTTTTCTGAACTAGAATATAAAAAGAAAAACACGTATGCTCGTTTAGGTTTACGCGCTAACTATTTCCATGACTTTAATCAATTTTTAATTGAACCTAGAATAAATGTTAGACAAAAAGTAATTAACAACTTATATTTAAAATTAAAAGGAGAATTAAAAAATCAAACAACAACCCAAAAAATGGACTTTCAAGATAATTTTTTAGGGATAGAAAAAAGAAGATGGGTATTAGCAGACAATGATAAGACCCCTATTATTAAAAGTAAACAGGTTTCTTTTGGTGCTGAATTTTCAAAAAACAACTTACAAATAGATCTTACTGGATTCTATAAATTTGTTGATGGGATTACAGCTGCTAATCAAGGTTTTTACAACAATGTGCAAACATTAAACTCTATTGGTAGTTATGAAAGTAAGGGAGTTGAATTCTTAATTAATAAAAAAAGTAAAAAAATCAGTACTTGGTTAAGCTACACTTTTGCAGAAAACGACTATACTTTTAATACTTTTTCTCCTAGCATATTTCCTAGTAGTTTAGACATTACCCATTCTTTAAGCGCTGCATTAAATTACAGCATTACCCCTAAGATTAGACTCTCTGCTGGAACAATTTTACGAAACGGAACTCCATATACGACGCCTGTAGTAGGAAACGAAACTATACAATATGGAGATAGAACTGTTGTAAACTACGACACTCCTAACAAAGAAAGATTAAGAAACTTTTTTAGAGTTAATGCTTCAGGAAGCTATCAATTCAATATTTCTAATAATATTAAATCAACAGTTAGAGTTGGTTTTACTAACATTACTAACAGAAAGAATAGTATAAACACTTACTATGTTATAGATAACAACAGCGAAACTAATGTTAGAAAAGTAAATACTTATTCGTTACCATTTACTCCAAACTTAAGTTTTAGAATAAACTTTTAACTAATTATTTCAGTTTTCGATAGATTTTAAATCTTTACCATCATCTATAATAACCTCCAAAAAACCTCAAAGAATTCAATCATTGTATTAACTTTAATATACCAAAAATTTAAGAATAAAGTGTCGTAACGATTTCTTAACTTTGCTCCTTTAAACAACATGTTATGGGATTAAATCTTTCTCAAATTGAAAGAGTCGAAACAATTACCAAGGAAGACTTTATCAAGAATTATTTTAAACCGCAAAAACCTGTGGTTATCGAACGTTTTATTGAAGATTGGCCAGCATATTCTAAATGGTCTTTAGATTATATGAAAGAAATAGCAGGTGATAAAACGGTACCTTTATACGATGATAGACCTGTTGATTATAAAGATGGTTTTAACGAACCTCATGCTACCATGAAAATGAGTGAGTATGTTGATTTGTTAAGGCGAGAACCTACTAAATTTAGAATTTTCTTATGGAATATTTTAAAGGAAGTACCTCAATTACAAAAAGATTTTAAATTTCCTGATTTTGGTTTAAGCTTAATGAAAGGCTTACCAATGTTATTTTTTGGTGGACGTGATTCGTATACGTTCATGCACTATGATATTGACTTAGCTAACATCTTTCACTTTCACTTTGAAGGAAAAAAGAAATGTATTTTATTCGATCAAAAACAAAACAAATACTTATACAAAATTCCGCATTCGTTAATTACTCGCGAAGACATTGATTTTAACGATCCAGATTTTGACAAGTGGCCTGCACTAAAAAATGCCAAAGGTTATGTTGCTGAATTAGAACACGGAAATGTTTTGTATATGCCTGAAGGATACTGGCATTATATGCGCTATGTTACCCCTGGTTTTTCAATGAGTTTACGTGCTATTGCTCGTAATCCTAAAAACTTAGGAAAAGCTGTTTATAATGTATTTATTATGCGCACAATAGATAATGTAATGCGTCGTATTAAAGGTCAAAAATGGATTGATTGGAAAAACGAACAAGCCATTATTAAAACAAATAAAGCAAATAATATTATTTCATAAAAAAAGCGCCTAATAGGCGCTTTTTTATTATTTCTTTCCAAAAAGTCGTTGAAACAAACTTTTTGTTTTGGTTTTAGTTTCTTGAAATTCTTCTTTAGCATCTTCAGCAAAATCAGCAAGGTGTTCACTAGCTTCTCCTGCAACTTCTGAAGCTTTTTCAGTTATATCATCTAGTACTTCTTTAGCTTCGTTTGTTAATTCGTTCGCCTTTTTCTTAGCTTTTTGAATTGATTCATCGGAAATAATTTCTTCAACTTTTTCTTTTACATCTTCTACTATATCTACAATATGCTCACCTGCTTCTCCAGCTAAACTACTTGCTTCTTCTGTTATGTTATCCATAACTTCTTTAGCTTTGTCTAACCCTTTATTTAAGCCATTATTCGTGTTCTTATTTTCAGACATAGTATAGAATTAAAAAAGAATGTTTAGAACCAACCTCTATGATTTACTTGATACGTTTCAATAAAATCATCATCTGATTTTGTTAAATAAATTATTCCCTCTATAAAAGGAATAATTCCAGCAAATCCACAAGTTATAATTGTAGCAATAATCTGTATAATACCTTCTTTGGTATACCCTAACACAAATTTATGTATCCCAATTGATCCAATTAAAATAGCTAAGATACCTGCTAACACTCGTTTACTTTCTTGATTAGGAACAGTATTCCCATTTTCATCAATTACATCCATTTTTTTAATTTTTAATTTATTAGACGGTGCTAAATTTATAAAAAAGCTTCGTCTTTTGGTTCCCATAACTCAATTTTATTTCCATCTAAATCTAAAATCCAGCCAAATTTCCCATAATCATACTCTTCTATTTTATCAATTACCGTAACTCCCTTTTTCTTAAGATCTTCTAATAACTCAACTAAATTTTCTACTCGATAGTTAAACATAAAATCTTTTTTAGATGGTTGAAAATAGTTGGTATCTTTTGCAAACGGGCTCCATTGTGTAGAAGCTTTCTTTCCTTCATTGTCTTTCCACCAAAACGTACAACCCCAATCATCAGTATTAAAACCTAGGTTATTTTTATACCAATCTTTTGTTGCTTTCGGATCTTCTGTTTTAAAAAAACACCTCCTATACCAGTTACTTTACCTTTTTTCTTCATTTTACTTCTTTTTTACAGCTGATTCATAAATGGAAATCCATTTATCTACAGTCATTTTAGTACAGAGTTCAGCAATTAATTCATATGGTATATCGTCCATCTTTTTAAAACGAATACAACTTTTACCCATATCTAATTTTCTTTTTGAATATTTAGGATATTCTGCTACAAACCAATCATGTAACTCTTTTTCAGCATAAATCCCACTATGGTATAAATTTACTGAATTCTTCTGCGAAGCTAAATTCATAAAAGGCAGCGGAAGTTTAGGATCACAATGATAGCCATCAGGATATTTTGAATGAGGAACATAATACCCAATCATATTATAATTAATTCCTTCTTCAAAACCTTCAGGTAAGTTTTCCTTAATTATATTTCGAAGTTTTTGTAAAACTTCTTGACGTTCTTCAGGAATTTGAGAAATATATTCTTCTACTGTAGATGCTTCATACTTCATGTTACATGAATTTAAAGCTACAAGTTAGCAAAATTTCTCTCTAATTTTATCAACTATTGTTTGTGCTAGTTTTTCCTTGCTTTCTATAGTCCAACCTGCTACATGAGGAGAAAGCAACACATTTTCAGCATTGATTAAATATTTAAAAGCTTCTGGCATTTCTTGATCAGAAAACAGATTTTCGAACGATTTTTTCTCGTATTCTAATACATCCAATCCTGCTCCTAGTACTTTTCCTGACTGTAAAGCCTCAACCAAATCTTTCGTTACTACAGATTTTCCTCTAGCTGTATTTAACAACCAAAATGGTTTTAAAAAACCATTAATAAAGTCTGAATTCACCATTTTCATGGTAAGTTCTGTTTGTGGGGTGTGTAAACTTAAAACATCAACTCTTTTTTGAAGTTCTTCTAAAGAAACTTGTTGAGCATTTTCATCACCTACATCTGGTTTAATATCGTAACAAATTACTTCAACATCAAATCCTCTAAGTTTTTTGGCAAAGGCTTTCCCCATATTACCATAACCAATGATTCCAACTGTTTTTCCATCCAGTTCGATACCTCTATTTTCTTCTCGCAACCATTTACCTTCTCGTACTTCTTTATCTGCTTTATTAAGCTTATTAAATAAAGAAAGCAGCATTCCTAAGGTATGCTCTCCTACTGCATTTCGATTTCCCTCTGGTGCTGATATCAAACGTACTCCTTTGTTTTCAGCATACTCACAATCAATATTTTCTAAACCAGCACCTACTCGTCCTATAAACTTCAGGTTTGTTGCTTTGTCTAAAAACTGCTTATCAATTGTAAAACGACTACGAATTATAATTCCATCGTACTCATTAATTTTTGCTTCAATTTCTGATTTAGTAGAAGTATAATCTTCGTGATTTTCAAACCCTAACTCTTGAAGTTGGTTTAATAGTAAAGGATGGTTTGTATCTAAATGAAGTATTTTCATTTTTATATTCTTTTCTAAAACAAAAAAGCCTTCCAAAGGAAGACTTTTATTATTAATATTGTTCGTTTTCGTTTGGAAAGTCTTTGCTTTTTACATCAGCTATGAACTGTTCAAAAGCATTTGTCATTTCGGTATGTAAATCTAAATATCTACGTAAAAAACGTGGATTGAACTCATGTGTCATTCCTAACATATCATGCATTACCAATACTTGACCATCTACTCCACCACCAGCGCCAATTCCTATTACAGGAATTGTTAATGCTTCTGCTACTTTTTGAGCCAACTTAGCTGGTACTTTTTCAAGTACTATTGCAAAACACCCTAATCTTTCTAACATTAAAGCATCTTGCATTAATTTTTCTGCTTCTTCTTCTTCTTTTGCTCTTACTGTATAAGTTCCAAATTTATAAATAGATTGTGGAGTTAATCCTAAGTGCCCCATTACTGGAATACCAGCATTTAAAATTCGCTTAATAGAATCTTTAATTTCTTTTCCTCCTTCTAATTTAATCGAATGTGCTCCACTTTCTTTCATAATTCGAATAGCAGAACGTAATGCCTCTTTAGGGTCAGATTGATAACTACCAAAAGGTAAATCAACTACTACCAAACAACGATCTATTCCTCTTACAACAGAACTTGCATGGTAAATCATTTGATCTAAAGTAATAGGCAATGTAGTTTCATGACCTGCCATTACATTTGATGCAGAATCACCAACCAAAATCACATCAATTCCTGCGCCATCAACAATTTTTGCCATGGTGTAATCGTATGCTGTAAGCATCGAGATTTTTTCTCCGTTAGCTTTCATCTCAACAAGAGACTTTGTAGTAATTCTTTTATATTGTTTTTTTGCTACTGACATTTCTTTTGTTTTATAGATTGTAAAAATACACAATTATTCACTGGTTTTATTTATTACATTTTTATAACCTTTTTGATTCCTTTTTTTTAATGCCGTTAATCTTCTGTTAATTAAATTATCGCCCTATATTTTTTTAATAGCTTTACTTTACTAAATCAAACTAAAATGCAAAAAATATTCACTTTACTTATTGTTTTTGTACTTTCTACTGTTGTAAACGCTCAAGAAGACCTTCAAAAGAAAGCTATAAAAAACACCATTGAAACCTTTTTTGAAGGCTTGCATAAAGGAGACAGTTCGATTGTAAACACTACTTTACATCCAACAATTACTATTCAAACTACATTTACCAATAAAGAAGGTAAAAATGTATTAGTCACTGAAAATAAAAGCAAATTACTAACTAGTATTGCTAATAAAAAACCTGAACACACTTATTTAGAAAAACTAATATTGTGGGATATAAAAATTGATGGGAATTTAGCTTCTGTATGGACTCCTTATGAATTTTATTTAAACAATAATTTTAGTCATTGTGGAGCCAATTCATTTCAACTTTTTAACAATAATGGGAAATGGGAAATCATCTATTTAGTAGATATGAGACGTAGAAATGATTGTGAAGCCAATAAACAATAACTATATGAAAAAGCTTAGCTTATTTTTTTTACTTTTTTCTTGTTTCAGTTTTGCTCAAGAATCTAAATTGTTTCATCCAGAATTATTTAGCGGTTTACCAAATGTCAGAGATTTTTCAATGAGTAAAAATCAAGATGAGTTTTACTTTACTGTAGAAAGCTACTTAAAAGAATATTCATTTATAGCTTATTCAAAAAAAATAAATGGAAAATGGCAAAAACCTGAAGTGGTTAATTTTTCTGGACAGTATAAAGACTTAGAGCCTTTCCTTTCTCCTAACGGATTACAACTTTTTTTTGCTTCTAACAGGAAAGATAGCAACTCTGGAGAAGTAAAAAATGATATGGATATATGGTATGTAACCAGAAACTCTTTGTATGATAAATGGTCGAAACCCATAAATATTGGAACTACAGTAAATACAAATGCTGATGAATTTTATCCTTCAGTAACCGAAAAAGGTGATTTATTTTTCACTGCGGAATACAAAGACAACACCAAAGGAAAAGAAGATATTTATGTTAGTAGATTAGTTAATGGAGAGTACACTAAACCAACTCCACTAAGTTCTGGAGTGAATTCAGACAAGTATGAATTTAATGCCTTTGTAGCTCCTGATGAAAGTTTTATCATTTTTACTTCTTATGGTAGAAAAGATGATTTAGGAAGAGGCGATTTGTACATCAGTAAAAAAGGAAGTAATAACGAATGGTTACCTGCTAGTCATTTAACAAATATTAACTCTAATAAACTAGACTACTGCCCGTTTGTCGATTTACAAACTAACACATTGTATTTTACTTCTAGTAGTTCATCTATTCCTAAAGTGCTTCCTAAAAAAATGACTTTGTCAGAGTTTCAAAAGTATTTAAACACAAATCCTAATGGATTGAGTAGAATTTATGTTAGCCCATTCATTAAAAAATAACCTATCTTTGAAAAAATGAGCCAATCGAATCCTTCAAATATTTTATTTCCTGATAAATGGGTAGACAACTATGCTGACTACTTGTTTAATTACGCAATTGCTCGTGTAAATAATTCAAATATTGCTAAAGATTTGGTACAGGAAACCTTTTTTGCTGGATTAAAATCTGCAAAGAATTTTGAAGGAAAATCTAGCGAAAGAACCTGGTTGGTTTCAATTTTAAAAAGAAAGATTATCGATTATTATCGAAAAATAAATTCTAAAAAAGGACAAGCTGAAATTAGAATGAACTTTTATGATAGTGGTGATAACGAAGGAAATTGGATTGAAGAACGTGTTCCTCAATCATGGAACAATGAAGCTGAAAAGAACATTGAAAATGAAGAACTTAAAAATCAGCTAGATAAATGTATTGATAGTCTTCCTGAAAAATATGCAATGGTTTTTAAAATGAAAACTATTCAACAATTTGAAACAGAAGATATTTGTAAGGAACTAAATATTACTCCGTCAAACCTATGGGTAATGATACATAGAGCAAGAACACAACTAAGAAATTGTATGGAGCAAAACTGGTTTAATAAGTAAAAAGATGTTTAAATTTTTTAAAATTACATGTGATGAAGCTACTACTATTTGTGATAAAAGTCAATATGGTGAGGCGTCAGTATATGAAAGAATGCAACTTAGTTGGCATTTACTAGTTTGTAAAATTTGTATTTTATACTCTAAACAAAACAGAAAAATATCTGATATTTTAAAATTAAAATCAGACGATTGTAAAAAAAACAACTCTTGTTTCTCTAAAAAAGAAAAAGAGGATTTAAAAGAACAATTAAATAACTTTAATTAACAAGTTTGGTTTTTATAACCAATTTTTGATTTTTTGTTAGATTGAAACGGAATTTATTGTAGCGATAAATTCCGTTTTTTTAATTTTGCCCCAGAAAAAATAATCATATGCACTTTTTACCAGAAAAACTAGATAATTATGTTGTTCAGCATTCTCAAGCTGAACCTAAACTACTACAGGAGTTAAGCAGAGAAACTTGGCAAAAAGTATTAAATCCGCGTATGCTAAGTGGTGCTTTTCAAGGTAGGGTTTTATCAATGATTTCTAAATTAGTACAACCCACGTCAATTTTAGAAATTGGAACTTATACTGGGTATTCTGCTTTATGTTTAGCAGAAGGGTTGGCAAAAGGCGGTATGATTCATACCATTGATAAAAATGAAGAATTGGAAGAATTGCAACACAAATATTTTCAAAAATCGGAATACAGGGATCAAGTAACTCAATATGTTGGAAATGCTATAGATATTATTCCTACAATTGACACTAAATTTGACTTAGTATTTATCGATGCTGATAAATCTAACTATGTGAATTATTTTCATTTAATCATTGAAAAAATGAATAAAGGAGGTATCATTCTATCAGATAATGTACTTTGGAGTGGAAAAGTAATTGAGGAACTAGACCCTAAAGATATAGACACTAAAATTCTTTTAGAATACAATAGACTCTTAAATGAAGATAGTCGCTTAGAAACCGTTTTACTACCCATACGAGACGGATTAACGATTAGCAGAGTGTTATAAAAGACAAAAGCAAACCCGAAGGTTTGCTTTTTTACTTTATGGATGTGATATCGATTTAATTATGAGTTAATCTTTCAGCAATAAATAACTCTTTTGCATAGTCTTCAATAAAAGCATCTATTTGCCATTTTTCGATACCAGGAACACATATGATATGCGCCATATCATTTTCTGAAGCTAACTGGTACTTTTTACACAAAACATCTGAAGGTTTATCTAATACAACTGTTAGCGCTTCGTTATTTCTCCAAGCATTAATACCTATCTCTTTTAATTTTTGTTCTGTGTAAGCCGCTAACTCTTGTGATTTTTTTGCTCTTGAGATTAATCCTTCTTTCCCATGTTTTTCAATAAAAGCCCACAATAATAAAGGAGTTAATCCATTTCTTGAACCTGTAATAGTTGTATCTAAAGTTCCTACATACGAAACAGAATTTACAATTCTATCTCTATGTTTTCGTTTTGCCAAAACTATTCCACAGGGTATTGGTCCGCCAATAAACTTATGTCCAGATATAGAAATACTATCAATACCTTCAGCAAAGTCAAATTTAGGTTTCGGATCAACAAAAGGAGCTATACATCCTAAAAAAGCAGCATCACAATGAATGTAATAATCTTTGATAGCATACTTTTTAATAATTGCTTTAATTCTGTCTAAGTCATCAACAGCTTCTGTCATGGTAGTCCCTATATTTAAAAAGAAAACTGCTGGTTTATCCCTATGTAATGTTATAAGATTCTCTAAATCTTCATAATCGATTTCTCCATTATCTTGACTTCTTACAACTATGTTCTTTAAATTTAATAAGTGTAAATTCTTTTTTACACTATAATGTGTAGACTCACTATAATAAACCACAGGGTTATTAAAACTCTCTCTCGCTAAATACAAGCCATAAAGATTTCCTTCTGTTCCTCCATTGGTTACATAACCCCACACATCTTTAGTTGAGGAAGATAATATATTAGCAAAAAAGCCAACTACTTCTCGCTCTATATCTTTTGTATCTATAGATAAAGTAGAAGGTGATTCTGGATCGCCTACATTATTAATACATAAGTTTAAAAAAGGTGCAAATTCACTATAATTGAAGTCCTTTGCTAAAGGATACCCAAGAAAATGTGATGAAGCATCACTAATTCTATCATAAATTTCTTTTATTCTACTCATATCTAACTACTTTAAATAGTATTAAATCACTTAACAAATATATTATTAAAGTATAAAAAACTACACTAACACTATCAT
This sequence comes from Tenacibaculum sp. 47A_GOM-205m, assembly GCF_000518405.1. Classification (NCBI taxonomy): domain Bacteria; kingdom Pseudomonadati; phylum Bacteroidota; class Flavobacteriia; order Flavobacteriales; family Flavobacteriaceae; genus Tenacibaculum; species Tenacibaculum sp. 47A_GOM-205m. The sequence goes on along the minus strand of NZ_JADN01000008.1, from coordinate 27,083 downwards.
TAAAGAAAAAACACCTATTTTTAAATTTTAAAAAGATTAAATCTCTATTTAACTTCTGAAAATCACTTTAAAACAGAAAAACATACCATGCATCAACTAGATAGTGTAGATAAAAAACTTTTAGAAGAACTACAAAAAGACTGTAAGCAATCTATAAAACAACTAGCTAGCAAAGTAAATCTATCTATAACGCCTACTCATGAGCGTGTAAAAAAGATGGAAGCTAACGGAATAATAGATAAATATATTGCTTTAGTAAACTTAGAAACAATTGACAAAAGTTTAATTGTTTATTGTCAAGTCACCTTAGTAAAACATCAAGAAACTGCATTTAAAGAGTTTGAAGAGTATATGTCTAAAATAGATGAAATCTTAGAAGTCTCTTACATAGCTGGTGTCTATGACTTCTTACTAAAAGTCGTTTTAAAAGACATGAACGAATATCAAGATTTTGTATTGAAAAAGTTATCGCAATTAGAAGTAATTTCGAACATTCAAAGCTCGTTTGTAATGAAGCAAGTAAAAAATACTACAAAAATAAAATTGACATAGTTCTTACGTACTATGTCAATTTTATTTGATTTAACGGCTTCTTTTTATAGGGCCTGTAAAATCATCAATATTATCTTTTACTTCGTTAATTTCGTTGTTTATATCTTTAACAAAATCTGTGTCTATACCTTGATTTTTTGCACTGTCATTAATCTCTCGTTTAATGTCATTTGTTGCATCTTTAATTTGACGCATTCCTTTTCCTAGTCCTCTTGCTATTTCAGGGATTTTATCAGCTCCAAACAACATGACTACGATTAATAAGATTACAAAAATCTCTGGTCCTCCAATAAATAAAAATATTCCATTCATCACTGCAAAGATAGTTAAATTCAATGTTCTATACTTTATTGAATAAAAAAAAGCAACCAAGTTTGGTTGCTTTTTATTTTATAATGATAAAATGTATTAGTCTGCAAGAATAATCACTTTATTATCTTTCATTTCTATGGTTCCTGATTTGATTTTTAAAGTTAAAACTTTATCATCTTCTGGCAACCTTTCAATGCTTCCATGTAAATCATCAAAAACTAAATGCTCTTGAGTATGTACATGTACTTTTACTCTTCCTTCATTTAAAATAGACACCACAGGTGCGTGATTATTTAACATTTGGAATTCTCCATTTACACCTGGTACTACTACAGAATCAACTTCTGATGAAAATAAGATAGCTTCTGGTGTTACAATTTCTAAATACATATTTTAATGCTTTAGGGCTTTAAGCTATTGCTTAAGGCAATTAATTACGCTTCAGCTAACATTTTTTCTCCAGCATCAATTGCTTCTTGAATCGATCCTTTTAAGTTGAATGCTGCTTCAGGATACTTATCTAATTCACCATCCATAATCATGTTGAATCCTTTAATAGTATCTTTAATATCTACTAATACTCCTGGTATTCCTGTAAACTGCTCTGCTACGTGGAATGGTTGAGATAAGAAACGTTGTACACGACGTGCTCTGTGAACTACTAATTTATCTTCTTCAGATAATTCTTCCATACCTAAAATTGCGATAATATCTTGTAATTCTTTATAACGTTGTAAAATTTCTTTTACTCTTTGTGCACAGTTATAGTGCTCATCTCCTAAAATATCAGCAGTTAAAATTCTTGAAGTAGAATCTAATGGATCCACCGCTGGGTAAATACCTAACTCGGCAATCTTACGAGATAATACTGTAGTAGCATCTAAGTGAGCAAACGTTGTTGCTGGTGCTGGATCCGTTAAATCATCCGCAGGTACATAAACCGCTTGTACAGATGTAATAGATCCTTTCTTAGTAGAAGTAATACGCTCTTGCATTGCTCCCATCTCTGTTGCTAATGTTGGTTGGTAACCTACCGCAGATGGCATACGACCTAATAATGCCGACACCTCAGAACCTGCTTGTGTAAAACGGAAGATATTATCTACGAAGAATAATACGTCTTTTCCTTGAGCTTCACCAGCTCCATCACGGAAATACTCAGCAATTGTTAATCCAGATAAAGCTACACGAGCACGTGCTCCAGGTGGCTCATTCATCTGACCGAATACGAAAGTTGCCTTTGAATCTCTCATTCCAGCTTTATCAACTTTAGATAAATCCCATCCTCCATCTTCCATAGAGTGCATGAAATCATCACCATATTTGATAATTCCAGATTCTAACATCTCACGTAATAAATCGTTTCCTTCACGAGTTCTTTCTCCTACACCTGCAAATACAGATAAACCTCCGTGTCCTTTTGCGATGTTGTTAATTAACTCCTGAATTAATACTGTTTTTCCTACTCCTGCTCCTCCAAATAATCCAATTTTACCTCCTTTAGCGTAAGGTTCAATTAAATCGATTACTTTAATCCCTGTAAATAATACTTCGGTAGAAGTTGATAACTCTTCAAACTTTGGTGCTTGACGGTGAATTGGTAAACCAGCTTCACCTTCTTTAGGTAAATTTCCTAATCCATCAATTGCATCACCTGTTACATTAAATAAACGACCGTAGATATCGCTACCTATTGGCATTTGAATTGGGTTACCAGTAGCAATTACTTCTTGCCCTCTTTGTAAACCATCAGTTGCATCCATAGAAATAGTACGAACTGTATCTTCACCAATATGTTGTTGAACTTCTAAAACTAAAGTTGAACCGTCTGCTTTTTTAATTTCTAATGAATCATAAATCTTTGGCAATTCAGCGTTTTCTGTATTAAACTCAACATCGATTACTGGACCAATAATTTGAGAAACTTTACCTGTTATTGTAGACATTACTATATGTAATTAAAGTTATATTATTTACTATATGAGTTTTAACTCATTTTTTCAAGGTGCAAAGGTAATTTTTTTAGTGGAATTTAAAAAACCTTTCGAAGTATTTTTCCATAAAAAAAAGCCTCACTAATGTGAGGCCTTTATTGATGTTATAATTGTAATTAAATTATTTTACTAATTTAATCTCAACACGTCTGTTTTCAGCTCTACCAGCTCTAGTTTTGTTGTCAGCGATTGGATAATCTTCACCAAAACCTGCAGAAGTTAATCTATCAGCAGCGATTCCTCCTTTAGCAACTAAATAATCTAAAACAGCTTTAGCTCTTTTTTCTGATAATTTTTGGTTTAAAGTATTAGATCCTGAACTATCAGTGTGTCCTTGGATACTAAAGTTAGCCTTAGGATACTCTTTCATAATTCCTGCGATTAAATCTAATTTACCAGTAGTACCAGTTCTGAAAGTAGATTTACCTGAGTTAAAGTAGATAGCTCTTGCAAATTCGTTTAATTGCTTAACAGCTTCTTCTTTGATTACTACTTCTGGACATCCGTTGTTAGATGCTACACCAGCTTCGTTTGGACATTTATCATCTTTGTCTAATACTCCGTCTCCGTCAGTATCTGGCCAAGGACATCCGTTGTTAGCAGCTGGACCAGCAGTGTTAGGACACTTATCTTTTCCGTCTACAACACCGTCTCCGTCAGCATCAGGACATCCGTTGTTAGCTTTAGTTCCTTTTTCAGTTGGACAAGCATCATCTTTATCAGCAATACCATCTCCATCTGCATCAGGACATCCGTTTAAAGCAGCTAAACCAGCAACTTCTGGACATGCATCGTCAGAATCTTTGATTCCGTCTCCGTCAGTATCAGGACACCCGTTGAATTCTTTTAAACCAGCAACTTCTGGACATGCATCATCTTTATCATAGATTCCATCTCCGTCAGTATCTTTACCTCCAAATCTAAACACTAAACCAGCTGAGTGTTGGAAGTGGTTCATTACTTTATCAGCAAACTCTTGCTTATATCCTGATTGGAAGTTTAATCCTAAGTTATCGTTAAACCAAGTATTAAATCCTAAACCTCCATTTAACATCCCTTCTCCTTCATCGTCAACAGAAGTATAACCTCCACCAACATAGATATACGGATCAAACCATCCAGTTTGACCAAACAAATTGTTTAGATCATACTTAACGTTGGCATCAATTGCCCAGTAAAGCATATCTGAATCATTCTCTTCATAAACAGTCTCGATTTTGTTTAACGATCCTGCTAACTGTAATGTAAAACCATCATTCAAGTATCTATCAACAGTTACTCTTGAAATTGACGGTAAGATATTCCAGTCACTAGTACCTATGTAATCCGCACCTAATTTTTCGACAGGAACATTATTAGTCCAAGGATAATTAAAGTCAACAACGTTAACTCCAAAACCAACTGCCCAAGGATTGTTCGAATCCTGTGCGCTAACGTTTACTGCGGCAAACGCAAATAAAGCCATCACAGCTAATTTTAATTGTTTCATTATTAAAAATTTAAATTAAAAGTTCGTTTATATATTACGCAAATGTAAGTTGTTAAAACTTATTTACAAAAACAAATCTACAAAAACTTACAACAAATGCAAGTTTTTGAATAACTAATTTATATCACGTTCAACTCTTTCCCCACCTTTATAAATGCATTTATTGCCTTATCTAAATGCTCTTTTTCATGTGCTGCTGAAAGTTGCACACGAATTCTTGCTTGCTCTTTTGGTACTACAGGGTAAAAGAAGCCAATTACATAAATACCTTCATCTAACAGTTTATTTGCCATTACTTGCGACAATTTTGCATCGTATAGCATTACAGGTACAATAGCAGCATCAGCCCCTACTAAATCGAAACCTGCTTTTTCCATTTCACTACGAAAATAATTGGTATTCCATTCTAATTTATCACGTAATGTAGTATCATTAGATAATAAATCAAATACCTTTAATGAAGCTCCTACAATTGCTGGTGCTAATGAGTTTGAAAATAAATACGGACGTGAACGTTGACGTAAAATTTCAATAATTTCTTTTTTACCTGTAGTATATCCTCCCATGGCTCCTCCAAGTGCTTTACCTAAGGTTCCTGTAACAATATCTACACGATCCATTACATTTTTCAACTCTACAGTTCCACGCCCCGTTTTTCCAATAAACCCAGCTGCATGACATTCATCCACCATCACCATAGCGTCATATTTATCTGCTAAATCACAAATTTCATCAAGCTTTGCTACAATTCCGTCCATAGAGAAAACACCATCAGTTACAATAATTTTAAAACGATGTCCCTGTTTGTTTGCTTCAATTAACTGTTCCTCTAAAGAAGCCATATCATTGTTGTCATACCTATAACGTGCCGCCTTACACAATCGAACTCCGTCAATGATAGATGCGTGATTTAAACTATCAGAAATAATTGCATCTTCACTTGTTAAAAGTGGTTCAAAAACACCTCCGTTTGCATCAAAAGCTGCTGCATATAATATGGTATCTTCTGTGGTATAAAAATCAGCTATCTTTTGCTCTAATTGCTTATGGATATCTTGTGTACCACAGATAAAGCGTACTGATGACATTCCAAAGCCGTGTGTATCCATAGTATCTTTTGCTGCCTGAATTACTTCTGGGTTATTTGATAACCCTAAATAATTATTGGCACAAAAGTTAATTACTTCTTCTCCTGTTGAAATTTTTATCACAGCATCTTGAGACGAGGTAATGATACGTTCTGATTTATACAATCCAGCATCTTTAATATCCTGGATTTCTTGTTGTAATTGTTCTTTTATTTTTCCGTACATAATTTATGTTTGAAAGTTGTTTGCTATAAAAAGGTCAAAGTTAGTTTTTAAACTTCTTCAACCAAAATTTCTTCATCAATATATACAAGCAGTTTTTTTTGCACCTTAAAATTCATTGTTTTCAATACTCTTTCGTATTTCAACAATTGTTGATGATAGGTTTTAAATGGTTTCCCTGTTTTATAATCAATAATTGTAATTTGATTTTCTGAATCAAAAACTAACCTGTCTGGAATTATAATTTGGTTATCAATATCTACAATTTCTCTTTCATTAAACACCACAACGTTATCTGAAAAATATTTTTCCAGCTCTGGATGATTTACGATTTGCTGTATGTTTTTTATTACTTCAGATGATTTTTCTTGAGGCAAAATTCCTTGTTGTTCATAACGATAAACAACCTTTTCAATATCGTCTTTTGTAATAATTTCTGCCATCATTTCATGAATCAAATTACCAAATTCAATAGCTTTACCCTGTTCAGTATCCCATAATTTAGAGGCACTCGCCAACATATGAATGTTATGTTCTTGCCATGGTGTAGAAATAAACATTTCTTGAATTTCTGCAGCATTCACATTTTCCTTACGTTCACTCATTCTTTCAGGATTTCCAATAGTATACTCTAACTGTTCTTCTTCCCATAAACCTTGAACTTTTAGATAATTAATAAAGACTCCAGAATAAAAGTTAGTATTTTCTTCTCCTTTAGATGATATTTTCTTTTCTGTAACAACATATAATTGCTCTACAGCTCTAGTTAGCGCTACATATAGCAAGTTAAAATTATCTAACTCTAATTCTTCTCTTTGTTGCTGATAAATTTCGGAACCTCGATCGTTTACATAATTTAAATCTTTACCAAAAGGAATCAACAATTCTTTAAACCCGTCAAAACTCTCAGGTAATTCATCTAACCAAACTTTAGGGTTTACTTGTCTATACACATCTAAATCATATGGAAAAACCACTACTGGAAATTCCAATCCTTTTGATTTATGAATCGTCATAACCTGCACTGCATTTCCACTTTCTGGAGCTACAATACTTAACTTGTCTTTTTTTTCTGACCAAAAATCTAAAAACTCTTGAACACTTGTGCCCTTTCTTTGCTGTTCCAACACAACATCTAAAAAGAACTGCACATATGCATCTGAAGATGTAACTAATTGAAAACCTCGAATAATTTCTTCTATTTTCTCATAAAAAGGCAGCTGATGAAAGGTTGATAACTCAAATGAAGTTCCGTAGCTTTTTAATTGTTGAAAAATTATTTCGTTGGGTTGATGTATCAACTCAGCTATAAAAGAATGTTTAGCTTTTGCAACTTTTAAATGCTCTTGTAAAAAACAAAGCACTTGAAGACAAGTTTCTTTATCATTCGGATGTTGAATTACCTGCAACACATCCATTACAAAGTTAACTTTTGAGCTATTTTCTAACAATAAAGTCTCTGAAGAGATAATGTCAATTCCGTTTTCTGACAGATAATTTGCAACTGCAATTCCATCTTTCTTTTTACGAACTAAAATACATATTTCATTCAACGAAAACTGAGTTGAAAGATTTTTTACAACCTCTAATACCTTCTTCGGGTATTTTATCAACTCCTCTTCTTTATCTTCTTCTTTATCTAAAAAAGTAAGTGATACAAATCCTCCTTTTTTTGCATTCTCTAGCTGTTTGTTTCCATCAACAAACAATTGTTTATACGATTCATTTTGTAAGAAGTTTGCTGTATGTTGAAAAAACTGATTGTTAAAATTAATTACCTCAGCATAACTTCTAAAATTGGTTTCTAAGGTTTTTACTTCTTTTGGAACATGAAACGGATTGTCTTTCTCTGACCCTAATCCTATAAACTGCTCAGATTTTCCTCCTCGCCAGCGGTAAATTGCCTGTTTACCATCACCTACTAATAGTAAATTACTATTTTCTTGCGCCAACGCATTATCAATTAACGGAATTAGATTTTGCCATTGCAGCATTGACGTATCTTGCATTTCATCAATAAAATAATGCATAAATCGCTGCCCTATTCGCTCATAAATAAATGGCGCTGGTTGGTCTTTAATATTATCAGAAATTAACTGATTAAACTCAGCGTTTAACCGTAAATTATTCTCTTCTTTTAAATGTGAAAGTTCTTGGTTGATGTTATTTAAAACCGCTAATGGAATAAGGCTTTTCAAAGCCAAATTATTCATTAAAAATTGTTGATACATTTGTTCAGACTCCGTATACAACTTTAAGAGTTCTGGCAAAACTCCTTCAATAGCTGTCTTTACATCATCTGATTTTGATTTAGCATAAAAGTTATTCTCTTCAATTCGTTCTCGAAGAGCACTTTGGTCGAAAAACTTTGCTTTTTCTGGGTTTTGAGCCAGTGCTACAAAATGATTAGGCAACATTGAACGATAAAAATCGTTATGCGCCAGTTGCATTCCTTCTATTATTTTTAAGGCTTCCTCACCAATTTCTTTCCAACGCTTTTTTATTTCTTTTTGATGCTTGGACAACTTCGCTTTTAAGTTGGTAAAATCAGCAAGTTGTTTATTGGCTAATTTTCGAAAATGCTTTGTATCATCTTCATTCAGTAAGATTTTAGAAAACTCGTTTAGTTCACGTGAAATATCCCACGATTTATCGTCATCTGCTTTATCGAGGGAAAAGTCAATCAGTATTTTTGTTAAAGCTTCATCGGTTCCTATTTTTGAAATGAGCACATCTACCGCCTCATTTAGTAACGAACCCGCATCCATTTCAACTTCAAAGTTAAGCGGCAGCCCTAAATCGTAAGCAAAGCTCTTGATTATTTTATGTGTAAAACTATCAATCGTAGTAATTGAAAATGCAGCATAATTCCGAAGGATTTCGTCTAATATTTTTTTGCTTCGTTCTTTTACAACGATTCGATCTAGTAAAGTTTCTTCTAAAATAATTTCAAGTAAATCATTGCTTTCTCCTTCTGAAAAAACTTGCAAATTATGCAATACACGTTCTTTCATTTCGCCAGCAGCTTTATTGGTAAACGTAATTGCTAATATTTTTTGAAAACGAAAAACATCTTCAGATTGTAGCAATACCTTTAGATACTCTTTTACTAAAGTAAAGGTTTTACCACTACCCGCTGAAGCGTTATATACTTGAAAAACAGATGGATTTTGAAGCAAAATGATAATATAATTAAGCAAGCAATTTACCAAAAAAAAGATTCCCACTTTCACAGGAATCATAATTTTATACTTATTTAATTTAGCCTACTTCTATCCTAAACCTACGTCTAACGACATCATTACTATAAATCCACCGATAAACCCCAGTGTAGCAATATCAGTATATTTATCTCTTTGAGTTTCCGGAATCACTTCTTCTACTACCACAAAAATCATTGCACCTGCAGCAAATGCTAAAGCATATGGTAAAATTGGTGTAAAAAACGATACAGCCACCGCTCCTAAAACGGCTGCCATGGGCTCTACAATTGCTGACATTTGCCCGTACCAAAAACTTTTAAAACGGCTAACTCCTTGTCTACGAAGCGGCATGGCAACTGCAAAACCTTCAGGGAAATTTTGTATCCCTATACCGATAGCCAATGAAATCGCCGCAATAATCATTTCTGTTTGTTCAACTCCAACCATGGTAGAAGCTGCCCCAAACAATACTCCTACTGCTAAACCTTCTGGAATATTATGTAGTGTGATTGCTAATACTAGTAAAGTTGTTTTATGCCAGCTCGTCTTAACACCTTCCACTTCATGCTCTTTAAAATTAATGTGCAAGTGCGGCAATAATTTATCCATCCCAAACAAAGCTAAAGCTCCTAAAGCAAATCCAATTGCTGAAGGAAGTACTTTTACAAACCCTTCACCTGGACTATTATCAATTGCTGGAGATAACAAACTCCAAAAACTCGCTGCAACCATCACTCCTCCTGTAAATCCAAGCATCCCATCTAAAACTGCCCGATTCATTTTTTTGAAAAAAAACACTAAACTAGCTCCTAAAGCTGTTAAACCCCATGTAAAAAGCGATGCATAAAATGCTGCTTGAATTGGGTGTTCCTTACCAAATTCTATCAATTGATTAAATAAATTCATGTATAATAATATCTCTTATTAGTTGTTTAACGTGATTTTTGAATATATAAGTTACTAGCTATTTTATTTGAAACAGATAGTGTTTTCCCATCCATTTCTATTACCAAAGAACCATCAAAAGGTTCTTTTTCTTTTACTTTTATTTGTTTTCCTAAAGCAACTCCTTGTTTATCTAAAAAGCGTAAAAATTCTGAAGAACTGTCATCAACTCCTACACAAACTCCCATTTCATCTTCCTTCAACGTTGATAATAAACTTTTTTCTATTACCTGTAAATTCCCTTCTTTATCTGGAATAGGGTCTCCGTGTGGATCTCTCTTAGGATAATCTAAAAAAGCATCTAGCTCATTGATTAATTTAGGCGATTTAATATGCTCTAGCTGTTCTGCCACCTCATGCACTTCATCCCAAGAAAAATTCAATTTATCTACCAGAAAAACTTCCCATAATCGATGCTTACGAACAATATTAGCTGCTGTTTTTTTTCCAAAATCGGTCAAAGTTACTCCTTGATATTTTTTATAAGTCACTACATCTTTTTCAGATAGTTTCTTAATCATATCTGTTACAGAAGACGCTTTGGTATCTAACTTTTTAGCTATAGCATTTGTACTGATTCCTTTTTTAAAATCAGCTTCTAAATGATATATCGTTTTTATATAATTTTCTTCAGATTGACTAAACATCATATTCTTTTTTAGATGCACAAATATATAGATTTTAGTTTAATTAAATATATTTTTAGACTAATCTAAAAATATATTTATATTTGCATTAAATTTTATTTAAAAACCACAACAACAAACTATTTTCAATATGAAAAATCTAGTTGCTTTTACAATTCTATTACTATCTAATATTGCTATAGGACAAACTATTAAAGGAAAAGTTAGCACCACATCAGGTGATGTAGTATCGTTTGCTAGTATATATATAAAAGGAACAGAAAAAGGAACCACTACTGATGAACACGGAAACTACGAGTTAAAAACAACTCAGCATAAGTTTGTTTTAGTTGCCTCTTCCATAGGTTTTCTATCTGAAAGAAAAACTGTAACAATAAATCCTTCAGAAGAAAAAACAATCAACTTTACTTTAACCGAAACTGCTGAAATCTTAGACCAAGTAACGATTACCGGAACACGTACAGATAAACGCCGAACGAATAGCCCAGTGATTGTAAATGTTATCAATAGCCAAACTTTAGCTGATGTTCAGGCATGTAATTTATCTGAAGGATTAAAATTTCAAACGGGTTTGCGTGTAGAAACAGACTGTCAAACTTGCAATTATACACAACTTCGCATGAATGGTTTAGCTGGGGGATATTCACAAATATTAATTAACGGTCGTCCTATTTTTAGTCCTTTAACAGGGTTATATGGCTTGGAACAAATACCAACCAACATGATAGATCGAATTGAAGTTGTTCGTGGAGGTGGTTCAGCTTTGTATGGTTCAAGTGCTATTGGAGGAACCGTGAATATAATTACTAAAATTCCGAAGAAAAACAATTATAGTATTGGTTATACTTATCAAAACATTAAAGGAATTTCTGACCATATTATTGCTGGAAATGCAACCATCGTTAATGAAGACAGAAACGCAGGTGCTTCATTTTTTATCAATAACCGAAGAAGAGCTATGTATGACGCTAATGGCGATAATTTTTCTGAACTTCCAGAGCTAAAAAACAACTCTTTTGGAACCAACCTATTCTTTCTCCCAACAGAAAATCAAAAAATAGAAGTCAACTTCAGTAAAATGAATGAATATCGTTATGGAGGAGAAATGATTGATAATGCTCCACATTTTGCTATGCAATCAGAAGAACGTGTACATGATGTATATGTTGGTAATGTTGATTATCAAATTAATTTTAACGATGATAAAAGTTCAATCATCTCCTATTTTGCTACACAATATACCGGAAGAGAACACTATACAGGTATACGTCCTGATACTAACACTCCTCAAGACACTCAGCATTTAGCTAACCCTCCTTACGGAAATTCAACCACAACAACCTTTCAAGGAGGCCTACAATTCAATCATAAATTAGAGAAGTTTTTAGAAGGAAACAATGTACTTACTTTAGGTGGTGAATTTGTACAAGATGATGTTTTTGATATTATTGATGCTTATCAATATAAAGTAGATCAGCTTACCAGAAACTACGGATTCTTTTTTCAAAGTGATTGGCAAATCTCAGACAAATGGAACTTACTTTCAGGAGTACGATACGATAACCACACATTAAACACACTTAAAACAGATGGCACTCAGAAAAACATTACGAACAACGTTGCAAGCCCAAGAGTATCATTGTTATTCAAACCTTTTGAAAACACTCAAATTAGAGGGACTTGGGGTACTGGATTTAGAGCTCCGCAAGCTTTTGATACCGATTTACACATTGCCTTTGCTGGTGGAGGAGTATCTCGAGTAGTACTAGCTGATGATTTAAAAAGAGAACGTTCTAACAGCTATACGTTTTCGTTTAATTACGACAAACCTACAGAACATTACATATATGGTTTTACTATTGAAAGTTTTTACACCAATTTAAAAGACGCTTTTTATTTAGAAGCTATTAACAAAGATACTTTTGGGGAAATTTTTGAAAAAAGAAATGGAGATGGAGCGGTTGTGCAAGGAATTACTTTAGAAACTCGTTTAAATTACGATGGAATTTTACAGTTAGATGCAGGATTCACTTATCAATCTAGCAAGTTTGATACTCCTGTTGATAATTTTCATAATTTACCTTCAAAGAGAGAATTTTTACGCACCCCTAACACTTATGGTTATGCTACAGCAACATACACACCTAATCAAAAATTTAAAACGGCTTTAAATTTAGTATACACAGGGCAAATGGATGTTTTACACATTATACCTAATCCAGATTTCAATCCACCAACTGATGATAATGAAAATATTGGTGAATATTTTAGCTCTCCATCATTTTTCAACTTGGGTGTTAACACTAGTTATACTTTTACTATAGAAAAACTTAACACTAACACAGAACTTAATCTAGGCATTAAGAACATCTTAGACGATTATCAAAGTGAATTTGATAAAGGAAAAAACAGAGATAGTAACTTTATTTTTGGTCCCGCAACCCCAAGAACCTTTGTTTTTGGCATAAAATTTACTAGTAATTAACATTAAAGAAACATAACTAAAAGCAGTTAACATTAAGTAAACATTCTAATAATACAAAAGTAATTCCTACATAACATTAGCTTTACTATTTAACTTGAATTTTGCGCCATAAATAAACAGAATTCAAAGATTAGAATGAAAAAAATATTATTTATAGCTTTTTTAAGCTTATGTAATTTAGCATTTTCTCAAAGCAAAGGTACTGTTACTGGTACAGTTACTGACAAAGAAATGAGCGGTGAAGCATTACCTTTTGCTAATGTTTTTATTAAAGGAACTTCAATTGGTGCTACTACCGATATGGAAGGTAAATATACCTTAAGTGTTCCTGCAGGAAATCAAACTATTGTTTTTAGTTTCGTAGGATACCAAACTGAAGAAAAAGCTATAGTTGTTAAAGCAAACGAAACACTTGTTGTAAACCAAGAAATTGGAGCTAATCAAGGGGTTGCTTTAGATGAAGTTAAAATTAACGCAACTGTTAGTAGAGAAAAAGAAAGTGCTTTACTTTTAGAACAAAGAAAAGCTGTAACTATTGAAACCAAAATTGGCAATCAAGAACTTTCAAGAAAAGGAGTTAGTGACATTGCTACAGCTGTAACAAAAACTACTGGAGTTTCTAAACAAGAAGGTTCAGGAGGTAGTGTTTTTGTTAGAGGTCTTGGAGATAGATATAATGTAACTTCATTAAACGGACTTCCACTACCATCAAATGATCCATCAAGAAAAAACATTGACTTAAGTATTTTTTCTACTGATATTGTTGAATATATTGGTTTAGATAAAACGTATTCTCCAAAAAATTATGGAGACTTTGGTGGGGCTAATATCAATATTGCTTCAAAAGTATATAAAGGTAACGGATTTGCTGAAGTTAGTTTAGGGTCTTCTTTAAATACAGTTGCTTCACAAAAAAGTAAGTTTTATGTTGCTGATGGCCCTAATAATTTCGGGTTTTACAAAACATATTACCCTGCTTTCCCTTTAAATAACTACAATTTTACAACTAGCTGGGATAGACAAACTGGTAACTTCCCTGTAAGTTCTTCTATAGCTATTAAAGGAGGAGATTCTTACAACTTATCTCCTGAAACTAAAATAAGCTTTTTTGCTGTTGGATCGTTTGATAATGGTTACAGCTATAAAGAAGGAGTAGCTAGAGGAGATGTTAATGTTTCTGGAGTAGCTAGAAAAGATTTAACTAGAGAATCTTATTCTTATGACACTAATACTACTTTTATGGGTAATATTAGATTAAAACACAAAGGTCAAGAGTTAAAGTATAACGCTTTAATGGTAAATAACTCTAGTAACTCTCATGATGATTATCAAGGAATATATGATGTTTTTGATAATGCACCAGAAGGTGGAGCTGTAATTCAAAGGCAAACATTTATGAGAAACATTTTATATGTTCATCAATTATTAGGAGATCATAGAATTAGTGATGCTTTTAAAGCGGAATGGGGAGCAGCTTATAACTTTAACAAAAACAATGTTCCAGATCGTAGACAAACAACTGTATTACCACATAGAAACGACGATCCTGACGGTCCTAAATCATTTTTCTTAATCAGTAACGATTCAGATAACCATAGATTCTACTCAGATTTAGAAGAAGAAGAATTAGCAGCTAACGCAGCATTTACATATCAATTTGCTAAAAACAGCGATGATATATATAGAGCTAAAGTTAAATTAGGATATAGTGGAAGATTTAAAAATGTAGATTTTGACGCTACTCAATTTAACTTTGTAATTAACCAAAGAACAGCGCAACCATACATTGATGATGTTTATAATTTAGATAGCTACTTTAATCAAGCAAACTTTAACGCAGGTTTATATTCTATTGGTACTTTTAGGGGAGGTTTAAATGCTTCTATTGATGTTTTATTACCACAAACTTACGGAGGAAATCAAGATATAAACGCTGGGTATTTAGAGTTTGAATACAAATTCTCTGATAAATTCACAGGTGTTTTTGGTGTAAGAGGTGAACAAGTTAAACAATCATTAGAATACAACACTTCTGTTAATGTTGGTCAAAGTGAATTAGATGAATTCCAAATATTACCAG
Organism: Tenacibaculum sp. 47A_GOM-205m; assembly: GCF_000518405.1. Classification (NCBI taxonomy): domain Bacteria; kingdom Pseudomonadati; phylum Bacteroidota; class Flavobacteriia; order Flavobacteriales; family Flavobacteriaceae; genus Tenacibaculum; species Tenacibaculum sp. 47A_GOM-205m. The sequence continues at coordinate 12,066 of NZ_JADN01000008.1, read as the reverse complement.
CAACATCTTTAAAGTATGCACTTAACGATAAGCATAACTTAAAGTTTGCCGCAAGTAAATCATATACTTTACCTCAATTTAAAGAAAGAGCTCCTTTCCTATACGAAGGTGTAGTAAACAGCTCTCTTGGTAATCCTAACTTATATTCTTCAGATAACTATAATGCTGATTTTAAATGGGAATTTTTCCCTGAGAGAGAAGAAATTATCTCTGTAGGTGTTTTTGGTAAATACATTGAAAACCCAATTAACGAAATCAGAATTAACTCTGCTTCTAACGACATTAGTTATGCTAACACTGGAGACTGGGGTATGGCTTATGGAGTTGAGCTTGAATTAAGAAAAGTATTATTCAATAAAGAAATTGGAGAAAATGCTTTAAACAACAAATTATCTTTTGGTTTAAACGCTTCATACATGAACCATGAACAAGAATTAAATAAAGATAAAGTTATTAAAGAAAACCCAGGAACTAGTGTAGACTTTAGTAAAACTGAAGACGGTTTCGCTGGTGCTTCTGACTTACTAATCAATACAGATTTAAGTTTTTCAAAAGACTTCAATAATGGGATGAACTTTCAATCAACATTAGTATACAACTACTTCTCTGATAGAATCTTTGCTTTAGGTACTGATGGAAAAGGAAACTTAGTTGATAAAGGTTTCGGAACATTAGACTTAGTATTAAAATCTAAATTAAACGAAAGATTAAGTCTTGGGGCTTCTGCTAAGAACCTTCTAAACCCTTCGATAGAAAGATTCCAAGATAATCAAGATGTTACAATACTTTCTTACAAAAAAGGTGTGGACTTTAAGTTATCATTATCATATAACTTTTAATTAACAATCCAATAACCCAACATTAATTTTAGAAGAACACTAAATTAATGTTGGGGTCTTTCTTTTGTAGCATAAAAATAAATTAACTAAAAAAAATGAGAAAACAACTTTTTACTTTAATGATAGCAGCAGCTACCTTAACAACGGTAGTTTCTTGTGGAGAAGATGATCCAATACAGACTTCTTCTTGTTCTGACGGAATTCAAAATGGAGATGAAACAGGTGTAGATTGTGGAGGATCTTGCCAACCATGTACTTCAGTAGACTTAGCTGGTGAAGTAACTACAGAAGTAACTTTAGACGCTAGTGTTACTTATAAATTAACTGGGTCTTATATAGTAAAAGAAGGTGGGATTTTAAGAATTCCTGCTGGTACAAGAATCGAAGCTACTGGTGGAACTTCTGCTTACATTGCTGTAGCTCAAGGAGGAAAAATATTTGTTGATGGTAGTAAAGAAAATCCAGTAGTAATGACATCTGGTGCAGCTACTCCTGCTCCTAAAGATTGGGGAGGATTAGTAGTATGTGGTCAAGCACCAACTAACGTAGGTAGTACAGCTACTTCTGAAGTTGCTGGCTTAACTTATGGTGGTAACATCGTTGATGACAACTCAGGATCTATTCGTTATTTAAGAATTGAGTATACGGGAGCTACTTTTAACTCTTCTAAAGAATTCAATGGCCTTTCTTTGTTTGGTGTTGGTTCAGGAACTACTGTAGAATACGTTCAATCTTTTGAAGGTGGCGATGATGGTATCGAGTTTTTCGGAGGTACTGTTAACGGAAAGTATTTAGTTTCAACTAACTCAGGAGACGATTCAATTGACTTTGCTGACGGATGGGCTGGAACTGGTGAATATTGGTATATCTCAGGAAGTGCTAAAGCTGGTATCGAAGGATCTAACAACGGTAACGATGGTGATGCTGCTCCTGTAACAAACGCTACTTTAAAAAATATTACTGTAGTAGGACCTGTAACCGAAGGTGCTTTATATTACAAAGAAGGTGGTGGTAACTTTACTATCGATAACTTCTATATTTCTGGAGTAGACTTAGGTGTAAAGGTAAAAGATACTGATGCTGAAGCTGCTGTAAGAATTGAAAATGGAGATTTAAAAATGACTAATGTTCAATTTGCTGAAAATGTTGACGGTTTTGCTTTAACTGACTACGCTGGAGTTAATCAAGATTTTATTGGTCAAGGTGTTACATCTGGTGCTGGTAACGGTGCTGCTGCTCCTGATTGGACTGCTGGTTGGACAAGAGGATTAAGTAACAGTGGAGTTTCTAAAGAAAACTTAGCTGGTGAAGTAACTGGTGAAGTAACTTTAAAAGCTGATGTTGAATATCAATTAACTAGTTCTTTTGTAGTAAAAGATGGTGGAAAATTAACAATTCCTGCAGGAACAGTTATTAAGGCTATCGGAGGTACTTCTGCTTATATTGCTGTAGCTCAAGGAGGACAAATCTTTATCGATGGTGAAGCTAATAATCCTGTAGTTATGACATCTGGTGCTGCTACTCCTGCACCTAAAGATTGGGGAGGATTAGTAGTATGTGGTCAAGCTCCTACAAATGTAGGTTCAATTGCTACTTCTGAAGTTGCTGGCTTAGCTTATGGTGGCAATATTGCTGATGACAACTCAGGATCTATTCGTTACTTAAGAATTGAATATACTGGAGCTACTTTTAACTCTTCTAAAGAATTCAACGGACTTTCATTATTCGGTGTTGGTTCAGGAACTACTGTAGAATACGTTCAATCTTTTGAAGGTGGTGATGACGGTATCGAGTTTTTCGGAGGTACTGTTAACGGTAAATATTTAGTTTCAACCAACTCTGGAGATGATTCAATTGACTTTGCTGACGGATGGGCCGGAACTGGTGAATACTGGTATATCTCAGGAAGTGCTAAAGCTGGTATCGAAGGATCTAACAACGGTAATGATGGTGATGCTGCTCCTGTAACTAACGCTACTTTAAGAAATATTACTGTAGTAGGACCTGTAACCGAAGGTGCTTTATATTACAAAGAAGGTGGTGGTAACTTTACTATCGATAACTTCTATATTTCTGGAGTAGACTTAGGTGTAAAGGTAAAAGATACTGATGCTGAAGCTGCTGTAAGAATTGAAAATGGAGATTTAAAAATGACTAATGTTCAGTTTGATAACAATGCTGCAGGTTTTTCTTTAACAGATTACGCTGGCGCTAACCAATCCTTTGTTACTGAAGGAACTGCTACTGGTGCTGGTAACGGTGCTGCTGCTCCTGATTGGACTAACGGATGGACAAAAGGATTATAATAGTCTAGTATTATAAAACTAAAAACCGAGCAAATTGCTCGGTTTTTTTATTCCTTTATTTTAGAAATACTGTAAAGTAAATCTTCTAACTTCTTTAATTCTGTTGGAGGATTCCCAGCATCAAACGTAATTGATTTGTACTCCCTATCACCTATTTTTATGGTGAATTCTGCATGTAAAGCTCCATCAGTAATTCTTTTTTCACTTGGTGCCGTTAAATCTGCTATTCTTTCTAAGTTTAACCCACCTATCACTTTTTTAAACTCTTCAAGTTCTTCTTTTGAGATTTCTTTTGTTCCTTCAACTTGATTTGTTTTATAATTTAATTTATCATCCTCAACAGTTATCTGTATTAAACTTCCTCTTGTTTGAGCTTTATAAGCGATTGTATCGAAGTTTTTAGAGATATTTTGTGCAGTGCAGTTAACCATCAATAAAAAGACCACAGGAGTCATTATTTTTAGATATTTCATGTGTGCTTAATTTTTTATAATTTATAATATTTATAATAATAAAAAGACGCTCTTTAAGTAAAGAACGTCTTTATATATGAAATTCGTATGAGTTATAATTAGTCTGCCATTGTAGCTCTAAATCCTCCTGGAGCAAAAACTGCATCCATTCTAGCTTTCTGACCTTCAGTAAACATATACATACAAGTATCGTCAGAATAGTCCATAAAGTTCATAGTCATGTTAGCACTTCCACACTCAATTACTGGGTAAGTAGGACACCCTCTACTATTTCCATCAGCATCAGGAGTATCAGCAACAAAGTCACTAGCACCACATCCACCATCACCCCAAATGTGACGTAAATTTAAGTAGTGACCAACTTCGTGTGTTGCTGTTCTTTGATTACGCCCCACAAATTGATGCGCTAAAACCACTCCATCAGTAGACCAGCTACCCCCTGGAAATTGTGCATATCCTAAAATTTGTCCTCCTCTATATGGCATAACATTTACAATCCAAATATTTAAGAACTCTTGTGGGTTTACAACATCACTACCTCCTGAAGATGTAAATTTCATTGAATCATCTGGTCTCCAGCTTCTTTTTTGCTTATTTTGAACTCTAATTACGTCTTCAATTACAAAATCGATATTTACATTAGCTTCAACTCCAGCAAACTCAGCAGGCATTGCTCCTCTGTTAGGGTTTTGCATATTGAAGTCTTCGTTCATTGCATCAATTTGATCTTGTAATACTGAAAGTGATAAGTTTTCGCTTGCTTGACGGTAAATTACATGATAAACAACCGGAATTTGGATTTTTCCGTTTACTAGTCTAGCTTGAACTTCTCCTTTTGCTATTTTTTCAAGATAATTTGCTGTAAAACTTTCAATGTTTTCCATTTTACCTTTTAGGCTAGGATCCATTGCCATATTTGCTTCTAAAACATCATTCGTAAAACATTGTTTTTCTGCCTTTTGTAAGTTAATCGCTTCTAATTCTGGCTCTGAATTAGGATTTTGTTCATTGTTTTGACAACCCACTAAAATTCCAGCGGCAATTGCCATGGTAAGAAAAATTCTTTTCATGTTGTGAAAATTTAAAAAATTAGTTATTTGATACACTTAAAAGTGCCTTTTGTTTTGTTAAAAAACGAGAAACAAAACTTTTAAAAAAGATGTTGTTAATTTTTTGTTATTTTAATAACAATTTGAAGGGTTTTTTAACGATACGCAATATATAATTTTCATTATACAATCAAAAATATTTTTAAAGACTGTAAAACAAGCACTTAAACCCTTTAAACATCACTTATGAGGCAGCTAATTCTTTTGCTTATCAAAAAGATCAAAAACGTAAAATTTTTCAAAAAAAGTCAATTGAAGATTCATTCTCCCTTATAAACAAAAAAAGGGATGTCTATTTAAGACATCCCTTTTCTATATATATTTAGCTTATTTTACTTAAGCTTTTTCTTTACTGCTACTTCAATGTAAGCTTCTATAACATCACCTTCTTGAATGTCGTTATAACCTTTAATTTGAAGACCACAATCGTATCCTTTAGTTACTTCTTTAACATCGTCTTTAAAACGTTTTAACGAAGTTAATTCACCATCATGAACAACGATTCCTTCTCTAATAATACGAACTTTAGAATCTCTTGTAATCTTACCAGACATAACCATACATCCTGCAATATTACCAACCTTAGAAATCTTATAAACTTCTCTAATTTCAACATTACCAAGAACTTCTTCTTTCATTTCAGGAGATAACATTCCTTCCATTGCATCTTTCAAGTCATTGATAGCGTCATAGATGATTGAGTACGTTCTGATATCTACTTCTTCTCTATCAGCTACGGCACGTGCATTTCCTTGCGGACGTACATTAAATCCAACAATAATTGCATCTGATGCAGTTGCTAATAACACGTCAGATTCTGTAATAGCTCCAACTCCTTTATGAATAATATTTACTTGAATTTCTTCAGTAGATAATTTTTGGAACGAGTCTGTTAACGCTTCTACCGAACCATCCACATCTCCTTTTAAGATAATGTTTAATTCTTTAAAGTCTCCTAATGCAATACGACGACCAATTTCTGCAAGTGTTAATGTCTTTTGCGTTCTAACTGATTGCTCACGTTGTAACTGAGAACGTTTTGCTGCAATTTGTTTTGCTTCACGTTCATCATCAAATACATTGAACTTATCACCTGCTTGTGGTGCACCATCTAATCCTAAGATTGATACTGGCATAGAAGGTCCTGCTTCTTGTACTTTTTTACCTTTATCATCAAACATAGCTCTTACTTTACCACTATGCTTTCCTGCTAATATATAATCTCCAATTTTTAACGTACCTGCTTGTACTAAAATTGTAGATACATACCCTCTACCTTTATCTAATAAAGCTTCTACTACTGCTCCGTTAGCATTCTTACTAGGGTTTGCTTTTAATTCTAATACTTCTGCTTCTAACAATACTTTTTCTAGTAATTCATCAACCCCTTGTCCTGTTTTTGCAGAAATTTCTTGTGATTGAATGTTACCACCCCAATCTTCTACTAATAAGTTCATAGCAGATAATTGCGTTTTAATATTGTCTGGATTTGCGTTTTGCTTATCTATTTTGTTAATCGCGAATACGATTGGTACTCCTGCTGCTTGTGCGTGAGCAATTGCCTCTTTTGTTTGTGGCATTACATCATCATCGGCAGCAACTACGATAATAACTAAGTCAGTAACTTGAGCTCCACGAGCACGCATTGCTGTAAAGGCCTCGTGACCTGGTGTATCTAAGAACGTAATTCTTTGATCGCCAACTTTTACAGAATATGCACCAATGTGCTGTGTAATTCCTCCAGATTCTCCTTCAATTACATTTGCTTTACGAACGTAATCTAATAACGAAGTTTTACCGTGATCTACGTGTCCCATAACAGTTACAATTGGTGCACGAGTAATTAAATCTTCTGGATTATCTTCTACTTCTTCAATTGCTTCTTCTACTTCAGCACCAACAAACTCTACTGTGTAATTGAATTCTTCAGCAACAATTGATAAAGTTTCAGCATCTAAACGTTGGTTCATAGTTACCATCATTCCTAACATCATACATGTAGAAATGATTTGTGTAACAGGAACATCCATCATCGTAGCAACTTCACTTACAGTAACAAACTCAGTAACTTTTAATACTTTACTTTCTGCTTGTGCTGCTTGTAATTCTGCTTCCGATTGTTGACGGTGAGCATCTCTCTTATCACGACGATATTTTGCACCTTTTCCTTTTTTAGATTTACCTTGAAGTTTTTCTAAGGTTTCTCTAACTTGTTTTTGGATTTGTGCTTCTGTTAACTCTTCTTTTGGGGTAACTACAGGTCTTCTTCCTCCTCTTTGTCCACCACGGTTTTGGCCACCGCGATTCTGACCTCCACGATTTTGACCTTGGTTTGGTCTTCCAGCGTTGTTACCACCTCCTGTCGTTGCTCCTGCAGGCTTACTTATTCTTTTACGCTTCTTCTTATCTGCATCATTTGCAGCAGCACCTTTATTTTCAGGTTTTTTCTTTTTTGGTCTTTCGAATTGTTTTAAATCAATTTTTTGACCAGTAAAGTTAGGACCTTCTAATTTCTTATACTGAGTTTTAATTTTTTCAGCATTTTCAGGAGTAATTTCCACCTCTTTTGTAGGTTGCTTTACTTCCTGAGCCTTTTTTTCAACAGGCTTTTTTTCTTGCTTAGGCTTTTCAGCTTTCACTTCCTTCTTTGGAGCTTCTACTGGTTTTTCTTCTTTAGGCTGCTCTACTTTTCGAGGCTCTGGCTTTTTTTCTTCAGCTTTTACTGGTTCTTCTACCTTAACAGGCTCTTCTTTCTTAGGAGCCTCAACCTCTTTCTCTACCACAGCTACAGGTTCTTCTTTTTTAGGAGCTTCTATCTCTTTCTCTACCACAGGCTCTTCTGCTTTGTTTTCTACAGCTTTACCTGTTTCAACATCAATTTTACCTACAGTTTTAAGTTCTAATTTTTCAGCTTTGGCTTTTAAAACTTCTTGTTTTTTAGCTTCCTCTTCTATTCTCTTCTTTTCTTGCTCCTCTTCTAATTGCTGACGAATTGCCTCTTTTTCTTTTCTCTTTTCTTCGCTAACTTCTTTAGAGGCCACCTTCTTAGATTTATCAGTTTGAAATCCGTCAAATAAAATTTGATATTCTGCATCTGATATTTTGGTAGTAGGGCGAGCTTCTATATCATGACCATTTTTAGCCAAGTGTTCTACAGCTCTATCTAAAGAAATGTTTAATTCTCTTAAAACCTTATTTAGTCTTAATTTTTTGCCTTCAGCCATATATTGTTTTATACTTTTTTATTGAAAAAACACACTTTACACGTAGCACGCATAGTTATGCTTTTTTTCTACTTTTTGCCAGATTTTATGTAGTAAATCTACAAAGGATACTGGCTTCCTCTTTATAATTTATATGTTAATCTTCGAATTCTTCTCTTAAAATTCGTTGAACATCTAAAATAGTTTCTTCTTCTAAATCGGTTCTTTGTACTAACATTGATACATCTTTTTCTAAAACGCTCTTCGCAGTATCTAAACCAATTTTCTTGAATTCTTCAATTACCCAAGCTTCGATTTCGTCAGAGAATTCTGTTAACTCAACATCTTCTTCTTCGATTCCTTCCCTCTTAACGTCAATTTCGTAACCTGTTAATTCACTTGCTAAACGAATATTAACCCCAGCTCTACCAATTGCTTTTGACACTTCTTCTGGTTTTAATAAAACCTCTACACGTCCTTTTTTACCATTCTTCTCTTCGTCAAACATTTCAATCTCTACAGAAGTTACTTTTGCAGGACTTAGTGCTCTTGCTACGAATAATTGCTCGTTCTTCGTGTAATTGATTACATCAATATTTTCGTTTCCTAACTCACGAACAATACCGTGAATACGAGAACCTTTTACACCAACACAAGCTCCAACAGGATCAATTCTATCATCATACGAATCTACAGCTATTTTTGCTTTATCTCCAGGTATTCTTGCTACTCCTTCAATAGTAATTAAACCGTCGAAAACTTCAGGTATTTCTTGTTCAAATAACTTCACTAGGAATGCAGGTGAAGTTCTTGATAAAATAATAGCTGGTTTGTTACCTCTTAACTCTACTGATTTGATAACTCCACGAACAGCATCTCCTTTTCTAAAGAAGTCAGAACGAATTTGTTCACTCTTAGGTAAAACAATCTCATTTCCTTCGTCATCCAACAAAATTACAGCATTATGACGAATATGATGCACTTCTGCACTATAAATTTCTCCTTCTAGGTCTTTAAAATGTTTAAAGACATTTGTACTATCGTGCTCATGTATTTTAGAAATTAGGTTTTGGCGTAATGCTAGAATAGCACGTCTTCCTAAATCAATTAACTTAACTTCTTCAGATACGTCCTCACCAATTTCAAAATCTGGTTCTATTTTTCTTGCTTCAGAAAGTTCTATTTCCTCATTATCATCTTCAGACATCCCATCAGCCACAACTACACGGTTTCTCCAAATCTCTAAATCTCCTTTATCAGGGTTGATGATGATATCAAAGTTTTCGTCTGACCCAAACCTACGTTTTAAGGCTGCACGAAATACTTCTTCTAAGATAGACATTAAGGTTACCCTGTCTATACTCTTATTATCTTTAAACTCCGAAAATGATTCAATTAATGCAATATTTTCCATTTCATTCTCTAATTAAAATATGATCTTCACTTTTGCTTCTTTAATATCTTCATACGCTAGTGTTTTTGTTTTTTCTACCGTATGTTTTCCTTTACCTACTGGTTTAGGTTCTCTTGCTTTCCAATGTAACGTAATGTTATCTTCTGTTACTTCGGTTAACGTTCCTTCGAACTCTTCTTCTGTTGCTGTTTTAACAGTAAGAATTCTATTAATATTCTTTTTATACTGACGCTTCACCGTTAACGGGCGTGCAATATCTGGTGTGGTTACCTCTAACGAAAAATCTTCTTCTTCTCTGTCTAAATTGTGTTCAATTTTTCTACTTACACGAATACATTCGCTTAAAGGCACACCTGAATCTCCATCTACTATTACTTTTATTTTATTGTCTGACAAAAACTGCAAGTCTATTAAATATAATGACTCGTTTTCTTGTAAGGCTTCTTGTAATAATTCTTTAACTCGTTCTTGATTCATACTAGGTATAAAAAGAGGGGACTCTCGTCCCCTTCATCTATCTGATTAATAAATTTGCTGCAAATATAGTAAGTTATTCATTAACACACAAATATCTTTCCTTTTTACGCTGATTTTTTGTATATTTAAAAGACTATCTCTCTTTAAATCTTCTTATTATGAAAAAAATACTTGTACCCACTGATTTTTCGAAGCCGTCTGAGTATGCTTCGAAACTAGCATCGAAACTAGCTGAAAAGGCTAACAGCGAAGTTCATCTTTTACACATGGTTGAGCTTCCTACTGGAATTATTGACATGGGCTCTGGAACCAACTTTAGTATTCCTGAAAGCATGTTATACATTAGAAAAGTTCGTGATAGGCTTATTGATTACAAGCAACAATTTTTCTCAAGAAATGAAATTGTTAAACATGCTATTCGTTTTCAAAACCCTTATGATGGTATTTGCGACTACGCTAAAAAACACAATGTTGATCTCATTATTATGGGAGCCAAAGGACACACTAATTTAGAAGAAATTCTTATCGGTTCTAATACTGAAAAAATTGTAAGGAATTCTGAAATACCTGTTATAGCAACCAAAGAGAACGGAGAAAATTTTGATCCAAAAAACTTTGTTTTCGCTTCTAGCTTTAAACCCGAAAAAAATCAAGCTTTTGAACGTTTTTTAGAGTTTGCTAGCAACTTCGACAGCAAAATTCATTTATTAAAGGTTAATACACCTCAGAAATTTGAAAACACACAAGAAACAAACCAACGCATTAAAAACTTTATTAAAAAATATGATTTAAAAAATTACTCTATTAATGTTTATAATGATTCTTCTATTGAAAAGGGAATTCTAAATTTTTCTAATAAAATAAATGCTGATATTATTGCTCTAGCTACTCATGGCAGAAGTGGTTTATCGCATATTTTTAACGGAAGCATTACTAGGCATTTATCAAAAAAATCGATTAAACCTATGCTTACTTTCAAAATTTAAAAAAAGAACAATAAATATAAAACCGCTAAGATTTAAATCTTAGCGGTTTTTTTATTTAAATATATTATCTTACTTTTTACTTTTAGAATAAGTTTAGAGGAGTTTAAACTATTTACTCCTCCAAACTATTCCTTTTATAATTCAGATTACTTTTTCTTCTTAGGACGCATTGCTATAATTTTCTTATTAACAACTCCTCTACTTGTAATCATTCTTACAATTAAAGCTTGATTTTGCACATCTGATAAATCTATTTTTATTTGTTCTAAAGTTCCTTTGATATAAGAATTGTTTTCAACTCTCTTAATCAAAATTCCATTCATACTATAAATTTCAATAGCTACATCTGTGTCAAACTTATAATTATACTCAAGTGTTAACTCATTTTCAAACGGAACTGGGTATGCACTAAAGTTTAAAGGTTCTTGTTGAATTGGTTCCAGTACTTCTTCATTACAAGGTTCTACTGAACCACTTGGAGTGAACGTTCCTCCATCATCTTCTGATGGAACACATCTACAAACCTCTTCACAGGTCACTGCATGAGCAATCACATAAATTGGTCCGCTAGCTTCAATAGGTCCTACCGTGTAATTAGATACATAATCTAAAGTAGCTGTATTGAAATTAAACTGTCCAGGTGCTACAGTTTCTTTACCATTCTTGGTAGGATATTTTTCACATCCTATGTATACATGCGCTACACTCATTACATATCCTTCATACAGATTATACTCTACTGACACATATCCATCTTGATAAGTGATGGTTACTTCTCCTGACTGTACTCCTTTAGATGGATCACATTGTGCAGCTCCAGTATACAATGGCAATACATAAACTCCTTCTTCTCCAAAGTAATTTGTCCAACCCCAACGGTTAAAGCCATCATCTAAGAAACATGTATACTCATTACCTCTTGCAAATGCAGTTCCACAGTTTTCAAATAAATCTGTTTTATTTGACATTGTAATAGTTTCTGTAACTGTATTACCACAATCATCTGTAGCTGTAAATACATAATCTGCATATGTAACACAACTTTCTTCTCTTATATTAGTTGGATACGCTACTAAATCACCACCTGCTGCACAGTTGTCTGTCCATTTAGCATTCAGAATTTCAGGCAATTCACCATTACATAACTCTAAACTTTCTGGTAAATCAGTTATCACAGGATTGGTCATGTCGTAATCTCTCGATACTAACGTAGTCTCGGTATCGCTGTTTCCACAATCATCCGTAATGGTGAAGGTATA